>JAZDGT010000083.1:0-12832 GCA_043806635.1 Methanobacteriota archaeon | reverse complement strand
CCACAACATCATCGTCTGCGGCGACGTCAACACCGCACACACCGAAATCGATCTTGCACGACCAAAAGAAAACGAAAAAATATCAGGATTCCTACCAGTCGAACGTGCGTGGATCGACACCTTCCTCGACCACGGCTACATCGACACCTTCCGCTATTTCCACAAAGAACCAAACCAGTACACCTGGTGGGATATGAAAACCAGAGCACGTGAACGAAATGTCGGCTGGCGGATTGATTACTTCTTCGTCAACAAAGAATTCATAAAACATGTCAAAAACTCGTTCATTCTCCCCGACATAACAGGTTCTGATCACTGCCCCATAGGCATCGAAATAACCTCATAAAAACAAAAGGTAATAGATATGAAAGAATCACTCGAATTCATCTACAAAGAACAAAAAGAACTCGGCACCTTCGGCGGCATCGGCGCCCTCCTCGGCTGGGACCAAATGACATACATGCCCATCAAAGGAAACGATGAACGCGCAGAACAACTCAGCCTCATCTCACGACTCGCCCACCAAAAAGTGGTCTCCGACGAATTCTACAACCACATCCAAACACTCAACAACAACCACCAAAGTCTCACCCAAAAAGACCAGCTTGTCGTCACCCGCCTCAAACAAGACATAGACAAAGCACGAAAAATCCCTGCATCATTCGTCGAAAAAATGACGAAAACCACCACCCTCGCCTACACCCGATGGCAAGAAGCCCGAGAAAAAAACCAATACCAAATCTTCGCGCCCTACCTCGAACAAATCATCGAACTCGAAAAAGAATACTGCGACCTCATACAACTCCCCGGACACCCCTACAACAGCCTCCTCGACGACTACGAAGAAGACATGACCGCACAAAAACTCAAACAAGAATTCACCACCCTCAAACCCCACCTCACCAAACTCCTCCATATCATCACCGCCAGTAAAACCTATAAACAGCAAAAACCACTCACCATAGAATTCACTCGGGATCAACAACAAACACTCTGCCACCACCTCATCACCCTTCTCAATCTCCCCCCAGAACAATCACGACTCGACGTTTCTACACATCCTTTCACCACGACCCTCGCCGATGATGACGTTCGTATCACCACCAACTTCGAACACAAACAGCCCCTGTTCTCTTTCCTCTCCACCGTCCATGAAGCAGGACACGCCCTCTACGAACTCGGACTACCCCGAGGAGAATACCAACACACCATCATCTCCGATACCCCCTCACTCGGACTCCATGAATCCCAATCCCGATTCTGGGAGAACATGATCGCCCGAAGCAAACCCTTCTGGAACTTCTACGCCCCGGTCTTCCAAAACACCGCGGTAGACCAATGCCAAAACATGACCTCAGAAACATGGTACCGCTCGGTGAACCAAGTACGACCATCACTCATCCGAATCGAAGCAGACGAACTCACCTACTGCCTCCACGTCATCCTCAGATTCGAACTCGAACTCGACCTCATCGACAACAAGATCACCGTACAAGAACTCCCACAACGCTGGAACGAGAAAACGACAGAACTCCTCGGAGTCACCCCAACCAACGACACCGAAGGAGTACTCCAAGACATGCACTGGAGCACCGGAGAATTCGGATACTTCCCCACCTACGCCATCGGCACCATCTACGCCACACAACTCTACAAAAAACTCATAGAAACACACCCCCAGACCTCAGAAGAGATAACGCAAGGTAACTTCACCAACATTTTATCCTGGCTCCGAGAAAACATCCACCAATACGGTCGAATGATGACTGCAGATGATATCATTAAAAAAACTTGTGGTGAAGGACTCAACTCCCAGGTATACCTTGCTTACCTGAAGGACAAATATTCACTACTCTATGACCTCTCATAAAATCAAGGAATACCACACACGAAAATAACAGATATAAGAGTAATCTGGATCATCACCCATAAAATTTATCTAGTATAACCGCATATAAATAGGATTGGGGATCTAACTACCATGGCAAACCAACTATGAAACACAATAAAAAAAAAAATTGTTTTCATATCTTTCTTTCCCCCATGGTTAGATCCCCATTCTAATCACTTTTCTAAAAAAAGGTATTAAACGAAATCATTAAACCATTCAACCTTTTACTCTACGTATATCAACAGGTGGTGGTAAAACAAATGGCGCAACTCGTCATGGTTCGACATGGGCAATCACAATGGAACCTGGAAAACCGGTTTACCGGTTGGGTGGATGTTCCTCTCTCACCCAAAGGAATCGAAGAAGCAACAAATGCAGGAAAAAAATTACAGGACGTCATATTTGATACGGCGTACGTGTCTCACATGCTCCGGGCTATTCAAACTATGCATTATATTTTGTTGGAGTTGAATGACAAACGTACACCCGTGATTTACCATGAAGACAAACGGATTCATGACTGGGAACATCATACGAGTAAAGAAGGAACCGAACTCCCGATTCATCAGTCAGTTGATCTCGCTGAGCGGTACTACGGTGATCTCCAAGGACTAAACAAGGATGAGATGAGAAAGAAATACGGAGCGGAACAGGTTCAACTCTGGCGGAGAAGCTACGATATTAATCCTCCTGGTGGAGAAAGCCTGAAAGACACATGCGAACGGACGACACCGTACTATAAAACCTATGTTCTCCCCGAGTTACAAGCGGGGAAAAATGTGTTGATTGTGGCACATGGTAATAGTCTGCGTGCTATTACGAAATATGTGGAGAACGTCTCAGATGAGGAGATACCTGGTGTCGAGATTCCCACAGGAGTACCTATTGTGTATACGTTTGATGGCCAGATGAGGCTCTTAGAAAAAAAGTTGTTATGAATAAAAAATATAAGTTTTATCCTGATTGACCCTGTGTTCCATTATTTTTCATAACATGTACTAAGGTTTCAATATCAAAATCGGTGTTCGAGCAACCATTTTTCGTGAGAGGGATTGTTTGTGCGGCGATGTGAAATTGGTCAACGATTTTTAGTATCATTTGAAGCTCATCGGTGCATGCTACTCCTATGACGCCTTCGTAACCGTTTTTTTGGAATATTTTTCTGACGCCTGAGCCACCGGGTAAAATAAAGATGTCATACTGGTTTTTTTGGGCTAACAGGGTTGCTTGATGGACTTTGCAATCGGGGGAGCAGTGTCTGCATTGGTACGTGGGGATGTCTGGGTTGAAGGCGGCTTGACAGCGGTTATCTAAATATTTTCGGCAGCAGTGAGGGAGAAATATCGCGCGTTTTTTTGTGTTCTGAAAGCCTGTTTGTGACGCGAGGTTTTTTATTTGTATGGCGAGTAAGTCTTCGATGATGGTTACTGAATCGTCTACTGATAATCCGGTGAGTTCGTTTATATGGAATTTTTTTACGAGTGTATGTGCAATATGTGCGAGTTTTTTGTTAATATGTTCCTGTTCAGTGAACTTCGCGATTTCTTTGAATAAAGGGACTGATAGTTTTGAGAGATCAAAGGTGAAATTGTATGACATAGGTATTCTCTGTAGTATTAATACAATAACTTTTATATTTTTAATGTTTTGCTTTTATGTCTTGGGTGTTTTTCTGGAAGCCCTTATAATATAATGTAAGGGATAAACCTAAATACCTTGTTTTTATTCATAGTTCCTAATTTATATTAAATGTGTTGAAAAATACTCTAGGGGAATCCATGTATGAGCAATGTACAGTTTCGTTGTCCTCATTGCAGTGAACTCGTCACCTTCACAGCTAAAGCAGGGGAGAATCGAGTCGTTGCGTGTCCTGCATGCGGGAAAGAAAGCAGACTCTTATTCCCGGGAGTTCAATCTCAAACGAGTACTCCTGCGATTGAGGTGTCTCATCTCAAGAAAGTCTATGGAGACCTCACTGCAGTGAATGATATCTCATTCCAAATAAAAGAGGGGGAGATTTTTGCGTTCCTTGGACCAAACGGTGCAGGCAAAACCACGACCGTGGAAATCATTGAATCAGTACGGCAACCAACCGCAGGAACCGTGAAAATACTCGGGAAAGATATTAAGACACAGTTTAACGAGGTGAAAGAATACATTGGTATCCTCCCGCAGGAATTCCACTCGTTCGAAAGACTCACTGTACGGGAGACGCTCGTGTATTTTTCGAAGCTGTATAAGAAACGAGCAGACATCGATGCACTCATGCAAGCGATGGATCTCATAGATCATAAGAATATGTTGTACCGGAATCTCTCTGGCGGGTTGAAACAGCGGGTGGGTGTCGCGATCGCATTAGTGAACGACCCACAGATCGTGTTCCTCGATGAGCCGACCACGGGGTTAGACCCGAAAGCACGTCGGGAAGTCTGGGGGGTTATCGCAAACTTTCGACGGCAGGGGAAAACCGTGTTTCTCACAACGCATTACATGGAGGAAGCAGAGTTTCTTGCGGATCATATCGCAATCATTCATAAAGGAAAGATTATCGCTGAGGGTTCATTAGAGGATCTCATCGATAAATATGGAGCGGGGACGATGATGCGTATCCACGGGTGTAAAACCACGGGAATCACGGAGCTCCTCGAAGAGAAAGGATTCAAGGCTACATCATCAGGGAACGGGGATATCACGATTAAGATCCCGTATAAGGAACGCGTCCTTGAAGTACTCTCTGATCTTCGTCATGATTGTGTTGAATACGACACAGTTGATATCCGACGATCCAACCTTGAGGAGGTTTTTCTGAATCTCACTGGTGCACGACTCACTGAGGAGGAAACCACATGAACGTTGAGATCGTCATCGCGGATTTTATCGCGAGTCTTAAAGGATGGACGCGAAGTCGCGGGACGATCTTCTGGTCCATCGTATTCCCTGTACTCCTTATTGTGATGTTCGGTGCGATTTTCTCGGGGACCGATAACCCCACCTACACACTCAATGTGCAGGACCTGGATAACTCCACATGGTCCCACACATACCTCGACATGCTCCGTAACATCTCAGTCCTGAAAATCGAGACAATCAACACCACACAAAACATCACAATGTATATTCAAGAAAAAGACTTGAAAGGAGCTCTGGTGATCCCAGAAGGTTTCGGAGAAAATATTACCGCCTCCTATTACATGTCGAATGCATCAGTGAACCTGTCCTTCTATTACAACCCCTCTGACCCCGGGTCGACATCAGTCGTCCGCAGCATCCTTAGTAGTAGCGTCCAGGAGACAAACCTGTTCCTCTCCCAAGGTCACCATATCCTCAACATCCAGGAGAAAAGCACGATCACGAAGAAATTCAAGTACATCGATTTCTTCATCCCAGGTATGATCGGGTTCACCATCATGCAACTCTGCATTTATGGCAGCATCGAACGGAATACGAAATACCGGAAAGATGGTATACTCCGGAAACTCCTGACCACACCGATAACCCGAACGGAATGGATCCTTTCGAAAATGTTATTCATGCTGTTCCTCTCCTTTTTCTCCACCCTGATCGCCTCGTTAGTCGGTATCATTATTTGGGGGGTCGTCATCCATGTGAACCTCTGGATGATCATGATTTTGATCGCGAACAGCTTCCTCTTCTCCGGGCTCGGGATGATCATCGGGCAGTTCGTGAAAGAAGAAGAAACCGCTGATACCGCGGCAGGAGCGATTAGTTTCCCGATGATGTTTCTCGCAGGAACATTCTTCCCCTTGGAGCAGATGCCTGCGTTTCTGCAAATGTTCGCCCGTATCCTCCCCCTGTATTATGTGAATGAGGGGTTACGGAACGCGATGATCAACTCAGAATTCGATAAGGCAGCATTCAACGGCGGTATCGTCATCATCTTCGCAGTCATCTTTTTCGTTATTGGAATACTGGTGACGAAATGGGGAGAAGACTAAACCAAAAAAATTATGAATCAATTTTTTGGCCATTCGAAATGCGTCTGTTTAAAAAAACTAAAATCAAGGTTTCCCCAGTCATCGAAATCATTCCGACCCCGAGACCCATCAGAATACCCTAATATTTTGTACGTGTAGAAATAATTCATACAACTCTGATAAGACAGATATTTTATTTGCTGACGGGAAAGAAACATCAGCGTCACCATATTATCAACCCCGCCGAAATCATCCGCAATAATCCCAAGCGTGTGACCAAGCTCATGAATCGCCCCACCAACAATCAAAATATCTCGTTCGAATGATGGTTGTTTCTCCTGAAGCGTTTGTGCGGATATACAAAACGAGTCAAGCTGATCCCATCCGATGAATGTGAACCCTGATCCAGGACCATAATCGCAAACGACCGCGTAATGAAACACTCCTTTTCGAGGGTTATTCAGATCATTATGTAAAAAATAATTCCAGTATATGTCTCGTAGATCCGCATACGAAAAATGTGACTGATACGGGATTATTTCACCACCACCTAGGTCCCCGAGGTCGACATGGAGCTGAATACCATGATCCTTAAACAGGCTCGTAACCTCTTCGAGTATTGTACGGGATGGTTTGTTAACCGGGTTTCCTGAGGCTTGTGATTCCATCCAATCAAACTCAAGGAAGATATCTTTCTGGTATGGATTTGATCCCCAGTGATCCGTGTAACATTCTTCGATGTTGTTCAGTCCATCATGATCTGGGTCGAGATGCTCGTGATCATCCCATTGATAGGGGTTGTATCCGTATTTTGTTTCCCACCAGTCTGGGATTTTATCTGCATCACTATCTTGATCAGGAAGCTGAATCGGTGTATCATATGATGAGATGAGATCGTCAGGACATCGAGACTGGTCGATATTCCAATCTGACCCGGTATTAGTGTTTTTTTGTTTTGCCCAGGGGAATACTTGGATTCGGCCGTTTTCGAATTTTATTTGGTCTCTGAGGAGGTGCTCGGTTTTTGCTGGTCCGAGTCGTGAACCCCACCAGTTGTATTTGGCGTTGCATAATGAGTTCTCTGCGTTCATTCCGAAGAGATTATGATATATATTATTGCCGAGGACTGAACATTCACTGTTCTCGACGTAGACCCCAAAGCGAAGGTTTTCTTCTATGTCGCAGCTGGTTACGAGTATTTCTGTTGAGTTTTTTTCTATTTTCACGGCGAAATGGGTATTCCAAAAGAGATCAGAGGAAGAGATGTTTATGTTGGTACTGTTGGCGATTTGCACCCCAAACCCGTTATGATTGATGTTACATTGTGATATCGTGATATCATGACTGTATCCTAGGAATACGCCTGCTTGGTTGTCGTTATTGTTGTAGGCTGCACAGTGGTCGATGGTGATGTTTTGTGCATTGTTGATGAAGTATCCGATGCCGTTGGTGTGAGCGTAGCAGCCTTGTATGGTGATGTGGTCTGATTGTTCTATGGTGAGTCCGAGGCCGTTATGGGAGAAGCATGAGTCGAGTATTGTGCAGTGGGTTGATGAATACAGGGCGATTCCTTCGCCATTTGTTTGGAAACGGCAGTTATTTATGATTGTCTCGGAGGTCCCGTTGAGATAGATTCCTGTTTTTGTTCGGTAGAAAATGCAGTTGGAGATAATGGTTTGTTCTGAGTTTGTGAAGATGCCTGCGTTGTTTTGGTATCCACTTGAGTTGCAGATGGTGAACT
This sequence comes from Methanobacteriota archaeon, assembly GCA_043806635.1. Classification (GTDB taxonomy): domain Archaea; phylum Thermoplasmatota; class E2; order DHVEG-1; family DHVEG-1; genus JAZDGT01. The sequence goes on along the minus strand of JAZDGT010000083.1, from coordinate 5,265 downwards.
CCTGTATAGTGACGTTGTCCGCAGTGATGGAGCAGACGATCGGGTGGTAGTCACCGTCGATGATGGTGGTTGTTTTGTTTTCTCCTATGATGGTTAAGGGTTTGTTGATAGTGATGGTTTCTGTGTAGAGTCCTTTGCGGACGAGTATTGATTGGTAGGGGGTTGCGTTTTGTATTGCGTCTTGGATGTGTTGGTAGGGGTGTTCGGGTGTGCCGTTCCAGGGTCCTTGGGTGTTGGTGCTGTCGACTATTAGTGGTTGGAGAATCAGAAGTGGTGTTGTTGTGGTTTCATTTGTGTCGGCTGTTATTGATATGGAGGTGAGTATGAGGATTGTAACGACGAGTAATGGTATGGTGAGGGTGTGGTGTTTCATGGGGTTTCTCTATTTCTTTATTAATGTTTTCTATTACATAAAGGTATCTCTATAATAATAATTGTTGGAGGGTGTGTGCGATGTCTTATATTTTTTTTCTCCTTATGTTTTTGTGTGTGCCTCCTTATAATTTATTTTTTTAAAAATATAGAAAATTATTTATATTATTAAAGACACATATACTATTGTATTGATTGATGTTAACAATTAACATCAAAAAACCGAGAGGAACATAAGAAACTATGCTCATCGTCGGACTCGTCTCCACACAAGAAGAACAATACGAACTACGATTCATTGCTGAAATGGCAATAGTCGGAGAACGATTCCGGTACCTCGGACGACTCCAACGAAAAAAATAAACAACCGGAAGCCAAAAAATGGGGGGCGAAGAGAGAACTACCTTACGCTCCAGACAAACTTTTCGTACCAATCAACGTCTTCGTATCCATAATCCCTTGTATCGACCGGATCTTATTAATCACTATATCCCCAATCGTATCAATATCAGGACTCTGAATCTTCACCAAGATATCAAACTCACCAAATAAGGGATGTACCTCAACAATCTCCGGTATCTTACTCAACTGCTCATACACTGTTTTCTCATGCATCGGGCTTATACTTAACAACGCAAATCCTATCGCCATCATCTACCCTCCAATGAACTACCTTAATACACCATACTCTAATTATAGTTTACGAACGTTAAACATAACAAAAACCCTGTTTTACTTAGAATAGTAGCTTTCATTAATTTTTCATCAACCATCGGCCATCCACCAGTATCAAGATAAGATAAAAAATTTAACCTTATTCACGAATCTTCATGGTTACTAAGCATAAAATCTTTATAGATAATCCAGTGTATATATTAATTATAGACGGAGAAACAATAATTTATGAAACAGACTATTTGTAGGATGACAATTACCGTACTAGTGTCATTTTTTTTACTTTGTATCATTGCTTTTCCACTGGGGTCACCGAGTCGATCTGAGAATGTTGATTCTCCTCCTGATGTGTTAGTAAGTCTTGGTTTCGGATTTAAAGCCATTCGTTTTTCTATTCATAATCGTAATAATGAAACTGTTGAACTAAATTATAATATTACAATAAAACCTGTTTTAAGATCTTCTCATTATATTGAAGATAATTGTTCTGTTGATGCAGAATCAACAAAAAACGTTTCGATACCTATCAGTGGTTACCCTTTAGCACGCATAACACTATGCGTTAAATCTTTACAGTTCCCTGACTGGCCTGGTCCTTTTTGTGCTGGTGTCATCATCATGGGATTTATTATTCCAACAATTCATACAGTTAATACCTAACAACGACAGTATCGATATTAGTTTGTTTACATAACTCATTTTTGTCGCGTTTTATTCGAATCTCTTCAAAATCGTCGAAACTCTTCAAATAAAGTATTTATATCGAAAAAGACTAATTATAATATGATCCATGCAATGATATGCTGTGAAAAGTCCACAAGTTGTATGGAGGAGGACTGAAAGGTATGAAAGAAAAAAATCTATTTTTTAGAAAAGCAGGTAACAACAAGTTACGAGCGTTGGCGATAGTCCCAATCGCATTTGCCATCGTCTTCATGCTTGTTGTCGGATCAACAATAGGTCAGCAACAATCGGCAGATATAAATAAAAAAATAACAGGTGCTGACGTAGCGAATGTACATGACGAATGTCCGTGCAAAGAAGTATCGAAAAAAATTGTTGATGCATTGAAAATGAGTGGTATTGGCGATATAAATTTTAATGAAATGGGTGAAATAGACCCTGGAACAATGTGTTCGTATTACAGCGATCCAGATGCATATCAATATATCGTTAACAATGCCGCTTTATTGGGATGTGGAAACAGTTTCAACTATGTGTTCGTTCCAGGTGCATCCCAACAATCTACAGAAGTTGGTGGAATAGCACAACAACAAGGAAAAATACTCTTCAGTGTTCCGGCAATTCCAACTCAGAAACAACAAAGTGGTCATTGGGAATGGCAAGTTGGAACAGAACAAAGAACCGCTGAACAGGTAGTTGCAGAGGTAAATGCCATTCGTGCTTATTGGTGCCAAGGAACCGAGATACCCCCAGGAACACTTGATCCTGGTGACTGGTCATTTGGTCAGGCGATGGCGTTCTGCGTCGGATTCACAGGTGCTGTATTACAAATACCCGCTCGGATAGTGAATGCACTTGCAGCATCTGTTGGAATGCGGTTCTGTCTTGACCTTATGGTGTATAGTTGGATTGACCATCAACTGCAAGAAGCAGGGTTTACAGACGTCACTGCTCTGACGATATATCAAGCGTGTTTCGACTATCTTACTGGTGGGGGCTAAAAGCCTTCATATTTTTTTCTTTTTTTTATCCATGAAAATGAGGTAAAAAAAAATGGAAAAAACATTAATCGTTGGAGTTATTGTTTCTGGATTTATTTTATTGACGGTCCCCTCTGTTTCAGCAATAAAATATCATTTTGCTATTGATGTTGAACAGGTTAAAATTGAAACAAGAAAAATGTCAACTCGAGAACAAATAGTTGACATATTCTTAATTATCTTTGCTATTATTGGTGGAGTAATACTCCACAGAGTATTTGATATCCCAAATGGTGGAAAAAATTTAAGACAATTAATTGCATATCTGAATTGAACGTCGAGAGAGAAACTATGAAATCAAAACTCATCATCGGAAGCTTTCTAATATTTTTTTTAGTATTGATGATGCCATCAATACCAGCAGTTCAATATAAAATTGTAACAGATGAGAACAATAAGCTCATCATGGAGAAAATACAAAACGTTGATATCGATGCATTAGAAAAAAAACTAAAAAATATGCCTGATCAAAAAATTCAAAAAGCACTTGAATCAATTGATTTTTCCGATGCAAAACAGAAAATACGTGAATTTCTTGCGAATGAACAAACAACGCCTACTCTCAATGGTTTTGGATTCTATTCTATTTCGTTTCTATTGACTCTTATTTATCAAATAGTTCTTGGAAGACCGAGTATAGTTATGTCCTACTTTATGATCCTTTCAATCACAATCATTGTTACAAGTTTATTAAATGGTCAACAACCACATGTATGTCTTTTTGCACAAATGGGGTTCATTCCTTGGGTGGTTCTCAATTTAATAGGTTTGATTGCATTTAAGACATTACCGAATAAAATCATTGGATTAGCAATTTTGATTCTTTTCTATGTATTATCTGAGTTTGTTGCTGCGATAGCATTTACATCAGAAATTAACGCAACATCATAAAATTAAGGATATTCAAGATCATAAATTTCTGGTTGGATGGAGGGTTTCCTTTTCTTTCTATCCTAGCCGAATGTTAGTGTTTTCATATCTGTCCCGTAGGGATGGGGGGAAGCACGATGTGTTTCCCCCTCTTCTTTCCCTTTTAAAATTATTAGCATTTAATGTGACTAACTATTATTAATCAGACTAAAGCAATTGTTATGTTTAACGTCCATTAATTATAGTTTACGAACGTTAAACATAACAAAAACCCTATTTTACTTAGAAAAGTATTATCCATCAATTTTTCATCAACCATCTCCTATCCCCCAACGATGTGCATGAATAACCAAGCTTACTCAACTCAATGATCTCCTGTTCAGTATACCTCAATAAAAGATTCAGCGAAACAAAAACATCTTCACGAACGGATTGAAAATTATAAAAAAACTATTGAAGAAAAAAAACTCGCAGGTTCTTTTACATTTTTACTCAACGGACTTGCAAGTATCATTATTGTTCTCTTGTTCGAATTGTTCCTCTGGATTTGTAGGAACATTTGGGGCATCAGACCGTTCTAAACCCCTTTTTTATTTCTTTTTTTATCAAGTTTGTTCGAAACTCTTCAAAATATTCGAAACAATTCAAAGAAAAAATATTTATATAATCCGTTAAATAATGAATGTCAATGAAAAAAATGAAAATATATAGTATATTGATTCTTTTATCATTACTATTACCTTCACTTAGCATTGCACGAGATACAAACATAAGTAGCGAGGGGAAACACGGGCAATTCCCAACTGATTCTTTGAATCATAAGAATATCACCGGAAAACCACACGTTGTAATAGCTGTCATAGACTCGGGTATTAATGTGTATCATGAAGTGTTTAGAAGACCGAATCTTACCATACACCCATCCGTCTATATCGAAGAATTCTCAAGTACTACCGAGGCAATAAATCTTACATTTCATGGTAATTACTCTAGCAATTTTGAAGCAGACAAACAGATTTGGGAAGGTTACCTCAACACACAGACCTTATATTGGTTTCCTCAAACAAACATTATTGGAATCTCGTTTGGTCAGCTTTTACCTGAATTTTTAAATATTGAACAATATCCAATTATTGATGAATTTTTTCATGGAACCGGAGTAGCTTCTGTTATCGCCAAAGAAAATCCTAATGCGACAATTGTGATGGTTGAAGCAGGATCAAAAAACCTCGAAGAGGCGTTCTTATGGGCAGTAAACCAGTCATGGATCGATATTATCACTACAGAATACGGTATGCGATATAGACCTCTTAGTTTTTTATCCTCAATCATCCAATGGGCTAAACTCCCTTCGATAACAAAACGAGGATACGAACAAGGTAAAATCATTATAGTTCCGACAGGAAACAGACCTTGGATTAATTCCATGTTGTCACCGCTTTCTGGTCCACCGTGGGTGATCACTGTAGGTGGCGCAGAACCGTATTGTCATGGAGCATCGTTGACAGCAACAAAAGGAGCTGACTACGTTTCATCATTTACTCAGAATATCGCATTCTACGAAAATACGACGATGTTTTATCCTGCATCTGGGACAAGCCTCTCGGTTCCCATGGTCGCAAGT
>JAZDGT010000082.1:0-46503 GCA_043806635.1 Methanobacteriota archaeon | reverse complement strand
CGCCCCGCCACATTACCCACAATGTAAAGGAAAAGTGGAACGAGTCATTCGGACGTTCAACGAGGAATTCCTTAGAGTCTGTACCATCTTTGAGAACTCTCTGGAACTCATGCCTGAGTTTCAGACATGGTACAACGATTCCCGGTATAACATGGGGGTATCAGGATGTCCAACAGAATTATATGAACGTTCATTCAATGTTACCGATGTCACTTGACATTACATTTATTACTTTTTTTTCAGGTACATTCACGTCACATTTTTTTTCCTCTGGATATAGCATCCGTTCATTCAGTTTGTTCTTCCAAACATTTTTCATCATGATGAGTATTAGTAGTTCACAATTTTGCAGGGGTACCCGAGCTTGGTCTAAGGGGTAGGGCTTAGGACCCTATGATGAAGGTCTCCGAGCGTTCAAATCGCTCCCCCTGCACTCCAAAAAAACAAAGTGTGAAACAGATGAAAATCATCGCCTTCACCGGTATGCCTTTTGCAGGAAAAACCGAGGCGGTACAACTCGCTGAGGAAATGAAAATCCCGGTAGTAAGAATGGGGGATGCCGTCTGGGAAGAAGTAAAAAAACGTAGGCTTCCCCTGAACGAAAAAACGGTTGGATCCGTCGCCAATGAAATGCGCAACACACACGGCATGGATATCTGGGCACAACGAACCGTCGAACGCATCCGTACCATACCAAAAACTGAGTATGTTGTGATTGATGGGATACGAAACCGGGAGGAAGTCGAATTTTTTAAAAAAAATCTAGGAAAAGATTTCATCATCGTTGCCATTGACGCATCAACGGATGTACGAAAACAACGTGCACGAGATCGCAAACGAGTCGATGACGGTGCCACCATGCACTCGTTTGAGGAACGAGATAAGCGAGAGCTCCGCTGGGGTCTTGGTGAAGTCATCGCCTCAGCAGATATCGTCATCCCCAATGAACACGATAAAAAAAGTTTTCAAACACTAGTAAAACAGGTGCTTCAGCGGCTCTAAGATTAGAGTCGGTACCCATCCCATGCAGTGATTTTTGTGACCGGGAGATACGTAAACACCCAGCCTGGGCAGGTATCCGGTGTTCCAAAACTAAGTTGCGTTGTCTCAGCGAATAAACCGCTGAGATGGTCCTCTTGAAACATCCATGTTTTTTGATAAATCACTTCAGTGCTACAATCGCAAACTCCTGTTTCATCTGCATTGATTTCCCGTTCGCCGTTTATTGTATAGACGAATGTGTTCCCCTGCCGCGTACCAAGGTACGTGTACCCGCTCCAGACTTTTTTATCCTGCTGTAGGGTACTATATCGTAGCGTGTCATCTTCGATGATGAAGCGCATTCTGGATGTTGTTTTGTTACCCATGGAATCAGTGATGGTTACCGTCCACTCCCCCTGGATATCTTCTTGTGTGACGGCAGAGTTTTCTCCTGTTGAATTAACAATTATTCCGCTCTGTTGTGTGCATCCAGCTAGTAGACTAATACAAACGATGAAGGTAATCCCTCCAAGGAGGTGATACTGGTTTTTTTGAATGTCCTTGTTGCCCCCCTTTCTCTCAATCCCGTTTTCTTAGGTATTGTAACCGTTAGTTCTTTATAAAATATTTTATTTTTATCATTCTTTAATAATTATCTCATAAATCTTTTTACTCGCTCTAATGGTATGATCGCGTTGGTGAAGCGATAACTTAATCTAGCTCTCTTTTGATAGCGCGAACGGGGCAGTATATGTTTGAAGCAAAGGTTACGATTCAGCTGAAAAAAGGTGTATCTGATCCTGAGGGTGCGAACACGTTAAAGGCGCTTCATCTCCTCGGTTTTAATTCGGTGAAAGAAGCAAAGACCATTCGAACCATCGACATACTTCTTGATGAAAAAAATGAGGGGAAGGTGAAAAAAGATGTTGAACAAATGTGTCAACGACTTTTAACAAACCCGGTGATTCATTCCTATGAAATCAATATCAAAAAACGATGATGCCACTGTGTTGGTGTCACAGGGGGATAAGCATATGAATAGTGATGCTTTGTTCAGAAAAAAACAGGTTGGTTTCAACTTTTACGAGGTTGATGTGTTTTCCGCTGCTGATGCTGACCTGCAACGCATTAGTGACCGAATGGGGTTAGCACTCTCCTTGGATGAGATGCATCGGATTCGTGATTATTTCAAGGGGAAGAATCGGTTACCGACTGATGTTGAGTTGCAGGCATTAGGCCAAGCGTGGTCGGAGCATTGTTGTTATAAATCGTCGAAGATACCTCTGAAAAAATATATTTATGGGGTTGCGGAAGAACGGATTATTACTCGTGAAGATGCCGGGGTGATGCCGTTCACTGACGAATATTATTATTGTGCGAAGATTGAGTCGCATAATCATCCTTCCGCGATTGAGCCGTATGGTGGTGCGGCGACGGGTATTGGTGGTATTGTTCGTGATATCGTTTGTATGGGGTCGCAGCCTGTCGCGTTTGTTGATCCTCTGTTTTTTGGTCCGTTGGATCTCCCATTCTCTGAGTTACCAAAGGGGATTAAGCATCCTCGTTACCTGTTTAAGGGTGTGGTGGATGGTATCCGTGATTATGGGAACCGGATCGGTATTCCCACGTTATGTGGCTCGGTGTATTTTCATCCGGGGTATGTGGGGAATTGCCTGGTGAATGTTGGTTGTCTTGGTGTGCTGAAGAAAGATGAGCTGGTACATAGTTATGCGAAGGCGCCAGGGAATGTGTATATTTATGTTGGTGGGAAGACTGGGCGGGATGGTATTCATGGAGTCACGTTTGCGTCCGCGGAGCTTACCGATAAGAGTGAGGAGGGGAGCAGGTCTGCGGTGCAGGTTGGTGACCCGATCACGAAGGAGCCCGTGATGCATGCAACCTTAGAAACGAATCGGAAAAAACTATTGGAGGGTTTGAAAGATTTCGGTGGCGGCGGGTTATCCTGTGTCTGTGGTGAGCTTGCGTATAGTGCAGGGTTTGGAGCGGAGATTCATCTGGATAATGTCCCGTTGAAGGAGGAGGGGCTTGACCCGTGGGAGATCTGGGTGTCTGAGAGTCAGGAGCGGATGATGTTCCTAGTTGATCCAAAGAATGTGGATCAAGCATTGCATATTTGTAAACAGTGGGATGTGTTCGCAGCGCCTATCGGGAAAGTGATTAAGGAGCAGGTGATCCGTGTATTCTATAAGGGTGAGCGGATCCTGGAGATGGATCTGGAGTTTCTGACTGGTGGCCCCGTGTATGATGAATGTATGAGGCCGTTTGTGACGCCGAAGCCAGAGGTACGGGAGCGGGAGGAGAAAACGTTTCCATTACCGGACCTGAATGAAACAGTCAAAAAATTGTTGTCGTCACCGAATATCGCTTCGAAGGCGTGGGTGATTCGTCAGTATGATCATGAGGTGCGAGGGAATACTGTGGTGAAACCGTTGCAGGGTCAGTTGAATAAGGAGTCTCATGGTGATGCTGCGGTGGTGAAACCGCTTGAGGATTCGTGGAAGGGGTTAGCGTTGACTGCGGATGTGAACCCCAGGTTTGTGGAGTTGAACCCGTATTGGGGTGCGTGTTCGGCGATGGATGAGATGTGCCGTAACTTGGTTTCGGTGGGTGCGCGACCTGACTCGCTTGTGGATTGTCTGAATTTTGGTAACCCGGAGAAACCGGAGCGGATGGGGGAGATTTATGAGACCTGTCGAGGTCTAGGTGATATGGCGAAAGGCTTGGGGATACCATTTGCCTCGGGGAATGTGAGTTTGTATAATGAGTCGTTTATTGGTGCGGTACCGCCGACGCCTGAGTTGATGGGGATTGGTATCGTTGATGATATCCGCTCGTGTGTCACGAGTGATTTTAAGAAGCCAGGTAACCTGGTGTATCTTGTGGGGAAGCCGACGGAGAAGGAGATGGGTGGGTCAGAATATTATCGCTCCCATAAAATTAGTGGCGGGCTAGTCCCCAGGGCAGATGTCACGGTGTTGAAACAGTGTATTGATGGAGTCCTCACTTCTATAAAGAATGGATATGTTGCTGCATGTCATGATGTGAGTGAGGGTGGTCTTGCTGTGTGTTTGTCTGAGATGTGTATTGGTGGTAATCTTGGTGCACACGTGGATTTATCGAGTGTTGGGAAAGGACTACGATCTGATTTTAAATTGTTTTCTGAGTCGAACACCCGCTGGGTTATTGAGGTGAAAAAAGACAAAAAAACTGTATTTGAACAGCTGCTTATGAACCAGAAAGTACCATTTGTTCAGATTGGTGAGACTCGCGGGAAAAACCTGGTGATCAAAGATGTGGAGGATACTGTTGTTGATGTTGCAGTGGCTACTTTGGATCAGTGTTGGCGTCAGCCGATTTGGGATATCATGGGGTAATATTTCTAAGGATTTTTTTGTAAAATGGAAATTCTAGATAAGAGTTGTATAACAGAATTTAAATAGTATTATTTCTATAGTAAAAGAAAAAGATGGCGTGGTGAAATGATGGTGATGAACAAGATACCGTATGTTTTCGTGAAGATTTTTGTATGTACAATTATTCTTTGTATGATCCTTCCTGGAAGTATGGCTGTTGCTCGATTATCAGCGTCTCCTGCGGGTGAGAGGGATGACCCGCAGTACGGGTGGCTTCATATCATCACCGTCAACGGGGAAGAAATCACTCTTTGGCACTATGTGTATATTAACGGTGAATATCGTTATGGTGCAACCGTACCTCCGGGACGGCATACTGAGATGATAGGTAACTTTATTGCGAATGAAAACGGGGTGCCATATAATGTGACTCTCTCTTGGTTTTGCCCTGACCATCACGTGTATGAAAACACGAGTGAAAATGTGCTACTGCATGTTGGAGAAACCGTGGAGATATGGTTGAACGGTGGTCATTTCATTGCACCAGTTGCTGATGCAGGTGGACCATATAGTGGAGAGCGAGATGCTCCTATCCAGTTCGATGCATCAGGAAGTTACGATCCACATGGTCAAATCGTCTGGTATCGATGGGATTGGACGAACGATGGTATCTGGGATACAAACTGGTTTTATCACTCTCCTACAGCATCACATAGCTATCCTGCTCATGGTCACTATACTGTAAAGGTTCAGGTGAGAGACGAAATTGGGTTAGTCGCAGTTGACACCGCACCAGTTACGGTATGGACAGGTCCTACGGTGTATATTGATCATGACTATCTGTACAATCCGCCTGAAGGATTTGGTGTCGATAAATTTGAAGAAATCCAAGAGGGTATTGACGCGGTTACACCAGGCGGCACCGTGTACGTGTACAGTAGCGAATCATATTATCATTCCATTGTGGTGGATAAAACCGTTCATCTTATCGCGTTAGAGGACCGTGATTCAACGATTATTAATGGTTGGGCGCAAGGTACCGCGGTTCGGATTACTGCCCCGCGGGTGAACATGACTGGGTTTACGGTTCAACAAAGCGGATCCTATGGGTATATGTATAACGGAATCGAGGTACGATCAACTGGGAACACCCTCAGTGGTAACCAGATACGAACGGTCGCGTACGGTATCTCGTTGTACTACGGGTCAAATAAGGTGACGGGGAACTATATTTGTGGCACGTTCGTCGATGGGTTTTATGTGTGTAGTGATTTGAATACTCTTTGGGAAAACACGGTGGAATGCGCAGGCTACGGAATTCACGTACCGTATGGGGCAGGGAACCGGATTTATCATAATAATTTCATGTGCGGGCATGGGTTAAACGTGTATGAAGACAGTAATAATAACTTCTGGGATAACGGGGCTATGGAGAAGGGTAACTATTGGGATGATTGGAGCGGCCAAGGCGTGTATACGATTGAGGGTCCTGGGAACGGTGTTGATCATTATCCTTTTGCTCATCAGAACGGATGGCACCAGCCGCCTCATGGGAGTAAAAAATATTTCGCATGTGAACAGGGCGACCCAGAGTAAAACATACTTTTTTTCTTTTTTTCTTCGTCGAAATGTTAAATTATGGTTATCTGATTCCCTGTCTGGGGTTTTACGTATGGTTCTGAGATCTCCCTTGTATGAGGTACAAAAAAAATTAGGTGCTCGTTTCACTGAGTTTGCTGGTTTTGAGATGCCGATTCAGTATTCTTCGATTCTGGAGGAGCATCTTGCGGTTCGAAGAGGGGTGGGGTTGTTTGATGTGTCTCATATGAGTAACACGTGGATTACTGGAAAAGACGCGGAAAAACTCATCAGTCTCACCACCGTGGAGGATGCATCTCGGGTACCGGTGGGAAAAAGTCAATATACTGAGGTATTACGAGAGGATGGAACGATTATTGATGACACAATTTTTATGCATCTTCCTGAGCAGTATATGATGATTCCTAATGCGGGGATGGCTGAAACGGTGACGTCGTGGTTGAATACGCAGGCGAAGAAACATCATCTTGCTGCGAAAGCTAGTGATGTATCTCGGGAGTTTGTTATTCTTGCGGTGCAGGGGCCGAAGTCGAAGGAAACCTTACAAAAAATCACAAAACTTGATCTGGGTACGGTTCCGTTTTTTGGTTGCGTCTACACAGAAATAGCTGATGTGAAAGTTATTCTTTCTCATACCGGGTATACCGGTGAACTTGGGTTTGAGCTTCAGATTACTCCTGTGACGAAAGCTGTGAAAGTCTTTCAAGCAATTCTTGATGCAGGAAAACAGTTCGGGATTAAACCGATTGGTCTTGGTGCACGTGATACCCTTCGGTTGGAGAAATGTTTTATGCTCGCTGGAAACGAGTTTGCTGGGGGTCATACTCCTTTGGAGGCTACGTTGGGGTGGACGATTTTTTGGGATCATGAGTTCATTGGGAAACAATCATTATTGAAGCAGAAAGAATCAGGGGCGTTTCGTCGGATGACGTGTCTTGAATGTGTTGATAAAGGGGTTCCTCGTCATGGTTGTGAAATACAGAAGGATGGGAAACCTGTTGGTGTGGTGACGAGTGGGTCGTTATCCCCGTGTCTGAATACGGGGATTGCGATGGGGTATGTGGAGCCAGATAAACGAGAGGTTGGTACGATCCTTGATATTATTGTTCGAGATAAGTCAGTGAAGGCAAAGGTGATTAAGCCGCCGTTTGTTCCGAAGGATTGGGCTCAAAAAGCGTAGATCGTGTTTATCGTATTATATTTTCTTTGTTTCTCTGTGACGTTTTTTTTTAAAAAAGGAGGGGGGTAACGGCCTTTTTTTTTATTTGAGTTCAGGGGCGAGTATCATGGTCGTGTGTTCTTCAGTTGGTTCTTCTATTTTCAGTTGATCGGCGAGTTTTTTAATTCGTCCGTTGATGACGAAGAGTTTGACGATGTTTTCGAGTTCTTTTGCTTCTTCAGGTGTTGACACCTGTCCGACGATTTTCATTTTTTTCCTCCCTATTTTTTGTTTTTATTCCTTTTTTTATGTGGCACCATAAATAAAATGCTAGATATTAGTTAGCACAGGTGCATTTCGATACGATGATGGACCCATGTATCGGTTTGACAAAAATTGTCAGTGATAAAACAGTAGTAATAAGTATTATTAATACTTAATGTGATTCCTTTAACAAAAAACAAAGGTGTTTGTGATGGTAACCATAAGTCATGTCGTCCAAAAACTCGTCAACGACCAAATGTGCGTCCTCGAATCCATAGACCAAGGAATCATCTCCTACAGCGCACTCGCCAAAAAACTCCAACCAGACATCGAAAACGAACTCGGAAAAAAAATCAAAACACACGCCATCATCATGGCACTCCACCGCTACGAAGAAAAACTCAAACAAAAGCACACACCCATCACCTTCGACTACCACTCAGAAATCATACTCAAAACCGACATCTGCGACATCTCCGTACGCCGCTCACTCACCCTCTTCGACACCCTCAAAAAACTCTACGACATCGTCCACTTCGAAGACGGAGACCTCCTCAACATCGTACACGGACGCTGCGAAGTCAGCATCGTCACCAACGAACGATACAGACGACAAACACTTGACTTCCTCAAAAAAGAACACATCATCAACGTCGAAAAAAACCTCGTCTGCCTCACCCTCACCTTTCCCAAAGAATACCTCAGAACACCTGGCGTCATCTTCCAAATCGCTCGAAGCCTCGCTTGGGACAACATCAACATCTTCGAAATCGTCTCCACCAACACCGAACTCAGCCTCATCATAGCTAAAACCGATGCGATCAAAGGCTACACCACCCTAGAAAAAATGATGCAAACCACACCTTAACCACCCTGGTTATAAACTCTGAACAGAAAAAGGTTTAAAACAAACGAGAAATACCCCACAGGCGAAAAAATATGACCAACGAAATAAGACCAGATCTAAAATACACACAAACACATGAATGGCTCAAAATCAAAGGAAACACCGCACTCGTCGGCATCACCGACCATGCACAAGCAGAACTCACTGACATCGTCTTCGTCGAACTCCCCACCATCGGAAAACAAATAAAAAGAGGAGAAGAACTCTGTGTTGTCGAATCCGTGAAATCCGTCTCAGAAATCTACGCACCCATCACCGGAACCATTACCCAAATCAACAAAAAACTTGAGGACTCACCAGACGTCATCAACAAAAAACCCTATGACGATGGATGGCTCGTTGAAATAGAAATCAAGCAAAACACAGAACTCAATTCCCTCCTCACTGCAGATGATTACAAAAAAATAACGAAATAATTTTTTTTTATTGTATCGAAAGCATCAGCGAAGTCCCAACAACGATTAACACGATCGCGATCGCTAGTCCAATAAATCGTATCATCATTTTTTTCTCCATGGTATTCGATGAGTCAAAACAAGCGATACTGGTTTGATCTTTCCGTGCGATGATTAATGCCATAGTTTCAATCCTCATTTTTTTGTGGATTGGAGCGTTTATATGTGTTATTGTACAGTTCGTACCAAAAACCAGTGTATCACCAGGGAAAACGTCATTTTGGCAGAGTGTCACCATATCTTTAAATATATGATTCTAACAAAGATATTGTATTGGAGTAGAGTGGAATGCGGAAAAAGGAGAGATCACGATCCCTATTCTTTTTTATTGTGTTGTTTCTAGGTATGATGCAGTTCTGCGCCGTTTTTGTGATGGCGAAAACGCTTTCAGGATATGAGGAGATCACTTCAAAGTTTGATCCGGAGTATCAGTTGAAAGAGTTGCTGGGTATCGAACCTGAGGAAATTAAGGATGATACGGTTGCACCAAATTATGAGATATTTGATGATGCGTCATCTCCTGAGACGCCGCCAATTAATACTGATGACTCATCTCAAGCTGATGACACCCCATCTGATAGTAAATCGGGGACTCCTGAAGATTCGTCTCAGTATTCTGATGATTCGTATTCGGATTATTCTGAGACTCCGAGTATTTCTTCAGAACGGTATACGAACGCGATTCCACTCTTAGAACAGAAGGAACTCCCCCCGCCAGCGATCACCGCGGCGGCCTCTGTTGATACGCTTTCGTTAACAATTAACTCGGATACGGATGCCACTGCTCGGGTGTCGGTTCTCGGTCAAACGTATTCGTTAAACGCGCATGAGATCAAGGTTCAACTGCCGCCCTCAAAACTCGCGTTAACTTATGTCCTTGTGGTGGTGTCGCAGAACGGTGTATCATGTGCTCAGTATATCCCTATTGATAACTGAGTATATCATTTTTTTATTGGTTGGCCGGGGTGGGATGCACTCGATTTTCATTTTTTTTTACTTTTACTCGTCTCCTACGAATCTTTATATTGTCTGAGAGCGGGTATCTTTTTTGGTGTTATGGTTCGAACAGGTGTTGCTCATCTCCCGCTTCATCCGGGGAAGGCGCCGCGGTGGTTGTTCAAACGAATGGTGGCGTTATCTAAAGAGATCACCGAGGTGCTCATTTTTGAATATGGAACTGATGAGTTTTTACGTAGGATATCAGATCCTTTCTGGTTCCAGGCATTGTCATGTGTTCTTGGGTACGACTACCATTCAAGTGGGACCACCACGGTAACGTGTGGGGCACTCAAAGAAGCGTTAAATCCCGAAAACATAGGTATTATGATTGCGGGCGGTAAAGGGAAAGCATCACGAAATACGTTGTCTGAGATTGAGCAATATGGTAAACGGTACAACCTTTCAACATCAATGATTCAGGAGCTCCAATACAGTAGTCGTATGGCTGCAAAAATTGACAACGCTGCAGTACAGGACGGGTATAATCTTTATCATCATGTACTTGTTTTTTCTGAAAACAAGAAATGGGCGGTGATCCAACAAGGAATGAATAATGAGACGAGTTACGCGCGACGGTATCATTGGTGCTCAGATCAGGTGGAAAGTTTCGTGTGTGAGCCGCATAACGCAATCATCGGGGAGAATCGTCAAAAACATGTGCTCGATATGACTGCGAAACAAAGTAGGTCTACTCAAGAGGTATCAGTAGATCTGGTGAATGATAACCCCATTCATCTGAGACGTGATTGGGCGGAGCTTACTCGGCATAAGAATCAGAAAACGTTAGAAAATTGGATAACTCCTGAACACACTACTCAACCGCTCTCGTCTCTTGATATGCCTCGGACGATTAACTGGCAAAAGATGAGGGAGATCTATGATGTTCACCCAACCACCTATGAAGAATTCCTTTCAATGAAGGGTGTTGGACCGAATACGGTGCGTGCGCTTGCGTTGATATCTGATCTTGTGTATGGTGAAAGACCATCGTGGGAGGATCCGATCCGTTTTACGTTTGCGCATGGCGGAAAAGATGGGGTACCACATCCTGTGGATTTACCTACGTATAAGTATTCTATAGAGGTTTTGGAAGATGCGGTTCAGCAAGCAAAAATAGGGGACCGTGAAAAACTTGATGCGGTTAAGCGGCTGCGTAACGTTACGCCACCAATTCCTGTGAATCCATCTATTTTTATCTCATAAAACTGATGTACGTATTGAAGGTTTTTATACTGTTTTTCATTCACGAACAAAAGTAATATAAATATAATGCAATAATATATTCTTTTACATGAATATAAACGAGGGGGTTTAAACTATGAACGACTTATCGATGAAAAAAAGTGGAACGCTAGCAATTCTTGTTATTGTTCTTTTTGTAAGCATAGGATTACAAACCAGCGGTGTCTCAGATCCTGGTCGCTCTATATCTTCCGCATATCAGATATGGAAAGACACCGCTTCGATACGATGTATAGCTGTCGGCGATGTTGATCAAAACCATCCTGGGGATGAAATTGTACTCGGCGACGATTTACATAGAGTTATGATGATATTCAGAGAAGGCAATCGTTGGAATGTCATCACTCTCCTAGAATCTCCTTGGTTCATTCACTCCATTGGTATCGCAGATCTTGATACGACAAACCCTGGTAACGAAATTGCAGTGTTGGCGATGGGACCCGATGGTCTTCAAATGCTTGAAGACAACAACGGTAATTGGGAAAACCCGATATCAACTGTGATTTGCTCTCCGCCAGCACAGTGCTGGGACTTTAGGGTTGGAGATTTTGACGCATTTCATCCAGGTGACGAAGCGTGTGGTAGCTGGGAGATTATCATGGATTGCGCTGACGTTTTTATCTACTCTTTCGATGGTCTGCAGTGGACCAGCACGCATGCTTATCAGGGGATGATGCCGGTCATGTCTGTTGACGTTGGAGATTTCAACTCCACTCATCCAGGGAATGAGATTTTCATGGTTGATGAGGATACAGAACATCTACAACTCCTTCAGAATGAAGAAGGTTGGAATTATTCTGTTCTCTGGTGGGGAATGTATCAACATTCTGGTCGTGAGGCTGTAATTGGAGATGTGGATTCCCTTCATCCTGGGAACGAGGTTGTTATTCGAGAGCGCATGGACCCACGAATTCACCTTCTTAAAGAAGATAATGGTCGCTGGACACCAACCTGGATCATCGGAGGTCGATTCCTTTATACCGATGTTATCATTTGTGACATTTCTGACACTCATATTGGAAACGAGGTCGTAACTACGAGTGATAAGAATGTGACCATGATTTGGGGTATGGGACAGCAATGGTTTAACAAAATCCTCTGGAGAAACAATCAA
This sequence comes from Methanobacteriota archaeon, assembly GCA_043806635.1. GTDB lineage: Archaea > Thermoplasmatota > E2 > DHVEG-1 > DHVEG-1 > JAZDGT01. The sequence goes on along the minus strand of JAZDGT010000082.1, from coordinate 34,409 downwards.
CTATTGACCTGTATCGCCTATGGTGAGTTTGATGCAACCTCTCCAGGACATGAACTTGCTGTTGCCGATGAATCAGGTTCTCTGAAGAGGATACCGTTTTCTCATTAAATCCTTCATATTGGTGATAGTTAAAACTTTTCATTGCTTATTTAAAAGCAATGGGGATGGTAGGAAATCTACCCACTATCATTATTTATATAGTACATTAATATTTATTTCTACAATGGGAGATCATTTTATTCCATCCTTTAAAAATATCCGTATATTCATCCGAATGATTTTTACTCTTGTTATTGCATATTTTATGTTATCCTCAGCAGCTCTCGCAGCCACGACTACCCCACAACAAAATGATACATCTGAACCCAAGATTGTCTCAAAATTCTCCAAACAAATCCAACTCTCACCAGGGACAGACTACATCATACAATTTACTGCACAAAATCTCACCTTAAACGCACAACACACAGAACCATACTCCAAAGGGTTATCAGAAAAAACAATTGCAGCAATCGCGAAATCACCAACGTGGATTCAACACGCGCTCACCCAGCAATTCCTCACCATAAATAATACTGAGCCCTATGCGGATTTACTCTTGAACGTTAGTACACAATATGCTGACGAGATCGCCTACTCCATCGCGTATTCACCCCTAGGAAATGTTCCACCAGCTGACGTGATCAAAGCCAACGCGTTCTCTTTATACGAAAACGATGAATGGATCCACTACGCAGACATCATAGACTACGACGACGGATCAGGAAATTATTACTCGACAATACGATACCGTGTCTTAGAAAACGGCATAGAACACCAATACGAATACCCACAAAACATCTATTATGAGTACGTCGTGAGTATGAAAACCGGTGGGGAAAACCCTGACTTCGTTTACGATTCTTTCTGGCGTGACTACCTCTTCAATCACAACGACCTCGGATACCCGTTGTTGAAAGAAAAACTATCAACGATCCAGTATCTCTGGGATGGGGAATCATATTCTGAGCCAGCGTATCGTCTCTGGACACCAAGTATCCAGGAGCATCCGACCGCAGTCGAAGCAGTCAGCTACTGGATTAGTAAAACCATGAACACACCTGCACTCGGAGACCGACCGAATCAACCAAATATCATGGCCCACGAGCATAACGGGTACTGTGGTGAACTCCAACGTCTCGCCGTCGCCGCCCAACGAACCGCCCTCATCCCCTCTATCGGTATCTGTAATATTGGTGAAGATCATGTCTGGCGAGAGTTCTACGAACGCGGATGGCACCAGAATGATAACTGGTGGTCTGACACCGGCGGTGTCGTAGACCAACCAGATGTATACGCCTATGGTTGGAAGAAGAACATGTCCGCGGTATTCACCTGGCAACCAGATGATTCCATCACCGACACTACTGCACGCTACATTCACCCTGAGGATCGTATCACTGTCAGCTTCACTGTCAAAGACGGATTCCTCCAACCAGTCGATGGCGCACGCGTCGTCGTCCTCGTCAAAGGGCTCAAAGACATCACCTCGGTCACCCACACCATCTGGAATAAAATTCAGGTAGTCTACGAGAAACTTCCCCTTGGTGGTAGACTCCTTCAGCCCCTTTACGATGTACTCAAAAAACGCTACGACCATATCCCTGAAGTTATCAATGGCCCAACCATCACCACCTGGAACTATACGGATATGAACGGCGTCTGCACCTTCCAACTCGGCAAAAACATTGATTATACCTTCCTCATCCAAGAAGGAAACCTTAAGAAACCATGGTTACCAGCACGACACAACACCATACGATTCCTCCGTGATCACACCGATACCACGTTCCACGTCGTATTCTCTGATTGGAGTCATCGAAACGTTCGCTATCAAGAAAACAAGGTATCATTCGGTGGAATCTCTCTGGATCTATCATTGAATACGACCGCATTTCAACTGCAGCAAAGCGTGAAAACCGACAACATCGGGCGAGTACAAACACCAGGACTTGTCGAGTGTTTCCTGGTTGATGAAATAAATTACCAAAACTACATCGCAGGGAATAGATTCATCTGCTACAATTATAACAAAAAAGAAAATGGTAACTTTCATTGGTTGGTTGAAAACAAAAACTGGTACCTTATTCTACGGAATCCTTCTCGGCAGACGCAGATTAATGCTGACGTGTCCATACAAGTCCGCGCCTCAACAACTCAAGATCATGTACAAATCGTCACCCCAGAAACCAGCGTCTTCATAGAACCCTGTTATCCCATCGGCAGCATCATAACCATTAGTGGGGTCGCCACAGACACAGTGACGCTTATTCTCAATAACGAAACCTTTCAACTGTCTCCTGTGGACAACATCTGGAGCTACACGTGGAACACCTCAGACTTGTCACCAGGATACTATAATCTGAGTGCCACTTGTGGTGGTGCTCAGGATGAACAGGTGATTCGTCTCCTCAACCTTATTCCTCTAGCGGTCACCATTAATACGCCGTTCTCTGGAGAAATCATCGAAGCACCAATGCTTCTGATTCAGGGTCACAGCAGCAGCCCAGTTGGTGTTCAACGAGTTGACGTGGCAGTAGACAATAGAAGTTATCAGACAGCAAACGGAACAACAACCTGGTCAATACACTGGGACGTCACCACGCTGAGTCTTGGTGAACATGAAATCAGTGTTCGAGCAGTCGACCGTTTCGGTCATGATTCCCTGCACCATCAGTTCTTTATCGTGAATGAGACGGGTCATGACTGGAAACCACAAATCAATAATCTTACGTATAACCCAATGAATCCCATCAACATCAGCAACATGATCGTCTACGCAAACGTTACATCAATCAATCCCTTTACAATTAACACAGTTCTACTATTCTGGACTAACGGCACTACAACACACTCTTCAGAAATGTATCGATACGGTGATAATCCAGTTCAACCTCGCCATGAAGAAGATATTCTTAGTAATCAATCGAATACGCCTCTCTTCGGGTACGAATTAGGGCAGTTTCCTCTTGATGAAACGATACATTATTGGATTGTCGCATATGATACCGCAAACAATCTACGAGTATCTGAAACACAATCTTTTACGATTCAAACGTGATTGTGGAAAAAGATTTAACATCTGTACGAATACTGGGGAGATGTGACCCTTATGGATGATGATATGAAAACCCGGAAACGATCAAACCCACCACAGAAGAGAAACCCGTTAAAAAGCAGAGGAGTTCAAATAGGTTTAGTACTGATCATTGTTGTTCTTATCGCGATCTCAGTCTATGCGTTTTATCCGAGAAACCAAAACAATAACAACACGACTCCTACAGGTAATCCTATCGCGGTCATCGATACAACGTTGGGAACGATAAAGGTTGAGTTGTATGCTGATGAGATGCCGATTACGACCGCGAACTTCGTGAAACTCGCAAACGATGGATTTTACAGCGGTTTAGTGTTCCATCGTGTCATGAACGATTTCATGGTTCAAGGAGGCGGTTTTTGGCCAAATGGAACACAAAAGCAAGATTCATACGGGCCGATTCAATTTGAAACAAATCCTGAAGTGCTTCATGTTGACGGCGCTATCTCTATGGCAAGGACCCCAGATATTAATAGTGCCACCAGCCAATTTTTTATCTGTGATGGAGCACAACAGGCATTAGATGATGAATATAGACAACAGAATTTTGGTGAACGAGGGTATGCTGCGTTTGGTGTGGTCATAGAAGGTTTGGATGTTGTACGCGCAATCGCAGCATTAGACCCCGAGAATACCACGGCAAAATATGGAATGGAAAACTGGCCCATTGATGATGTTCTCATCAATTCTATCACAATTGAATATCAATGAGTGGAGGAAGAGAAATGGGGAATAGTAAAGCAGTTTTTGATACGAGTAAAGGCAAGTTTACGATCGAACTTTTTGAGGATAAGGCACCGTTGACTACGGATAATTTTATTAAACTCGCGAAGAAAGGATTTTACAACGGAGTGGTTTTTCACCGTGTTATCCCTGAGTTCATGGTCCAATGTGGATGCCCTTATGGGACTGGGACTGGTGGACCTGGGTACACGATTCGTGACGAGTTCATTAAAGGATTGAGTAACGTGCGAGGAACCATGGCGATGGCGAACACGGGTCGGCCGAATACGGGCGGTAGCCAGTTCTTCATCAACCTAGTCGATAATACGTTCCTTGATTTTGATAAAGAACCCGTCTCAAGTAGACATCCGGTGTTCGGGAAAGTTACTGAAGGGATGAACGTGGTTGATGAGATCGCTGCCGTTAAGAGAGATGGGCAGGATAAACCATTTGTCGATGTCGTCATCAATACGGTCACAATCGTTGGTCCATAAACGTGTGTCCTATGACGATACTCTCTGATACCGATATTGAACGCTACCTAAGAACTCATGAGCTAGGTATCGAACCGTTCAACCAAAAAAACCTGACGCCCAACGGGTACGATTTATCAATCGAAGAAATCTACATACGAAAAACAGAGCAACACATCAAAGAGGGAACTGCTGTCATCCCACCGCTCACCTGGTTTGCGATTAGCACGAAAGAGTTCGTGAAGATGGGACCACAGATTACTTCGCAACTCTGGATACGATCCAGCTACGCACGCAGAGGCATCATGGCGAGTTTCGGGAAAGTCGATGCAGGATTCCACGGCACCCTTACGATTAGTTGTTTCAACGCAAACGACAAAGACGTGGAAATACCGATTGGTGACCGGTTCTGCCAGATCGTCTTCGAACAACTCTCCTCAGCACCCTCTGAGTTGTACGCAAAAAAATCTGGGACGTATCAGAACCAACGAGGCATCACACTCAAACGATAAACACAATTTTTTAGTTTTTCTTCAACGTAATCGTCCATAAATTATCAAGAGAAAACATCTTCCTTGATGCCTGAACGCGACCTTTCTTCTTTTCTTTTCGAACCATACTCGTAACCCGTATCACATCAATAAAAAAAACAAAGAGAACAACGACAGGGAGGAGATTAATGAGTATCATCACCCACGGTGTCAGTAACTCAAGGAGGTACGGAAACAGGAGAGAAATCATCACAGACGTGATCAGAGCTAAGAGGAGTATCCCTCTGTTTCGAAAGCGAAAGATAATCTCGTCTGGTGTCTCATCTTCATCGAAAAAGAACATCGGAACCCCCTGGTTTCTCGACATATCGCGGTTGACTTATTTAAAACAATTCCCTGGGATATCATCGTGGTGGTGATACTTTCCGTGCGAACGTCAAATACCCGGTGTGACCAAGCATATCAAAACTCGGACGCGTCCCCTGCGCGGACACGATCATTTCTCGTTGGATGTTCTCCATGGTTTTTACTTCGATAACGCTGAACTGCGACAGTTTTTGTATCGTATTCTCCACTTGCGTTGTGAGCGGGGAATATGAGCAGAAATACCCGCCGACCTTCAACGCGTTCCACGCATGCTCAACAGCATCCCAGGGATTCGGAATATCAAGGATTACTGCATCAAGTTGTTTCTCATCAATCCCCTGAGTAACATCCCGTTGTTTCGTGGTCACATACTGGTCTAGTCCAGCGGTCTTCAGATTCATCATAGCATGCTCAATAAAATCCTCGCGGTTATCATAGGAGATCACCTTCCCCGTGGGTGCAACCGTGGTTGCTAATGCGATGGTTAAGGAACCTGATCCGATCCCCGCTTCGAACACCGTCTGCCCTGTTTCAATAGAGCAATTCATGATGATATGAGCAGCATCACGAGGGAGAATGATTTGTGCTTTCCGTTTCAACCCCTGGAGCTTATCCTGTAAGGAGGGTGCGAGAACCCAGAACTGTTTATTCCCTAGCGTGATCTGGTCTCCATATACGGTATCCACGAGGGTTTTCGGGTCGAAGACCCCGACTCCTTTCACTTTATCCGTCTTCCCCGTGGTATCGATGATGAATTTCCGATACGACGCATCGATCAACACGACACGGTCACCGGGTTCCACAGATTTTTTCATCTTCGCTTCTCTGAGAAATCAACGATGGAACCAAAACTTAACGGTTCCACTTCGAGTTGATCCCGCCATTGTTCTTTACACGCGCAGTCAAGACCGTCGAACACCCGGGTATCCTGATGTAAGGAAAACGAGGTGATCGCTTCAAGAACCTTGTGATCACACGATCCACAGTTATGTGCTCCTTGTCTGCTTCCTCCGCCGACGACGTCGCATTGTAGACGCTTTTCTCCAAAGAGTTCTTTACCTTTCCGCAGGATCTCAACGATACTCCAGAGCCACGCTGGTCGAAATTGTTTCCGTCTCCACAGATACTCCACCAGCGTATTACGTTGCACATTCGTTGGGTTAAGAGAGACCGTCGTAGTCAAATCCTGGATCGCCTTAATCGTACTCAAAGTATCCTTTAAGGCTTCATTCTCCGTTAAAAACGGTGGCTTCACCAGTACATAGGTTTTCAAATCACACCTATTTTTCTTCATAATCTCCACCGCTTTCACATACTGTTTGAAGGTGAACCCTTTATTAACCGCATAGTCTCGTACGATATCACTCGCGGTCTCTAACCCAACCCCGATCTCACAGACTTGTGATGAAAAAACCTTCTTCATAGAAACAAGATTGTCCTTAGTCACGTACTCTGGTCGTGACTCCACCGAGATTTTTTTTGTTTTCTCCGATAACGCCTCAAAAAGATGATTTCTCACGTTCACCGGGATTTCTCCTGTATCAAAAAAACTCCCTGACGTAAAAATCTTCACCACTGGCTCCCCCGCATACTGTTTCAACGCGGTATCAACCTGATGGAGAAGATCCTTCTCAGACGCCGGCTTCCAGAGGCTATCATTCCCATACCCGCACATGGTGCACCCGGAATGTAACGCCCACGCGCAACCTCGTGTTCTCAAAATAAGGACGTACGCATCAACAACTTCACCATTGAACACGTCTTTCTCAGACCAATAGCGAACCGGTTTCGTCGGATCCTGGATTCGAGGAGTATACCCCTCCCTCATTTTTTGGCATAAAAGCATGAGTTCGTTCATATCTCGTTATCTTTCTTCTTCCGTTTCAAAAGAACAACCGCGATAACCAATGCAAACACGAACACCACTGCTTCAAAACCAGGGACCGTCACCGGCTGATAATGCGGCAGCTCAACGGCAGGCGAAGACTCTTCACCGATTTTCTCAGACCCAACCTGGAAATAATACGGTGTTGAATCCACGATCGTGTTATTGAACTGGTGGTTCACATTCACAAAATAATGGATGACCTCTGCATACGCAGTCATTGTCACATTCGTGTTTTTCTCCCATCCAACAAATTTTGGATACGACTCGTAGAAATCACCCTGAATCGACGCGTTAATCTCCCGCCCATCATTAATCTGGTAATAGACTCGACTCACATTTGGTTCCACATCAAACTTAATCGTTGATGCATACGTAACCGCAGGACCTGGTGATACCGTTGCCCCGACTGGGTCTGGTAACAAGATCGTATCATTATCATATGTGAACGTACCTTCCTGTTCAGTGAGAAGACCACTGTTATCCTGAGCGGTTAACAAAAACTGATAGTTTCCCATTAGGTTGTTTGTGTTGTCATACGTATACAAGAAAATGTTGTCCTCGTAAAGGAAATCTGGGGAGGTATTCGTTCCATCAGGATAAATCAAAGAAAAATGGATGTTATTCTTTTCCACCATCCCTGAGTTATCAGCGATATGGGCGACGATCTTCACAGACCCGCCGGCTTCTTGCATCCCGGGTAATGAAACCACGGATACCTGTGGTGCTTGATCATCATAAAATGGAGGATTACAGAACAGGATCAATATGATAACCCATGTAAAAAAATATATAGCAAAGGAGGTGAACCAGCCTTTCCTCCCGAAATCAGTGAGGTCGATCTTCAGTTTTACGAAGAGGTATTTTATCCATGACGCGTTAAACACACCAATCAATAAGATGAGTTCCCATCGGAGGGGGTTCCCCTTGAGAAGCGCCCAGAACCCAAACGAGATAATCGCGATGAGGAGACCAAAAAGGAATGATATAAACAAGGTTTTAATATTTCTTCGTTCACGCTTGAGAAATTTCTGCTCATCGAATTTCGGGAGTTTAAAATCGAATTCCTCCTCTTCAGAGGGTTCTTTTCGTTTCTTCGCCATAGGTTATCAGAGCCCGCATAAAGAGATAGTGTTATTAAAGACTTTTCCTACGTAAAATGTGACGTTATTACGAAAGTATTATGCAAGAAAACTCCAGGTGGTTGTGATTAACTCGTTATGATCTTGAATTTATCAATTTCTTCGAGTAATGCGAATCGTGCCTTTGTTCGTTTCCACTGTATCCAGATGACTCTATCCCCTGGTTCTCCTTCGATTTCGACAATCGTCCCTTGATCACCAGGTTGTAACCTTGTCATTTCATCGTTTGTTGAGATGAGTTCTATGGTGTCACCGATTTTTATGGTTTTACTGTTTTTCATTTCTTGTTTCCCCCTTTATTTGATGCGGGTAACGGGAGTCGGACCCGTACAACCAGCTTGGGAAGCTGGTATCATAGCCGCTAGATCATACCCGCAACGTATGCTGGACAATACAAGAAGTGTTTTAGTAATTTACTGTTAAATGATTGTCTAATTATTCTTTTTTTCTCCTTAATTTTCGTGTTCCGTATATACATCCTAAACCGTTACTGTTTCGAACAAGTGCATCCATGGATTGTTTAATCGATGCATGCTGTTGTGGTGAGATGCTCATTGTACCGTGTTGTTGACATGGAAGTTGAGGAATGATGCCTTGGAGTCGACAGACGATCGGGCGAACCGGGTAGATACTGCATCGATCCTGTTTCAGATACGGGCATCTATTATTGTGTTGCGTGAATTCCTCGGTTGTCCAGACTACGTATTCCATTCCCTGTTTATTCAGAAAATCTCGGATAAGTAACTCCTCAGGTTTAAACCAGGCAATTGGGCCACAGCATTGGTGACAATGAACGCATTCGCAATCCGGTATCTGTGCATAGATTTGCTGTAAACGATCAAGTATTGTTTTTTTAGGGAGCATGAGAAACAATCTTCTAGTAAACACTATCTTAACACGATAGTTTTATATAAAAACTCTTATTAACCCTTCACTAGAAAATAAAAGTTAATAAAATGTGGAGGCAAAAAACATGGATATGTTAACTATAGGAATAATCCTGTTAGTGGTAGTAATAATATTGATTTTATTTGCCATTTTTTTCGGCATATATAACAGGATTATACGATCAGAAAACCGAATCGATAACTCATGGGCACAAATCGATGTACAACTGAAACGAAGAGCGGATCTTATTCCGAACCTGATGGAAACCGTCAAAGGGTATATGACTCATGAACGTGAAACGCTTCAAAATGTGACGAATGCGCGTGCAGCGTTGATGAGTGCTAAAACACCACAGGAAAACATCAATGCAGACAATATGCTTACTGGGGCGTTAAAAACCTTATTTGCAGTAGCGGAGAACTATCCCAACTTAAAAGCAAATGAAAACTTCTTACAGTTACAGGATGAGTTAACACATACTGAAGATAAAATCGCGTTTGCACGACAGCATTACAATGATTCTGTGTTGTCATTCAACAACACGATAGAAACCTTCCCAGGGAACATCTTTGCGAACATGATGGGACGGAAAGAACGAGAAATGCTACAGATCCCTGAAGCGTCACGAGAGGTACCGAAGGTAACCTTTTAAAACGTGTTAACCGTCTGAGACCATGGAGAAGCAGCTTCTCTTAGAAGATCATATACGGAAAAATAAACGAGAAACCGTTTTGATTTGTCTATTTATGGTGCTGCTTCTTTTCTCTGTTATTTTCGCGATAGGATACATAATCGGTTTCCCACCGTATTTTGCGATGATTATCGGGTTACCCATCGCCTTATTCTATGTGGCTATAACATACTCTTTTTCTGTGCAGAGTGTGATTGCCGCAGCTGCTGCTCGACCAGCGAACCCGGCGAATAGGAACGAAAAAATGCTTATCTACAAAGTGGAGGAGATGTCGATCGCTGCAGGACTTCCTGCACCAAAAGTCTATGTCCAGGAATCAAGTGATATTAATGCGTTTGCGACAGGACATAAACCTGAGGATTCCATTATTTGTGCGACTCGTGGAATGATTGAGAAGCTGGATACCGCAGAGCTTGAAGGAGTCATCGGTCATGAGATGAGTCATATCCAAAACCGGGATATTCTCGTCGCCACGGTTACCGTCGGTGTCGTCGGCGCAATCGCATTGCTTGCAGAGATCACGATACGAATGCTGTTCTGGGGTGGCGCAGGACGAGGCGGAAAAAAAGGAGAAGGCAACATCATCATTATCATTATTGCGATCATCTTCATTATATTGGCACCAATTTTTTCGCGTTTAACGTATCTTGCAATCTCTCGTCGACGAGAGTATCTTGCTGATGCGAACGGTGCATATCTTACCCGTAACCCGGAGGGTCTCGCGCGGGCATTAGAAAAAATAAAAGCAGATCTCCCTGATGATCCGAAGGGTTCGAAAACTGTTGCACCGTTGTATATCGCGAATCCGTTTAAACGAGCTCGTCGGGAATCGATTTGGTCTACTCATCCACCTCTTGATAAACGTATTGAACGTCTCCGCTCAATGTAACCCTTCGTATATTTCTTTCAATTTTTTTTAGATGTTTTCAAGGATTTTCGCTAAATACATATAGGTTTTATCAACGGTGCTAATATGGAGTTGCTCTTCTGGGGAATGCGGGTATTTCAGGGTTGGTCCAATAGAGATCATGTCCATGCCGGGGAATTTTTCCCCAATGATACCGCATTCAAGTCCTGCGTGGATCGCCTCAATTTTTGGGTCATGCTTGTACATGTCATGAAAGATTTTTTTTGCGAGCGCAAGAAGTTTTGATTCCAGATTAGGTTTCCACCCGGGGTAGGACCCTCCTTCAGAGACTTTTGCACCTGCTAATGTTGCGATCGCATGGATTCGATCCCGCATATCCTGCAACGCGGATTTCATCGGGCTTCGTGAACTCATCCCAATCACTACAGCGTTATCTTTAACAGCAATGGTTGCGAGGTTCGTTGACGTTTCAACTAGTGTGGGGATATCGTAACTCATTTTATGGACACCATGAGGTAGTCCATGGACCAGATTCAGCATGGTTTTCTGTGATGGTTGATCAAACGCGGTGTTCACAGGTTCGCAGGATTCGATTGTTAGAGTGAATTTCGGGTCAATCGGTTTGATTTCATCAAGAATATTTTTTTCTTCGTTTTTCATCGAGGTGATAAACCCATTTTTTTCTTTCGTTGAAATACAGAGTTTTGCGTATGCTTCCCTGGGGATTGCATTATGTTTATCTCCACCTTTTATATCGCTTAATGAAAACGTGTTTTTCTCTGCTGCTTTCCATAGCATCCTGGTTAAAAGTTTTATGGCGTTTCCTCGTTGCTCGTGGATATCAACACCGGAGTGCCCACCACGAAGACCCGAGACTTTAATTAGTAAGCTCTCAGTACCTGCGGGAGCCGTCTGTGTCTTCAGTGGTAACTCAATGGTTGAATCACCGCCACCGGCGCACCCGACTGTGATCACCCCAAAATCTTCGCTGTCTAGGTTGAGCATGATTTTACCAGTGAGCATATCAGGTTTCATCGCAAATGCACCGGTTAACCCTGTTTCTTCATCAACGGTCATAAGCACTTCTAAAGGGCCGTGTTTCACGGTTTTATCTTGGAGTAATGCGAGGCTGATCGCGATCCCGATACCATTATCTGCACCAAGGGTTGTCCCTTCAGCAGAGAGGATGTCTCCTTGAATTTTTATTTTGATAGGATCCTTCGAGAAATCATGGTGGACGTCACTGTTTTTTTCGCAGACCATGTCCATGTGTCCTTGGAGGATAACCGCGGGTTTCTTCTCCATTCCAGGGGTTGCAGGTTTTCGTATAAGGACGTTTCCCACCTGATCAACTTTTAGTTGTAGTCCTTGTTTTTTTGCAAATCCGACAATGTAATCTCGTATTTTTTCTTCGTGTTTGGAGCAGCGAGGAATTTTACGTATTTCATCAAATTGTTTCCATACAAGCTTCGGCTCTAAATGTTCAATAGTTGGCATTTTCTAGCCTCCCTATAGGTTGGAACGGGTAACATCACCGCACATAAAAAAGGTTTTGATTATTCATTCCCCGCGTATTACGCGGTTTATTCTAATTACGCGATGTATTTATATATGGAGTAACTGATGGTTATTTCATGCTATAGATTAGCATAGGGGGAGGTAATGTATGAAACAAAAAATCGTATTAGGAACTCTAGTCGTAGCAGGTATTCTTTTACTCTTGCCTATGACGGCAGCAGCAAAATCTGACACGTTAGAAAAAACAACGATGATAAGAAAAATTTTAGAACTACTTAAAAAAAGAGGACAAACACAAGCATCAGGAGGTTCTATCCTGATTATCATCCCCATTATTTTCGTAATCCTGTTGATACTGTGGATGAGAGGAACCACTGCGGGTAACCCATTCGGTGCACCACCGTGTCCATTTGTTCCACCGCCACCGAGCTAACTGTTTAGAAGACAATAAACGAAGACGTTCCGAAATCGTGTAATCCATGAACGTCTTTCGCCTCCTATTTTTTTTTGAACCAGAGTTTATATAATCCTTTTCTATTTCTCATTTAAAAAAAGAAATCGGAGGCGTTACTCTTATGGATTGGGGAATGAGAAATAGGCTTTCAAGAATCATTAAACCAAAAGATGGTCATACCGTGATGCTCGCGGTTGATCATGGGTATTTCATGGGGCCGACAACCGGTCTTGAAAACCTTGCGGCGATGGTGAACCCATTGTTACCTTACGCTGATACGTTGATGCTGACGAGGGGTGCGTTACGGAACTATATCAACCCCGAGATGGATGTCCCGATTGTTTTGCGTGTCTCTGGTGGTACCAGTATCATCGGCAAAGAGCTTCTTCATGAAGGCACCGTGGTTTCCGTCGAGGATGCGATTCGTTTAAATGCTTCTGGTGTTGCGTATTCGATCATGGTGGGTGCAGAGTTCGAACGAGACACAATCCTTGGGATGACGCAGTACATTGATGATGCAGAACGATACGGTATCCCCGTGGTCGCCGTCACTGCTGTCGGGAAGGAGATGGTGCGTGATGCACGATACATGAGCCTTGCATCACGGATGGCTGCCGAACTCGGTGCGCATATTGTGAAAACCTACTATGTGAAGGGTTTTGAGAAAGTCATCGAATCCTGTCCAGTCCCTGTTGTGATCGCTGGTGGAAAAAAAACACCCGAGAAGGAAGCGTTGCAGATGGCGTATGACGCGATACAGGCGGGAGCAATCGGCGTGGACATGGGGCGGAACATCTTCCAAAGCACGAACCCTGTGAGCATGATGAAAGCCGTTCGAGCTATCGTCCATGACAAGGCGACCCAACAGGAAGCCTTCGCGATATTTACTCAGAAGAAAAAATAGTGTATTCAGGATTAGTTATAACGGGAGAACCTTCGTAAGGTAACTGTCAATATTTTCTTCTCCTTTCCTTATAACTCCTTTCTTCATCTGTAAACACAGAAACGCATCAGCTACGTTCAACCCAGTACCCTCTAAGGTTTTTTTCATGATCTCTTGTGCCGTCTGCCGTTTATCTGGGTCACCACCACGAATAATAAACATCGCAGCTTTTTTTCCTCTCGTGTTTTGTGCACTCTGGAAAAATGTTTTAATAAACGGTGAAGGTCTCCTTCCCCAAGTCGGAGTACCGACGAGGAGAGTATCATAGGGTGCTAAGTCAACCCCCTCGTTTTTTATCGGGAGCGTTTTTTGTTTCATCGCCGCATAACCCGTGGTAAAAAACCCTGGTTTTTTCACTGCTTCAATCTCGATAACATCCACATCCTGGTTTCTCTCCAGTAGTTTTTTCTCTAACAGGTGTGCGACCTGTCGTGTGTTTCCTGTCCGTGAATAATAAATAATTCCTATCTTCATAGTCGTCATCCTCTCATATTCTAAAATATAAAAGCAATATCGTTCTTACGGTGACAGAACAATTTTTTGGGATTTACGAACATCAAGTCCCATGGGGATATCAAGTCTTGATTCAACAAACCAGTCGATACGTGAATAGGTGTGATACGGTGATGCGCCTGCCGCTATTTTCGCGAGGGTCCCTAACGCTCCCTCGTATTGAGGACCGACTGGTTTCTGCTCTGTTTGGAAAATGTTTTCTGGGATTTTCATATCAAAAGGATACGTCCCCTCACTATACTCTTTCTCCCCCTCGAGCGGCATCGCAAAATTATAAATATCAAACGTACGAGTCTGCGAAGAGGAATGCACGCGAGGCGAACCTCCGCTCACTCGTACAGATGTTCCCTGTGTTTTTTCTGTGACTCTCCCAATAAGAGAAACGGTGAGATTCCTTGCTTTCGTCGGTTTTTTTAGATTCAGCGTAACCGTTCCTTTAATATTATCACCAGGTTTGTAATCAAATTTTTCTAGTGATAACGTTATTTTATCTGGTCCAAATAACCCCATCTCTATTCCTCTGAACACATGTTTTGAATGAGTTCTGTAACGAACGTTAGATAATAAATCTTTTTTTTTTACTACGAATCCTCCTCCATTAGTATACAGTGTGTTGTATATGAAGGGTAAAAAAAGCTATTAAACACTTCTCCATAACTAGAACCGTGTCTTATCTATGAAGACGATGAACGTTGCCATGTACTATAACAACAATGATGTCCGCATCGAAAAAATGCCGGTACCAACCATCAGTAATGATGAACTACTAGTGAACGTGAAAGCGAGTGGGATCTGCGGGAGCGACGTGATGGAGTGGTACCGAATTAAAAAAGCACCACGCGTTCTCGGACACGAAATCACTGGAGATATCGTAGAAGTAGGACGAAACGTGAAACACTACCATGTTGGGGATCGTGTCTTCGTCTCCCACCATGTCCCCTGTAACACCTGCAGGTTTTGTAAAAATAATCAACATACCCTGTGTCATACGCTCCATTCAACAAACTTTTACCCGGGAGGGTTTGCAGAATACCTTCGTGTCCCAGAAATTAATGTTGATCGTGGCGTGTTTCTCCTCCCAAAAACCATGTCCTATGAGGAGGGTGTTTTTATTGAACCACTCGCCTGCGTCGTACGAGGAATGAAGACTGCGGGACTGAAAAAAGGACAGACGGTTCTTGTCCTGGGCAGTGGGATCTCAGGACTACTGTTTATTAAACTCGCAAAAGCATGGGGTGCCGGTCATGTTATTGCTACAGATATCGACGAGTATCGGTTGAAGATGGCGAAAAAAGCTGGAGCGGATCTCGTCATCAACGCGAAACAAAACATCATAGACCCCATTAAGAAATATACGAACGGTCATCTTGCAGACCTCGTTATTCTCTGCACAGGGGCATCATCAGCGGTTAAACAAGCGCTCCATACTGTGGATACTGGAGGCACTATTTTGTTTTTTGCGCCAACAGAACCCAACGTCGACATCCCGGTTCCCCTGTTTGACCTCTGGAATAAACAAATCACAATGGTGTCAACCTATGCGGGAAGCCCACAAGATATCACTGAAGCGATCGATCTTCTTGCCTCAAAAAAACTCCCCGTCACCGACTTGATAACTCATCGGCTCCCACTCTCAGAAACAGCGAAAGGGTTTCAACTCGTTGCCACAGCACATGACTCCATCAAAGTCATCATCGAACCCGAGCAATAACCCGGTTATATCTGTGGTGTTTTTTCTCAAAAGTATATAACGAACAAACGATATTCTGACTCTATGCTGATGAACAAGATCAAAGCAATCTGGGACCTCATGAGACTCGGACATGGAGTCATGATCGCGATCGCGATTCTAATCGGTTCCATCATCGTCATCCAAGGACTCCCCGCACTTGATAAATTCCTTCTTACGTTCTTCACCGCATTGTTTCTCGAAGCGAGCACGTTCGCATTGAACGATTATTACGATGTAGGGATTGACCGAACAAACAAGCGAATGGATCGCCCACTCGTCCGTGGTGACCTCTCCCCAAAAACAGCACTAATTCTCTTCATTATTTTATTCCCTCTTGGTATCCTCTGTTCATATTTCGTGAACCCCACCTGTTTCCTCATTGCGTTGATTACCGCACTCTTTGCTATCCTGTATGATGCATTCTTAAAAAAGATTAAACTCCTGGGGAATTTCTTCATCGCGTATGTGATGGCGATACCGTTTGTGTTTGGGGGTGCCGCGGTCCTCACCAATAATTTTCTCGTACTACAGGTTCACCCCGCTATATTCATCATCGCCTGTATCGCGTTTCTTGCGGGGGCTGGCCGAGAAATCATGAAGGACGTCATGGATTACGAAGGAGATCGCATACTCGGTGTACGATCGTTCCCCCGATATATTGGATTGCGTGGATCAAATGGAATATCAGCAGTGTTTTATCTGATTGCGATAGCGTTAAGTTTCTTCCCGTTTTTTTTACCAGGTTTTGGAGTGTATTATCAGAATATTCCTTATTTTGTTCTCGTGTTTCTTACGGATACGATGTTACTGAGTACATCGATTCAGTTACTCGTGAAGAAAAAACCAAATATGAGTTTTCATAGAAAATTTACTCTAATAGCACTCTGCATTGGTCTGCTTGCTTTTCTTGTAGGTGCGTTCACTGGTTGAAGTATTATGTTTCAGAATGATGTTGTTGGGGTCGTACTCGTCTATCTGTACGTTGCGGTTCTTGTTGTGTGCACAGAAAAAATTTTATCAAAGAAATATCCTGTTGCGAGTAGGAAATTTCTTCATATTATGACGGGTAATATCGCATTTATTCTACCGGTATTTCAAACACGTGAGATGATGGCGTTTGTTGCAGCAGGACCGTTTATCTTGTTCACGTTTTTGATGAGTCCGTATTCTCCGTTTAAAAAGATACGAGGGAAGACGTCTGAGGCTGGTCATGGGCTCGGATTAGTGTATTATGCGATCACCTGGACCGTGTTAGCCTATGTGTTCTTTGAGTATCGGGTGATTATCGCGATGGGTATTCTTGCGATGTCGTATGGTGACGGTCTCGCGTCCATAATTGGAATACGATATGGAAGACGAACCTATCGTATTTTTCGGGATACAAAAAGCTATGTAGGATCACTCGCGATGTTTCTGGTGACGTTTCTCGTGTTGATAGTTGCTTTTCTTTTTTATGCGGTACCGGTGACCACGATACTGCTCGGGTATCTTTTGTGGATAGCCGCGTTGGCGACCCTGGTGGAGGGGATTACCCCGTTTGGGTTGGATAACCTTTCTGTCCCGTTTATCACTGCATTCTTTTATTGGGGGTTCCTGGTGAGGTAAGTATGCGTCTGATTATTGTTGATGGGTTGGATGGCGTCGGGAAAGACACACATGCACGACTAATTAAAAAGTATTATGAGCAGCAGGGGGAGAAAGTCTTGATTCGGTCTCATCCAGAGACTGATAATGTGTATGGGAGAATTGTGAAAAAAGCGCTTTTAGGTAAAGGGAAGCGGAATCGGATTAAGGCTTCCGTGTTTTATGCGTTTGATGTGTTGTATTCGCTTCGGAAGTATTATCGGAAAAACGAGTATGACGTAGTAATTATGGTGCGGTATCTGATGGGTACTGCATATCTTCCGTTTCGTCTTGCGAAGTTTGCGTACACGTTTTTTGAGCATTTTGTTCCTACTTCAGAGTATATGTTTTTTCTTGATGCCTCACCAGAGTTAGCTCTTCAGCGGATAAAAAAACGAAGTGAGACGGAGATGTTTGAAACGTATGAGGCGCTGGTGAAAGTGCGGGAGAAAGCGTTAGCATTAGCGCAAGGATGGTATATTATTGATACAAGTGGCACGGTTGAAGAAACGTTTTCTTCTATTGAACAAGTATTAAATATTTTGGATGTGGAAGACAATAAAAAAAATGTAATAATAAAAAAATAGTAGGGGGAAGAGGCTTAGAGTTTTCCTCGTTCCCATGTGACTTTTTCTTGGTCAATGATGAATCCAGAGTCTGTCTTCAAAGTCACGATGTATGTATATTCTCCGTAGAGATCTGAAGGATACAGCCAGAAGATAGAAAAAAACACCCAAAGTCTCTCGGTGAATACATACTGCCATGTTCCAAGGATTACTTTTGTTCCGTCTGGTGTCAAGATCGTGTGGATGATCTGACCCGGAATATCATAGCCTTCGTAACTGCGAATCCATAGATGAATTTCAAAACACCAGCTTGAATCGTACGCGGATAATTCCTCGATTTGTATATTCGGTCGTTTATTTGTTGATGGGTTTGATCCACCGATCTCTCGCGCTGCAACTGATGCAGAAAACAATGACAAGGTCAGGAAAAGACATATGCTGCCTATTGCAAAGAGTTTTGTTTTTTTTATCATAGGTGTCACTCCATTTTCTTTATATCGGGTTTCTTACCCAGGAGACTGTGCGTTGATGCAGAATATTACCGTTGGTATCACTCACGGTGATAATATAGTTGTATCTCCCATATTGATTATCAAGGTACATGCACATGATCCAGTATTCAACGCCCTGACCCGGGTGAAGTGTGAGTTGATCCCAACTGACTTGATTCATGGTCCCATCAGGTTTCTGTAGAACATGAGTAATTCGTATTTTGACGTCTTGTCCTCCATGGTTACTGATGAATGAGTAGAGCTCAAAAAAGGGGTCTTCAAAAAGGTAGACGGTTGCGGCATCAATCTGTACCGTTCGTGAACTCCACCACGGGTACCCGTGGTTAATTTCCCTGAGTAACGATGACGACTCCACAAGACATGATTCGGATGTGTCTCCTGCTGAGGCTGGAAAAAAAGTCAGTGTTAGAAACAATAATACTCCGCTTATCGCGATACTTTTTCTTAATATGTTCATGTTCATATATTCATGGGCCCCCTTTTATATTGATTATGAATGGTGAAATATATTTATGTGTCATCCCCCTATTTATATTTTGTTATACAATAATTATCTTTTCTTTTGAGAAAAACAATGAGATACACGATAAAAAAAGAACTTTTTCCCCTCATCACCTTCCATGCTTCCTCCGTATTGTTCACGTGGTTTCCTGGAGATGCTGTCGGACGATCTCTTTCAAATGCGGGACTGTTTGATATTGTGAAATCTCAGCTGGTGAAATCCACTTGTACTCTGAGTGCTCCCAGTCTATATGTATTTTCTCTTTTTTTTTGACGTGGAACACGAACGGATGAATCACCCAATCGTACCGTTTCCCTTCATGCATATCCGTGATTTTTACTGGTTCTCCTTGTGTGGTAAGGCGTACATCTGCTTCTTCTAATCCGACTTCCTCATGTATCTCTTTGAGGGCAGTCTCATATGGTTGTTCTTTATTCTCAATATATCCTGCGACTCCTCCCCAGTATTCTTTATAGGTTCTTACTTGTGTACTCCGTTTTAAAATAAGGAGTTTCCCAGCGGAAACGAGGAGGCAGGTGACTACGGGTGGCATCGTTAAAACCTTTTATTGATGTAGTCAATAACTGATTCAAAAACTGCCCGGCCATCCCCGACGTTACTATCGAGCCCTTTTGTAGGCCAATCAGGGTGTTGATGACGGAAAAATGTTCGTTCGGGGTGTGGCATCATCCCAAAGACATTGCCTTGAGGGTTGCAGATACCAGCGATGTTTGCAGGTGACCCATTCGGGTTCCAGGGGTATCCAGCATAGTTGCCTTCAGGATCAACGAATCGGAAGACGATTTGATCGTTTTCTTCGAGTTGTTTCAAATAATGTTCTTGTTTTTCAAAGGGGAAAAGAAGCTTGCCTTCTGCGTGTGCACTCGGGATAAGTCTGATGTCGTTTTTTGGGATTTTCTTGGTGAAGATACAGGTCCCCCGGTTTTCATGTTTGAGAAGAGTTGGTCTGCATTCGAATCGATTGGAATCATTCAGGTAGAGGCATGCGTCGGGGACCGGGCGAATAACGGTTTCAATACCCGGTAATAGTCCGAGTTCGGTGAGGACTTGGAAACCGTTGCAGACGCCGAGGATCGGATATTCTTGTGTGATGAATTCTTCAAGTTGATGCTGAAGTTTGCTTTTAATTCGTGCAGCGAGGATCGCTCCGGCCCTGATGTAGTCTCCTGCGGAGAATCCTCCAGGTATCATGAGACAGTGATAGTCGGAGAGGTCTCGTTTTTCTTCTTTTGTACAATCGATGTTCAGGAGTTGTTTGAGGTGGACGAACTCTGGTTGTGTGCCGAGTCGTTTGAAAGCATCGTAGGATTCTTGTTCGCAGTTGGTCCCTTCTATCCGGAGTATTGCGATTTTTATATCGTTTGTCTTCATGGTATCACCTAGGAACAAAACGGGTAATGGATTGTCTAGTATTTCTTTTTTTATGGTTCTTTGTTGTATGTACTTGTTGTGTCCAGTGTTTTCTCGTAAAGTTTATATGTTATAATTACATATAATTATATATAATGACATGTAACTATAAGTAATTAGGTGAGTTTATGGAAGAAAAAACAGACGAAAAAAAATACACAACCATCTCAATACCAACACAACTTGCAGAAAAAATAAAAAAACGCATCAAAGGAACAGGATTCAACTCACTATCCAGCTACGTAACCTACGTCCTCAGAGAAGTCATCTCTGGCACAGACGAACAAGAACCAGAAGAAGCCTTCAGCAAAGAAGACGAAGAAAAAGTCAAAGAACGCCTCCGAGCACTCGGATACCTCGACTAAACAAAACCAGAGGCCAATACTAAATGATCCGCTACAACCTCAACCACCTCCAAAAACTCGAAGCAGAAGCCATCTATGTGATCCGCGAAGTCGCCGCACAATTCGAACGACCCGCCCTCCTCTTCTCAGGAGGAAAAGACTCCATCACCCTTGGACACCTCGCAAAAAAAGCATTCCAACCCGCACCCATACCCTTTTCCTTCCTTCACATCGACACCGGACACAATTTCCCCGAAACCCTCACATTCAGAGACAACTACCTTAAAAAAATCGGCGTTCGACTCGTCATCGGATCCGTACAAAAAAGTATAGACACCGGCCGCGTCAAAGAAGAAACAGGGAAACATGCCAGCCGAAACATCCTCCAAACCATCACCCTCCTAGACGCTATTCAAGAACACAAATTCGATGTTGCCATCGGAGGAGGACGACGAGACGAAGAAAAAGCACGAGCCAAAGAACGCTTTTTTTCCCACCGAAACGAATTCGGACAATGGGACCCAAAAAACCAACGACCAGAACTCTGGGACCTCTACAACGGAAGAAAACACCACGGCGAACACTTCCGTGTTTTCCCCCTTAGCAACTGGACCGAGATGGACATCTGGCAATACATACTCAAAGAACGCATCCCCATACCAAAAATCTACTTCGCCCACCACCAAAAAGTCGTCATTAGAGACAACGTCATACTTCCCTACTCAACTTATCTTAATCTAGATCCAACCGAAAAGAAAAATATAAAGACCATGACCGTCCGCTGCAGAACCGTCGGAGATATGACCTGCACCGGCCTTATAGAATCCAACGCGAAAACCGTTGAAGAAATCATCCAAGAAGTCGCAGCCTGCATGATCTCCGAACGCGTCAGTCGCGCCGACGACCTCCGAGCAGAAAACGCGATGGAAGATCGCAAAAAGGAGGGATACTTCTAACCATGGACACCAAAAACTATTACAACATCGAACTCCTCAGATTCACCACTGCTGGAAGCGTCGACGACGGAAAAAGCACCCTCATCGGTCGGCTCCTCTACGATAGTAAAACCATCTTCCAAGACCAACTCAAAAACCTGAAAAGACTCTGCCACCAACGAGGAGAAGAACTTAACCTCGCCCTTCTCACCGACGGACTCCGAGCAGAACGAGAACAAGGGATCACCATCGACGTTGCCTACCGCTACTTCGCTACACCCAAACGAAAATTCATCATCGCAGATACCCCAGGCCACGTCCAATACACCAGAAACATGGTCACCGGAGCATCTACTGCCAACCTCGCACTCATACTCATCGATGCCCGAAACGGCGTCATCGAACAAACCCACCGCCACATCTTCATAGCCGCACTCCTCAAAATACCCCACTTCGTCGTCTGCATCAACAAAATGGACCTCGTCGACTACAAACAAGAAATCTACAATACCATAAAAGACCAGATAAAAGATTTCATATCCAAACTCAACATCGCCGATATCTCCTTCATCCCCATCAGTGCACTACACGGTGATAACGTCGTCAAAAAATCAAAAAAAATGCCTTGGTATGTTGGACCAACCCTCCTGTACCACCTCGAAAACATCCACATTAGTAGCGACGAAAACCTTGTCGACTGCCGGTTCCCCGTCCAATACGTGATCCGCCCGAGATCAGACAAACACCACGACTACCGCGGATACGCAGGAAAAATCGCAGGCGGCATCTTCAAACCCGGAGACCACATCAAAGTACTCCCCTCAGGATTCACCACCACCATCCACTCCATAGAGACACCAGAAGGAAAAATAAAAGAAGCATTCCCCCCGATGTCCGTCGTTATACAACTCACCGATGATATCGATATCAGCCGCGGCGACATGCTCGTCCGAGAACACAACACCCCCATCGTCAGCCACGACATCGACGCGATGATCTGCTGGATGAACACCACACCACTCAAACCAGGAAACCGCTACATCATCCGCCACACCACCAAAGAAACCAAGGCCATCGTACGAGACATCCCCTACAAACTCGACATCAACACCCTCCACAGAAACGAAAAAGCACATCACCTCGGACTCAACGATATCGGAAGAATAACCCTACGAACCGCCCAACCATTATATTTCGACAGCTACCGACGAAACCGCGCCACAGGATGCTTCATCCTCATCGATGAAACAACCAATGAGACCGTCGGCGCAGGGATGATCCGAGACATATAAAAAAAACAATGTGAATGTGACCCTATGAACAAAGAACCCCTACACACCATATTCGCCTCACTACAAGGCAAAGGACTCATCATCCATCATTGGGACACCGACGGAATCTGCTCCGCGCGCCTCCTCTTAGAAAACCTCCAAGAAAAAACCATAGTCAACCACACACCCATACTCGGGAATTATTTCCTCACCGACACTGAACTCCAAGAATATGCTGCATACGATTTCATCATCATCGCAGACATGGCGATACCAAAAGAACAAATACTCCTTCTCGCGAAAAACGCTCGTGTCATCATCTTTGATCATCACCTGCAAGAAGAAATCACTGAAGTTTACCACCACAACCCCATCATCAAAGGAGGAGACCCTAATCGATATCCTTCAGCAAGCTGGATTATTAATCAATTTCTGAAAAACCCTATCAACTTATATGCACTCCTTGGCGTCATCGGTGATCACGAACAAAAAATTAAGAACAACACGATGATTTCACAATATATCCAAGGTTTTTGTCATGTCCACATACTCACCTTTAATGATCTCCTCCATATGGTCTATATGATCGACTCCAATTATAAGCTTGGTGAGAGAACAACCGTAGAAGATGCACCCCGATTCCTTCTCACACACAACACGCCAAAGGATATTCTAACACACCCTGACTGGAACAACAACCTTGCACGGTTAGAACAAGAAATCACTAGTCAACTCGCATCACCGGGGGAAGAAAAAAACAACATCATCATCAAAACCATCAACACGTCATACAACATTATATCAACAATCACCAGAAAACTTGCTTGGGACCATAATAAAGACGCGGTAGTGGTCAACACCGGGTTTTTTTCTGACCGTGATCAAATCTACGTCAGAAGTAAAAAAAACATGGAACCATTAATCATCATTGGTAAGAACCAAGGATTCAAAGCAGGAGGTAAAAAAGAAGTTCTCGGAGCTATCGTTCCGAAAGAAAAAACAGAGTCGTTCCTCCAAGAAATTCTCGTGTTTCTTACCTCATAAGAATGTGATAATATGAAGAATCAAAAAGGAGTCACCGTCTGGTTCACGGGTCTGCCGTGTTGCGGGAAAACCACGATCGCTGACCGCGTAGCGATGATTCTTAAACAACAAGGGTATCGTGTAGAACGTCTTGATGGTGACATCGTTCGTAAAGATCTCACCAGTGATCTCGGGTTCTCAAAAAAGGATCGTGATGAGAATATTAAACGGGTTACGTTTGTCGCGAAACTTCTCACGCGAAACGGTGTTATTGTCCTGGCGACTTTTGTTTCACCATATCGGGAGCGGCGAGAGCGGACACGGGAGGAGATCAGTGAGTTCGCTGAAATCTACATGCGCTGTCCGGTTGAGGTGTGTATGAGCCGTGATGTGAAAGGCATGTATAAACTGGCTCAGGCTGGGGAAATCAAGGATTTCACCGGTGTGGACGATGTCTATGAAGAACCAGTGCATCCGGAGGTTGTTTTGGATACGGATAAAGAAACGGTTGAGCAGAGTGTTGGGAAGGTGCTTACCTGGTTAAGACATCGGGGGTACATCACTTAAGAGGTGAGAATGCGGCATGGTGTTGGATAAGGAGACGAATTATATTGTTTCGGGGTTGGAGCGGTCGGGGACGTCGCTTCTGATGCAGATTCTTCATGCAGGTGGGGTCCCAATCGGGTTTGATGAATCTCGTAGTGCTGATGAGAACAACCCGAAAGGTTATTTTGAGCTTGAGGGTGGGAAAATCATTAATAAGCTTATGGCGGGGACATTTCCGCTTGGTCAGTATAAAGGGCAGTTTATTAAGATCACGGCGTATGGTCTGCAGTTTTTGCCGCTGGGGAGGTATACGATTATTTATTCTGAGCGGAATCTGGATGAGATTCTTGATTCTATGGAGAAAATGGCACGGATTACGGATACGAATCGTGAGGAGACGAAAAAAAGTTTTGAGAAGTTGAATGTGTTGATTAAAAAATTGGTGACTGGTCGGGAGGATATGCGGGTGTTGTTTGTGAGGTATCATGATGTCGTGAGTAATACTGAGCAGGTGGTGCAGCAGATTTATGATTTTCTTGGGGTGCAGGATCTTGATGTGTATCGTATGATTTCGGTGGTTGATAAGCGGTTGCATCGGCAGAAGCGTGCATCGGTGTAGGGCGTATGTTTATGTACTCTTTTCTTTATTCTGGCTCATTTATGGTTTGGGAGTATAGTGTGTGAGGTGATCGTTGATGAAGCATGTGCATTTTTCTGAGGTTGAGTTGGAGCAGCCGAAGGAGCAGGGGATTAAGGATCTTAAGGTTCGTTGGTTGATTTCTCAGAAGGATGGGGCGGAGAATTTTGCGATGCGTCTTTTTGAAGTGCAAGCGGGTGGGTATTCGCCGTTGCATCAGCATGATTGGGAGCATGAAGTCTTTATTCTTGAAGGGACTGGTGTTGCTCGGGATAAAAAAAATGAGCAATCGTTTAAGTCGGGTGATGTGGTTTTTATCAAACCGATGGAGTGGCATCAGTTTGTGAACACGGGAAAAGCTCCATTGAAGTTTTTGTGTTTGATTCCGTATAAGAAGTAGGTTGTGTGATGTGTGATGTTTGAGTTAGTGTATATTCTTGTTGCGACGTTTTTTGTTTCGTTGATTTCTTTTGTTGGGGTGGTGACGCTTGCTCTTAAGGATAAGGTGTTGAATAAGATCTTGCTTATTCTTATTGGGTTGTCCGCTGGTGCGTTGATGGGTGGCGCGTTTCTTCATTTGTTACCTGAGGCGGTTGAGAATAGTCATGGGTTGGATGTGTTTTTGTATGTTCTTGTTGGGTTTATCTTGTTTTTTTTGATTGAGAAGGTTCTGCATTGGCGACATTGTCATAAGGGTGAGTGTGATGTGCATACGTTTCGGTATATGAATTTGATTGGTGATTCGATTCATAATTTTATTGATGGGTTGATTATGGCTGCGAGTTTTGTGGTTTCTGTTCCTCTTGGTGTGACGACGACGATTGCGATTGCGACGCATGAGATTCCGCAGGAGATCGGTGATTTTGGTGTGCTGATTTATGGTGGTTTTTCGAAGAAGAAAGCGATCGTGTTGAATTTTGTTGTTGCGTTAACCGCTGTTTTTGGGGGTATTTTCGGTTTTTTTGTTGCGAATAAAATTGAGAATATAGTATTGTTTATTCTTCCGTTTGCGGCGGGAGGTTTTATTTATATTGCTGCAACTGATCTTGTCCCTGAGATTCGGAAAGAACTTGATATGAAGAAGTATATGGCGACTCTTATGGTTTTTATTTGTGGTATTTTACTTATGTGGGTTACGAAGGTTGTTTTTGAAGGTTAAATTTTTTCAATATACAATATTTTTTTATGTAGGGAAATTATTATATACCAGATATACTATATTCCCACAAAATTCCCACAAATGTGAAGATCTATGAAGGCACAAGCAATTGTTCTAATCCCATTTCGAGGATTCTTTAGTCCCTTGAAGGATTTAATTTTTCAAGAGATTAACGATAAAAAAACATCGTTGAAAACAACAATTGCTCGTGACTGTCTTCATCATTGATTTTTTACGATCCCTTCGATTTATTTTTCGATTCTTTGTTATTAAAGATGATACATTATGAAGGAAAAAATTAGGAAACCAATAGGCCTTGTGCTTATCATGCTGGTGTGTACAACTTCCATACCTGTTGCAGCGACAAATAACTATATGACTATGAAGGAAAATAATCATGTCAATACAAGATTACGAGTTGATTCTAATATATACTTGACAGAAAAACATTTACCTTTGTTTCAAAAAGCAGTCGTACAAATCGCTAATCAAACAGTAAAAGAATTTGTAGAAAAAATAATTCAAACTCTTCAGGAGAACAAGGTAGTAACAAGTAAGGATATACAATCCATCATCGAACGTTCTGATCTCTTATTCAGGGTAAAAACTGGTCCTATCTTTAGTAACGGAATGGGTTGGCCAGATATTTATCCGGGTAACAATTTACTTAACTCAATTATGCTTTATATAGGCCCAATCATAATTGCGGACATTAATGCCGGGGATTGTGTGACAATTGCTGGAGTTTTACCTCCTTATATTTGTAATAAAAACCAACAACTATATGTCGTGGGTTTCATAGGTGGTTGTTTTCGTCATGTAGATCCATATCGCCAAGTTTGGCTCTGCTATTATTCGATCATCGGACTCAGCTGTTTAACGATTATAGTAGAACCATAATGATAAAGTATAAATATTGAGGTTCACATATTTCCCACCTAATTCCCACAAAGGTGAATATATGAACTCAATCATCCGTCTAGACACAAGAGGCCGCCTCGTCATACCTAACGAATTCCGAGATCCCCTTGGACTCAAAGAAGGAGATGAAGTACTCCTCAGCCTAGATACGACGACAAATACAATTACGATTACTCCAGTCTATGGAAAACCTGCAGATCTCGTAAAAATGGAAATCGAATTCGGAGATACTCCGGGATGCCTCGCAAAAATCGCGACAAAAATCGCCACCCTAAAACTAGATCTCATCATGTCAGAATCACGCAGCTCACAACGAGGACAAAAAGCACGCTGGAATATCATTGCGGATATATCAAAAAGTAAACTCACCGTGAACACTATTAAACAAAAACTGCAACAATCTGGACTGATCGAATCAGTGAGCATCACCCGAATCGCTCGTGATCGTCTTCATCGTTAATAAAAAATCTATTTTCTTTTTTTTAAAACCAAATTTATTAAGAGGTGAAACTATAATATGAAAAAACAAAACATAATCGTTGGGCTGCTTATCGTAGCCATTATCATGCTGGTACCTACAACAACCGCACTGAGACAACAAACAACAATTTATATTTCCAAAATACAACAAAATCCAATAATACAGATAATTTCGGAGAATAAAAAATCCGATACACACCCACCGCAAGAAACAACGCTCATTGATTTAATTCTCGCTTTCCTACGATTTATCTTCAGTACTATATGTTATCTTTTATAGTTAAATCAGAGAGAATTTACTGTACTAAAAATAGAGGTCTTGCGTCCTTTAGTCCAACAAATCAAAATAATCAAGGTTAACTTTATAATATCAACTATCTTATGAGCAGTTGTGTGCCTCGCAATCCCTGGTAAGATTATCGAGATTGATTCAAAAAACGAATACGCTACTGTTGATTATGGGAGTGGGACAAAAAGGAAAGCCAATATTACACTCGTTCAAATAAAAAAAGGTGATTATGTACTGGTTCACGCTGGTTTTGCTATTCAGATACTCGATAAGAAAGAAGCTGAGGAGACTCTTGCGTTATTCAGAGAAATGCTTTCTTTTGGGGAGATGAAGTAATGTTTTCACTGGATGATAAACATCTAGCTGATCGTATCGTGACTCAGATTAAAAAAGCTAAGGTTAACCTCCGATTTATGCATGTCTGTGGTACCCATCAGGATACGTTAGTGAAACATGGTTTAGACGTCATGTTTAAACAGTGTGGGATTACCATCGGGCAGGGGCCGGGGTGTCCTGTCTGTGTGACGACTCCTAAGGAGATTGAAGAAATTATTGTTCTCGCGAAGAAAGGGAAAACCATCACCTCGTTTGGTGACATGTCTCGGGTCCCTGGAGTGTCTGCATCGCTTCATCAGATGAGAACTGAAGGGTGTGATGTGCGGACGGTGTATAGTATCGATGATGCGGTCGGGTATGCACAGCAGCATCCTGAGAAAGAGGTCGTGTTTATGGCGGTTGGTTTTGAAACGACTGCACCGACGACTGCATCGGTTCTCATTCGGGATGTTCCGTCGAATTTTTCTGTGTTGTGTTGTCATCGGTTAATTCCTCCTGCACTTCAGGCTCTTTTAGAGATGGGTGAGCTTTGTATTGACGGGTTTATTCAACCCGGTCATGTGTCCGCGATTATTGGTATGAAACCTTATGAGGTATTCACCCAGCAGTATCATGTTCCGCAAGTGATTGCTGGGTTTGAACCTGTTGATGTTTTAATGGCGGTATGGATGTTGGTTCGTCAGATTCAACAGGATGATTGTCGGTTGGAGAATGAGTATACTCGCGTGGTTCATCTGGAGGGGAATGTGAAAGCTCAGCAGGTGATGCGTGAGGTGTTTGAACCGGTGGATATGAAATGGCGTGGTTTTCCTGTTATTCCTCATTCTGGTTATTCGTTGAAAAAAAAGGTTGAGTTATATGATTCACGGAAGCGGTTCGAGGATGATCTGAGGGATCTTCAGGGGTGTGAGTTTGGTGAGCCTGAGGGATGTTTGTGTGGCGAGGTGTTGCGTGGTGTGGTATCACCTCAGGAGTGTCCATTATTTGGTTGTGTATGTACTCCTGATACGCCTGTTGGGCCGTGTATGGTGAGTAGTGAGGGGAGTTGTCGTATCGAGTATCAGTATAAGAAAAAATAAGAAATGGGTGGGAGGAAAATGTTTATATACCAAAGTTGTATACAGTACTAAATTGTAATAATTACAAACTAGAAATTATTACAATAGCGGATCTCTCATGTTCGAAAAATACCTGAAACTCCTCAAAGACCACACCATCAAAATCACCCCACAACGACTCGAAATACTCAAATATCTAGACCAACACGACACCCACCCCACCGTCGAACAAATCTACACCGAACTCAAAAAGAAACACCCCTCACTCTCTAAAACTACCGTCTACAACTCCCTCGAAATACTCAAACAAAACAACATCATCACCATACTCACCATCTCAGGATCAGAACACCGCTATGACCTCAACCACGGACTCCACCACCACTTCCTCTGCACCTGCTGCGGCGCCATCTACGACATCGCTATTGAATGCCCAAACATACACAAACTCACCCAAGATGGGCATCAAGTCAACGAAGTCCACGGCTATTTCAAAGGACTTTGCAAAACCTGCAATAAAAAACAACAAAGGAGGAATAATCCTGGATAATAAAGCACTTCACAAAATCACCTACGGACTCTACATCATCAGCTCAAAAAAAGGAGAAAAAATAAACGGACAGATCGCCAACGCATTATTCCAAATAACCGCACAACCACAAACCATGGCAGTCAGCATCAACAAACAAAACCTCACCCACGAATACATAGACGCCAGCAAACTCTTCACCGTCTCCATCCTGAACAAAAACACTCCCCTACAATTCATTGGCACCTTCGGTTTCAAATCAGGACGCGACATCGATAAATTCCAAAAAATCACCTATAAACAAGGATTAACAACAGCACCGATCGTCCTCGACCACACCCTCGCCTATATAGAAGCCAAAGTCATCGACAAAAGAGACGTAGGCACCCACACAATTTTTATCGGGACCGTCGAAAACGCAGAAGTCCTCACCAACGACGAAGCCATGACCTACGACTACTATCATCATGTGAAAGGCGGATATTCACCAAAAACCGCACCAACATACGATAGTGATATCGATAAAAAAGAAAAAAAACCTAAGGATGAAGAAAAAATGGACAACTATGTGTGTACCGTCTGCGGGTATGTATACGACCCCAAAAAAGGAGACCCCGACAATGGAGTACCACCCGGAACAAAATTCGAAGACATCCCAGATGACTGGGTATGTCCCGTCTGCGGAGCAGGAAAAGACGCGTTTGAAAAAAAATAACCAATATGATAAAACCCTAAAATGGAGGTAGAAAAAACATGTGTAAAAATTGTGGCTGTGAAAGCAGCAAAAAGAAAATCCAATACAAGTGCGATTGCAAAGACGCCGACTGTGGATGCGACTCACTCATCGAATTCGAAACAGAACCAAAGGCTATCCCTTACTGTTGCGGCGTCCCCATGAAAAAAATAAAATAATAACGGAGGAAAAAACGTATGATATTGAAACAAAAACTAGAAAAAGCAATCAACAAACAAATCAACGCTGAACTCTGGTCAGCATACCTGTACATATCCATGTCCGCCTACTTTGAGTCCATCAACCTCTCAGGGTTTGCTCACTGGATGCGCGTACAAGCCAAAGAAGAACTAAAACATGCAATGAAACTCTATGATCATGTCATAGAACGACTCGGACGGGTCACCGTAACCGCGATCGCAGCCCCACAAACCACCTGGAAATCTCCCCTGCACGCCTTCGAAGAAACATTTAAACATGAACAAAAAGTGACCGCACTCATCGATGATCTCGTCAACCTAGCGATCGCAGAAAAAGACCATGCAACACAGGTGATGCTGCAATGGTTCGTGAACGAACAAGTTGAAGAAGAATCATCCGCAGACCAGATACTCCAGAAACTCAAACTCATCGACAAAAACACTGGCGGTTTGTTCATGCTCAACCACGAACTTGAACAACGAAAAGAGTAAAACAAAACACAAAAAATGTAATCCGATGTGAGCGCTATGGAACTAACCAAATATCACCTAGAAGACCTCCTCCTCGCGGCAATAAAAAGTGAGGTTGAAAGCAAAAATTGTTACACCAAACTCGCAGTCATCATAAAAAATGCGCTCATCAAAGACAAACTATTATTCCTCGCCAAAGAAGAAGAAAACCATCAACGATTCATCGAAAACATCTATACAAAGAGGTTCCCTGGTAAAAAACTCATTCTCCCGAAAAAAACTCCCATCCCCTTACCAGGGATCCTCTCTCTCGATGAAAACACGCCACTCAGTAAAGTCCTGCAAAGCGCCATGAATGCGGAACAGTCCGCCCACGAGTTCTACAAATCTCTCGCCCAACGATTCACCGATGACTCATCAGCGAAAAACATGCTCATGTATTTCGCGGATATGGAACTTCAACACTATAAAATCCTTGAAATAGAAAAACAAAGCATGGAACGTTTCGAAGAAGCTGATATCTATTGGCCTATGGTTCATGCCGGGCCATAAAAAAAATTAGACTCAATGGATGGAGAATAAATGGAAACAACAATGGAGATGAAGAAAATGAAAAATATGAAAGGCACACAAACAGAAAAAAACCTCCTCGCCTCATTCGCAGGAGAATCCCAAGCAAGAAACCGCTACACATATTTTGCGTCACAAGCAAAAAAAGAGAGCTATGAACAAATCGCTGCAATATTCCTTGAGACCGCAGAAAACGAAAAAGAACACGCCAAAGTCTTCTTTAAATATCTCCAGGGAGGTATGGCTGAAATCACCGCAATGTACCCTGCTGGAGTCATTGGAACAACCGAGGAGAATCTGAAAGAAGCAGCAGAAGGTGAAAAAGCAGAATGGGGAACTATTTATCCTGGGTTTGCTGAGGTTGCAGAACAAGAAGGATTCAAGGAGGTTGCGCTCAGTTACCGTAATATCGCAAAAGTTGAAGCAAATCATGAGAAACGATACCGCAAGCTGTTAGAAAACATAGTGAAAAAACAGGTGTTCAAAAAAGACAAACCAGTAAAATGGATGTGCCGAAACTGTGGTTTTGTTCACGAAGGACCAGAAGCGCCAGCAACATGCCCAGCATGCAAACATCCACAAAGCTACTACGAAATCCTTACAGAAAATTATTAAGAAAATACAAAGGTAAACGCCGTAGGAGACATAACCGAATGAAAACATTTGATGTGAAAGATGCTATTAAAACAGCGATTCAAATGGAAAAAGACGGACACGCGTTTTATATAAAAGCAGCCGCACAAACCATGAATAATCTGGGCAGAACTGTCTTTGAAGGCCTTGCAGCGGATGAACTCGTTCATCTCGATACTTTTCAGAGGATTTTCCAAGGAAAAATTGATTCTGTTGAATGGGAGACTCTTGTGCAATCAAATAGCAAATATAGCAACCTTACTCTGTTTCCCAAGGATCTGAAAACGATGAAAAATCCTAACCTAAATAGCAATGAAATTGATGCGCTTCGTATGGGAATGGATAGTGAAAAAGAAGCAATTGAGTATTACACAACCATAGTGAGAGATACTTCTGATTCTGAGGTAAAAGAAATTCTTACTGAGATTATCAATCAAGAGAAAAACCATTATCTTCTCCTTCAGCAAGAATTTACTCATATCAGCTCAACAGGGCTATGGTACGACCCTGATCCTCGAGGTGCATAAAAAGAGGAAGTAGAGGAGAAATGACAAATAAAACACCGATTATCGCTGATGCAGAGCTTGACTGTGTTGGTTACTATTGTCCGATGCCTATTGCAATGACAAAAGAGGAAATTGAGAAAATCGAAATTGGGCAAGTCCTCAAGGTAGAGGCTGATGATCCCGCGGCAGAAGAAGACATTACTAGATGGGCGAAACGCACTGGTCATATAATCTTGAAATTTGAGAAAGAGGGTGCTTTGTTGACCTTCTATATTAAGCGAATGAAATGAGGTAGTGATATGAAGGATGAAAACTCGATTTTGTATGTTCAAACGACTGATCAGCCGGAGAAGCAGTATTCTCCTCTTGTGTTAGCACAGACGGCAAAGAACATGGATATTACTCCAAGAGTGTATTATCTTAGTATGGGGTTAAAAATTTTGATGCTTGGTGTTGCAGAAAAAATTAAGCTCGGGAGTTTTCCTAGTGTTGCAGAGATGATCAAAAAAACGATGGATATGGGGATTGAGATCTATGCGTGTGAAGCCTCGAAGCAGATGCTTGGACTTGAAAAAGTGAAATTAATTCCTGGAGTAAAAATTGTTGGTGCAGGAACATTGAATGATCTGGCTTTAGACGCTGGAGCAACCATGTGGTTTTAAGGGGGAGTTTGAATGAAACGGATTTATCTTGATCATGCATCGTCGATGCCGGTTGATCCCCGAGTCCTAGCAGCTGCAACACCGTATCTTATTGAGTCTCACGGAAACCCGTCATCATTACATTCCGTAGGTGTCGAAGCAAAAAAAGCGGTGGAGGATGCACGAAGTACAATCGCTCGGTTTATCAACGCAGAAAATGAGAATTGTATCATCTTCACCGGGGGTGCGACCGAGGCGAACAATCTTGCTATACGCGGTACAGCCCTACGAAACATCACAATGGGTAAAGCTGTTGTGGCATCTGCAATAGAACATATGTCCGTTCTCAATCCGATGAAGGAGCTCCAGAAAAATGGATTCACATTCGTAACTATTCCTGTTGACTCAACAGGAGTTATTGATCTGAAGACACTGGAAAAAACTCTGACAAAAAATACGGTGATTACCTCGGTGATGTATGCGAATAATGAGATCGGGACGATTCAACCTGTTCGAGAGATCAGCAGGATCGTCCATGAGAACGGCGTGTATCTTCATGTTGATGCGGTTGCGGCAGCGGGTCGTATTCCGATTGATGTCCAAAAAGACGGTATTGATTTGTTGACGCTCTCCTCAAATGATTTGTATGGTCCACCAGGTGCTGGTGCGT
>JAZDGT010000081.1:0-2056 GCA_043806635.1 Methanobacteriota archaeon | reverse complement strand
GAGTCTCAAGATGATATCGTGGATGTGCTGTATGTAAATGAGACTGTCGATGACCAGAATTTGGAAGACACGCTCGACAGCTATCTTTCGTTATATCCAGATTCAAATCGGGGAAAACAGGAAATAATTGCAACAAGGAATAATGCTGGAACAACTGATCTTGATGAAGCTCCCCCCGGATTTTTTCCAGGGTGGGTTCTGGACGAAGCATGGAGTTCACTTGATGAAATCCTAAGGTTGATTAGTGAGATTTCCCTTGATCCAAGTATCAATGCAGCGAATTTTCCAAACCCTTTGGTTCTTGTTGTCAGGGTTAAACAAGATCTAGAGACACAATACAACGAGCATCTCACGCAGTATTTGAATCTCTCGCAATATCATCCTAGTACTGAGTTTTGTAGTGTTGGTAAAAAAGCGGTGTACTATGCACGTGAATGGTATGTGGATATGGTGAAGAATGAATCTGAGTCTGTTTTTTCTCAAATTTCTGCGCAGCTTACTGATACAATAGATGCTGCGTTACCGCCAGATGCAGACTTTAACACCCGGAATATCACCGAGACACTGGATGATGCATCGGATGCGATACGAAATCAATTTACGATCCCGTTCGGATTTGATATGACACTTACTCGACACGATCGTGAAGGTATTCCTCTGTGGAATGAAACAGTACGTCTCGCGGTTGATCAATACCCCAATTATCTTGACCCATTTGAAAAAACGATGTGGGGTAACGAAGAGCTCTGGACTTTAAAGATTCGAAATCGCTGTATGCTCGGCCCGACCGGTCTTCCGATCCTTCCCCCGACACCAGTGACTCCTTGGTTGTTGACGATGAATCTTTGGGTGATTGATGTGCAAGGTGAATACGCCCAGTTTAAAATCATTGATACCAGTGATGAGACGATCTTTAACCCATTACTCGGTCATGAACCACAAGTGTATGTGCGAGAAATAAAAGTTATCACTGTCTCGAATAAAACTCTTGGTGAAAATACTCGTCTCTCCTTTGGTTTCACGACCGTTGCCTTTGGGCTTGTTCCCCCGTGGGGAATGATGGTCGGTGATATACAGGATAACTGGTTCGATGATCATACCTTGGGATTTGATGAAGGAGGATAAAATGATCAGAACCATTGGTGTAGTCTACTTCATTGGCTTTCTCTTTATCGCATCCATAATTCCAGTTCATTCCGCCAGCGAGTGCAATTATGGATCTGTTCAAGCATGGTTCCGGTTATCTGATGGTGAGTGGGAGAATGCAACTGCACATCCCTTGTTGAAACGTGGTGAGTCCTTTGAGATAAAAATTGTTGTTACTGCAAAAACCGATATACAGGTGTTTTTTATAAAACTTCATGAGTTTGGTACGCCAGTGTTTGAAGTACTTGATGGTCCAACCGCGATAGAGCAGCTTCTTGAGTACCGGCAGAACATACTATCAGATCAGACGTTCACCTATGTGTGGAAGATGCGCGTGAGATCTGATACAACATGGGTGAACGGATACGGACCGTTGGAGGTGTTCACCCAGTTCAATAAAAACGATACAGATGAGTATCGAATGGATTTCGATGTGATTACCGCCTTTATCGTAGACGAGCTCTGGGAAAATTACACACAAGAAAATACCTGTGAAAATTTTTCTTCTCAGAACATACATAGTGTTGAACTCACTGGTTTTGAATTAGAAGGAATGTTTATCGCAGTGTTTCTGCTATGTATCTTTATGCGATTAAGAGAACAAATGCGTTAGAATTGAAACACGGTTGATGATTTTTCTGTAAACGAGAGGATAAAAAAAATTCGACAAAATACTTCTGATACAATTTTGTACATATACTATTCTTTCAGATTCTATTTATCTATTGGTTTTTTTTGAAATATTTTCTGTTTTTTTCAATGAAATCTGTACTGAGAGATGATAGAACACATACGGTTCTCGTCTCCATCCAACTTTTTCATAAACGTGCAAAGCGGACCTGTTGTTTTTATGTGCGTACAGTCGAAGAAATGCAACACCTTGTTTACGCGCTTTCTGTCGTATATAGTC
>JAZDGT010000080.1:0-7671 GCA_043806635.1 Methanobacteriota archaeon | reverse complement strand
AAGGTCTATAATTTAACTAAAGAAGAAATCGCTATCGTTGAAGAGAGTTTGAAAAGATGATTTTTTTTATCATTAGAAATCATAGATTTTAAGTGCAGAATCAGGAATAAAAGTGCAAACTGGATTAAAGGTGCAAAGCCGCTCATATACGAAAAACTTGTTACAAAAAAAGAGAAATAACACAGAAAAATATAATATAATAAATTTACTTAAATATAACAATTAATGTAAAAAATGACACAAAAAACCAGAAAAATAAAACCACTTCATCAAGAAGACCCCCTCTAACCGACACACTATTTCTTCCGAAAACACACCATCACCACAACCAAACCCAACAACCCAACAAGAACAAGAAACGAAACTATCCACGACTCACCACCACCCCCAAATAACCTACTCAGAACACCAGGATCCTGCCCAAAAGAACCCCTACCAGACACATCACCAGAAAAAACCGAACCATCTGACTCCACAACAACCACCACATATTCCGCTACCTCAGAACAAGACGAATACTCATCAACAGCAGACACCCGAACACAATACGTCCCAACTGACCCCCATGCATGAACCGCAGAAAGTACGGTCCCACTCGGGAAAAACGGGGAAGTCAACGTAGATCCATCACCCCAATCAACCACGTAACACACCGTATCATTCTCAGGATCAACAGACACCGCACGATACACGCCCTCCGCATCCATCAATACCATAATCGGCCCACTCACCTCCGGCATACTCGGACCACACTGCTCCACAATAACCGCGAACGTCGTATCACTATCAAACTCACCATCATCATCAACAACCGTAAGACTCACCTCATACGTACCAGGATACGCATACGTATGAGACACCAACACCCCACTTCCATTCGACCCATCACCAAAATCCCACTCATACCCAATAATCACCCCATCCACATCAGAACTCCCAGAACCATCAAACAAAATCAACCGATGCACACACCCGAAATACGACTCACCAGCACACGCAGCCGGAGGATCCCGCACCACACGCGCAACCGTTATACTCGTATTCACCCCGCCCTCATCATCAGTCACCGACAACCCGACTGTGTACAAACCAGAGTGCTCATACACATGCACCACCTGCTCACCAAAAGCCACACAACCATCACCAAAAAACCACTGATACGAAACAATACACCCATCAGGATCCGTACTATTCGAACCATCAAAAAAAACCGGCTCATCCACCCACCCGAAATATGGTCCGCCAGACTGCGCCACGGGAAACATATTCCTCCCATGAACCGACCGCACCTCCAACAGAATACTCCTTGAATCAGATTCGCCCGTATTCGCAACCACCGTTAAAGAAACCGAATAGTTACCAGGTTCCGCGAACACATGAACAGGATTCATCTCATCAGAATAATTCCCATCACCGAACACCCAGAAATACGATTCAATATACGTAGACTCACCAGACATACAAGACTCACCCGAAGCAAACCCCTCAGGTTCACCAGAAAGAATCATATGCTGATCAATCAACTCACCACCACCCAACGGAGCAACACCCTTCACAAGTACGCCAGACTGATCCACAGGAGCAACCCCCTCCACCAGAGCACCCTGCAACGACTCAACCTGCCTATTCAACATCGGGGGAAACTCTCCCTCGGGACAATAACAACAGGAAGCATCAAAAAAAACTGGGGAACCAGCCACAGGTTCAACAGGATTCCAACTGAAACACGCAATCAATGGCTCAGATCCGCCGGGCTCTACACCACAACAAAGAGGCGTAGACACCATGCTCGACAGGATAATAAAACCAAGAATAAAGGAAAGAAAACGATAACAGGATGTGGATCTCCAAAGACCACCTGAACTATTCAATGTTTTGATGGAGAATACGTTGATACTCCCCGACACTCTCATCACGTCTCACCTTTGTTCTACTGTGCAAAAATAGGTATTTATGTGATGTTGTACAACTCATACCGGATTTCTGTACACTTCTTATCAACACAAAAAAAAAGAGAGACACCAAATACATCCCCATCAACACAAGAGCTGACTAGAAATCAAACAAGTTCTTCTGCTTCCGACTCGTACTCACCACCGAGAACTTCTCCAACACCGGTTCAACACGTTCTTTACTAAAATGATGCTCATCACAGAGAATCTGCAACACCATTTTCCTATCCGGCGATGACCACTCAAGAACATACTCATCGGTCACCGGTGGACGTAAAAAAAACTCCCGAATCATCCCAAACTCCGAAGACGAGATAGAATCCTGCTGAGGAAGCGACTCAAGTGCAGCCTCAAGCGACCCTGTTTTTTTGATCAACTGATAACTTTTCTTCGGACCAAGACCTTTCACCCCATCATTAAAATCAGTCCCAATCAACAGCGCGATATCCACTAACTGCTCCTGAGTGAGCCCCAACGTCTTCAGATTAGGATGTAAACGGATCAGTTCCTGATTCACCGCGACATATGCTTGTTTCCTCGGGAGTTTCCGTTTCCCAGATGAGGTAAGATTCCGAATCAACACGGATGCACCGAAGAGGAGACAATCAAAATCCTGTGATCCCACCGCAAAAGCGTCCCCTTTTTTCACCATATAACTGGCTTGAGCCTCACCTTCCGATGGCGCCTGGATAAAAGGAATACCGAGAGCACGCAAGAGTTCTTTACTCTGCTGAACAATCTCATCAGTGACCCGGGAGGTCTGCTGCGCTTTCATACGCGCGGTCTCTAAATCTCCTTTTTCGATCGCTGCTTTCCAGTCCTTCTCAGCTTGTTCTTTTCGCGCTCTCCGCTCTGCAAGGGTTTTTGCTTTCAATGGATGCGGTGCACCATCGAAGACGTATACTGGTTGTATATGCGCCTCCACAAGGTTTGAGGTCCGATACATCAACCCTGAGAGATGCGATGTGATCCTTCCCTGAGCATCCTTTAATGGTGTCCCATCTCGTTGCCGAATACTAGCGAGGAACTGATGTAGAATATTGTACGCATCAAGGGCGATAACTTTATACGATAAATCTTCGAATGAACATGGTTCTTTAGTAAATAACTCTCCGAGGTCAACGCCCATCAATCATCACCGCCTCAAATAGAAGAAGCACCATATAGGTCTTTCTCAATGGCTCACATATTGTTCTGTTTCAGAGATGGTTATTCTTTGAGTAAAACTTAATACGTGTTAAACAATTCTTACATCGAAGGATGATCATTGGGTTGGAGAGGTGCAAAACGCCTTGGGATGGGTATGAAACGAAGAATCAGTCTCTCGTAAAAACTCACCCTCATCGTGGTGTTTATTTCTGCACTCATCGTTTTCGCATTAACGTATTTGAACCTGAGTAGTCAAACGAATTTCTTTGATAGCACATCCTCCCCACCATACTACGCAATGAAATCAATCAAACACGGTATTACACCGCTGTATCACCAGGGTTATCCACCTTTGCCGTCATCGGCACCCAGATCGTCGAGGTTAACTCATACCAGAAGACATTCCCAGAAATCCCCTGGACCGTGATCATCGCCATCATCGTCATCGCCTTATTCTTCCTCATCTTCATCTTGTTCAAAGCAGGGTAAATCTACAAACTGGAGACACCAGAGAAAAAAGAAACCAAAGTCGACACACAACCATCGCAAGAAACCCCGAGTAACGATACCGTTAAAAAAAGAGACTAAATACCCTTCCACTATGAAACGTGATCTTCTCTCCATGCTTGATGTTAAAGATGATATCCACGATATCATCACCTTAGCTATCAACCTTAAACAGCAAGCAAAAAAAGGAAAACCTATCCAACATCTCAAAGGAAAAACACTCGGGATGATTTTTGAGAAACCAAGCACCAGAACCCGAGTCTCTTTTGAAGTCGGCATGACCCTCCTCGGTGGTCATGCGATTTTCCTGAGCACCAACGACATCCAACTCGGGAGAGGAGAAAGCATCGAAGACACCGCACTCGTATTATCACGATACGTTGACCTGATCATGTACCGGGCGAAAAGCAACAAAGCGATGAAAGAACTCGCCCAGTACGCAACCGTCCCCGTCATCAGTGGTCTTGATGATAAAGAACATCCCTGCCAGGTGATCACTGATCTGATGACGATCCAAGAACACAAAGGGAAACTCAAAGGATTACACCTCGTCTATATCGGTGATGGGAACAACAACATGGCCCACTCCTACCTCCTCGGCTGTGGTATCACCGGGATGGACATCACCATTGTTGCACCGAAGAAATACTGGCCGGAATCCTTCTACGTTCAGGAGGCAAAACGATTAGGAGTGCAGGTTGTCATAACGGATGATGTACATCATGCAGCGGATGGTGCTGATGTTCTTGCGACAGACACATGGGTCTCCATGGGTGATGAAGCAGAAAAAGAAAAACGACTGAAAGAATTCAAAGGATACACCATCGATCAAAACATGATGAGCCAAGCCAAACCTGATGCGATCTTTCTCCACTGCCTCCCCGCGTACTACGGATACGAGGTAACCAAAGACGTTGCACATGGAAAACACTCCGTGATCTTTGATGAGGCAGAGAACCGACTCTGGGCACAGATCGCCATTATGGTTACCCTCAGTAAAACAAGCTAAACACGACAAGATTTCCCTCAGAGGAGATTTGCTTACACAAAAAATATGTTTTCATAGTTAACTAATAACTCATTCGCGACAGTCCACGCCGGAACCATCTCCGGATAAATCGAAATACATGCA
Organism: Methanobacteriota archaeon; assembly: GCA_043806635.1. Lineage (GTDB taxonomy): Archaea > Thermoplasmatota > E2 > DHVEG-1 > DHVEG-1 > JAZDGT01. Next base: position 2,931 of record JAZDGT010000080.1, on the reverse strand, counting down.
TCGACCGTATCAGTAAAAACCGTATGAAAATCTCCTTTTGGAAACCCACCAATCACACATACGACATCCTGTTTGCTCTTCTCCTTCAAACCAGAAAAATACTGAGGCAACCGAACAGGCTCCCCCTCCGTAGAACAAACGATATGAACATCACCAGGAGTCTCCTCTAGAAGACGTAACAGAGGCACCTTTTTCCTCAGACGCAACAACGGTTGCTCCTTATCAGGGATCACCGTTTTTTGGAACAACTGCTCCATCAGACCAAGAAACCGATCATAGTTCTTTATAATTCTCGTCTCTGAATCAACCATGATCACCTCATCATTCCGCGTATGAATCATGACACGAAGACCACCCTGTTTATTCACAATAGACTCCAAAGACACTAAAAGAAACAAGTGGGTGATATCTGGTCTCCCTCGTCGTTCATACTCCGGAAGACGATGCATCGCCCCATGATGCATACTCGAATCAAGAATCATCTCCCCAGGGTGTTTCCCCCGTCGCCCTGCAGATGCGAGAATACGTGAGTCTTTCACCAATGACTCCGGGATCAACTCAAGCTCCGACTCCGCCAAAATAAGCGTCAACATATCCATAACCCTACTAGCTTAAAATCTCAGATAACCGTTTCTGAGCGACCCCGTACTTGATCTCCTGAGCAATACGACGACCCGTAGACAAATCCGGTTGAATCATCTCAGAATACGAAGAACCAGCAACATACGGGTTCGTCCCGGCCACAATACGAGCAGAAATCTCAAACACTTTAAACTCCAGATCCTCAGTCACCACCGTCTCCAAACAAAACGGACCAATCACTCCACCGAACAACTCCAAAGATTTCTCCACCACCGCCTCACCCATCTTAAACACCTGAGGCAACAATGATTCCCGCATCACAATCGGGATATTCCCTGTCACCACGAACGTCGGATGAATACCAAGCTCCTCAAGCTCCGCAATCGAACCCAGACGCTGCACCTCATCAATCGTGGTCTCATCACGACGATCCATAGACAACATCTGAAGACTCCCTTTACTCAAAGTATAACCGGTATCCTGAATCGGGGAATAAAAATAATGAAGATAATACCTGGTTCCCATCACAAACTCTTGGATCGTATACGGTTTATCATGATTCACCCGTTTCGTGAACTCCTCATACGTCTTCGCAATAAAGAATCCCTTACCCCCCTTCGCCCCATGATATTTCACGATCACGGGTTTATCGATCTTCTTCGGATCCTTGATCTCTCTTGGCATCGTGATCCCTGCACCCTCAAGCCACACCCGTTCTTTCTCACGATCTGACTCCCACATCAAGACATGTCGATTACCAAAAGTGGGAAGATTCAACGTCAAAAAATTCTTTGGCCCCAGGTATTCAACAAAGGAACCATGAGGGATGACGATTACGTTTTTTTGTCGGAGTTCATCCGCGTATTTTCCGATGTCTTTATAGTTTTCAACAATGAGAAATTCATCAGGTTTACCAAGAGGAAACGCATCATAAAATTTTTTAATCTCACCCACCGCTATCCCGAGTGTTTTAAAACCTTCTTTTTTCGCCCCATTAAAAATCTGAAGACTGGAATGAGAACACACCGTTGCTATGGTGAGGTGTTTCGTATCATACGTGGAGAGCAGCTCGTTGATGTCAATATCAGCCATAAGTATCTGACTCCCAATGTCAGGATAACGCAGGTCCTTTTTTTATCAGTTTCGATATCCGTACTGTTTTCTGATGGATAACATGAGATAAACTTCTACTAGTAAAGAAAAAAAATAGAGAGATGGTGATATTTTTTTGCAAAGTATTACTGATTCAATGAGGGTAGAAACTCTATCCAATTCTGTTGAAGATGATCCATGATACTCGCGGGTTGATAGCGGATTAGAAAATCGATGATCTCATGTTCATGGCATACGATATATCCGTTTCTTGAGTCTTCGGTTGTTTCGATGACGATGCCGTGTTTTACTAGTTTTCGTAAATGATACGAAAAAAGCGGAGAAGAAATTGGAAGACTATGTAGGATATCGCAATATCGTGAGTGTGGGTTTTTTAGCAGGTATAAAATGATTTGTAAGGGAATTTCTTGTCGTAGTAGTGGTAGAATTTTTTTGTCGTTTATGCTCACGGTACCTTTTATGTAACATCGTTTAAATCCGTCTTCTTTTATAATGATAGCTATTCCATGGCGATTGAGGTAGAGGAGATGATAATCGACGAGTTGTGAACTGAGGTGTAGTTTTTCAGCGATGATACTGAGGTTTGCCCCAGGGTTTTGTTCGATGAATATCATAATTTTTTTTCGTGTTTCAAATTTTAACATATTATGCATAATGCCTATCCTCCTATGACGAGTGGTGTTTAGTTAAAAATTAGCGTTGTTCGTATATCGTCTCGTATAGGTGATAGGTTTTTGAAAAAAGCTAAATATTTTTTTAGTAAAAAAAGTGTGTGTTGTTTGTTTGGTTGTTTTATGTATTTTTTGTCCTGCTGCTTTTATTAAAAAACGTTTTTTGTTTTCCTCTTTTTTTTTCATTTTTTTTATGCCCCCCTCATATTCGTGTATGACAATATCATACACGTGTTAATATTTATCACTCAACATATATAAATTTTATGAAAAAAATAACTTTCACGGGGGGATTAATAACATATAAATTAATGAAACATTTTGTTTAAAAATATCATAATTAAGATAAAAAGATGTATTTGTTTAGCTGCCTCTCATTCTTTTGAATAAACCGAAAAATCCATGCAGACCTTTACCAATACTGTTCTGCATGGATGGGATGCAACAGTGGCCACCAGAAGTGGTACGTATTATTCGTCAATTTGAACAACGAATCAAAGAACTAGAAGAGGAAAATAAAGAACATAAAAAACGAATCACTGATCTTGAAAACAAACTCAAAGCA
>JAZDGT010000079.1:0-52485 GCA_043806635.1 Methanobacteriota archaeon | reverse complement strand
GTAGTTAATGAATATTTCTGCAGTATATTTATGCACAGAATCAACCGGTATAACAATGTTATCTATCCATAACGGAGCTCCTTCGTCTGGTATTACATATGAGATGTTACCATTGATATCCGCAGCGAACAGGGCATCACCACTGTAGCAATGCGCCAAGGCAATCTCTCCAGAAATTAACTTGTCTCTAATAGATATTGGGTCTTCATATCCTGTTAAAAGAGGTTTCTGTTGCAATAATATCTCTTCTGCTTCTTCCAACTGCGGTATATTCTCGGGGTTGATAGGATATCCCAGATACTTTAATGCTGTAGCTATCACCTCCTCTTTATTATTGAGCATGCTGATTCTACCAGTATAGTTATCGTTCCAAAGAATCGACCAACTTGTAACTTCATCAGTAACAGCAGAGGTGTTAACTGCAATACCTGTCGTTCCCCACAAATAGGGAACTGAATATATGTTCCCCGGATCATTAGATCGATTTAAAAATCTAGGAGCAATGTTCTGTAGGTTTGGAATGTTATCCTTATTTAACTTCGCTAATGACTTTGTTTGTATCAGTTCTTTTACGTATGAACCTGACGTTATGACAATATCATAAAGAGAGGGATTAGTTTCTAAAGAAGAAATCATAAAAGATTCATCTTCGAACGTATAGAGATTTATGTTGACCCCAAATCGCTCCTCAAAATCTTCTAAGGTCGTTTCTCCAAAATAATCGTCCCAATTAAATATATTTAATTCATCAGATAATGATTTTTTTTCTGGTCCAGATGAAAACAAACAACCTGAAAACGATAACACCAACATCAAACCTGTTGATATTAAACCGATCAACATCTTTTTTTTCATTACTATCTCTCCACACCTGATTCAATACATCTTTTTTCCCTTTTGATCTTTTTTATATTAATCCTATCTAGGTTTTTCGCCTAGTTTTTTACAGAGTTCATCCATTTTCGTCTTCAATTCAATCATTCTCAGTTCTCTTCCAACAGTCGCCCTCTTGTATCGTTCAAGTTCTTCAATTTTTTCTTTTAATTCATTCTCCATTTTTTTCCGCTCTGTGATATCTTGTAAAATTATCCCCATTCTTTTTTCTTCTTCTGTTTCTTCTTTTTTTATTTTGAAGGAATGAACATCAAAATCTTTTCCTTTAACTTTCAGCTCCTTTTTTCTGTCACTATTTTGTGATAGATTTTCAAAAACAGGGAAAATCTCCGATGGTATCACGTCCTTTAGATATTTCGTTATATATTCATTTTTAGTTTCTCCAAAAATAGAGATGAAGGATTTGTTTACATATTCAATCTGATTTTCGTTAATAACCATTATTGGATTTGGATTACTTTCCAAGATGTTTTCATTATATTCTTTTAAAAATGTTATTTCCGCATCTGCTTTCTCAAGAGAAGTAATAGTTCCTTGTAAATCCTCCATCATGTTAAGCATTGCAATTTTATTTTTTTCTAAACGTTCCACTCTTTCATCAAGCTGTTTTTTGCTTTCTTCTAATTCTTTTGTCCTTTCAGCAATCTTCTCTTCGAGATATTTTTGATGTTTTTGTAATTCCTTAGTTCTTTCTTTTACCTCATTATCTTTACGTTGCAATGAAGCTATCAATGTGTTTAAATACGTTGCAAAAGGGGCAAACTCATCATCTTTTTCTGATACTGCTCGCACATTGAAATCACCAAACATCACTTTGGTTAATGTATTTGAATAACTATCAAGCATTGATTTTACATATTCTTTCAGACTCTCTGCTTCGTCCACTCTTCAAGCCTTCTTATTTTATTGATCATATTTTCCATCTTTTACAATAGAGTATTTATTTAGTAGTTATGACAATTTTACAATACTCTGCACCATTTTTTACACATTGATTTTCGACAATACTATATCCAGTCTCACTATAATGCTTAAAGACCTGTTCTGCTAATGCCTTTAGAAACGTGCACAATTGATTTGGTGACTTGTAGTGGAAGATAATTTTATTCTCCTCATCAACAACTAACTTGAGTTTTTCTTCGGTTGTTACTCCCATTGATGCTGGAAGATCTAAATGTATCTTTGGTACTTTTCGGAATAAGTCAAGAGCTGAATCAGAACTCCTAAAGAAACTACCGAATTTATCAGCCAATATACCAACAGAATACTCTGCAAATAACTGTTCAGCAGTATCACTATCAACACCCAGAACCTCACAAGCAGCATTTAAAAGACTCTGCCATATTCCCTCAGGGTAAATCTGCTCTGTCTTGAATTCTACCCCTGCAAGTCCAGCTTTCTTTTTTATTTTTTCAACGGTTTCTTTATCGCTTTTTGCTTCTAAAAACCCAAGCAACAAATTACATATTATACCCATCATTTTTTTCCCCCTTCTTTATCAATATCATATCTAGGTTTTTCTCCTAGTTTTTTACAGAGTTCATTCGTTTCTTTTTTTAACTCAACCATCATAAGTTCTCTATCAACAGTAAAATTTTCGAATCGTTCAAGCTCATCAATTTTTTTCTTTAATTCCTCTTCTGCTATTTTCCGATTGGTTATGTCAATGCAAATACCAACCCACTCTTTGATTTCTCCCTCTTCTTTTAATATAGGTATACCACGCGCCAATAAGGTGCGGTAAACCCCATCAAATCTACGTAAGCGATATTCTGTTTCATAGGTGCTCTTTGTTTCAACTGCCTTTGTCCATATTCGTATTGTACGTTCGAGATCTTCTGGATGAATAGCTTTTACCCATCCCGATCCTTTAACATCCTCATAGCTTTGACCAGTAAATTTTCTCCAAGTAGGTATATCTTCTACAATCTCCCCGTTACCTGATGTTGTCCACGCCAGTAGTTGTGTGAGTTCGATAGAGGCTCGATAGCGATTCTCACTTTTCTGCAGCGCCTCTTCTGCTTTTTTCCGTTCGGTGATGTCACGATACACACTCAAGAACATATCACGATTGTCAATTTTAGTCAATGATGTAGACACCAACAAGGTTTTTTTTGCCCCATCTTTTGTTTGAATTGTTGTTTCAAAATTTTTAGAAACACCTTCTTTGATAGTTTTGCTAATAGTATCAAGTGCTTTCTTCCGCTCTTGCATGTCTGGGTATAAAAGAACAGTAAAATCACCAGAATTATTTGCATCTTCTATTGTATAACCAGTGATTTCATGCATCTTTGAATTGAATATTTCAAAATGCCCCTCTGTATCACTAAGTGTTATACCTTCCTCGACGGTGTCAATGACTGTTTGTAATCGCTGTGCACTCTCCCGAACTAATTCGGTTTTTTTCAGTTCCTCCTCAGCTTTTTTCAGCTCAGTGACGTCATCCATGATGGTGTAGACCGCAGTCACATTATTATCGTCGTCAAAGGAGAAATAATCTCGAATTACAAAAACTCGTTTCTCGCTTTTCTTTGTTAAATATGATCTTTCATTAGCCAATGAATAGAGTTGTTTACTGCGTAGTTTTTTCTCAAAGGAAGCTTTTGCCAAATCCCGTTCATGCATCTCGACAAAATCAAAAATAGATTTCCCGATTACCTCATCCTTTGTATACCCTAACGTCTGACACCATATGTCATTCACATCGATGATTATTCCATCAGGTGACAACGTATGATACGGAACAGGTGCTTTTTCATACAGTTGCTTAAATTTTTTTTCAGAATTTTTTAAGGCTTGTTCCATCTCTTTTTGTTTTGTAATATCTTTGATAATACCTACGGAGCCTACGACTTTTCCGTCTTTGCTGTTTAAAACACAAAGAGAAAGTTCTACATCAAAAGGTCCTTCCTCCTTTCTAATCATCTTAGTCTCCATTCGGTATTTGATGCCTTTTTTCCTAACGTTTTCTATTCGAATTTTCTGCCACTCCTCAGAAGGGTATAACGAACTCACTGGTCTTAGATAGAGATCTTTTTCATCCATGTTGAGGAGTTCTTCGGCGTATTTGTTCCAGGATACAATTCGTTCTTCGGTATCCACGAGTGTTATAGCAACAGCATAGTTTTCAAAGATCGTTTGGTACTTCTTTTCGATTTCATCTAGTTCAGTATCGTTTCTTGTTCTTTTTACTATATTATCAAACTTATCGTTTATCTCATCAGGCGCTTCATCCGCAGATTCTTTAGGTATTAGCGGACCCGTACAGTCACTTTGTGATTGAGAACTTAATACCTTTTGTTTATCTTCTTCTCTCGATATATTCATAATATTAGGTTCTTCTTCCATAAAAACCACGTCCATATGTTAAGATCGAATTAGAAAATGCAATAATACAATATGGTAATGCATTACCCATCCATCTGTCCCATCCTACCGAAGTACTCTAATATCTCGTATCATTGACATTATATTAAAAATTATCCTATCATTATCCTGCCCATTGAAAGATGTTTATCTTGTTATTGGTAACAAGAGGAGGATGCCACGTCAATAGCACTCAATATAGCCCAACCTGCCGCCTCGATAAACAGACTAAGCTCCCCAGTTTTTTGGAGATAACTATCTGCACCCAATGCATGAGCATCTAACCAATCCTCTTTTTTCTCCGACCCCGTTAAGACGACGACTGGTATATTCCTTGCGATAGGATGCGATTTTATCTTTTTCAAGACTTCTAACCCATGTAATTTAGGTAAGGACAAATCAAGAAGAATCAATCTCGGCTGATGCCTAATAAAAAGATCATTATCTTCTGAAGTACCAAAGATGTATTCCAACGCCTCAATCCCATCCCTGGCAACATGAATCTTGCTTGATTCGATAATCTTGTATTTCTCAAATGCAAACAACAGGAGTTGTTCGTCATCGGGATTATCTTCAACCAATAATATCTCTACTGGATCGCATCCCATGTTTCATCGTCTCCTCGTACTATGGGTATATGCATAGAAAACGGGTAACACAACATCCGCATTTCCTCAGGGTTGTCTTCTTCCAATGATTCTTCCACTTGATCGTTTTTCATCTTTATTCATCACCTTCTAATCTACTATGTTTGTATACCATATCATAAGAGCATTGCGAACCTATAGTCCTGATGTTCGATACGTATTGATCATTCGCAAAAGTTAAATATGAATAACAGAGCAAACGAGAATGATCAGGAGAACAGACAAATGCAGAAGCAATACGATCCTGTCAAAATGTCGTATTTTTTCTCCTCATCCAAAATATTCTTTTATATCCCTCAATTGTTTCAAAAGGCGCAAACCCTTTTCTGTGGTTTTATAGACCTCTTTCCCGTCATCAGTATGGACTGATAAAAAACTATTAGTAAGCAAGAAAACAAGATATTTTTTAATGGATTTGAAATTCAGATTTGTCTTGTAGACAAGTCTTGTTTTACTGATTCCATTCACCGACGCGCTTAAGGTGTTTGCAATAATGGTAAGGGTATCTCTCCTTTTGCTAAGTCCGTGGAGCTCTGGGAACCCAGTATCCCATTGCTTGAGGAATCTAGTAAGCGCAATCACCCGTGTTATACTCTCACTTAATTTTTCTGTCTCCAGATCATCTTTTATGATGTAATCACTGACTCCTTCCTTCATCGCTTTCACAGCGATATTCTCATCCCCACCACCAGTGAGCATGATAATAGGAATCTCCACGTTTTCCTTTTTTATTCGTTCTAGTATTTCTAGTCCATTCATATCTGGTAAAAGGTAATCTAACAGTAAGACATCAAATGCAGTACTGTGCATGAGATTCAATCCCTCTCGCCAGGTAGATGCTCGTTCAACCAGTAAGGGATTCTTTATGTTCTTTTCCAGTGAACGTTTGATGATCTCGTAGTCGTCATCGTTGTCTTCGATGCAGAGAATATGAATCTCTTCGCCATCTTTCCTCTTACGCTCCTCATTCATCTATTTATCCCCCAGGGATCCTTGAGATTCTCAACCAATAATCAGTAAGACTGGAAACAACATTGACAAAATCCTTAAATTCCGCTGGTTTTGCAATGTAACTATTCGCTCCCAACTCGTACGTTTTACGGATATCACTATCATTGGTGGAGACCGTAAGGATGATCACGGGAATTCGTTTCAACCGCTCATCCATCTTTATTTTCCGCAACACCTCATAACCACTCACCTTAGGAAGATTCAAATCCAAAAGTATCAAACCAGGAGTTGGAACATTCACGTATTCTCCTTCTTTGAATAGAAAACGGAGGGCATCATCACCATCCCTTGCAACATACAATGTATTCTTGATGTTTCCTTTCTCAAAAGCCATCCTAGTGATCATCACATTATCAGGATTGTCTTCAACCAATAAGATGGGAACATTCTCATTCATTACCATAAACTATTCCTGTTTTATTTATAATGATTATGTCGCACGTTTTTTTGGAATGATAAAATAGAACACGCTTCCTTTACCTTCTCCAGAGCTTTCAGCCCATATCCTACCACCACCATGCTTCTCAACAATTTTTTTACAGATGGTAAGACCTGCACCAGTCCCTCCATATTTTTCCCGGGGATTAAGCTGTTTAAAAATAACAAAGATAGTATCCAGATATTTGGAGTCTATGCCTATTCCGTTATCCTTCACACAAAAGAGATACTCATTCTCACGTTCATCACAGGTGATTTCGACAATCGGTTTTTCACCGTCATTGAATTTGATACCGTTGCTTATAAGATTCTTGAACAATTCTCCTATCAGTACGCTATTGGATATTATCACTGGAAAAGACCCAAACTTCACCTCTCCTTTTTTCTCGGAGATAATGCCAGTTAATTCCTTCATTCCTTCTCGTAACAACTCAGTTATGTCTGTCTCTTTGAACTCTATGTCTTGACGTCCAATCCTTGAAAGTTTCAACAGATCATCAACCAGGTTACCCATCCGTACAGCAGCTTTTTGGATCCGTTCTAAACAATCTTTTTCCCGTTCGCTTAAGTTACTCCCTGGTTCTTCCAGCAAAAAACTACTAAAGATACGAAGCGAACGTAAAGGCTCTTTGAGATCATGAGAAATCACGTAGGTGTAATCTTCCAATGCTTTATTTATTTCCTCCAGTTGAATATTCTTTCTGCGCAATTCTTCTTCCATTTTTTTCCGTTCAGTGACATCACGTGTAACACCACGATAGCCCCAAAGGTTTCCTTTTGCATCGAAGATTGGAACACCGCTAGTTTCAAAAACCACGGTTCGACCATCCTTATGCAGGTTGAAGTTCTCAAGTCGTATTATCGGATTTTTTAATTCCACGCACGCCCGGAATGTTGCACGTATTCGCTCAGTTTCTCCTTCAGGCGTGAAATCAAATAAAGTTTTTCCGATAACTTCATGTGGCATATATCCTAAGAGATCCTTGACTTTTGGGTTAGAATAAGTGAACTTGCCGTTTCGGTCTATCTCCCATATCCAATCGCTTATATCTTCAACGAGGGTTTGATAACGTTCTTTATATTCATATGTTCCTTTTTTCAAGTTCTCATCATGAACCTTCTTGTCAGATCTTTTCTCAATTGTTGTTACTATTACATCTGTTGCCTGATCATAGTCTTTTGCCTCAGAATGGAGTAATCCTTGTCTTTCTTCCTCTCGCAATATTCTCACTATCGCTGGTCCCATAGTCATTCAATTTCCACCTGAGTTCTCTCTATTTAAAATCACATATATCAAAAATAGAAAGAGGTTTTAGAACTATTGTAAATTGATAATGAAGTACCAACTCTCGTTCCCATCCTTCATAAATGAAAATGGCATTCTTATATAAAACTGTACCGGATATCATTGATAATCATATACTCAAATCTTGTTCTGGATGTGAGATTAATCAGCATTTTTCTTTGTATGAGGAAGATTATATTGGACTACGGTAGAATTTTTGTTTATTTTTTTCATACGGACTTTAAACCCAAGCTTTGTAATCCCTCTAGCGACTTCGGTAACCTCTTTTTCACCTGTTGAGCCAGGGTCTAGTGGTTACGACATCGCGCCTATTACATGGAGATCACCGGTCCGATTCTGGTCTGACCCGCCTTAGAATTTCCTAAAATATTTCATTTTTAGTAGTATCATTCTGATTTGTATATTCAACTTGAAACACCAAACACCATCTCTCTCCGACTTAGAAGCAACCCACGACGCGGATACCGATCATTTATCTGCGGCTGCATACTCCGGTACTCCTTCAGATCCTTATCAGTACTCAGAGTATACCGCGCATAATAGAACGCCTCCTCAACAGAGACTTTCCCATCTTGTAAAAACTTGAACCGGGTTGGTTTCCCTAACCCAAGCAATCCCGGTCGGAAACCATCAGCATCCCCTGACTGTAACCCTTCAAACCAGAGCATAGAAAACAACGGTCCTTCCGTGGTGCTTGCGTATCCTTTCCGGAATTTACTCGCACCCGCGATCACAATACGACCATTTTTCGGTATACCTGATCGAAGCAGAAGCGACGTTCGCATGTTAAAAATTGTTTTATCCGCAAAACCACCCGCGTAACACGCATCAACAATCAAACACATTTTCTTCGACTGTAGCGACTGTAGCGCATCACCAAGATCTTTATCACTAATAACATCATCCCAGAGGAAAATCCAGCTACTCGAAAGAAGCTTTCCACCCGTCACCGTGTTATTTTCATCACCATACCCATGATTAAAAACCCAGATGAACACTTCACTATCATCATACTGATTTGATTCCTCGATAACATAGTTTAATGTATCAAACACGGTCTGTTTCGTCGCTGCACCATACGTTATGTCATACGAATGCGGCCGCTCCTGCAACGTCTCAACCCGATCCCCATACCCGTTATCCGCTCGAATCCACCCATCATCAAACAAAACAAACACATGAGACGCAGGATACTGATACGTATCAATAAAAAACCCAACCATTTCCTCAGCCAGATTCAACCCTCCATTCCCCAGTTTACTCTCATTCTTCTCAGGGAAATTCGCCGCAGCAATAAAAACCGCCCATTTATGAACCGAAGAATCAGCAGTATCAGGCGTCTCAACCTGAACCGTGATACTGACCACATCAGAATACAGATCACCATCATAAGATCGAACACTCACAAGATACGACCCCTCAGAAGCATCATAAATGTTCCACTCGTAACTCCACTGCATCGTCCCCACCACAGATATCCAATCTCCATCATCAATTCTCACTTCAACAGAGACAAGACTATCCTCAGGGTCAAAAGCAGTACCACTCATGGTAACCAAATTCATAACTTTCGTCCCCTCAGCGGGATACATAATCTTCACCGTAGGTTTCTGATTCAGCCAGCCCGTATTTTGATTAAAAAACCAGTATACTGTAGGAATGAGAATAACCAGTACAATGAGGAGGGTAAGGAGTCGTTTATCCATGGATCTCTCTATAATAGTCTTCTTATTTCACCCTTAAAAACTTTATTGCACAAGCAGTACCCAATCACTCCCTAAAAAAAACATATGTGGTTTTTATACTCCTATGAAAACGTGTGAGACGAAAAATGTTCATACCCTTTATCAGGTAATATCTTCCTTTTTCCCTGCGGTGAAACAAGATAAATCTTTTTCTCTTTGGTTACTCGCCCGATAGCAGTGATTGGTGTCCCTGTTTTTTTCATTGCTTGTACTGCTCTCTCAAAATTTTTTGGAGAAAGAGTACATAAGAGTTCATAATCCCCACCGAAATGAAGCACATATTTGTCAATTTCTTTCTGCTCGAGATTCCGTAATTTAGTTAGCTCCGATGATACCGGGAGTTGTTCTTGCTGTATTTCGAACCCCACTGGGTTCAGTTGTTGTAACTGGTACAGCGACGATGATAACCCATCAGAGATATCCATGCATGAGGAGACGATTTTTTCTTGTGCGAGTGCTCGCCCCTCTCGTATTCGAGGTACTGGTTCAAATAATCCTTTTAACACGTTCTTATTTCTGTTTTGTTGTTGAAGTGCGAGATATCCTGCACCTGCTTTCCCTAACATACCGGTCACGGCAACGATATCACCTGGTCTCATTCCTTTCCGTGGCATAAATTCATTTTTCTTGATGATACCCACAGCAGTCCCACACAGAGTTAATGCCGGGTTTTCTTTTGTATCCCCGCCGATAATGCTGGTATGAAATCGTGTTGCACAGGCGTCTGCTCCTCTCATAAGCTCTTTCAAAAACTGCTCTTTTGTACTTGGTGGTAACCCTAATGAGAGAACGACGCCTAACGGTTTTCCGCCTTTCGCAGCGAGATCACTCAGGTTGATTGCGACAATGAACCAGCCGATCTGATACGGTGTCATCTCCTTAGGGATGTGGGTTTTTTGTGTGATCATATCTGTTGTTATGAGAAGATACTCATCACCGAGTTGTATCGCAGCACAGTCGTCACCGATACCGACTGCACTGTTTCCTTGTGTAATAATGTGGGAGATTTGTTGTATCGCGTTTCGCTCTCCGATATCCGCTAATGTTTTCACAATAACTCTACAAGGTACACATGTTCAAAAAGTTTATGACAACCCCCTCCTTTATCCCCCTCGGGAAAAACGAGGTGAAACAGTTTTGAAAAAAATGACGTACGCAGACAGCGGTGTTAACATTTTAGAGAAAGAACAAGCGATCAAAGCAATGCTCTCCACCATTAAATCGACGAGGAAAGGAATCGGTAAGCCTCTCGGCGGTCACTACGCAGGGTTAATCGATTTTGGTGAGTACGCACTCGTCCTCTGCACAGACGGTGTCGGGACGAAAGTCAAGATTGCGAACGAACTACAAAAATGGGATACCATTGGTATCGACTGTATCGCGATGAACGTGAACGATGCACTCTGCGTTGGCGCGGAACCACTCGCGTTTGTCGACTACCTCGCTGTTGATGATCCAAACCCAAAACTCACTCGAGAGATCGGGAAAGGACTTCAGAAAGGTGCTGAGCTTTCAAACATGTCGATTATCGGAGGCGAAACCGCTGACCTCCCTGAACTCATCAAAGGATTCGACCTGGCGGGGACGTGTCTCGCGTACGTGAAAAAAAACAAGATCATCATCGGCCGTAAAGTTGCACCAGGTGATGTGATCATTGGGCTTTCCAGCAGCGGTATTCACTCGAACGGGTACACACTCGCAAGAAAAGTCGTTGAAGACTCAGGTTTTTTGTATACTGATCAGTTTCCTGATGATCTCTACCCTGGAAAAACCATTGGGGACGTTATGCTCACACCAACGCGGATCTACGTTAAGGAAATCATCATGTTACTCAAAAAGATACAGGTCCACGGCTTAGCGCATATAACGGGGAGTGGACTACGGAATCTGCCACGCTTGAAAGACACCGTGAAATACGTGATCGATGACTCCTTGGAGCCGCAACCGATTTTTGTGTTCCTGCAGAAACACGGGAACATTGAGACACAGGAGATGTATCAGACGTTCAACATGGGGATGGGGTTTGCCGTCATTGTCGCCAAAAAAGATGAACAAAAAACCATACAACTCCTCAGAAAGTATTCAACGGCAGAAGTAAAACGAGTCGGATGCATCAAAACAGGGAAAGGCGTTGAAGTACCGCCGTTAGGGATCACATATACGACTCATAAATGATTTATCGAGTGAAAAGAAGGATTAAACCGATAAGAACTGGTTGATGCACGAGGTAAATCAAGAGAGAATGCCTTCCTAAAACAGACAGGGTTTGTATCCCTTTATTTTGTGACAGATCACGAATAAAGAATTGTCTTTTTCCTTCTTTATAGACGGTGTTTCCCACAAACACTCCAAGTAACACGACACCGAACCAGGGCAGTAGGGGGAAATAGTCGATCGTGTAAAAACCGTAGGGGACTAATCCAAGCCAGAGCAACCAGGGTACCCCTACCGGGTACCCGTAGATGAAGAGCCCGATTATAATCAGAATCCATCCGAGAATCAGGTTGGATAGTCGGTATCGGAGGAGTGGATACGCAAGGATAATAGAGACACCGATGCAGTGGAGCACACCAAATATTATGTAGCCTTGCCGAAGATAAAACCATGTGACAACGGTGAGAATCATACCAAATAAAAAGACTTTTATTCCTCGTAGCAAAATTTTTAATGGTAACTCATAACCGGTTAGGGTTTTTTGTGCGTGGGAAAAACTGAGGGTAAGCGACACTCCCACGAGGAAAAGAAACATGGTTCCGATTGGATAGAGAAACACTAAAAGAGGGAGAGCACGAAGGTTGATCGGATAAACATAGAACCAGTTCAGATCAAAAATAACATGGTAGATAATCATCATGATGATTGCTATCCCGCGGAGTGTATCAATCTCCCAGAATCGGTCTTTTTTCTGTTCTTTCACCACTTGACTATTAAAAAACAATGCGCTTATAAACCTGATGCCGCAGAAAAAAAGTAGCGGGGAATGGATTTGAACCATTGGTCTACGGGTTATGGGCCCGTCGGGATCTCCTGACTACCCCACCCCGCTATAATGCAGGTGTCTACTGCTACTGAAACCTTCTGCTACATAGTATATAGGTGGACTTCTTTCGGGAATACTGTTGCTTGTACTTAAACCTAGTACATGATTCCTCCGTTCTATTATCTTATTTTTTTTTTTTGGAGACAAAAGTTTTTAACAAGAGAAACACTGTTATTAAACGCAAGAACCATGGTAACGATCTCACTTCTTGACGGGTATATCGATGAACCAACATGTCTTGGTGTTCCCCCGTATATAAGTCCTTATCCTCGGTACATCGCCGGGGCCATTTGGGGTGTTGATCATACTGCGAAAATCCAGTATATGACTATCGATCAAATCCGAACTAACAAGACGCTCGTAGATACAATTCGGGCATCAGATATTCTCATTATTATCGCAGGTATGGCGGTCCCAGGACGATACCTCTCGGGTATGCCGATAAGCCCAAATGAAGTCATCAACCTCCTCAAATCGATATCAAAACCCATAACGATTCTTTCTGGTCCTGCTGCACGGTACGGGTTCGGTTTATCTGGCGGGAAATCTGTTTTTCCTCTTAGTTCTATCGAGTCTCTATTCGACATAATTATCAGTGGAGACGGAGAAATCGTTGTCTCCGAACTTCTGAAACAACATCTGAACGTCGAAAACGTTGATCCTTCGCAGTGCCGACTTGACCCGCATTCAATCAAACAGTTCGCAATAAACGGCGCCAGAATCGTAACTCAGCACCCGTTTTATCCACAATATCTCATCACTGAAATTGAAACCTACCGAGGATGCCCACGGAGCATCACCGGCGGCTGCTCGTTTTGCAGTGAACCACGTAAAGGACCACCTGCCTTCCGACCAATTGATGATATCGTTCAGGAGATCGAAGCACTTTATACCAATGGTGTACGTCATTTCCGTATCGGGAACCAACCCTGTATTTTTTCCTACATGGCGAAGAACGCAGAACGAGAAGAGTTCCCACGACCCAACCCCGAGGCACTTGAACAGTTATTCAAAGGAATACGAGCAGTTGCACCAGAGTTAAAAACGTTACATATCGATAATGCGAATCCTGGAGTACTCGCCCGATATCCTGATGAATGTCGTCGTATCGCAAAAACCATTATCCGATATCACACCCCTGGTGATGTTGCTGCGTTCGGTGTGGAAAGCGTCGACCCGGTCGTCATCAAAAAAAATAATCTCAAAGCAACCGGTGAGCAGGTTATGACTGCTATCTCGTTATTAAACGACGTGGGGTCAGCACGAGGCGCAAATGGTCTCCCAGAATTGTTACCGGGTCTGAATTTCGTCTTCGGGTTAGATGGAGAAACCAAAGCCACGTTCCAGCTTGATTACGAGTTCCTCCAACGCGTCTTCAACAAAGATCTCCTGCTTAGACGAATTAACCTTCGTCAAGTCATCCCCATCCCTGGCACTCGAGCTGAACATATTGGTACCAAAATGATGAGGAAACATAAACACGAGTTCCACCGATTCAAAACCATGGTCCGGGAGCAGATTGAACAACCATTGTTAAAACGACTCGTACCTGAGAGAACCATCCTTACTGACGTGTACACCGAGCTTTATGATGGAAAAGTCACTTTCGGTAGACAGCTCGGTAGCTACCCGATCCTTATCGGAATCCCGGGTCTATTTCCTCTTCATACATTTTTTAATGTAAAAATTGTTGATTACGGGTATCGCTCTCTCACTGCAGTCCCATACCCCATAGATATCAACACCGCGAAACGAGACACCCTCGAAGCACTCCCCGGTATAGGGAAAAAACGTGTCAACCAGATTTTCCTTGGACGACCTTTTAAAGACCAGGAACACTTCCTTCAACACTTTGATGACCCTGACCTAGGACGAAAACTACTCGAATTTTTCGTATTTAATCAACAATGAAAAATTAAAGTAGGATAGTAGTATATCGGAAAGATACCATGGAAGTAGAAAACATCTCCTCTCTGGAACAAAAAATCGGTTACACCTTCACCAACAAAGGGTTACTACAAAACGCACTCACCCACAAAACCTACGCGTTCGAAGCCTCCATTCCTCTTGAATTTAATGAACGTTTAGAATTCCTCGGCGACAGCATACTCAACTTCATCATCGCAGAACAACTCTATCAGAGCAACAAATATTTCTCAGAAGGAGAACTCACCCGAAGACGAGCGAACAGTGTCAACAACAAATTCCTTGCAGACAAAGCTGAAGAGTTAGGACTCGGCGTCTATCTCCTCCTCGGCAGAGGTGAGACCAAACAAAACGGGGCAACAAACCGTACGAATCTCGCCAACGCCCTCGAAGCAATCATCGGCGTGATCTACCTCGATTCAGACATGGACACGGTACGAGCATTTATCACCGAAAAAATCCTCAATCCTGTACCGTAACTTTGCCAGTCGCCAAATACCCTTCTTTTTTGACACAGGTTAAATATCTGTTTTATTAAACTTGACATACGCAAGCAAGAAAAACACGACAATCCACAAAACCATAACACCCACTAACACGATCGGGGAATAAAACGAGGGATATCTCATCGGAACCGCCTGTTGCGTTACCGATGCCACCGGACCAGCCATCATACCCACAACCGCACCATACATCGCCACCGGACTCAGGAGCTGCACCCCATAATACCACGCAGGAGCACTAGATACATCCCCCGAGAATAAATTCTCCAGACCAACCGCCGCAATCAACAAACCCGTAAACACCATCGGAAGAATCATGTTAAAGAAGAACCACATCAGCACTGCTCCACCCATCGCAGACGATCGTTTCTTAAACAAGGTTGAAAAAAACAAAGCCAGACTTAGAAACACCAAACCAAAAAGAACTGTCAACCCGATAAAACCCAAGTATTCACCATAATTCACATTCGGCACCAACACTGCGATAACAACTCCTGCAACACCAAAACCTACACCAATCGTAAGCGAAAGGACCACCCCAAGACCAAGGAACTTCCCCGCGAGGATCTCAAGACGAGTCGCAGGAAGAGACACCAAAGAACTCATCGACCCTCGCTCGATTTCCCCGATAACCGCTGCATACCCAAGCATCAACGCAATAATAGAAATCAAAAACTGTACCAGGCTTGACATACTCGCAATCGTCAAACCCAAATCCTGCCACCCACTACTAAACAAGGAACCAAAATACGAAGCAACAATCGTTAATAATGCAAAAATGACCGAAAGGATAATCACCCATTTATTCCTGATATTATCCATGATTTCTTTTTTTGCCACACTGATCAATACCTGTGCCTTCATCGTCTCATGCCTCCGTAAACCGCATAAACACTTCTTCCAACGTCGGCTCCCTCGTCTGAAAATTCAGAATATTCCCACCAGCAGACGCTATCGCAAGAATCACCTTCACCTTCATCTGCGAATCACACACCACATCAATCTGACGATCCTGAATCTTCACCGCATCATCACCCACCACGTTTTTCACCGCCTCAACCACACTATTTGACATTTTCTCCAATGTCATCGTAATCCGCGGTTTCAGGTTCAAACGTTGACTCAGCCCAGAAATCGTATCCTCAGCAACCAACAAGCCCTTGTTAATGATCCCCACCCGATCACACACCGCCTGAATCTCACTCAGTATATGCGATGAAACAAAAACAGTCGAACCTTGATTCTTCAGCCTCCGGATTTTCTCTCGAACCAGAATCACCCCACGAGCATCCAGTCCCTCAGTCGGCTCATCAAAAATAAACAACGGAGGATTACCAAGCATCGCACGCGCCAGCGCCAACCGCTGCAACATCCCTTTCGAAAACGTACTCACTTTTTTATTCGAAACATCACCTAGTGTCATCTCAGCAAGCAACGCAGAGCACTCCTCTTTCTTCACCTGCTTCATCTCCGCATAAAACAGGAGATTCTGCATCGCAGTTAACCCACTATAAAACCCGATTTTCTCAGGTAGATACCCTACATACTCTTTCGCTTTCTTCCCATTCGTTCTCACGTTAATCCCATGAATCATCACCTCACCCGTATTCACGTGAATTAAATCAAGAATCGCCTTAATCGTCGTCGTCTTCCCCGCGCCATTCGGGCCAAGAAAACCAAACACTTCCCCCTTTTTTACCGTGAACGATACATCATTCACCGCCTTAAAACCATTATAATTTTTTGTGAGATTTCTCACCTCAATCGCAAAAGCATCCTGTTGTCCATTTTGCTCCAAATCCTTTTTTAAAAAAATATATTTCCCTTTCGCGCCACAGTTCAAACAAGTGACATATCTCTTATCCCCCAGGTCACCCGTCACCGTCGCCAAAGAACCACAGGTTGGGCATCTAATAGTTTTCGTAATCATCATTCTTATGTCTCCTTACGTCCTTCAATATATTCAAAACAGGTACATAAACAATACGAAACCACTAAAAATGCACCAATCATATAGGTCAAATCATATGTACATTATCCCAGGTCCCGCTTCACTCACGACCGCCCAAGACGTCGCAAAACTCCTTCATCAACCCCTCGCAAAGACCACGGTAAAACGTTTCGCTGACAACGAAGCCTACGTTCGAATCGAAGATAACATCCGAAACGAAGACGTAATCATCATTCAGACAACCTACCCAGATCCTCATATCGTTGAACTATTATTATTACAAGATGCAGCATCGGAGGCGAAAGCAAAAACCATCACCGTAATCGCCCCCTACTACGGATACAGTCGACAAGATAAAAAATTCCTTGAAGGAGAAGCCATCAGCGCACGAGCACTCGCAGAACACATCAGCCTCCACGCAGATCAGTTTATAACCGTCGACCCGCATAAAGAACGCATCCTCGATTTTTTCAGTATCCCTGCGAAAAGCTGCTCCGCAGTCCAAGTTCTCGCGGACTACATGAAGAAAAAAAAGGTTGATTTCGTCCTCGCCCCAGATAAAGGCGCATTAACTCGAGCACAACAAGTGTCGCAATACATAGGATGCGATTTCGATTACATGGAGAAAACACGCATCGATAGCCAGACCGTTCACATAAAAACCAAAAACCTTGATGTACAAAAGAAAAAAGTCATCATCATCGATGACATTATATCCACAGGCGGCACCATGGTTCAATCCGTAAAAGAACTCAAAAAACAAGGAGCGAAAGAAGTATCCGTGGCATGCACCCACGGGTTATTCATCGGAGATGCCCACCAACGATTAACCGCAGCAGGCTGTGACGACATCATCTCCACAGATACCATACAAAACAACTTTAGCAAAGTACATATCGCTTCATGTATCACGGAAATTCTCAATGAATTCTAACCACGTTCAAAAACACTCAAATCACCTCTCCAACGTCATCCCTATCCCGGTACATAAACCACACATGATTTTTATCTTATCCAAACTAATTTATCCTTGGATAAGTTATTTATAAGACCACAGATTTACCGATGTGGTCATCCTTAGGTGAAGGTAAATGCGTAAACGTGCTCAACTCAGAAGCGAAGGACAATCAACAGTACCCATCCCTGAACAATCACCGGAAGAAAAAAAAACAGTTCAACTTTCATTTTAGAATGAAAAAAAACTGGTGGGTAGCCGCAACGCTTATCAGCATTTTTTTCCTCGTTTTACTGCTTAACACTTACTTTAATGTTGCATCAGGTTTCGCGGTTAACCCGGATGGCGTGACTCTGACTGAAAAATTTTACCTCTCTGGTCCTGACCCGTATTATAACATGCGACTTGTTGAAAACACGGTGGAAACCGGTCGATATCCCTTTTATACAACTGATGATCCCCTGCTTGCGTATCCTATTGGTAAATCAGGAGGGAGAGGACCAATGTTGAATATGGTCGCTATCGGGTTCAGTAAACTCCTTATTCCGTTCATGAACCCAATCGATGCTTTAGGATATTCTATGCAGTTCGTCCCCGCTCTTTTTGGTGCTCTTCTCATCTTCCCCGTGTATTTCATTGGAGAAACGCTGTTCGGGAAAAAAGCAGGAATCATTGCTGCGTTATTGATTGCGCTTATCCCAATCCATATTGGGTCTGGTCATGGTTCCGCTTTCGCTTTATTTGACCACGACTCGTTCAACCTTTTACTGTTTTTCTTAACATTCCTGTTTTTAATTAAAGGAATTAAAGAGAACAACACGATCCGATCAATCTTCTATGGTGTGCTTGGGGGAATATCGTTAGCTGCGTTAACGATGGTATGGGTAGAAGCTGAGTTCCTCTATGTGGTCATCACGATCTATGCGGTTGTGCAAATGATGATTGATATGTTTACAAAGAAGGTAGAACTTCGAGTCCCTATCACACTTACCACGCTTTTATTCACCGGTTTCCTTCTGTATTTACCTATTCGCCTCACGAAAGGGTTCGCACCTTCTCTTTTCTTATACACTGCTCTTGTCATCCTCATTTTTGGGCTGTATTACCTGTTCACGAAACGACAGAAACTCCCCTGGGTTATCTCTTTATCAGTGATTGTTTTTATCGGAATCATCGGCTTCGTGTTCCTTTATTTTGTGGGAAGTCTCGCAACCCAGTTTCCCTTCCTCGCCCCCTTAGAAGATATTGCGAATATCATCTATGGTTCAGGGATTTATGGGGCGAAAGTGTCAGAGACGATTGCTGAGGCTGGTACGTATTCAATGAGTCGGTCGGTGATGTCCTTTGGCCCTGCTCTCTATTGGCTCGCATGGATTGGTTTCGGACTCCTTGTCTATTATTATGCGGTAAAAGAAAAGCTTCGACGGGATTATTTATTCTTTATTGTGTTGTTCCTTATTGAAGCATGGCTTGCTGGTACCGCTGGTCGTTTCTTGAATGATTCCGTCCCTCTTGTAGCAATTCTTGGTGGTTGGGTCATCTGGATTGTTATTGATAAAATCCAGTTGAAACAAATGTGGAGGAACATCAGAAACGCGGGTGGAGGATTTCATGGTCTGCGAAAAGGCATCAAAATCTACCACGTCCTCGGCGTCTTGCTTATCACGATTTTAGTGGTTTTACCCAACGCGCTTCTCGCGCTTGATGCGGGAATCCCCTCAACACCGGTTGATAACGGGACCATAAATATGAAGACGAAGTATTTCGGAGAAAACTTCACTAGTGCGTTCGGCTCAGGGATGTATAAAGAACAATATTGGGTTGGGGCGTTCTCCTGGTTGAATAATCAGGATACGGAGATTAGTGATCCTGCAAAACGTCCCGCGTTCATCTCTTGGTGGGACTACGGCTTTTATGCTGCCGCAGTGAGTGGTCATCCGACGGTGGCGGACAACTTCCAGGATGGTATCCCCACAGCAGCAAACTTCCATACTTCAACGAGTGAAAAAGCAGCAGTGGCTGTATGGATTGTTCGCTGCCTTGAAGGTAACAGACGTGATAACAATGGTGTTCTCTCTCAGAACGTTGTTGCGGCTCTTGAAAAACATCTTGGTAAAAATGACACAGTGAATATCACTGGTTGGATTGAGAACCCGGAAACCGCACCATCTTATAATGCCCCTATCGGGGAACAATATGATGAAGCACTCAGTGAACGATATCGCGTCGGGGAACAATGGCCGGAGAACGGGTATTATCATGATATTGTATCGCTCATTGACACCAGCCTTGATGATGAAGCAGTCACCTGGTTGTACCATGACATCCAGAATACGACTGGGTATAGTATCCGCTATTATGGTGTCGAAGGATATGATCGTGATATCTTCAACATCTTCGGGTTCTTATCCGATAAAAGCATTATCCTACCTGCGTTACGGACTCGCGCAGTAGCATTCAGTAACCCAGAGGATGAGTTCGTGAAAATCGTATACACGGGATATAACATTAATCCTGATGGGACTGTGGGCAGCGAAGCCCAATGGACATCAGAACAGCTCAACGCGATGACAGCAGTACAAAGACGATATATCCAGATCCAAGGGACAGGTCAACAGTATAAAAATGAATACTTCAACACCACATTTTATAGAGTCTACATGGGGACTCCTCCTCAACAAGACAGTCAAGGAAATATTCAATATCCCACGTATCAACTCCCCACATATCTTATGAGACATTTCAGTGTGAAATACCTTTCGCCCCTTCCCTATTTACAGGGGCAGAGCGCTGTTGTGATCGCGAAATACTACGAAGGAGCGTACATCAACGGTTCTCTCCAATGTAATAACACGCCGCTCCCCTATGTTCAGGTCGCAGTCCTTGATGAATATGGTATCCCTCATGATGGCTTCTATACGGGTTATGACGGGAATTACAGTGTGCTGGTCCCTGGGGGAAACATCACTCTACAATTCACGTATGAGAACCAGGTGCTTATAAAAGAAATCAGATTCAACAGCACAGACACCCCCATTTACGCACCGATTACTGAAGACGAGGCTATGCGAAAAACAGACTATACCCGCATCCTCAATGTCGCTGTGAACTTCTCCACAGTCGAAGGATACGTCTATGAGGACAACAATAACAACGGCTCCTATGAGCCAACCATTGATACACCACTCCGCGGTATAACCCTTGAAGTCACTGATCAATACAACCAATATTTCGGGTTCGGCAGAGATCTGGTACCCCCAGTGGTTACCGATCAAAACGGGAGTTACCAATTCACTCGACTGTACCCCAGCGTATACATGATTGTTGCTTCAGAAGACGGTTTTGAACTCCATAGTGAAACCATCCCGGTCTCACCAGATCATCAATTCTTCAATATCTCCAAACCAAAACTGTCAGGAGTACAAGGAGCCGTCTATTTCGACTCGAATAAAGATGGCGCTTACACCGCGGGAGAACAAATGAGCGGAGTCAACGTGAAACTCATCTACGCGAAGAACAACAGACTCGTAAATAGTATCACTACTACGGGAACCGGCGCATACAACTTCCCCTCACTCATCCCCGGAGCATACCTCCTCAACGCCACCGTCATCAACACCCAGACTGGCCACCTTGACTACCTCAAAGAAGAATCCATCACCCTTGAAGCAAACAAAACATTATCCCTTAACATCTCCATGGACTACGCTCCGATCACCGTCTCTGGACTCACCACATCAGACGCCAAACCCATCAGCAACATCCCCATCACCTTCTATCCTGATAGACGAGTGATAAACAACACGGCTCAACAAGGAACAGCAACCACGGATACCAATGGATCCTACACCGTGAACCTCAAACCTGGATCCTACAATGTCACCATCCTCACCAGTTATGTCACCGGATCATACTCCTTCGGAGGAAACCTTGCCCTCACCATGGGTGAAGGAATAAAAACCTACAACATCCCCCTCACGAAACTATCAGCAACCGTCACCGGGAAAACCACATACAACGGCGTACCCGTCGCAAACCTAACCATAGACTTCGCAATCGACACCACCGTTGAAAACAATACCGCACAAGAACAATTCCTCCAAGCAGATTCACAAGGAATCTACACCGTTGATCTCGTCCCCGGCACCTACAATGTCGACATCTATCAAATAGTCCAAGAAAACGGACAAAACGTCACCTACTACACAACTGATACATTACTCATTACTTCAAGCGACATACCAATCGGGAGAACATACAACATCGCCCTCACCAGAGCATAATAACACCTTTTCTTCCCCCCCCCCTTTTTTTTTCTTTCTACTAAATAAATAGTATTTTTAATAATAACATGAATACGTTCTACTATGCTTACCATCGATGAAGGAAAACACGCAGTCGTCTTTGCACGCACCGTTATAGAACACTATGTAAAACATACCGCTTCCCCCACCACACCATCCTTGCCCCGAGTGTTTGATGAAAACCATGGCGTCTTCGTTACTCTACACACCCACCCGTATCATGATCTTCGAGGATGTATCGGCATCCCCCTCCCCGTGATGACACTGCAAGAAGCCATTATTGAATCCGCTCAATCTGCGACACGAGACCCCCGGTTCCCACCACTACACGAAAATGAGCTTGACTCCATCATCATCGAAGTCACCATACTCACCAAACCAACCCTCATCACCGTGAAACAACCACGAGAGTACCTTACGCAGATCGAAATCGGAAGAGATGGGCTTATCGTTGAACAAGGAATATACAAAGGTCTCCTCCTCCCACAAGTCCCCATTGAACAAGGATGGGGGAAAGAAGAATTCCTCTCGCACACCTGCATGAAAGCAGGGGTACTCCCTGATGCATGGTACGAAAAAAATACTAAAATCTTCAAATTCAGCGGGCAAATATTCACCGAAACCATACCACGAAAAGATATCAAGGAGAAACAACTCGATGGATCTCACAATTGAAGGAAACGCCTATATCAACGGCTCATTTCAACGTTGCTGCCTGGGGATACAACAAGGGAAAATCGCAGCCGTGAAAAAAAACCTGAAAGCAGAAAAACATATCGATGTCGGCAATAAACTGATCCTACCTGCAGGTGTCGACCTTCATGTCCATTTTCGTGATCCTGGTCTTACTCACAAAGAAGATTTTTTCACGGGTTCACGCGCTGCTGCATTTGGTGGAATCACGTATGTCGGTGATATGCCGAACACGAAACCCCCAACGACTACGCTTGTTGCTCTGAAAAACAAAAAAAAATGTGCAAGCAAAAAAAGCGTTATCGACTTTGGAATCTACGCAGGGGTAACCGATGCGAACAGGAAAAACCTATCAAGACTTGCATTGCACTGCAGCGGTTTTAAAATCTATCTAGGGAGCACGACGCATTCTGTTCAGCTCACAGGTTCGTATCTCCCGGAAGTATTTCGTGTTCTCGCAAAAACAAAAAAAGTTACGTTGATTCACGCTGAACAAGAACAATGCCTTCAACAACATACACTGGTTGAGCGTTCTCTTCTTGATCATATGCAGGCTCATCCTGTGTTCTGTGAAGAGACTGCGATTACTAGTATTCTTCGTCATGCAAAAAAAATCCCGGTGCGAGCCCATATCTGTCATCTCTCCTCAACTAAGGGTGTTGAGCTGGTGAAGAAACGACCAGCGAATGTGACCGTGGGTGTGACTCCGCATCATCTCCTCCTTGAAAGCGAGGCCGTACAATCCAGATACACCTGGTATAAGGTGAACCCGCCGATTCGTACAAACGCGGATCGAGAGTCTCTCTGGAAAAGCGTGAATACTCGAGTGATTGATGTCGTCGAATCTGATCATGCTCCGCACACCTTGAAGGAGAAAGAAATGGATTTTGATAAAGCACCATCAGGAGTACCGGGTGTTGAGACAATGTATCCTTTGTTGTTAGCCCTGGTGAAACAAGACAAGTTGAGTTTTCAACGATTAATTTCATTAATCTGTGAAAAACCTGCGGAGATTCTTCGTATTCCGAAAGGAACGTTAGCAGTGGGGAGAGACGCGGATTTCATCGTTGTTGATTTCAAAAATATGAGTATGATCCATGGTGCGTCCTTGCATTCGAAATCCTTATGGACTCCTTTTGAGGGGTGGCCTGCCGTTTTCCCTGACTCCGTGTACCTACGAGGAGAAAGTCTTATAGACGATCAGGAGTTGCTGGTGAAACCAGGATTTGGACGGTTACGTGAGGCTGCTGATGTTTGAGTTTTTACCACCATGGTTTCAAATATTTTTTTTCTCGATGATCCCCTGGCTTGAGGCACGCTACGTTATCCCTTTCGCTCTTGCTAGTGGATGGGACTGGTGGCAAGCGTTCCCTCTCAGTGTAGCAGGGAACATGCTTCCGGTTCCATTTATTCTCCTTTTTTTTCATCTAGTTGAGAAATTTCTTCGAAAATACAAAGCATGGGCAGGGTTCATGGACCGCTTGTTCGCGTACACCCGGAAACGCGCAAATAATAAAATTAAACGATATGAGTTCTGGGGGCTACTCTTTTTTGTCGCATTACCCGTACCGTTCACTGGTGCATGGACTGGTTCATTGATTGCGTACCTCTTCGATTTACGCTTCTTCAAATCCTTACTCAGTATTTTTCTTGGAGTACTCATTGCTGCAAGCATCATGACGGTGATTACGCTCCTTGGAATTGACCTCTTCTATATTTATCTTGGAGTCATTCTCATTGCTATTCTCATGACGATTTTCATGATTATAGGAGTACTCAAAATTAGGAAAAGCTCACGTAGAACGAGACTATGAATCAAGAACTTAAACTGTTTGCTCATCAGGTTGTCGAGAAAATCAGTAAAGAAGTGAAAAAAGAGTATAAACAAAATTTTTATCGATTAGGGAAAACCATCGGGATTGGTGCTGATGGGACACCAACCTCCTATATTGATAAAATCGCTGAGGATGTTGCCTTAAAACTTCTAAAGAAATCTTCTTCTCCTGTTAATCTTCTGAGTGAGGAGATCGGTTTCGTGGATTTCGGCGGGGAACACATGTTCGTTTTAGACCCTGTCGATGGGACGCGGAACGCATACCGCGGCATCCCATTCTACTCCGTATCATTAGCGATTGGTACATCCCATATCAGCGATGTTACCTATGGTATCGTAAAAAACATCCCCACGGGTGACGTGTTCACCGCAGAGAAAAAACATGGTGCATTTCTTAACAATAAACGGATTCATGTCTGCGAGGTCCCCTCTCCTGAGATGCTGTCATCATTGTCTTTAGGGAAAAACTATGTTTCAAGCATGGCTTCCCTAGCAAAAAAAGGGAATGTGCGATCGCTCGGATCTGCGTCTCTTGAGATGTGCATGGTTGCGAACGGTGCACTTGATTATTATTTTGTTGGAAAAGAAATCATGCGCATCGTTGATATCGCTGCTTCTACCCTCATCGTTCGCGAAGCAGGCGGGTTTGTGAAAACCGTTTCCGGGGAGAACCTCGACATGGAGTTCAACCTTATGGAGCGAACTAGTGTTGTCGCCGCATGCTCAGAAGAACTCATACATCAACTTCTTTCTAGGCAGAAAACATAAATATATCTAGTGATCTTTAACCATCCTATGACCGTTGGAGAAAAGATTCTTCGTCTCACACGGAAAAAAAAGCTGCATTTCGCATTACTCGACCCTGATAAACAGAAACCTGAGACCGCAGGACATATAGCGGAAATCGTGACGGATGCCGGGAGTAGCGCCATTATGGTCGGCGGCTCAACGCTCCTCTCACAAACACAGGTTGATGCAACGGTCAAGTCTATTAAAAAACATACTGATTTGCCCGTTATCCTGTTCCCATCCGGTGCAAAATTTTTGAGTAAATATGCGGACGCCGTGTTTTTCATGAGCCTCCTTAATTCACGGAACCTCGATTACGTCATCCGGGAACATGTAAAAGGTGCACCATTCGTGAAAGCGACAGGGTTGGAACCGATCTCGATGGGGTACGTGATTGTAGAGCCTGGGATGACCGCAGGGAGAGTAGGGGAGGCTGAACTCGTGAAAAAAGACGATGATCAAACCGCGGTCGGGTACGCTCTCGCCGCACAATATCTGGGGATGCAGTTCTTGTATCTGGAGGCTGGCTCAGGGGCCACGTCACCGGTTCCAAATCATATGATCACAGCGGTTAAAAAGAACGCATCAATCCCTCTGCTTGTCGGTGGCGGTATTCGGGATGCTCAGACCGCTTTAGATAAAGCTCATGCGGGAGCTGATATCATTATTACGGGTACTGCTCTTGAAAAGGATAAGAACTATAAACAGACGTTGATGAGCATCATCGCCGCTATAGAGGAAGGATGATGCGATGAAATTTTTTGTGAGTATCGGGGGGGCATCCGGGAGCATCTACGGTGTCCGCTTATGTGAAGAACTACGGCGGGCAGGCCATCACGTGCTTCTTGTGATCTCTGATTCGGGGAAAGAAATCCTCAAACATGAAACACAATGCACTCTTCGAGAGCTGAAGCAAAAAGCGGATGTTCTCTACGAAAATGATGATCTCTCTGCTGCTCCAGCAAGTGGATCATTCCCGATGGACGGTATGATTGTCATCCCCTGCAGTATGAAGACACTCTCAGCCATAGCCAATGGGTACGGTGATACACTCACCTCCCGAGCAGCAAGCTGTTGTCTGAAAGAAGGAAGAAAACTAATTCTTGTCATCCGTGAAACACCGTTAGATCTAACAGGTATCCACAATATGCTTATAGCAAAACAGAGTGGCGCAGTGATTCTTCCTGCTATGCCTGCTTTTTATCATAAACCAAAAACCGTCGATGATCTCGTGGATTTCATCGTTGGAAAAGTCCTTGATCAACTCACCATTAATCATACCCTATTTCATCGATGGGAATAAAAAGAATTTCAACTAATAAACAAATGGGGGTACAACTCATGGAAATACATGCATGCCCGAAATGTGGAAGTAAGAATATTCAGATAGGGACACTGGGGTCAGGAGTAACATACGGAATCACATCCTGGAAAAGCGTCTGTAGAAACTGTGGATACCAGGGTGAACCGTTACTCTTTGATTCTGAAGAGAACTATGACAAGTTCGTTCAAGGATTATCAACGAAGGAAAAACCGTCACAAGAAGATCTAGCTGAACAGAAAGAACCGCAGAGCACCGAAGAAGACGACCTGGTTCAATTATCTGAAAAAGACAAGAATGTCGTGAAATGTCTCCACGAAATAGAAGAAGAACCAGAACAACAGATAGAAAAGGAAAAAGAAAAAGTTTTTTCTGAAGATAAAGTGTGGTGGCCAGAAATTGGCCTCGCGATGATTATCGCCATCATCATAACCTACCTTTGGTTTGCCGGCGCATATACGTATTATAATATTATTCTCATTAGTATCTATGGTATCTGTACATACATACTATTCACGATTATTTCTCTTATCGGTATCGTACTGGTAGAATATCTCTAT
The DNA here is from genome assembly GCA_043806635.1 of Methanobacteriota archaeon. Lineage (GTDB taxonomy): Archaea > Thermoplasmatota > E2 > DHVEG-1 > DHVEG-1 > JAZDGT01. The sequence continues at coordinate 25,202 of JAZDGT010000079.1, read as the reverse complement.
TATAGTCTGAAGAGAAAATAATCATCGTTCCTAGTACCATCATCCAATTACTCGAAACTGGTTAAACTTTTTTTTCCATTACCATACCACTTTTTTTATACTCTTTTTTTGAGGAATTATTTACCGTTTTTTCTCTGTGGGTAACAAGTGTCAATGACACTGGGTACGAGTTGTACAACATCGCTTAAATATCATTTTTTACACAAACAAAAAGTAAAAAGGTGAGAATATGAGAAAAATAAGGGAACTCAGAAAAATAATTGCATGCAGCCTCGGTATTCTGTTACTTGGTACCGCGATAACCTCTCTTGTTGTAGCACAAAATATTATGGATATCGCTTGTGTCGAACCATCAGAGCCAGCGATATCTGTCTCCGATCACTACGTTGATCCTGACCGCTCGTTTATACAACTGACCAATGAAAACCTGAATGGATTATCCACGTGTCCTGTTGGTGATGGACCAGCGTACCACTTCTTGAAGGTCACTGTTCTTGATGAGTACGGTGTTCCACTCTCGGGTATTAAATCAGATGAGTTCAAGTTCACAGTTACCGCTGATGTAGGAACCGTATATACTGGTACGCTTACGTGTACCTTTATTCCATTCGGTCCAACTGTAAGTACTACTGCCACTGTCGCAACGAATAATCTCGGTGAAATCCTGTTCAAAATTGTTGGAGACACGACGATTATCGGAGTTATTCTCATTGAGGTAACTGTCTGTCATACCACGATTAATGATCAGGCTCGTTTACCCTGTAAATCCTTTGATATCAACCATGATGATGTCGTTGATTGCGTCGATTTTGATATTTTCGCGATTGATTATCGTCATGAAAGTGGAGCGGAAGTCTGGCGGAGTGATTTCGACTGGGATAACGATGTTGACCTCGGGGATTTCGTCATGTTCGCAGCCCATGTTGAAGGACCATGTGAACAGAATTACGCACCAATTATTCCTCATCACCCTGAGCCAAAGAATGGGTACGTTGATGTTCCCTATGATACCAATTTCTGCTGGGGGAGCGGCGATAATAACCGAGATGACACCGTCACCTATGTACTGTATATTGGTACTGATCCCGCTGAGATGAGTCAGCATCTTGTTGGCACGTACGTTGGCGATGAACTCCGAATCTGCTTTGATCCAGAGTGGGTTCTTGCTTTCGGAACAACGTATTATTGGAAGATTAACGCAACTGATAGTCATGGTGCTTCAAGTGAAAGCCCCTTGTGGAGTTTCACGACTGCATTCTTCATTGATACCGAGCCGCCCTCAGGGATTACTGGACTTACAGTTACTGATGCCCATGATGGAAAATTAGACATCACTTGGGATGAAGCAACTGATAACGTCGCGGTCGACTACTACGTACTTTCTCGTGATGGGATGTTCCTTGTCCAGCTGGAAACCCCTGGATATTTAGATACCGGGTTAACCAACGGGCAAACCTACACATACAAAGTCTATGCGGTTGATACCTCTGGGAATGAGGGAGACACCGCAGTCGCAAGTGGTACTCCAACTGGCTCTAACCATGCCCCTGACCAACCTACAAACCCATCTCCAGCGAATGGTGCGAATGAGGTTGATACAAGCCCCACCCTGAGTGTTACCGTCTCTGACCCTGATGGGGATAGTATGGATATCCGGTTCTATAACGCCGCAGGTGATCAATTGATTGGTGTTGATTCCGCGGTATCCAGTGGTGATACCGCATCGGTAACCTGGAGTGGTTTACAATCCAGCTCACAATATAGTTGGTACGCTGTTGCCGATGATTCTCAGCTACAGACTACCTCTAATACCTGGAGTTTCACCACAGCAGGTTCGAGCTCCGGCGGTCATAGCAGTGGAGGCGGCGGACGACCAAGTAGCGGTGTAGTACTACCGAACCAGCCACCGATCGCGGATGCTTCAGCAGGAGAACCATATCGAGAGATCGTTGGATGCAATATCGTCTTCGATGGATCCCTCAGTCATGATCCTGACGGAAGAATAGTTTCCTTGACCTGGGATTTCGGTGACGGAACCACTGGAATTGGCCAAACTGTTCCTCATAGCTATGAAAACGAGGGAACCTATGCTGTCTCCTTAGTAGTCGTTGATAACCAAGGCGACTCTGGTTTAACATCCACAAGTGCAACCGTAATTTCACAGAACAGTGCACCATCTATCCCTGAAATCATTAGTCTCACAGGATCTACAACTGTAAAAACCAGAACCGTTTATATGTACATAGCTCGGTCAACTGATGCGAACCATGATCTGCTCCAATACGTATTCGACTGGGGCGATGGAACCACTGATGAAAGCACATTTATCATTAGCGGTACACCCTATGTTGTCGGTCATAGCTGGTCAGAACCAGGAACCTATACGATAACGGTCTCTGCATCTGATCAAAAAACCTCGTCATCGGCATCCATCAGCGTTGTTGCACAAGACGAACCCGCAGGTGTACCTGTTGAGAACATCATCCTGGTGATCTTCGCGTTACTCGCGTTACTCCTCTTATTCCTCCTGTTGTTCATTCTGAAACGAAGGAAGAAACATCAGTAGAGCGAGTACGCGAACCAATCGCAACAAAATCTACTCACCCCCTCCTCTTTTTTTCTTTTCTTTTTTTCCTCTTTTTTTACAAACATTTAAATTTAACAATTATATACAATAAGCCAGTTATTTGTACTGGAGGCTGGAGAGATTAACCACAGACTACTCATCATCCCCGGGTATTGTATTGGACTTGGCTGTCTCTTTCTTATTACGTATCGAACGTTGCTTGCGTTTTTCAGTGACAGTAAAGCAGTCACGGTGTTCATAAACAATTACGGGGAGCAATACCTCGATATCGTTTCGCTGATCATCCTCTGGGTGATGAGCATGGCGGGTTTAGTGCTTCTTCTTCGTATGATTAAAGAAGAAAAACATGCTCCACTTCAGAATACGTCTCTCCAGGGTAAAACCGTGATGAATGAACACGGATTGTATCTTGGTATCCTTCGCAACACGGTATATGATGAAAAAACAGGATCTGTTGCCAGTATCCTTGTGGAACCATCCGCTGAGGTGACGCAGTATTCGGGTCTGCGAAATGACCAAGGTCATTATGTGTTCCCCCTTGGTTCTATAAAATCTGTTGAAGATATTGTGATCATTAAAAGCTAAAAAACTACGACCATGTAAGAAGGAGTTACTTAGTATAAAACTCGTTTTCCTCCTCATATTTCCTTCTTTTATTCTTACAACTTGAATTCGATAATTGAGCGAGAATCTATTTATAGTCTGGAAAACCAAAAGAATAGTTTAGATGCATAAGCACACATTCGTCGTTCTTATTCATCCACGATGAAAAAGTAGTAAAAAATATATATACCGGAAGGTGGTGTATTGATTGAGAGGAATACAATGACCATAGGATCCAAAAAAAGCGTTATAGGGGTACTTATCCTTCTACTATTCTCTTTTCTGTCACTTCCCAGTTTATCAGATACCCCCCGAACCATCTATGTCGATGGAAACTACGGAGGACCTATCTATGATGGTACCTTAGCACATCCCTATCCAACAATCTCAGCAGGACTAAACAAATTAAACCCGGGGGATACCCTCTACGTCTTCGATGATACCTACTACGAACATATCACCGTAAACATCGCCTCCATCACCATAACCGGACAAGACAAAGACATAACAATACTAGACGGAAACGGAGCCGGAGATACGATAACACTCACCGCCGACTCGATAACACTCCAAGGATTCACCATACGGAACGCAGGAACAGCAGGAATAAAAATCCAAACATCCCATAACACGATCACTGATACCATCATCACCATGAATAACGGCCCAGGTCTTCTCCTTACCACGGGTACGTCTGATAATACGATATCACATTCTTTGATCACTCAAAACAATGGAAACGGAATCTCCCTGCTTCGATCAGACCATAACACTATCTCAGATAACACCATCACCCAAAACACACCAACCGGTATCAAACTCCTTGATACCTCCAACAACAACATTATCTCCGAAAACTCCCTGCAATCAAACACCATAGGAATCAACATCAGCAAAGACTCTGGTCAAGACTCAAACAATAACCGTATCTACCACAACATCTTCCGTAGCAACACCCGGAGTGCCTATGATTCCTGCACGAATTATTGGGATAACGGTGCCACTGACGGAGGAAATTTCTGGTCAGACTACCTCGGAAATGATGGGAACGGCGACGGCATCGGTGAAGCAACCTATAACCTCCTCGGAGGCACCAATAAAGACCATTACCCCTTTATCTATGAAAACGGATGGGATTTACGTCTTAGCATAAACGCACCCAGCACGGTTCAAGAAAACAGTGCCTTCCAAGTCACGGTCACCGCGAACGGAAACCCGATCCCAAATGCCCTCGTTGAGTTCGGAGGAAATAACTACTATACCACATCGAATGGTATCGCCATCGTCACATCGCCAAATGTAGCCCAAAACGTGACACTACAACTGTTCGCATCCTTAACCGGGTACGTCAGCGATTCACAATCAATTACTGTGATTAATACACCGGTTACTCAGGAACCTGTTTTAGAAATCACTGCCCCATCTTCTGTTAACGAGGACACCATATTCATAATCACTGTAACAACCCAGAGCATACCTGTCTCAGCAGTGACCATTACCTTTAATTCAGATCAATACACAACCAACACCAGCGGAGGACTCACCCTCCTCGCCCCATCCGTCGAAGATAACACAGACTACATGATCACCGCAACGAAAAACGGGTACCAGTCAGCACAAAAAACCATCACCATCCAAAACTTGGGTGTCATCGACCACAACGGGTCCATTGACGGAATCATCTATGATCTCAATGATAACCCAATCAAAAACGTCACGATCTGTGCAACACAGATAGATACACAATACTGCGCCACCTCAAATGATGACGGCGCGTATCATCTTTCGCTCCCCCCTGGCATCTATGCCCTTTCCGCTAGTAAAGAAGGATACGTTCCCGTCACGATTCATAATGTACTTATCTCTGAAGGCAGCACCCGATATCGAGATATCCAAATACTCCAACGGACCACGACTCCTCCGAAACAATTAGGTACACAAGTCATTCAATCCACTATTACTCATGCCGCAGAAGCAGGGCAACTCCTCGCAACAATCGATGTGCAACCACTCACAGATGCGGAAATAATCACCTTTGGTCAACAGGTGGAAATCACCAATATTTCACATACTGAAAAACACGTGAATTTCACAATTGGTGGACCTGATGGCCCCACTGGCAAATATCTTGCTATCCTCATCGGTGAGGGAACTCTTGAGGATATACAAAACATTAATCTCACGTATGATGGTCTCCCTGTTCAAAAAGTACCATTAGTTACGTTATTCTCTTTGACTTTGAATACTACTGATATTGTTCAATGGACAAACGTGCTCACTCTTGATGAAAACAACACGGCTGTTCAATATGTAATCGTATGGATTCCTCATTTCAGCCAGCACGCACTATCTATTTTCTCCTTCGAATCACTTCCTAAACCCATTCAACAGTTCAGCCAGGTTGCACTCATAGGAGCAATTATTGTTACTCTTGTTGCCGCATATTTAGCGTACCGACGGGGGAAGGAATTTTAACCTTCACCCTCATCTTTTTTCTCTTGTTTTCTCAGATATTTCGGATGGATATCCACGATCGTCCGAACAAACTGGTCAACAGCATTGCTTAAAAAGATCTGTTTAAACGTCACGAGTAAATCAATGATGTACTCAGGATCATTCACAGTATATGCGCTTTCCTTTTTCACCGGTGTCGAAGAAATAATCTGTAGCGTAGTCAATTTCTTCAGATGATACGAGGTGGTGGATGGCGCAAGATGAAGATGATTCCGTAGCGATTCATGCGTCGCAGAAGGATGAAGAAGGAGATACAAGATGATCTCACGAGGAACCGATTGTCGTAAGATATTAATAATTTTTTTATCTTTTATACCAATCTTACCTGTGGCATAATATCGAGTAAACCCTTGATCTTCTTCGGCGATAATCAGATTTCTTCTGAGAAGATTATGGAGGTGGTAATCGAGCGTACTGTATGCTATCGTAGTATGACGAACAAGCTCTCGTTTATGAAGCCCAGGATATTTTACAATATGTTGATAGATTTGACGACGAATCTTCAGTTCTAATATTTCATCTTCTGTCATGCAACTTGGCTACACGAATAATTTTTGTTTCACTTTTTTATTATTGATAAATAGAGGAAAATGACCACGATGCCATCAAAGATAATCCCTACTTCATTTTGAGTAACAATTTGCATAATTTGTAGAACAGATTTGATAAAGATAGCCAAGAGCGCGATGCTCGCAAAAATAAGGTTATTCGTTCGTACATGGTACCAGGATGTTAGAGAAATAACTCCTAACAATGCTGATAATCCTACAATGCAATATGCAAGGAATTGAAAGAGTATGTCCATTTGGTCTCACCTCATGAGGAATAATACGGAGTCTAGAAATACTTTTTTATAAGGTTTTCATAAAAAATCATGGTTCGTGTATTTGTGTTCGATGTTTGGTCTAAAAAATATAAATATTTGCGAAGAATAATATATTTTTGGTAATGGGGATTCAATAAGGTAGCCCCCTTAAATATGTTCGATTTCCCTATCCTTATTGAACCATTACCTTTGTTTTATTCGATGTTTGGTCTACAATTCTTAAATATTACAATCGAATAATATATTTTTAGTAAACAATATTGTGGTGAAAAAATGAACAAGAAAAAAGTATTAGGCATAGTAATAATTGTAGCAGTTGTTTTGCTTATCATAGGTGCTTTCACTCTAGAGGTCACCGCGTCATCAGAGGGAAATAATGGTGATCCTGATGATATGGGTGGGGGTCTTCGGGGAACATGTTCACCGATTAAAATCCCTGATAGTAATGGAGATCCTGATGATATTGGTGGTGGATTCTGAAGCATCGGATAACACCAATAATTTTTTTATTTTTAAATATGGCGTCCAGTCTGTTAAAAATAAATACTCATTAAAAAATAATATTTTGATGGTGATGGGTATTATTATGATTTTTTACTTAGCATACTTCATATTTTCATACCCTTGTTGTATGAGTACCTCTGTTTCTATTCGATATTTGGTCTAGAATCATTATATACTTAATCCAATAATTATGTTTACTATCTATAATAAAAGGGGAATAAAAAAAAATGAAAACAAAGAACATTGCATCTGTAATAAGTATGCTGGTGATTATCGGTACTGTCGTAGCAGTATCTGGGACAATGAACATACCCGTAAAAGCAGATCGGAATTTTCCTGATCCTGAACAATCGTTTGTGACTTTAACCAACACTAATCAGCGAGGTTTGTGTACATGTTTCCGTGGTGATGTAACCGCACAATATAATTATTTACGTGTCACTGTAAAAGATGTTTCTGGAACACCCATGGTTGGTATACCTGCAAACATGTTTTCATTTTCAGTGAGTGCAGGTGCAGGTACACATTCGTTTGGAACGATATCAATCATCTTTACCCCCGTTGATTCACAAACAAATGCGAATGGAGAAATCCGTTTCACTTTGAAAGGTGGAAGCTGCTCTATTGTAGGGAATGTCATTATTCAAGCAACCGTCATGGGTATGCAGTTGAGTGATTCTGATTCGCTCTCATGTAATTCTGCTGATATGAACTATGATGGCGCGATGTCTCTCCCAGATATCTCACTCTTCGCAAGTAAGTATATCGCTGATCCAACCTATAACTGGGAAGCTGATTTAAGCTGGGATGGAGCAGAAAGTCTCCCGGACATATCGATTTTATCCACGCACTACTTCCACGTGTAAATCGGTTTATTTCCGGTTTACCCCCTATTTTTTCTTTTTTTATTTTTTCATTCGATCTTTTGAAGTGTTCGTAACCCGTTTTTAGACCAAATCTTTTAAACAGAAGAATCATCCTTGTATAACATGAAAAAACATCAGGCTGTTCTACTTCTCCTTTCATTGGTATTAGTACTCTTTATGAACGGATGCATCTCACAAAATAGTTCTGATGATTCCCTAGATGATGTCTCCCTCCCATCACGGGCATCAAAGATCCCTGTTAACGCGAGTAAACAAAACCCTGACCAAGATCTGTATCCACCGATTCTACATGCACAAGGCTACAATGAACCATTTCCGTTACCCACCCCGGTGAACACCGCTGGAGCGGAGGATTCATCCTTCATTCTTCCAGACGGAAATACCCTATATTTCTTTTTCACCCCTGATGTTAAAGTACCTGCTGAACAACAGCTTTTCGATGGAGTCACTGGAATCTACGTCACCAAAAAATATGATGAAATCTGGAGTGAACCCGAACGAGTAGTGTTACAAGATCCAGGAAAGCTCGCTCTGGATGGATGCGAATTTGTTCAGGATAACATCATCTGGTTTTGCTCCGCACGAGAAGGATACACTGGTGTTCGCTGGTTCACTGCACAATATGAGAACGGACAATGGAGCGACTGGGAAAACGCGGATTTCGACCCAGCCTACGATGTCGGAGAACTCCATTTCTCAACGAATGGAAGCGAACTCTACTATCATTCTCAACGAGCAGGAGGAATAGGCGGACTTGATATCTGGGTCTCCCAGTACGTGAATAATTCCTGGCAAGAACCCATTAATGTCGAAGCAGTCAACACGCCAGAAAACGAAGGCTGGCCATGTCTCACACAAGACGGAAAGGAGCTCTGGTTCACACGATGGTACCAGGGCAGCCCAGCAATCTACCGATCACAACACATCAATGATACCTGGTTGACACCTGAGCTCATCCTCTCACAATTCGCTGGCGAACCATCAGTTGATAACGACGGGAACATCTACTTCACACATCATTTCTACCAGGATAACGAGATGATTGAGGCTGATATCTACTTCGTACAAAAAAAGAAATAATATTTTTATTTAACCAACAGAAACGCTATTTTGAACAGAGTTGTATAAAATTCCTAAAAATCTTTTCCCCGTACTCCGTATGCTCAACCTCGGGGTGAAACTGCAATCCATAAAACGGTTTTTTCTTATGACGCATCGCCTGAATCTTACAGTTTTCACTCTCAGCCAGCCGTAGAAACCCTTCCGGTAACACAGTGACTTCATCATTATGCGACTCCCACACCACTGATTTCGCCGGCACACCTTGAAACAAAGGATCCTTTTCGTTGAGTATAGTCAATTCCACTTTCCCAAACTCCGGCGTCTTCGACGGCTTTACCTCACCACCAAAAAAACGCCCCATAAACTGATGACCAGCACAAATCCCCAGAATCGGAAACTCTGCTTTCTCTAAATACTCAGCACAGTTCCCAAGACTCCCCTCTAATCCTATCCTTGGAGCACCACCAGAAAGAACCAACCCCTGGATATTCTCCTTCACCAAATCCTTAAGCGAGGTCGTATTCGGAACAATAGACGTCTCAACCTCGAGATCCCGCAGCGTCCGCCATTCCCGATGCGTCCACTGCCCCCCATTATCAACCACGAAGATTCGCACCATACCGTTATTCCCACTCAACCGTTCCCGGTGGCTTGTTCGTCACATCATACACGATACGATTCACATTCTCCTTTAACGAGTTCGTGATCTTCGTCGAAATCGTATCAAGTACCTCATGAGGAATCGTACTATAATGACACGTCATCGCATCCACACTCTGCACCGCCCGGATCGCAATCGTATTCCCATACGCGCGTTTATCCCCCTGAACACCCACCGTCTTAATCGGAATAAGAACCGCGAAATACTGCCACGGACGCTCCATCAACCCTTTCTCAACCGCACGCTCGATCTCCTTCTCAACAATATCACACGCCTCACGCACTAATTTCGTCCGCTCCGGAGTCGCCTCACCGATAATCCGTATCGCAAGCGCAGGACCAGGAAACGGCTGACGCTCCGACACCGTCAACCCCAACGCACGCGCTACCTTCCGTACCTCATCCTTATACAAATCACGTAACGGCTCAACCAGCTTCAACCGCATATCACTGGGAAGCCCACCCACGTTATGATGCGACTTAATCGTATCCCGCAACCCACCACCAGACTCAATCCAATCCGGCGCGATCGTCCCCTGTACTAGATATTCGACGTTCTCCTCCTTCGCAACCTTCTCAAAAATCCGAATAAACTTCTCCCCGATAATCTTCCGTTTCCTCTCCGGGTCCTCCACCCCTTTCAACACCGTATAATACTCGTTACTCGCATCAACAAAACGATAATTCAACCCAAGATCATTCATCAGAGTTTTTACCTGCTCTGGTTCATTCTTCCGCATATACCCAGTATCAACATGCACCGCGATCAACCGATCACCAATCGCCTTATTCACTAACGCAGCACACACCGTACTATCCACACCACCAGAAAACGCAATGAGTGCCCGCCCCTGAATCTCTTTCTGTAAACTCTGTATTGTTTTCTCGATGAATTTCTCAGCGTTAAACATTCCGTAGCTCCCCTATTTCGAAAGCGCTTTCTCCCGCATTTTTTTCCGGTATTCCCCGAGTTTCTTCTTCAATTTTTTATCACTCACCGCAAGAATCTCCACAGCGAGCAACGCCGCATTCTCCCCTCGATCAAGTCCTACCGCAGCAACAGGAATACCCGGCGGCATCTGCACGATAGACAACACCGCATCCAGATTGATTTTTCCACTCACCGGCACCCCAATAACAGGTTTAATCGTATGTGCCGCGATCACCCCGGGTAACGCCGCAGATAGACCTGCGATACCAATGAAGACATCTGCAGTACTTTTTTCTACAAGTTTTTGTACAACATCAGGTGTTCGATGCGCAGAAGCGACTTTCACATCGTAATCAAGCTTAAACTCATCAAGAATTGCCGTTGCTTTCTCCGCAACAGGCATATCAGATTTTGAACCGATAATGATCTGAATTTTCATGTTTCCCCAACAGGATATACGCTTGTCGTATTAAATAGTTTCAACCTTTATTAGATAATGATGAGCGTAAACTAATTATAGCGAATCTTTATGTTGAACTCTGCAAACCATCGGGATTGTACATGAAATTAGTCATCTGTGAAAAGAATATTGCTGCGAAGCGGATCGCTTATATTCTATCAGATGGGAAAGTGAAAAATTTGATGGTGGGGAAAATCCCTGTCTATGAGTTTACGAGGGAGAATGAACTCTGGCAGGTTATCGGTTTGAAAGGGCATATCATTAATCTGGATTTCCCTGTAGGTTTTAATCAATGGACGAAGGTTGCTCCTCATGAGCTTATCAATATTGAGCCTTTGAAAAACGTGAGTGAAAAAGGTATTGCCTCAGCGTTGAAGTCATTAGTTGCTCAAAATCCGTTTCTCATTGTTGCCACCGATTATGATCGTGAAGGGGAGCTTATCGGCGTTGAAGTTGTTGATTTGTTAAAGGAGTATAACGCGAATATTGCGCATATTAAACGAGTGAAGTTCAGTGCGATCACCCCGTATGAAATTAAGGAGGCGTTTTCTCATCTTACTGAGGTTGATTATAATCTTTCTAGTGCTGGAGAAGCACGACAGATTATTGATCTGGTCTGGGGGGCGGTGCTTACTCGTTTTATTTCGTTAACCTCTCGTCGTCTAGGGAAGGATTTCCTCTCCATAGGACGGGTACAGTCTCCGACTCTTGCATTGCTTGTTGATCGGGAGAAGGAGATAAAAAATTTTCAGCCGAAGTCGTACTGGCAAATCATCGCGAAATTGAAGAAGGAGAAACCATTTGATGCCCTGCATAGTACGGGGACGTTCTGGGAAGAACCGCAGGCTCAGGTTATTTTCGATAAAGTAAAAGATGCAAAAACTGCAACGATTAAAGACGTGAAGAAGACGATTGAGAATGAAGTCCCACCCGCACCGTTTAGTACTACGACGTTTCTTCAGGCCGCCTCGTTTCTAGGTTTTTCTGCTGTGAAAGCGATGAATGTCGCAGAAGAATTGTATATGATGGGGTTGACATCGTATCCACGAACGGATAACATGGTGTATCCCCCGTCCTTGAATATCTCAGGTATCCTCAATAAACTGGCTCAGTCTCCTTTTTCGAAAGAGGTGTCTGAGGTTCTGACGAACGGGCGTGGTTATCCGACGCGAGGGAAACGGCAGACAACTGATCATCCTCCGATTCATCCTGTTGATGCTCCGAGTAAGAAGCTCAGTGGTGATCAGGAGATGATTTATGAGCTGATTTGTCGTCGTTTTCTTGCGACGTTATCAAAAGATGCGGTGTCGGAAACAACTGATGTTGTGTTAGATATCGCTGGTGAGCAGTTCACTACAAACGGGTATCGTTTGATTGAAGCGCATTGGAAGAGTATCTATATTTATATTAAAGAGAAACGGAAGATTCTGCCTGAGTTGTCTATGGGAGAGATTGTTGAGGTGACGCGGGTTCAGATGAAAGCGGATCAGACGAAGCCGCCGTCGCGGTATGGTGAGGGTTCGTTGATTGCGAAGATGGAGCAGTTGTCTTTAGGGACGAAATCGACTCGTCATGAGATTATCAGTAAGTTGTATGGTCGGAAATATATCTCTGGGTCTCCACCAATTCCGACGTCTACAGCGTTTGCTGTGGTGGATTCTCTGGCGCATTGTGATGTGGTGAAGCCGAAGATGACTGCGCGGCTTGAGAAAGACATGGATGAGATCGCGTCGGGGAAGAAGACGCTTGCTGATACGGTGAAGGAGTCTCGTGAGTTGCTTACTGCGGTTATGATGTCGTTAGAACCGGAGAAAGAAAATATTAAGAACAATATCCAGAACGCGTTGAAAGCGCAGAATACGGTTGGTACGTGTCCGAGGTGCGGGAAGACACTGGTTGTTCGTATTTCGAAAAAAGGGAAGCGGTTTATTGGGTGTACGGGGTATCCGGATTGTAGTAATACGTATTCGTTACCACAGAGTGGTGGTCTTGGGATGACGCAGAAACAGTGTGATGCGTGTCAGAGTCCGATTGTTCAGGTTCGGATGAAAGGGAAACGAGCGTGGGATCTGTGTATTAATTCTGATTGCCCGAAGAAGAAAAAGAATGTTGTCTCTCAATAATTTTTTTTTACTTCCGTTTTTTCGGTTTTTTCTTTAGTAGCTTCTTTGTTTTTACTGGTTTTGTTTTTAGTTTAGGTTTTTTGGTTTTTTTCGATTCTGGTGGTTTACTCTTTGTTTTCTTCGGTTTTATTTTAATTTTTTTCTTTGTTTTTACCGGTTTTGGTTTCATTTTTACTTTCTTAGTTTTACTCGTTTTTATTTTAACTTTTTTTGGTTTCGATGATTTGATTTTTGGTGTTTTCATTTTTTTCGCTTTGGGTTTTTTTGTTTTGATTTTCTTCGGCTCTATTTTTTTCTTTGTTTTTACTGGTTTTATTTTTGGTTTTTTTAGCTTCTGTTTCTTTGGTTTGATTTTTTCTGCTTTTATCTTGACCGGTTTTTTCTTCTCACGTTTTTTTATTTATACTAGTTCTACTTCTGGTTCTTTTTGTATTATTTCATCTTCTTGGGTTATCTTCGGGGGAGGCACGTGTTTTTCTGTTTTCGCGTCTTCTGATGGTTCCACAAGACTTTCGGTCTCTTCTGGCTCCTGCTGATCGGTTTCTTCCTCGCGAAGGATTTTATTGACGGAGACGACGATGTCACCTTCGTTCACCCTCATGATGCGGACACCCATCGTGTTTCTCCCTTGACTACGTATATCGATGACTGGTATTCGCACCGTCATCCCTTGCATTGTGGTAAGAATGAGTTCTTCTTCGTCGGTGACTTGACTAACGAAGATGACTTTCCCATTGCGTTCGTTGGTCACAATGGTCCGAACACCTTTGCTCCCGCGGTGGGTCATCCTGTAGTCTACGATTGGTGATCGTTTCCCAAACCCATTCTCCGTGATCGTTAACAGCGAGCCGTTTTCATCGACTGCCGTCATCGTCACCACAGAGTCACCTTTGTTGAGTCGCATACCGATGACGCCGTAGGTTGCTCGTCCCATCGCCCGGATTTCGTGTTCGTTGAATCGGGAGGCTTGCCCGTTTTCAGACGCCATCATAATAGTTTTTTCTCCATCGGTGAGTACGGTCCCGATGAGTTCATCTTTTTCTTCAAGGTTGATCGCTCGGATTCCATTCACCCTGATGTTCCCGTAGGCGGAGAGCACAGTTTTTTTGATGAGCCCGTTTTTCGTCACGAATACGAGATAATGCTTGTCATCAAATTCGTGGACTGGGATTGCGACTCGGGCTTTCTCCCCTTCCTCTAATCGGGGGAGGAGGTTGATGATGGCTTTCCCTTTCGCATGGCGGTCTCCTTCAGGGATTTTGTAGCCTTTTAACCAGTATACTTGGCCGCGGTTCGTGAAAAACATGATATAATTGTGAGTCGACGTAATGAAGGAGTTGACGACGATGTCTTCCTCCTTCGTTTTCATTCCGATGAGGCCTTTACCACCACGATGCTGCGTGCGGTACGTCTCAGTTGGGAGTCGTTTAATGTACCCGGTTTCAGTGATGGTGACAACGACTTCTTGTACTGGGATGAGGTCTTCTATTTCGATGCCGATTTCGCCTTCAACGATTTGGGTGCGGCGCTCGTCACCGAATTTTTCTTTAATCTCAAGTAATTCTCGTTTTATTTCGTCGAGTATTTTTTGTTTATCCCCCAGTAATGCTTCGAGTTGCTCGATGAGTTCCTTGGTTTGTTTATAGTCGAGTTCGAGTGCAGAGATCTCCATACCTGTGAGTTTCTGCAGTCGCATATCCAGGATGGCTTTCGCCTGTATCTCTGAGAGTTTAAAACGTTTCATTAACCGGTCTTTTGCTTCCTCAACCTCTTTACTCTGCCGGATGGTCTTGATGACTTCATCGATATTTCTGAGGGCAATGATCAGCCCCTCAAGGATATGCATTTTCTCTTTGGCTTTCTTTAAATCATAGGTGGTACGTCGGGTGACGATTGAGATACGATAGAGGATGTACTGCTCAATGATTTCCTTCAGCATGAGTATCTTCGGCTCACTATTCACGATCGCTAGGTTCAACACACCAAATGATGACTGAAGCTCGGTATGCTCGAACAACTGATTCAGCACTACCTCATCGATCGCATCCCGTTTCAACTCGATGACGATCCTCATCCCTTTCCGGTCGCTCTCATCACGCAGATCAGAGATGCCTTCGATTTTTTTCTCCTTCACCAGCTCCGCGATCGTCTGCAGCAAAACCGACTTATTCACCTGATATGGGAGCTCGGACACAATGATTTTATTTTTCTGCTCCCCCTCCTCAATCGATGTCTTCGCGCGGATAACCAATGATCCTCGTCCCGTCGAATACGCACTCAGGATGCCTCCTCGACCATAGATAATCCCCCCCGTTGGAAAATCAGGGCCTTTAATAATCTCCATTAACTCAGTCACCGTGATCTCCGGGTTCTCAATCATCCGAATAGTCCCATCAATAACCTCAGTGAGATTATGCGGCGGCATATTCGTCGCCATACCCACCGCAATCCCAGATGACCCGTTAATCAACAGATTCGGTAACACTGAAGGCAGCACCTCCGGTTCTTTCAACGACCCATCAAAATTATCCCTCCACTCCACCGTCTCTTTATCGATATCCTGAAGCATCAAACGGCTGATCTTCGCCATTTTTATTTCTGTGTAACGCATCGCTGCCGCGGAATCCCCATCCACGGACCCAAAGTTCCCCTGACCAGCAATCAACGGATACCGCAACGAGAAATTCTGCGCCATCCGAACCAAAGAATCATAGACGGCTTGATCACCATGCGGATGAAATTTACCGAGGACCTCTCCCACTATCCGCGCTGATTTCTTAAACGATTTCTCATAGGTTAACCCCATCTCATTCATCGCATGTAAAATACGCCGATGCACCGGTTTCAACCCATCACGGACATCCGGGAGCGCACGACTCATGATCACGCTCATCGAATAATCAATAAACGCACGTTTCATCTCCGCATTAATATCACGAACAAAATCTTTTTTCTCAACTACTCCATCAGTCATGATACGCCCCCCTTAAATATCGAGATTCACCACATCCTTCGCATGCATCTCAATGAATTCACGCCTCGGCTCAACAACCTCACCCATCAAAATCGTGAAGAGCTTATCCGCCTCAACCGCATTTTCAATATTGACTTGCATCATCACCCGCTGCGCAGGATCCATCGTCGTCTCCCACAACTGCTCCGGGTTCATCTCCCCTAACCCTTTATACCGCTGGATACCGACACCGGTTTCACCAAGTTCTTTCACTTTCTGCAGTCGTTCCCGGTCTGAAAACGCGTACACGACTGCTTTCCCTTTTGAGATCTTAAACAACGGCGGCTGAGCGATATACAAATACCCGGCCTCAATCAACGGACGCATATACCTAAAGAAAAACGTGAGTAACAAGGTACGAATATGCTCACCATCAACATCGGCATCCGTCATCAAAATAATCCGATGATACCGAGCATTCTCGAGATTAAACTCCTCAGCAATCCCGGTACCAATCGCGGTGATCAAATGCAGGATTTCTTCGCTTTTCAATATCCGATCCATCCGCGCTTTCTCAACATTCAAAATTTTTCCTCTCAGTGGGAGAATCGCCTGGAATTCTTTATCTCGCGCTTGCTTTGCACTATTATGAACGAAGACCCCGCAAGCTAAGGCAAAATTGTGTGTGTTCGGAACTTCAATATCATAGACATCAATTTTTTCAGTTAGCGGTACAATATTTACGATTTTATGATTGTAGTTCACTACTGCTTCGATGGCGGAATCAACGTTTCCATCAAAGAATCTCTCGGTAAACGTATCGAAAAGGAGGAGATTTTTATTTTTAGTTTGTCTTCGCAGGAGATCATATTGCTCAATGTCAACTTGTGTATATTCATCATAGATTTTTCGTAACGCATACAAGGTATTTTCGTAATATGTCTGGTTATACGCTTTCTTTCGTTTCTCTCGAAAATCTGGTGTCCATTGATCTTTTGTTTTTTGACTACGCCAATTCAATAACTGTAGATTTTGCCATTGGATTTTTGCGGAATCAGACAGCTGCTTTTTTACTTCAGGGTGAAGAGTGAAAAATTCTCTGACTCTATTTGCTTGTTCGTCTCTATGTTTTTTTATGCGCCAATATTTTTGTTGTTCCACATTTAATCTACTAATCGATTCTCTTCTGTATTCTTCGTTTGTCGAATAAAATTCTAGATATCTTCTAAGCATGTATTGTTTGTACTCAGGATTTTCCCATTGATGCTTTGCCCGTTCACTGAAAAGTTTCCGCATCTTTGGTTCTTTCATCCGTTTACTCATTTTTTTTCTGAATTCGACTGTTTGTTTCAGTAATCTGCATTTTTCTTTTACTTCATCGGTGTGTAATGTTTTGCAAGCAAAATCGCTATGAAGTTTTTGATGCTCTTCTTTTGTTAATCTAGTAATATTGGTTGGATTATTGTTCAATTTGTTGAAATCACTATGGTGCTTATGAGAACCAACATCTGGAAAATAAACATTGTTTTCTACATTCCATTTATCAGCAAGGATATGCGTAAATATCCATCTATGATCTCGATTATCATATACTAATTCATATCCGTCGATGGTTATTCGTTTTCCTTTTCTAGAGAGCTGTCGTTGAAGCGGCATCAACGAATCAAAGGAACTAAGCGCATGAGCCTGTTTGTATCCACCATCACGCATCATAAATGGGTGGTCTTGGGTGCAGACAATTTCTTCGCCACTGTCTAGAATAAGTTTACAGACTATCGCGTTTTGTTTCGTGACCCTTGGATTGAGAATTTCTTCGGCACCAATAGTACCATCATGTTTTATCGTATAACAGAAATGACGTTTCCCTTGATTATATTCTTCAACGAGTTGCTTAAAGCTGATGTTCCGTCCGTCAAAAAGCGCAATTTTTGTATCACCTGAAAAACAGCCGCCTGCACTATCGCCTTCCACAAGATATAATTCTGATTGACGAGGATCCCGACTTGAGCAATCCGCGAGTTTCCCGGGGAGTGCTGATGACTCCAGTAACCCTTTCCTCCGTGTGAGTTCTCGGGCTTTCCGGGCTGCATCTCGTGCCTTACTTGAGAGCACTGCTTTTTCAAGAATAATCTTTGCAACAGACGGGGTCTCCTCGAAAAACTCGCAGAGTTTATCATAGGTAATACTCTCGACAACACCACGTGCTTCTGAGCTCCCAAGTTTTCCTTTGGTTTGTCCCTCAAACTGCGGATGCGGGATTTTACAGGAGACCACTGCGGTAATACCCTCGCGGCTGTCTTCACCGCTGAGGCTGAAACTCTCATCAAACAACTTGTTCTTCTTGCCATAATCATTCAATACTCGCGTGAGTGCTCCCCGGAATCCTATCAGATGAGTACCACCCTCTACCGTATTAATATTGTTCACGAATGAGTAAATATTTTCGGTATACCCATCGGTATACTGAAGCGCAATCTCAATCTGAATATTCGACTGTTCACCTTGGAAATAGATCGGTGTCGGGTGCAACACCGTCTTATTTTTGTTAATAAAGGTTACGAATTCACTCACACCACCATCGAATCGAAACGTTTCTTTTCTTTCACTTTTTTCATCATAAAACTCCATCTGTAATCCTGCATTGAGAAATGCCATCTCCCGAAGACGTGTTGCGACGGTATCATTATTGAACTCGGTGGTTTCAAAAATTTCTGAGTCTGGTAAAAAAGTGACCGTTGTTCCATTTTCTTTGGCTTTCCCGATAACCTCGAGAGCGGTGACTGGTTTCCCTCGTTCGTATCGCTGCAAGTATTCTTTTTTATTCCTGCGAACGCGTACTTCGAGGTAGGATGAGAGTGCGTTGACGGCAGAGACGCCAACCCCGTGTAATCCTCCTGAGACCTTGTAGGTTTTCTGATCAAATTTTCCTCCTGCGTAGAGGGTGGTCATGACGAGTTCCACACCGGATTTCTTATATTTTTCATGCATATCTACAGGGATGCCTCTCCCGTTATCTGCGACGGTTACTGATCCGTCTTTATGTAGAGTAACCTGGATTTGTGTGCAATATCCTGCGAGTGCTTCATCGATAGAGTTGTCTATGACTTCATAAATAAGATGGTGTAATCCTCGTTCATCGGTGCTCCCAATGTACATACCCGGGTTTTTCCGAACTGATTCTAGCCCTTCTAAAACCTGGATTTTATCCGAGTCATATGACTGCTCAACCTTGCTCGTTTCTTCATTGATCATAAGTATACCTCTCTTGAGAAGATATCCACTATTTTTTAGGTTTTTTTAATAATGTATTTGTATCCCATCTCCAGGGTCGTTTTTCTCTAGGAGACTCATATGGAGTAGAGCCTAATAAAGGTTACTATCAGGAGAAAAATGAACGAAAAAATATGGGAAGGTTTTAATAATTCATACGGCATCCTTTTTGTTAGGTGGAGGCGTATGAAGAGTACAACACGATTTATTGTAGGCATAGTCTTTTTTATCTTGTGTGTAGGCTGTTTTTCTGGTCTAGTTAGTGCTGCTGACCGTGATCTTGCGGATCAGTATGCTCCGGTTTTGTATTTTGAGGGCGGTGAAGAGTGTTACCCGGTCGATGTCTCGTATTCTGTGGAAAATTCGTACCTGTATCAGGTCGGGGTTGAGATGATAGTGTCTATGTCACCGTCGTTGGATACTCTCGGGATGTATACGGAGAGCGGGTATTATCTGGATAATCAGCTGGGGAGTATTGCTGATAACGGTATTATCGATGATTATCAGAGTAAGATGAGTACGTTAGGGTATACGGTGTATGCTCATGTTGATTCAGCGAATAATGTGATTCAATACTGGTTTTTCTATGCGTTTAACAAGGGGGATTTGAATCAGCATGAGGGTGATTGGGAGATGGTTCAGATCGCCCTTACAAATGGTCAACCTTCTGAGGTGATGTATAGT
This sequence comes from Methanobacteriota archaeon, assembly GCA_043806635.1. Lineage (GTDB taxonomy): Archaea > Thermoplasmatota > E2 > DHVEG-1 > DHVEG-1 > JAZDGT01. The sequence goes on along the minus strand of JAZDGT010000079.1, from coordinate 5,138 downwards.
CAGCATCATAGTGGTCAGAAAGCATCATGGAATCAGGTGGAGCGTGATGGGGATCATATCAAGGTGTATGTTGCCCGGGGGAGTCACGCGAATTATCTGCGTTCGTACTCGGGGAAGATCGGGTTAGCGAGTGATACGGTTGGGGCGAACGGGAAGATCTTGAAACCAGCAGATTATGATTTGAAGTTGTTAGAGTCTCAGAGTTGGCTAGATTACGGTGGTCACTGGGGCTGGGTTGGAGGCGAAGAGGCGGCGTCTGTTGAAGCGTCTATCCTTGGTCAGGCTGGGCCGGAGGGACCTAAATTTAGAGAGGGTGGGAATATGTGGAGTAATCCTCTGGGGTGGGGTGCGGATCTACTCCCAGCGAACGATACATTGTTCATCTTGGAATGGCTTGTGTATAACTTCGTTCTTTTATTCGTGCTGGTTACCGTGCTGGTGCTTCTCCTTATCTTGTTCGGGGTTTATCGTCGGTCGAAACGGTACGGTCTTGGTCCACGGTATTGCTCCCTCTTGTACATCGATGGGGGGAACCTGAAGAGTATCGGGAATATTCTGTGTCTTGTCGGGATAGTTGTTGCAGTGATCGGATTATTCCTACCCTGGTATGGTGTTTCCACGAATATTGCCATCCCTGATTATCAGACTACAGGGACGGTGGACATGATTAAGATTGATGGGTTAAGCGGGGTTCAGATTACGCTTCCGAATAGTCAGGGCCCTATTCCTCTTGGCTCGTTTGCTCTTCCGTTCTCGCTTTTTATCGCGATTAGTCTCGTGTTCCTGGTTCTGGCGTCAGTGGGTGTTGCTGAGAGCAAAAAACTCGGTCGTAAATATATGAGCCGAGGTATCAGGTTGATCATCCCGTTCATTATTGTGGTGATTGTGGTGATGATGCTGGGGATGATTGTTCCTACGCTGTCACCTGTGGATATGGGGGGGAACACGCAGGTGAATGATGCGGTGAATATGATCGCTGGGTCTCCCTTCGGTGGTGAAGAAACTATCAGTATTACTGATGTGCCTGGTGGACAGGTGTACCTCCGTTGGGGGTTCGGCCTTGGTTTGTATCTCCTTTTTTTCGCGGGGATCCTGCTGGTTATCGCAGGTGTATTGGAGAGTAGTGCGAAAACCATGTTTTTCCAGCCGAAGAAATCTGAGGTGTCGAAGGAGAAGAAAGAAAAGAAGGCACCGAAGGAACCAGTGGAGCCTACGCAGGCTGGTGTGGAGACTTCAGAGGAAGACAAAACGAAATAACCACGACTAGTAAACTATCTTCCCAAAATCACCATCTGTTCTTCTAATCAGATAAGAGTTGTATACAAGATTTTATATACTAAGTTTATCAATAATTATGTTATGCATGATAACATGATTCTTATGAGACGTAATGCTCTTGTTGGTATCGTGGTGACGTTTGTTCTTCTTTTCGCAACCATCACGGTTTCCGGCCAACAGACTACCCCTAAATTTTCTGAGACCACAGTTGATCCTTATATATCAGCCGCATCGGTCACACGAATGATCTATGTTGATGATGATTTCAACGAGTCAACACCAGGATGGCATATCACTCGTTTCAACACCATCGAAGACGGACTCGAAGCAGTACCTGAGCATGGAATTCTCTATGTCTATAATGGTCTCTATCAAGAAGGTGAGCTCCTCGTTGATAAAACCATCAGTTTTATTGGAGAAAACAAACAATATACCATCGTCGATGGGAGCATTGGACTGCATGATGAAACCATCAAAATCACTGCTGATCACGTCCGTATGAAAGGATTCACTGTTAAAAACACCAGACTTTTTTCTCCTGCTGTTTCGATTCTGTCGCATCATATCACTCTTGCCAGTAATATTATTGATGGTTTTGCATATGGTGTCCTCCTGGATGGGTATATGGGTGATACGTCCTTTACCACTATTACTAGGAATGAGTTTGTTTCTTCAGGAATCATTATCAACGGTGAACAACTCTCGCTGTGGAACACCCATACCATTACCGGAAATACCATTCACGGAGCCCCTCTCTATTATTACAAAAACAGCCGGGCTCTCCAGGTTCCATCAGATGCGGGGCAAGTGATTTTTGCGAATTGCTCCAGCTCTCAAGTCCCCTCTCTCGTTATCCCTGAAGTACCTTCGGCGATCCAAATAGGGTTTTCTCATGATATCATTGTTCAACAGAGCATCTTTGAAGGGCGGAACATCAACTGGCCTTCGATTATCTCAACAGCAGTATTCGTCTATCATTCACAGAATGTAATCCTAACTGGGAACACGATATCGGGGTACTACTTCGGGTTGTTCCTCCAGATGACCACCCACTCAGTCATTAGCGAAAACATGATTAGTGATAGCACCGCAGGGTTCTACTCATACGACTGCACTGATGATACCATCAAAAGGAACATGTTTACCCACAACCCTGACCAGGGTATCATCCTTTCCTATTCAACCCATATGGTCGTCTCAAATAACACCATTGATCATAGCGAACGCGGTATTTCATTACTATTTAGTGCCAATGACAACACACTCATCGATAATGTCGTCAGTGCGAACGGGTATGGGATATCTCTCGCGTCTGCCTGCCTCCGTAACACGATAACGAAAAACACGATCACGAATAATGGCTATGGGGTGCATCTCTTCGTGGATTCCCGCGACAACACAATCTCAGGGAACATCATCGCTGATAACGACTATGGTTTGACTTTTGAAGGAGCAGGTTTCAATCAAGTATTTGAAAACGATATCATCAACAATTCTCTCTGTGGAATACAACTCATTATCCACGATGAATACTGGGAACAATTCTGGTCAAATGGGAACCTTATTTATCACAATAACTTCATGGATAACACACAACAGGCATATGATGAATGTTTCAACATATGGAATCAGGATTTACCCTCGGGGGGGAACTACTGGAGCGACTACCAAGGTGTTGATGTCAACCCGCCGGATGGTATTGGCGATACCCCGTACAATATCACTGGGTCTGAGTGGGGCAACCAAGATCGGTTCCCCTTTATGAACCCCGGTGGCTGGAGACTCTAAGCCTAGTATTCGTACTCTTTTCTACAGCTGTATTGCCCCGCTCTTTCCATCTAAACCCGTTTTTTTTGTATTCCGTAAATACTAAAACACACAAACACATATACACTACGCTTTGGGGAGCCTAGTATGTATGTGAACGCTGATCTGCATATTCATTCTCGTTTTTCTGGTGCCACGAGCGATAAGATGACGATTGAGATGTTGTCTGTGGAGGCTCCTCGGAAAGGTATACCGGTGGTTGCGACTGGTGATTGTCTGCATGGGAAGTGGTTACAAGAGATTAAGGCATGTTCTGTTGTTGATGAGGGGACTTTTGAGTTGAACGGGACTCGGTTTATTCTGAGTACTGAGGTTGAGGATCAGAACCGTGTGCATCATTTGTTGTATTTTCCTAGTCTTTCTGCAGTTGAGAGTTTTAAGGAGGCAGTGAAACCGAAAACAAAGAATCTTGAGACTGATGGTCGTCCGAATGTGATGATGAATGGTGTAGAACTTGCGTCGCTTGCAAAAGATCTTGGTACATTGATTGGTCCTGCGCATGCGTTCACCCCGTGGACTGCGATTTATGCGTATCATTCGTCTTTAGAGGATTGTTACGGTGATTTAGCATCGTATGTCTCGTTTGTTGAGCTTGGGTTAAGTGCTGATGCTGATTACGCAGATAAGATAGAGGAGCTGCATCGACTCACGTTTTTAACAAATTCTGATTGTCATAGTCCTCATCCGGTGCGTCTGGCTCGTGAGTTCAACCGGTTTGAAGTCCATGATATGACGTTCACAGAGATAAAAAAAGCGATTCTTCGACAGGGTGGGAACAAACCAGTGTTGAATGTGGGGTTACCACCGCAAGAAGGAAAATACAATGAATCCGCGTGTATTAGTTGTTTCACGCATTATACGTTTGAGGAGGCGGTGCGTCGGAAGTGGAAATGCCGTTGTGGTAAACGCATAAAAAAAGGAGTGAAAGATCGGGTGAATGAGATTGCCACGTTTAAAGAACCGCATCATCCTGATCATCGTCCGCCTTACGTGTATTTGATTCCTTTGACCGAGATTATCGCGAAAGCGATTGGTCAGCATACGCCGTTTACGCAGGCAGTGGCGAAACGCTGGGGTGAGCTTATTGAGGTGTTTGGGAATGAGATCGCGGTGCTTCTTGATGCAGATATTTCGGAGATTGCGAAGGTGACCGCGCCGGCGATTACGGAGGCGATTCAGGCGTTTCGGGAGAAAAAAGTGAGGATTATCCCTGGTGGTGGCGGGAAATACGGAACGATCGAACTCCCTATAGGTGAGGAGATGCCGGTGGTTTCGTTGGGGCCGAAGGATAAACAAACCAGTCTTCTTGAGTATGGGGCGGGTGGGTGATTAGTGGTTGGATTATAAAAGTACTGAAAAAAAGATAAAAACTCTTTTGCTCACAAAAAACCCGTCTAATATGGTACAACGTATAGTTGATTTTTTGTATACTGAGTTTGATCATTATTCCTGGGTTGGTATTTATCGAGTTGACGGTGATATGTTACTGCTTGGTCCCTGGCGTGGGGAGGAGGCAACCGAGCATGTTCTAATACCTGTTGGGAAAGGAGTATGTGGTGCTGCTGCTCAGAGTGGGAAGACGGAGATCGTTGATGATGTGACGAAGGATGCACGGTACCTGGCATGTTTTCTGTCGACGCGATCGGAGATTGTTGTTCCTATCAAACGCAATGGTGTTGTGGTTGGGGAGATTGATATTGATTCTGATTCGCCTGGTGCGTTTACTCAGCAGGATGCACGGTTATTAGAAAAAGTAGCTGAGATGCTGAATCAATATTTATAGAGTAAAATGTTGGTTTTTTAGTATTTAAGACACTCATTTTGTATTTGTTTAGCTGCCTCTCATTCTTTTGAATAAACCGAAAAATCCATGCAGACCTTTACCAATACTCTTCTGCATGGATGGGATGCAACAGTGGCCACCAGAAGTGGTACGTATTATTCGTCAATTTGAACAACGAATCAAAGAACTAGAAGAGGAAAATAAAGAACATAAAAAACGAATCACTGATCTTGAAAACAAACTCAAAGCA
>JAZDGT010000078.1:0-30504 GCA_043806635.1 Methanobacteriota archaeon | reverse complement strand
CATTGACAAGAAAATAGATATGGTTCCAATCAGTATTCCAATAACCTTACTTCTTATCTTCTTAGATGCTTCTGCCCAAACAAGAAATACTATAGTAAAACATCCTGCCATTGAATTAATTACATAAGTGAGAAATGGTATTTCTGAGGTAAAATATAAACTCCAAAATGCTATTGTTGGTATTCCGATGAGGAGAATTATCAATAAGAAATATCTCTTGATTATTTCCTTTAACGCCTCCACCATCTAAATGATAAAATGAAATGTAGTATAAAAAAGCATACCAAAGAGTTATTGTTTGAGCTTTCATGATTTCCAAAGAGATATCATATATCGTTATGATTCTCTGTTCTTTGATTCATATATCTTTCAGTCATCTTTAATTTGGAATATCTATAATTCATAATTTTTTCGAGATAACTAATGAGATACACCCTCCATTTGCTAGTTTCTTTATACAGATGAAGAAATATTACTTGATATCCATTTTTATCCAAGATTTTCCTCCTGTAATCATAGTCAAAAGTTCTTGACCCACAAACTTCTATGTAAATCCCAAAATTTTTCAGGTAAAAATCTGGTGCCCACACTCTTGGTCTTTTATTTTCATCCCACACAAACACAGGTTGCTCATAAGCCCATTGAATTTTCATTTCTTTTAATACACTAGCTACTTCTCTTTCGGCATTCGTCATTCGATCATAGACTGATTCTCTTTGCATAGTTAAACCTCCAAAAAAAGAAAAAAAATAAAGAAGGGTTTTAGTGAGGAGATGTTGAACGAAAACGATCTGCAAAAAAAGGGTCTATCCTGTCCGTAACTCCAGGAGAAACGCTTTTCCGTCCCCGGCGGGAGCATTGATTTTTTTTAAAAAAAAAATAGAAAACCATACTGGTTTCTATTGGGCGTTTGTTGTTACGACGACGTTGGCTTGATTGTTACCGGTATTTGTTCCGCTAGAGCCTACGACAACTGTGGTTTCTATTACTGCTGCTGCGTTGTCTGATCCTGCAGTCGTCCCTGGGGCGTAGATTCGTTCTATCACCCGTTGTAGCGTTGCACCAAGGTTTCCGTTCTGCTCAATAACAATATTGACGACTCGTTCAAGGATTGTTCTTCCTACAGGTCCATCGGGGTCAATGCTAGGCTTGTTGGTTCCTTCCTTCCCGTTTTCTATAATGGTGTTGTTCGTTGATCCATTTTCTTGGTCTATGGTTGGAGTGTCTTCGGTGTTTCCTTCATCGATGTGATTACCGTCGTATGGTGTTTTATCCCCGATGATATTTGATGTTTCTGTTGATAAGCTGTTGTCGGTGGAGGAGCGCACCTGGGTGACCCTGTTAACAAGTTTTTTCAGGAGTGAGTCCCGAGAGAGCCGTTCATATATTCCTGAACTAGAACCCCGAACCGAAGCAGAGCTGATCGACATCATCATGAATAGTACGATAAGAACAGAGGCGTAAAGAAAATATTTTTTTCTCATCATATGCACCTAGGTATATCACATTCTCTCAGTAATCATATAAAAAGCTTTGGTGCGAAAATGTCAAAAGACATCTCTGGGATGCTTAAGGAGTGTAACGAGATGAAAAACGTTCCACAACCACACGGCGACACGCAAAAAAACAGAAAAAATTATCAATCTTTTTTCTTACTAAAGAATTGCTGAGCCGGGCAACCGATCTCTCGTTGTTTACAATGCGTACACACAAGAGAACTCCGAAGAACAGCGGTTCCCCCAACAGACCATACCATCAAGACAATAATCAACCCAACACGGAGCAACGAAAAATCAAAAATTGAGAGAATAATACCACCAACAACAGGAAAAATAGTCACCAAAAAATCAGGAATCAAATCAGAAAAGGTAACGACTCGTTCAGTGAATTTTTTCCCATCACCTTTACGGGTACACACAGGAGCAATTTTTCCCTTCCCAAGCCCACATACTCTCCCATAATAATAAAAATTTTTACATAACCACCCACTATCATCAATCCCTTTTTTATATAAGAACCCGGATTCCCCCATCGGTGAACTCATGAAATATGCAATAATCTATTGGTCACGATACGGAAACGGAAAAAAAATTGTCGAACACCTCGAAGGAAAACTGAAAGAGAAAGGAGCAGAAACACAAATGTTTACTACCGGCGAAGCAAACCCTGCCGCTATGCCCGAAGCAGACGTTTACATCTTCTCAGCACCAACGGAAGCATTCAAAATCCAAACGAATATGAGAACGTTTCTGAAGAAGCTAGAAGGAATGGATAATAAAAAGTACGGTATTATCAACACTCATGGGATGAAGAAGAACCGGTTGAATAAGATGGAAACTCTCCTCTCAAAAAAGAAGATGTTGAAAATCGCGGAATCAGAATTTCATGTTGGAAAAAACGCGAACACCGGAAACGACCTCATGGAAGGCTGGGAAACAAAGCTCGACGAATTCGCAGGAAAACTCTAAACACACCCCGTTACAAGACCATACAGTCCAGAGAACAAATTAGATAAATTTTTTTACTTCATCCAATCAAATGTTTTCGCAAGAACAATACCAGTAACCAGCATATAGATGAGGGAGCCGAACACGGAGTTCACGTAAAACCCGACAGGATACGCCATACTCGAATAGACAAGAAACGCAGAAGTGATACTGACGACAATCCACATGAGTAACCCAAACTTCCACCCCTTTGACACCGCATTTCCTTCTACTGCATTCATAAAATACGAGTACGCATACGATACCGCAAACCCAAGCACCCACGGATAAACAAAAAACAAGACCGCGATAGGGTCATTGATTCCCCTCATCCCCGCAAGCTCAAGCACGTTATACTGCCAGATAGTCTGGGTCAGCCAAGAAAAAACCCAGCTAATCACAAAAATGATTACACCTGCAATAATACCTCCAACCACAATCTGTTTCCATTTCATATTCTTCACCTTATTACTACTCAAGATTCATAACTTTTTTTTGTTTATAAATCTTATAGTTCCCTAAACACTGAGAGAAATCATTATAGGAACATTTTCGTATTATAACACCAATGAGTAATCAATGTTCATCAAATGATTCCTTAATCGCCCCCTGTGGAATGAACTGCGGTATCTGCAGCGGCTATCTAGCACGATACTATGACGTGAAAAATAAGGGGGTGAAGATGCCGTACTGTACTGGCTGTAGACCACGAGATAAACAATGTGCGTTCCTGAAAAAACGATGTGATCAGTTGCTTAATAAGAAAATCACGTATTGCTACGAATGCATCACGTTCCCCTGCAAACCTCTTCAACATATCGATAACAGATATCGGACTTTTTTTCGTATGTCGATGATTGAAAATCTTCAATTCATTAAAAAGAACGGGGCAACTGTTTTTCTAAAAAAAGAGGAAGACAAATGGAGATGCCCAACGTGCGGTGGAAGAATATCCTGCCATAACGGCATCTGTTATCACTGCGGTTTAGAGAAATTAAAAAAGAAGAAAAAACCATTTCGATGGGAAGATGATTAAAAATGAAAAACGAAGAAACACGAATCACATATTGTGGACTCTGTTGTCTTGACTGCCATGGATTCAAACAAAAAATCCCTGACCTCGCCCGTGACCTCCGCAAGGAATTACGAGAGTCAAAATACAAGAAATTCGCAGATACGCTCTCAAAAAACAACTTCGGGAAAGCATTCAAAAACTATGACACCTGCTACGAGGTTCTTGGTGCGATGGTCCGATTCCGATGCCACAAAGGCTGTCGAGCCGGTGGGGGACCACCCTTCTGCAAAATAAGGAACTGCTGCCGTAAAAAAGAAAAAAACGGCTGTTGGGAATGCGCGGATTTTGAAACATGTAAGCACCTTGATTTTTTACGACCAGTTCATGAGGATGCGCACCTGAAAAATCTGAGAACCATTAAACGGAAGGGGACAACCCATTTTATCAACAGTAAAAGAAATTGGTGACACAACGGACCAGGAGACCATAATGAACCTAGGGAAAGCACAACATTTCATAGACAGAACAGCATGGCGTACCTGGTTACAACAAAATCATACTAGTTCCAAGGAGCTCTGGCTGGTTCATTATAGAAAATCATCAGGGAAAACCAGTGTTCCTCATAGGGAAGCGGTAGAGGAGGCGCTTTGTTTTGGATGGATTGATAGTACGCTGAAAAAAATTGATGAAGAGCGATTCATCCTGAGATATACTCCTCGGAAAGCAAAAAGCGTCTGGTCGAAAATAAACAAAGAAAAAGCAGAGCAACTCATCACTCAGGGATTAATGACTGACGCAGGTACTAAAAAAATCGAAGAAGCAAAGAGACACGGACTCTGGGATACGGCATATACGAATAAAAAAAAGGAGCGGTTACCCTCCGATCTTAAAACTGTGCTCATGAAAAACCAACAAGCTTGGAAGAATTTTCAAGCATTTGCGAATAGTTATCGAAATATGTACATCGGCTGGGTACAGAACGCAAAGACAGACACTACACGGAAAAGAAGAATACGTGAAGTCGTACAACGATCACTACGTAATATAAAACCAGGAGTACCAGCTTCTTTCCTTATCCTCCTCATGAGTATACACATCTTACTCCATAATATCCCTAGTTGGTAACTGAGAGTGAGTTATCGTTATATAGACGCGAGAATTTCAGATACTAGAAAAAATTAAACAAGAATATGTGGGACCATGAAAAAAATAGCGATTATCACCCGAGATTGCGCTGGGGTGAACGCCGCGATACGCTCCGTCGTGAGAACCGCATGCAATCATCATATCGAAGTCGTCGGTGCACTACGAGAATACGACGGACTGATTAACGGTGATTTTATCCCTTTGGATCGAGGATCAGTATCAGGTATCATCAACCAAGGGGGCACTATTCTTAAAACTGCTCGCTCCCAACAGTTTTACACAGAAGCCGGTCAGAAACAAGCCGTACAAAACATCAAGAAACATGGTATTGAAGGAGTAATTGTGATTGGTGGCGATGGATCCTTGCGGGGTGCTCATGTTCTCGCAACACAATACTGTATACCCGTGGTTGCTATCCCAGCCACCATCGACAACGATATAGAAGGAGTCGATCTCTCCATCGGTGCTGATACCGCCGTGAACGTAGCCCTTGATGCACTCGATAAAATACGAGACACTGCAACGAGTTTAGAACGGATTTTCATCGTTGAAGTCATGGGTCGAGAAAGCGGTTATATCGCATTACAAGTCGCTCTTGCTGGAGGCTGTGAAGAAGTTATTCTCCCCGAAAAAGAGGTCGATCTTGAACGAATGTGTGCCGAGATAACAGAAGGAAACTCCAAAGGAAAAAGCAGCTGGATCATCATCGTTGCTGAAGGAAGAGCACGAGCACATGACATCGCTGAAGTAATCACCCAAAAAACAGGGTTTGAGACCCGAGTAGCCGTCCTCGGCCATATTCAGAGAGGAGGACGCCCGACAGCTGTTGATAGAATTCTCGCGGCACGCCTAGGGAACTACGCGGTCGAGATGTTACGAAGCGGGAGAACTGATGTATGTGTAACGGTACATAGCGACGGATTAGATACGGTTCCTCTTGCGAAAGCGATTCAACCAAAAAAAATCTGTGTAGACAAAGACTATACACTAATCAAGGTTCTAACAAAATAATCTACTTCTATCACAAAAAAAAAGTGTGACTATTAAAAGATAATAATGCTTATTTTATCGAAACGTAAAATCCTTCCACGTCTCAGAAATACCATCAAGGATCTTATACGGCTCATATTTAATCAGGAAACGCACAATCTCATCCTTGTTCACCACGCCATATCTCCGTTCGTTTCCCTCACCAACTGCCTCAATGATTCCTCGTTTCACTAATTTCTTCAGATAATACGACAACAACGAACGCGACATATGAAAAAAAGAACAAATATCTCGATGCCGAGAAGACGGATTCTTCAACAGAAACAACACAATTTTTAATAACATCTCCTGCCGAAACAACGACAAGAACTCCTTATCCCTTACCCCAATCTTCCCCTTCAGATAAAACCGGAGATACCCACCCTCCTTCGACGAAGCAACCAACTCGTTTTTCTCAAGATACCCCAGATGATACCTGGCTAACTCTATACTAATCCCAAGCAGCTCAGCAATCGTACTCAGATTCAACCCAGGCTGCCGGGAGACAAGAAGATAAATTTGTTTCTGCGTTTCAAGTTCAACTGATTCATTCATAAGAAACATTATTTTTTCAAAGCAGCAACATACAACAAATTCAATATCAGCATATCAATGACCCAAGGATAATAACTCGTAGCAACCGGAGCAAACGGTTCATAAAACACACTCAAACTCAGGAAAACCCCTCGGATAAAAAAGAAAAGAAATACAAGAATGATGAACACGAGTTTCACATTATGATACTTCCGATAACTCTGAAACGACGTCAACAACAGAACAAGAGCATTAATCGAAATGGCAGCACCCATGATAATATACCCAACATCCATCCTAACCACCAAAACATTTCATAAAAAAAAGAATAGAACGTGAGAATATAACTATTACTTACTTCCTCTCACGATATCTCAGAAGTTTAAACGGAATGATGTAGACGACACCCAAAAGAGCAAATACCGCAATGTAAAGCACCACAGCGGTGATACCACCAATCGCCTCAATAACCGAGGAAATCGTGATCGTATGCTCACTAAAATGAGGAACACTCACTAACGCCTGAATACTATCAGAACCAATAAGCAGGAGATACTCAGGATGCGAACCATCATCATTCGGGTCTAAAACATCAGTGAGATTATGTGCAAGATCAATAGTCTCCCCGTCGTAGGTTACCTCGATTTTGTCACCTAATTGAAACCCGTTCGGATCAATATTCACTGCAATGGTTTTCCCTAGACTTGCTTCGTCACCAGAGACTTGTATCGCGATTTCCTTTTCTGAAATACGAACAGGTGTGATACTGACACCGTCGTATATCGTCACGTCATTCCCAAAGGATAAGTCGCTCTGTTGTTGAACGGTGATTTCTCCACCAAAATTTCCTGTGGTGATTGCGTCATCGATCACCTCTGCGGTATTACTGATTTTCAGAAGGAAATCGAGTTCAGTTATTCTCTTTTCCGCTATTTTTGCTTCCTTTTGTTGAGTAGCAACTCCTTTCGATGCGATAACGGAATATGTTCCTGGTGCGAGACTGAATTCGTAACTTCCATTACCATCGGTAAAACACGTTGCGATACTAACAGGGGTCGCTGCGGTGATACTTGCGGTTAATGAATAGACAGTTACCTGTGCTCCTTTTATAGGAATTTTTGATGTGACAGAGGCGACATCATTGGTTGTAGACGTCGGTAGACGAGTAACGCCGTAGACGGTTCCTTGGAGTAGTCCTTGTCCAGAAACTGAGACACTTGTTTTTACTAGCATAAAATTCACTTTTGTTCCTATTCCTTTTTCTACGGTAACCCCTGTTTCGCGTTCTGTACTATATCCTTTTTTATTCACATCAATCACATAGACGCCGGGTAAGACTGGGATCCGATAGGTTCCATCAGTTCCTGAGTAGGTTACGTAGCGTGATTTGACTGCGTCGGTTACACTGAGTGCAGGTCGATAAACGATAATGGATGCGAGGTTCAACGGGTTTCCTAGATGATCAGTGATCATGCCATAGACCCATCCGTATTCGCTTCTCACTGCTGATGTGGAGGGGAGTGATTCGTCGGTGTTACTCTTTTGGGAATCAATACTGGTATTGGTTGCAGAGCTTTGTGGTATCGTTGCACCACTGACGCCGAGGGTCATAGGGATTAGGAATGTGAACACTAGAGTGAGGACGGCGATTTTCTTTATGTTCAGCTTTTTTATAGATCTGTTTTTTATCATTTTTTTTCACCTTGTGTACTGCTTTGATTATCTAGTTTGTCGTTCATCTCTTAAATAGTTTATTTCAGAATTTTTGAACAGAAAACAGGATTTTTTTAGTGATGCGTAAGGAACTGTATCTGTTAAGATGCGGCATTCTAAAAAATTTAGGTCGACCGAAATATTTATATTCTTGAGCGTACTAATACTAATATGAAGTGAGTAATATGCCGCAAGAACACATCGAAGAATACCTGGAAGCAATCTACGACATCGCAGGAAAAAACGGTGTAGCAAAAACCACAGAAATCGCAGAACACCTTCACAACGCCCCTGCAAGCGTCACCGAAGCATTCCAGAGAATGAAACAAAAAGGCCTCGTCCATTACGAATCACACAAAGGAGTATCTCTCACACCGAAAGGATTTAAAAACGCTATCAAACTCAAACGAAAACATCGACTACTCGAAGTGTTTTTAGACAAAGTTCTCCACCTCCCCAAAGAACACATCCATGAACAAGCCTGCAAAATGGAGCATACCATCACCGACGAAACCGAAACCGCCATCTGCAAAACCCTAGGAGGACCAACCAAATGCCCCCACGGATCACCCATCCCACCATGCAACCTTGACGTAAAAAACTGCATCGAATGCAAAGCAGAACAAAAAGCACCTACAGAAAAACGAGAAAACGACATCGTCACAATCACCACACTAAAACCAGGACAACAAGCAAAAATCGTGTTCATACGCGGAGGAAGAGGAGCCGTGCAACGATTATGCGATCTGGGTCTCACCAACGGCACTACCGTATCCATAGTCCGATCAGCACCACTCAACGGTCCTCTACAAATCTGTGTCAGAGGATGCAAACTCGTCATTGGAAAAGGCATCGCAGAAAAGATTTTTGTCCAGACTTAGAGGGAATAAATGAAGGCAGACCTAATTGTTGCGCTCGCGGGAAACGCGAACGTTGGAAAAAGCTCAATCTTCAACCACCTCACTGGACTAGGACAAATCATCGGAAACTGGCCCGGGAAAACCGTTGAAAAAGCAGAAGGGATGCTCGTTCATCATGGGAAACACATACGAGTCATCGATTTACCTGGTATTTACTCGTTATCCACCTATTCTCAGGAGGAGATCGTCTCACGGGAGTATATCGCCCTGGAGCACCCTGATGTGGTGATTAACGTTGTTGATGCGACCGCTCTTGAGCGGAATCTTTTTTTCACCCTTCAACTGTTAGAGATGGAGATACCCCTTATTATCTCCTTAAATCTTATTGATAGTGCAAAGAAAAAAGGGCTTCAAATTAACCAGGAGAAACTTCAGCATCTGCTTGGTGCCCCAGTTGTTTCCACTATCGCCCCGAAGGGGATTGGTGTCCATGAACTGATTGATGAAGCACTCGTGCTTGTTCAGAAACACGTATCCACCTATCGGATGAAAATCCGCTATGGACCAGAAGTGGAAAAACGAATTGAGAAACTGCAGGTTCTCCTCAAAGATGTTGACTTGAAGTATCCGGTGCGTTGGACTGCGATAAAACTGCTTGAGGGCGATGTTGAGATTGTTAACCAAGTATCACAGAAGTATCCTGAGGTGGTCACCGCTGCCAGGATATTATCAGATGAGATTTCAGGGATTCATAAGGAACCCTGCTCAATGGTTATCACGTCAGAGCGCTATGCCGTTGCTGCACGCATTGTGAAAGAAGTACAGTCGGTGAAAGAGCCGGCGAAATATTCGATGGGTGAGCGATTAGACGCTCTGAGTATGCATAGCGTCTGGGGATATGTTCTGATGTTTGCTATCATGTTTTCTATTCTCCTGTTTATTTCTCTTTTTGGTGGTTGGCTTGGTACGGGTATGAGTACCTTGTTTGAGAGTGTGAATCCTCATATCCCTGGGTTTTGGTCGAGTCTCGCTTGGAATGGGGGTGTTGTGGGGTTCTATGCGACGCTTGCGGTTGCTCTCGGGTTCATCTTACCTTTTTATTTTATTCTAGGGTTTCTTGAGGACTCAGGGTATCTCCCCAAGATCGCGTATCTCATGGATAGACCCTGTCATACAATCGGTCTCCATGGGAAAGCATGTATGCCGTTGTTGCTCGCGTTTGGTTGTAACGTTCCCGCCTGTGTCGGGTGTCGGATCATGGAGACCAAACGAGACCGTTTTATCGCTATTTTTCTCTCCACACTGGTTCCTTGCTCAGCACGAACCGTGGTTATTCTTGGTCTTGTCGGTGCGTACGTGGGGGTACAATGGGCAATAGGACTGTACGTCTTTGATTTCCTCCTTATTTTCCTTATTGGGAGAATTCTGAATAAAATGGTACCAGGAACATCCGTTGGGATTATCATGGAGTTGCCTCCGTACCGGGCGCCATCAGTCAACGTGATTGTGAAACAGGCATGGAACCGGTTCAAACCGTTTGTGATCACCGCAATCCCTCTCATTATTGGAGGAAGTATCGTCATTGAAGCGTTACGACTCCTTAATCTGCTTTCTATTCTCTCAAATGCGTTAAGTCCAGTGACGGTCTTCTGGTTAGGTCTTCCCGCGTTCACCGGTTTTCTCTTCATATTCGGAATACTCAGGAAAGAAGCAGCACTCGTCTTGTTAGCTACTGCAGCTGGGACGAATAATATTACTCAGGTGATGACACCGGTGCAGATGATCGTGTTCGCATTCGTCATCATGATTTATGTTCCCTGTGTTGCAACTATCGCCGCATTAATACGAGAGACAGGGTGGAAAAAAGCAGGTCTGATCACCATGACTGAGATTGGTCTAGCAATTTTCCTTGGTGGAATCGTGTTCCGAATCCTCAGCTTGTTCATGTAAAATAAGATGAGACTAGAAAAGAAAAAAAAGTTCTGCTGAATCACAGGAGTATTACTCAGTATCACCTTTTTTTTATTCTACCTGATCTATTTTCGGTGGCATCCAACCTTTATGTTTCATGACATAATACATGATATACGCAGAAAAAACCGTGGAACCAATAAGGATAAGCATCATGTATTCCCAACTTAATAAATCATTAATCTTTGCGATACCAAATACAGTCGCGATCGTGTTTGGTACCATCACCGCAGTTGCTAGTACTGCAAGCCAGGTGGCAAGGAACGCAAGTCGATTATTAAGCATCTGCAGCTGGTTGTTATAAATCGTTTGCAGTACTTCGAGTCCTGATGCAAGAACCTCGCTCATATGTTCACTAAGAGCGATCTGCCGGTTGATGTCATCACCGAGTATTCCTATCCTTTGGAGGAACTTAGGGTTGTCGGTGATAATTTCCGCGTCACCGTACCGGAGCGAGTTGATGACATCCCATGATGCCCAGAGGGTGTTAAGGTAGGTGATGAGTGCGTGTTTCATTTGGTAGATATCGTCACCGATTTTCATTCGTGGGGCTTTGATGTCCACCATGTATTTTCCGAGTTCATCGCCTTCTTCTTCGATTACTCTCAGACCGTTAAAGTTTTTTTCATTGTTTTCATCAATGATTCTGGTGAGCAATAAGGTGAGTTTGTCATTCCAAGGGAGATCTGATCGCATTTTTTTTATAAAAATATCCGCGTATCGGTAGATTTTTTGGAGGCGTACCACATTTTTCGGGTGAATTGTGACGATCAAATTTTTACGGATTAAGATAAGAAGGGGGTAGATTTTCACATCAAATTTTTCTACACGTACTGCGGGTACCATAAGTCCGAGTTCGGTGTCTAAATCTTCATAGGCTGAGTTTTGACTTGAGAGGACACTAGCAATAAGTTGAAGACTAAATTTGAGCGAATCTGCGATAAAAAGGCTATCTTCCCTGATGTTTTCAACGGAGAAATCCATCCATTCGAATGCATCTTGTGTAAGGAGGCTCACGATTTCTGAAATATCATCGCTTTCGACTTTCTTTGGTACACCATTTGTGGGTAGTGAGACATAAAAAGCGTTTTTTTGCCCTTGAGTATTTTCTGGTTCAGTCATCGCTCTTCACCCCATGGTTGCAACTAAGATTCTACCCGTTAACATGCATGTAACTTATAAAGATGAGGGTTAAGTCTTGTGAGAAGTAGCACGGTTTTTTTATGAAAAAGAGAGGTAAAAACGGCATATTCTCATAAAAGCTTATATATTATATAAAATAATTTTAATGATATACATAAGATACACTTAGCTGTGATGCGATGAAAAAAAAATTGTTCGTAGGTATAATTCTGATTCTTACGATTATCTATGCTGTGGTCGGAGTAGTCTTGTTTAGTGATATCCAGGTGTTAAAGGCTCCGGAGACCACGATTACTTTGCAGGTCCTTGAAATGAATGAGAGTGAAGGACTTGTTTTTGCTTTGATTCATGTTGTGAACCCGAATTCTTTTGATGTCATCACGAAAGATTTTAGAATAGTCCTGCTCGCTGAGCATGGTGGTGAAATCGGTCGAGCTGAACTTGCAGGTGATCTGATTGGCCCATATGACCACAAGAATTTTTCGGTGACCGTCCCCATCGGTTTCCAGGAGAGTGAACCGGGGACGTTGCAGACGGAACTCTCTGGCGTGATTGGAGTCAACATGTTTGGTGTTATCCGTAAAACTGTCCCGTTCGCTATCACGATTATCACCTCCATCGATGACCTGCTTGAGCAGCTACAGCCCCCATCCATTATTCTTTCGGTTGACTGTAGTGATCTCACGGATCATGGGGTGAATATCAGCGGTGATTTTGAGGTGTATAACCCGAATTCGTTTGATCTTATTATTGATGATTTTTCGTCAGAGATGATAACAGAAAACGGCGATGTTGTCGGCAACATTCATGTCAACGGAGGAGTAATCCCCGGAAAAGAGACCACGGTATTGACTGGAACCGGGCAGATCGGTATTGAAGTACTCAACGCGAAAACCGTGACCATGAATACACTCATTCGTGCCGGGGTTAAAGCTGCTGGTTTAGAAAAAATGGTGGATGTCGATGTACAGACCCGGGTTACGATGCCGTCACTTCACACCCTCATCTCATCAGAGAAACCATTAGACCTCATCATCTATGGTGATTACCGGATCACCTTAAACGGAGTCCTAGTGAATGTCACCTTAGAAATCAATAACCCTCATAATATCACGTTACTCGCCAAGGATTTATCCGTAACGATTTACGAGGTGAAAAACAATGAGAAACACGAGATCGGATACGGAATAATCGATGACGGAGTAGTCCCACCCCACGAAACACTACGTCTCAACGGAATCATAGAACTCCCGAAAACAAGACTACTCACCTTAGTACGAGGAATGCTTTCATCAGACTGGATATCAACAACAGTGCAGGGGAACCTCACTGTCCCCGGACTTGAGACAGGTATCTGGTTTGGGATCAGCGGCTACGAAGATCTTCACCCCTTCCGCTAAAAATTCATTTTTAAATCGAGATATTCATTTTAAGAACATTCATATGCACGTTGATCTGACTTATTATTCTGAGACAATCGGACTATGTCATCATGCATCTCCGGTGGATACCCGTCAGGGAAATCAATACACCCCCGGCAGATATCAAAACCGATCGCTTTCTTCAACCCGTTAATACTAATATACGCGAGAGAATCAGCGTTGATCTCCTTAGCAATCGCATCCCACTTCTTAATCTCCCCATCGGTATCCCGCGCGATAAACTCTTTCCTACTCCGCATATCGATACCAAGATAACACGGTGCGATCAACGGTGGACAACCAATCCGGACATGCACTTCTTTCGCACCCGCATTTTTCATCCCACGAACAATCTTCCGAATATTTGTTCCACGAACAATAGAATCATCCAACAACACGACTCGTTTCCCCTCCAAAACGGACCGCAGAAACGATAACCCTTCCTCAACCACCTTATCCCGACTCTCCTGCGTCTGCTGAATAAACGAACGCTCATCCTTATCCTTCATGATGCCTTCATCAATCGGGATACCAGACTCACGGGAATACCCTAACGCATACCGACGACCAGACTCAGGAACAGGAACCACAATATCTGCCTTCACCGGATGCTCCTGAGCAAGCAGACGACCAATCTCATCACGGACCTTATGCACAGACCGATCATTAATCCGAGTATCTGGTTTCGCAAAATACACGAACTCAAACATACACGGAAGCTCAGGTTTTTTCATCACCTGCTTCTCAAAAATATTCCCCTCTTCATCAATAATAATGACCGATCCACCAGGGATATCCTTCACATACTCAAAATTAATACGTTTAAACACCCGCGTCTCCGAAGCGAGACAATACATCCCATCAGATTTCCCAAGCACCAACGGCCGAATCTTCCGAGGATCAGTCATCGCAAACAAATACGGGTTCTCCCCCGAATCAGTCAAATACAACACTGAATAACTCCCCTTCACCAAACGCATAACCTTCGTACATGCCTCAAAAATCGTCTCCGGAGTAATCTCCCGCTTATACAACTCATCAGCCATCGGAAGCAACAACCACTGAATATCACAATCAGTCCGCGGTTTCCGCTTAATCGTTTTTGCGGCCTCAACCCCGTTATAAATATTCCCGTTATGAACCGCGGCAAGAAACGGGTTCACCAAATACTCCGGCTGCGCGTTCTTCTTCAACGACTCAAGATCATCCATCCCCGCAGTCGAATACCGTGTATGACCGATGCCGACGTTCCCCGGAGTACAGATTTTTTTCTCATCAGTAAACACATCACGAACCAACCCCGAATCCTTCGTCACATGGATATTCCCATCATACGTTAATTTCCCCGCAGAAGACTGACCTCGATGCTGCACCGCAAACAAACTATGATAAATTAAACGAGAAACCGGTCTCCCACCAATAATACCAACAATACCGCACATGAGTAAACGGGGGTAAGGAATAACAGTTATTTAAGGATTATTTACCCAGTTATATGAGAAATTTTCCCTTCCGATAGACGAGGTCGCCATCGGCGTAGACCTCTCCGTTCTTCCGTAGATCACACATCATATCCCAATGCACACCAGACCTGTTTTTACTCCCCGTCTCAGGGTACCCGCTCCCTACTGCGATGTGGATGGTGCCACCGATTTTTTCATCAAATAACGTGTTTTTCGTATACTGTTTGACTCCGTAGTTCGTCCCGAAGGAGAACTCCCCTATTCTTCGAGAACCGTTATCCATGTCAAGCATCGATTTCAGGAACTCTTCACCTTTCGATGCTTTTACTTTGACGACTTTTCCTTTCGTGAACCAGAGTTGAATATCGTTGACTTCCCGTCCTCCATGTGATGCGGGGAATGAATACCGGATGTAGCCTTCCGCAGAATCTTCAACAGGGCCAGTGAAGACTTCGCCGTCAGGGAAGTTCTCCCGCCCGAAGCAGTTAATCCATTTCCTCCCTGCAACATTTATTGTAAGGTCGGTATCCGTGGCGATGATATGTAGTTTTTTCGTTGTTTCGAGGAACTGTTTGATTTTTTCTTGTTGTTTCTGCAGGGTGTTCCAGAAGCGTATCGGGTTTTTTGCTGTCACATGAGCCGCTTGAAAGACGAAATCTTCGTAGTCGCTGAGGGACATCTCAGCGTCTTGCGCGGAGGCGTTCGTCGGATACAGGGTGACACACCAGCGGAGTTGTTTCTTGGCAGCCCGGTCAAGGAAAATCTGATGTATCTTTTGTTGTGCACGGCTGCTGATCACCTGTTTTTTGGGGTCGACATGAGTCATGTTTCGTGTGTTCTCCAGGCTTATGATGCTGAGTTGCGCGTTAACGTGTTGTACCTCGAATTTTCCGACTGGAGACACGTATTGAAGTTGCTTTTGTGATGCGTGTTTATAGAAGATTTCTGCGAGTCCATCGATACCGATTCGGGTATACGGGTATGCTCCTATCTCGACTGCTCGTCGATAGACTTCTTTAATGAGTGGTGCGGCAACAGGTCCACCGAAGATTACAAATAAATCATCCTTCTGTAGTTTGAGTGAGTGATGAACTAAGATATAGGCGAGTGTCTGAAGACGTTTATCAACCATAGAATCCCTTCAGAATGATAATAGGTTGACGCGTGATATAGTTTATCCTCGTAACCTAAAAACAATGTAGTGTTTAGATGTTCTCCCAGTCTTTTAACACTGAAGCCCAATGATGTTTTTGTATTTCAGGGATTTCTTCGAGTTTCCGAATGATCTTCTCGTACCCCTTCATCAACGTCCGAGTGGAAACTTTCACGATGAAATCATAGCGACCAGCCGTGATGGTCACATGGGTTACCCCCCGGATGTCCCAGAGTTTCTTCATCGTCTCCCGGAGTGGATACCCGGGTTTCACGGTGATGAAGACATAGGCTTTCACGAGAGCCAGAGCAAACGAGATGATACCGAGGACGATCAAGATCATACCAATCACCTTGATTATCAGCATGACTGGATCCGTGGAAAACATAGGAAGACCAAAGTAGGTTGTCAGGATAAATGAGAGCGGCAAAGCAAAAATGATGGTTGACGCACGGATTGCGTTGTTGATACTTGCTTTCCCAAGACCAAGAGACCGAATATACAGCACATATGCGAAAAATGTAATCCCCATCGTTAGGGCAATCCACCAGAAATACTGTATCGATGCGACAACCCCTAGAAGAGTATACTGTGACCCAAAGAAGACATCATACCCGATGAGGAAGAGTGTGATAAAAAAGAGTGAAAACAGAACGTTCCAAAAGCGGATGTTAAGCGAATCATTTGGTTTATTGTTTATTTTCATGATTTTTAATCGTCTTTGGTAGATGGAGAAGATAGCCCAAGTGGGGCTAATCACTACGAACACAATCAGTATTGACATCAGGTTGATTTCACCAGTTAAACTGATGGAGGCGAGTATGGCACCGAAGGTGACGATCACGAGGGATTGCACTTCGACTAGGGTTGGGACGTCTTTCTCGGTTATGGACTCCATAAGCAATAGATACACGATCACAACCTGGGAGAACGACAGAACAACCGAGGGTTCTAACACGATGGAAAGGAGCGCACAATACCCGATCGTGTTTATCGCATTCATCAACCCAGCTATCGAATGATATTTGAGTTCTTTTTTTTGTACGAGCCGTATCCGTTTGAATGAAGGATCAAGGATTTTCGCTCCAATACTCCTCTTTTTTATGGGGATAGAGAACACGAGGGTAATAAGAAGAGTGATGATGCTTCCAACAAAAAATAACGAGAAACCGAACGCCCACGGGTTCTTGATATAACTATTACTAATAATCGTATCAACAGAAGTAGTTAACGCGGCGATGAACGAAGAAATAATCGCAAGAGTGTAGAAGAGATATTTTTTCCTGATTATCATGGTTTAGTCTCATGATAACGTGATTTCTTTTTCGATGATTTGGGTGGTGGTTTTCGCAACGCCTTCAACCATGTGAAGTTTATCAGTCACATTGAGGAGTTCTTCCAGGTTTTTCACTTGTGCTCGTACGACCATGTCGTACTCCCCGGCGATAATAGAGATTTTTGCGATATTCTCGATTTGTCGCATTTCCTTGATTGCTTTATCAGTTTTTCCTGGTTGCATGGATATTAATATATATGCGCTGATCATGGTTTTCACCCCGATTTTCACGGCGAAATCATATTCTTATTATAAAGTTATCTATTACCGAGTAAAGAATAGGGTGTTTTTAGGTATTACGGTGAAACCGATGAAGATATCTTTTTTTGCTGTTACGTGGGATCTGCTTTGGTGGGTATGTGGGTTTAAATCTATATATAGGTTGACGTGATTTAGGGGTTTTATCATGACGCAATTTTCGGAGGCGAAACTGGGGAGGATCACCTCGGAGATAGAGCAGATCGCCCGGTGCGAGAAGAGTGATGCGCAGGTGATTAGAGGCAGGGTTGCTTCTGGTCAGATTGTGATTCCATGTAACCCGATTCACGCCCCTTCCTCTCTGGGTATCGGGAAAGGGTTGCGGGTGAAGGTGAACGCGAATATCGGATCCTCACGGGAGCATTGTGAGTTGAAGGAGGAGGTCGAGAAAGCGCGGGTGGCGGTGGATGCGGGTGCGCATGCGGTAATGGATTTATCCACCGGGGGGGATCTTAATAAGATTCGTATCGCTCTTTTGAAAACGGTGAGGGTTCCGTTTGGGACAGTCCCTGTATATCAAGCGGGTATTGAGGCAATTGAGAAACATGGTTCTATCGTGGATATGACGGAGGATGACCTGTTTCGTACGTTTGAGAAACAGGCGAAACAAGGGGTGGATTTCGCGGTTGTTCATGTGGGGATTACGAAGGAGAGTGTGGAGCGGCTTACGAAGCAGAAGCGGTTGATTCCGATGGTGTCTCGTGGCGGATCATTTCATATGGCGTGGATTCTACACCATGGGATTGAGAACCCGTTGTACACGAATTTTGATTATCTTCTGGAGCTTGCGAAAAAATATGATGTGACGTTGTCCCTTGGTGATGGGATGCGATCGGGAGCGATTTTTGATTCGAATGATCGCGCGAAATTCCAGGAGTTACTAATTATTGGTGAGCTGGTGGAGCGCGCACGAGAGTCTGGTGTGCAGGCGATGGTGGAAGGACCAGGTCATATGCCGCTTTCTGATATCCAGGCGAACATCCAGGTTATGAAAACCGTGACGAAGGAAGCCCCGTATTTTGTGCTTGGGCCGTTAGTCACCGATATCGCCCCAGGGTATGACCATTTTGTGGGTGGCATCGGTGGCGCATTCGCAGGGTTTTGTGGTGCTGATTTCTTGTGTTATGTGACCCCTGCTGAACATCTCTGTCTCCCCGATAAACAGGATGTACGTGACGGAGTCATCGCCACGAGGATTGCTGCCCATGCAGCGGATCTCGCACGAGGCATCGATCGCGATATCGATTTCGAGTTTAGTAAAGCACGTGAGGATCTTGATTGGAAAAAAATGTTTGAGTTATGTATCGACCCGAAAAAAGCGAAGGAGATCCGGGAGAAACGACTCCCGTTGGAGGATACGAACGCGTGTTCGATGTGCGGGAGTCTGTGTGCGATTGAAATGGTAAAGAAATACCTCCAGAAGAAATGAAAAATAAAAAAAAATTTGTTTTTTTGTTGAACGAAACAAACGGATTAAATAGACCAAGTATTATTCTTGTTTCCTAATGGATGATGAGAACGCAGCAGATAAAAAGATGCTTCTTCCCATGTTTCTGATGGCGGGTTTATTTGTTCTCATCGACGGGTTAGCATTACTCATGATTAAACCGTTTAGCGATCAAGGTATGACGGTGTTTGAGAATGCGAACGACCCGTTCAATCTGGTCATCTTTTTTGGGATACTCCTCGGGATGACCGTGGCGATTCTCCTGATTGCGAAGTATTGGAAGAAATGGTTGATCCGGGCGCTTATACTGTTCGCAGTTGGGTATACCTCGTTTTACGTGTTTTTTCCGTTGTTCGCCCTTGCAATCCAGGCGGATATCGCTTTTGTTCTCTCCGCGGGTGCCGCGGTGTTACTGACGGTTGTTTTGTTTAAATATCCCGAGTGGTACATCATCGACCTCTGTGGCATCATTGTCGGGTCTGGTGCGATCGCATTGTTTGGGATTTCCCTTGGTATGTTCTTGGTGATTCTGATTTTGATAGGTTTAGCGATCTATGATGCGATATCCGTGTATAAAACGAAACATATGATCGATCTTGCGGATACCGTGATGGATCTGAAACTGCCTGTGCTGTTAGTGATCCCGAAAATCAGGCATTATTCCCTGTTAAAAGAGACGAAACGGCTGAAGGATCAGCTGAAAGAGGGAACGGAGCGCGACGCGTTTTTCATGGGTCTAGGTGATATCGTCATGCCAGGGATCTTAGTTGCCGCAGCATACTCATCCATTGAGAATAGTCTTCCCATTGTTGTTTCGATCATCATCGGCACCCTTGTTGGTTTTATGGTGTTGATGACGTTTGTGATGAAAGGGAAACCACAGGCGGGTCTCCCCTGTCTGTGTGGTGGTGCGCTTGCTGGGTACGTTATCTCAAGCCTTGTGTTGCATGGATCATTAGTCGGTTTGACGCTGCCGTTCTAAAAAAAAGGTTGTTAGTAGCTGGTGCGGAACCCGCAATCTTCACACCATATTTTCCGGTTAAGATGATATAGGGGTTTTCCACATGTTGGACATGAAGATTTTTCGATGAAATGCTCCAGCCAGATATCCTGTACTTGTGGGACGGTTTCGTTCTGAATCCGACTGAGCATCTCCTGTTGTTCAGGAGTCTTTGCAAGGTTTTTGAGGGTATCAAAATTGATTCTCTTGGTTTTTGGTTCGACGAAGGAATCATACGGAGTTCTGGTTTTCTGCGTGAAGGAATCATCCTGTTTTTTCCGTCTAATAAAGAGCATGGCGAGGACGACTCCGCTGATGAGGCCGCCGAAATGTGCGAAATGAGCGGTTCCATCTGAGACGGATAAGAATACAATGAGGGTTTCCATGGCAGCGAAAATGATCGCGGCGTAGAGGACTTTGGTTTTGGTGATAATCATGATTCCGATGGGGATGGGCATGACGACTTCATCCCAGGGGTAGGCAGCAGCGAAAGCGCCAAGGATACCAAATATCGCTCCGGATGCTCCGACGAGGGCGATGAGGTTGTTTGGACTACTCAGGTTTAACAGGGAGTGAGTGAGTGCGCCGCAGACGCCAGTGACGAGATAGATGAGGAGGAATTTTTTCCATCCTATTCGTTGTTCGAATGCGACGCCCATGAAGAAGAACACGAGCATGTTCCCGATGATGTGTAAGAACCCTGCATGGACGAACATGGAGGTGAATAAGGTGTAGCTGTTGGGGAGGAGCTCGGGTTGGAGGTAGAGTGGTCTGAATCCGAGTCCAGCGTTGAGAAGGAGGTTCGTACCCCCGAGGATTGATTGAGGGAATATAAGGGAGATGAAAAATATGACAAAATTGGTGACGATAAGGGCGTAAGTTATCATATATTTCTTCATCACAAATATGATAGGGATGATGACCATGAGGATGATGGCGATGAGGGCGATAGGGTCTATTGGTAAGAGTATTAGTGCCATTTGCGTCGTCTCCAATCGCGAACAACTATTATTGTCACGATAAGGAATACAACCCCTATGCAGAGGATACTTTTATAATCTATCACTGGTGTGTTTTCTTGAGTATGCGTGGGTGGTTTGAGTCCCCAATCTGCGTAGAACACATTCGCATAATACTGAGCAACCGTGTTGTTATGTATGAGTACTCCCGCCTCCCGGTTTCGTCGTACGGAGTTTTCATTCCAGTTAATACTTGAGATGAGCACGGTCTGATTATCAATGATCATACCTTTGTTATGCATATTGGTGAACACGCTCCAGTTCGTATACAAGAATTTCACTTGGATATGGTTTTCCTCAAACAGTTGTTTGGTGGCGAAGAGATCCGTGGTTTCTGAGATGTATTGCGGGTTGTAGTTCATGATGATTTTTATGTCAACCCCCTGTGCTGCTTTTTGTATCAGATGATTGATGAACGGGCTGATTACGTCATCCCAGTTTTTCGCAAGGGTGAGCTGTTCGATAAGGATGGTTTCCTCTGCTGAGTCGATCGCATCGAGTATGCATTGTTCACTGGTATCAGGTGATAGGACAGGTGTGAGGGTGAACTTCCCGTGCAGGGTCTCTGGGTTGAACTGGGGGGTGTAGATACCAGTTGTGATGGTGGTGTCGAGGGTGAACTGGGTGGGTATGGCGAGGTTGAGGTCTTCCAGGGGGATACTATCCTGGTAATAGGGGTTCCAGTCCTCTGAGAAGACTTGTTGATAGTATGATGCGACTTCAGGATTTTTAATGATAATCCCCCATTCTCTGTTCCCGCTAGTTGGGTCTTTGGGGACTCCGGTTTTCGCCCAGTTGCAGCTTTCGATGATGACGGTTGTGCTGTCGATGACGAGGTATTTTGCATGATCATAGGGGTAGCGAGCATATATGTGTTGATTCTGGTTGTTGGCCATGAGGCGGATATTGGCTCCATGACGGGCGAGTTGAGTGAGGATGTATTTTTCTCGTATATCAACCCCACCAACAGGTGATCCCTCCATGAATATGTTCAGAGTAACCTGTCGTTCTAATGCTTGGATGAGTTCTTGATAGAGGAACGGGTCGGTGAACTCGTACATGTTGAGGGAGATGGTGTGTGTTGCGTTTCTGAGTTCTTTGGTTATTGCGGGGTAGCTACAGTCGGGTGAGACGAAGGTCGTGATGTCTCCTTCGAATGAGATTGTGGGTGATGAGTAAACGGATTGGCCGATCCCGTATCGTCGAGGGTGCTGCCAGTCTGATGCAGTGTCTGTATCTAGTGGTGTGTTGTTCTGAATGTTTCGTTTGAGGATGACTCCGCTACCTGAATTGTTTATGGGGGGTCCGCTCCATCCCTCGTGTGGTGGGATACTATTTCCGTAGACGACGAGGTCGATGGTATGGTTAGAGGAGTCTTTGAGGGCGATGGCGGCTCCTTGGTTGCTGAACTGGGTGCCTTTGTAGGTTGTGAGCTGTGGGACGTCTGAGCGTGAGTCGCTGTCGTACTCATAATCTGGGAGCAGGTTGGTTTCTTTTTGATAGGCGGTGGCGTTCTGGGTGAGTGTATAGGAAGTATTTGGGGGGAGGATGGTGTGGGTGGGGAAGATGATTTTTGGTTGTGTGGTCATGGGTTGGTCTGGTTTAGTGGTGAGGTAGTATCCGGAGAGGTCCTGATTGGTTGTTGTGGGGTTGGTGATGGTGATGAATTCGTTGGGTACACTGGAGTGTGCGTAATAATAGAGTTCGGTGATAAGGAGTGGTGAGAGGGAGGTGTTTTGATCTTGTGTTTGTGCTATGCTGATGGTGGTTGAAAAAAGAAGGACGACTACGACTAATCTGTACAATAATGGTGTTCGCATATGTTTTCTTTCCCCCAAATAAATTTTTTGTTATGTTTGAGAGGGCGGAGTGGGATTTGAACCCACGTATGCGGATCTGCAGTCCGCCACATAGCCACTTTGTTACCCGCCCTTACTCCTGTTGGCTGAAATTGTGTTATACGGCCGAAACCGGTGTTATATGGCCAAGGTGGTATCCTGAATATTCAATGTTCGGTTTTAACACTTTTGGTATCATTGAAAAAAATACATTATGTAATTTCTTCGAATCTCTTCAAATAAAGTTTATAAATAAACAACAAAATATATAATTTAGATAATAGGAGGTTGTCTCCGATTTATTGTTTACCTCCCGTAAAATTAACAATACCTCTGTAATCGTCCCGGCAACCTCTTGGATATCTAACCCAGATGAGGGAAAGAAAGATAAAGGAGGTGAAAAAGTGATAATATTTGGAAAAACATTAATTGGCGCAACTGGACTTGAACAAGGATTAGTAGAATTCGATGACTTTACACATACAATGAAAGCTTAATTTCACGATCATATGATTATCATAAGATAGCACCACATCCCTCTTTTTATTTAATTAAAAGAGATATGATAGAAAAAAGGTATATATATGTTCTACTGCATAATAAAATTATGGATAATAATTACAAGTGTTATGTTATTTCATTTTTTATTATAACGAGCACTTTTCTATTTTCTAATTATTCTGTATCCTCATCAGAATTAAATGGAAACACTTTTCTTTATGTTGGAGGAGATGGATCAGGAAATTATACTAAAATTCAAAGTGCGATAGATAACGCAAATCCTGGTGATACTATCTTTGTTTTCAATGGAACATATTACGAACATGTAATAATCGATAAATCGATATCGTTGATTGGTGAAAATAAATATACAACGGGAATCGATGGAAATGAATGGGGGGATGTAGTTTTAATCACAGCGAATAATGTTTCTCTTTCGGGATTTATTGTTAAAAATGGAGGAGCATATCAAGGAGGTGGACCAGAGGAGGAAGAAAAATATCAAAATGATGCGTGTATAGAAATTTTATCAAACAACAATCAGATTAATGAAGTTATTTGTTCGAAGTCAAACTATGGGATTTGGATACGAGATTCTTTTAACAACATTATCAAGAACGCATCGATTTATAGTGTCTATGATGGAATATGGATCATCAATTCTAGCAATTGTACTTTACGTAATAATACTATAAACGGAAATGGTATTGTTCTTGATGGGGATGATCTCTACGATTTCCACCATGATATCGATACAAGTAATAAAGTAAATGATGGAAAACCTGTATACTATTATTGGAATAAAACAGGGATCACAATACCAACAGATGCCGGGCAAGTGATCCTTGCTTTTTGTAGTAATTGTACGGTTGAACATTTGGATATAAGTGATGTTACGGATGGTATCTCTCTTTTCTATACGATTACAAGCACTATACAATATAATAAAATAATGAGAACAACTGATTTCGCTATACGATTGGTACATTCTGATCGAAATTCTATTCAAAATAATGAACTTATAGAAAACGTCTTTGGTATTGGTTTTATGAGCGGAGGAATGTGGATATATTCATATCATGGTTATAGTAACGAAAACAAAATAAAAAACAATATAATCAAAGATAGTAATATTTATGGAGTTTTTCTAGATAAAAGCAATTCTAATATTTTCGCTGAGAATCGTTTTATACATAATGGATATGAATACAATCAATCATCCCATGTATTTTTTATTGATTCATATAGAAACACATACGATAAAAATTATTGGGATGATTACATAGGCGTAACATACAAACATCTTTGTTTCTTACCTAAAATAATTAAAGGATACAGACATCTTTGTTTAATTAACCCAAATAGGATATCATTATGGTTATCGTTCGATTGGAATCCACAATTGTCCTAATGATTCATCCTTAACATTCTTTTACATTGTTGCTATTTTTCTGTAGTGTATATGTTTCTAATACAGATTCGGGTAGAGTGGATTAAACCGATATCTTACGCTTTTCCGTTAACCTATTCATTTAACGTAATATAAGTAGGACTGATCTGTGGGAAGGGGACACTAGATTATTGGGAATATCTTCGTCCATTCATCGTTTTCTTTGTTGTCATGGTCGTTAGAGGATACCCCATGTTTAATAGATTTTAAACAAAGTGGGAAAAGACGAAACGACGTATGGTTATTGAGGATAAAATACTTTATAGAGGAAATTAAGCAATTAGAGTCACTTGTGATGTTTAACATTTAAAAAAACATATTTTTTTTTATGTCTCAAAATGAGCTTTCAACAGGAGAAAACACCCTGTAGCCACTTTGTTACCCGCCCAACCTCCTATTGAGGTGAAACGTGTTATATGGCCAAGGTGTATCCCGAATATTCGGTGTACTGTTTTAATTCTTTTAGTTTAGTATTTTCTTCTGTTTTTTCGATATCAGTTCTTTCGTTTATTAAAAAGAATGTTTCTTATTATGGTTTAGATAACCAGATCGTAATTTTCCTTAAAGTGATTTTATGTTTTCTAAGAATGTCTTCGATTTGCCAGGACATTTTCTCGGGGATTAATATCGAGGCTATTCCTATCCGTAGACCTCCAAACTCTTCTACTTTTCCTTTTTGTTTGTTTTCGTAGATTTTTCCCTTATATTTTTTCTTTGTTGATATCCCATAGAGTATTCGTTTGATTTTCATCTTTTCTGATTGATTCATCGAGCTAAGATCATATTTGATTATCTCATAGGGTTCAAGTTCGAGACGTTGAATAGGAATTTCAGGAAATTTTCCCTTAAGAACAATCCCCTCCCGCAGAAGGGTTTCTATAAATTGACGATCGAGTTTCTCAAATGTTGATGATGCGAAGACAACATTTATGTTTTTGTTATATTTTTTTTCTAGGAAGAGTATCTGTTGTTGTAAATCTTTTTTTATCTGGTTATCATTAATGATGAAGCAGAGGTCTATATCGCTTTGTTCATGTTCTTGTCCTCGTGCGACAGACCCAAAGAGAATTATTGTTTGAATGTCACAATGTTTTTTAGAAATATCTTTAATATCTTCAATAAGCGGAATTGACTTATTGTTCATTGGAGATTTCTCCTAATTTTTTTAGGCATATATTTTCAATTATGGAATAACAGGATTCAACGGTCTTCATATCATCGTCGGTCCAGGAGAACCCATAGGTGAATTTTGGTCTGAGTTGATTTTCAATTTGTTGGAAATTTGTCCATACTTGTTCAGTGTTTTCATTAAAAATGAATGTGTTGTTTGTCAACGTTGTTCGTACATGCTGATGTTTGTTGATGTGAACTCGTTCTTGTGCTGCGCAGGTTTCGATGAGATGATATACGGAGAGGAAATATGCTTCGACGCGTGTTCCTTCAAAATTATTTTTATTTTTTGCGTCTTGTTTGAATTTCTGATACAATTTGAAATGATTTTCCTTACTGCCCATGATGGTTTCCTCTTTTCGTTATATTGTATAACGAAATGGGAGTTTATAGCCTTTTCGTTGTATAATATTACGAAAAAATTAGCCACTTTGTTACCCGCCTAGATAGGTTTACAAGAATGAGGTAGGGATCTATTAAAGGTTTTTGAAGAGGAATGGAATTAAAATTAGAGAAAAAATTTATCAATTCCTAACTATGATTTGACTGTTCCGTTCCCCTAATTTTTAGTGTTTATTCTGCTCTTCGTGCGAGATGTTCCGAAGAGATCGCTTCCGTGGGGCTCAAATCAGGGCATCCTGGTCCATGGGTGCTGTGTGCATAGTAGGTTGATCCATCTTCTGCCACCCAGAAGTAGATATTATTTTCATTCGAATGGTATCCGAGATCTATCGCTGGAAGATATATGGTGAAGATGCCACCTTGATCATTGATATAGGTGAGGGTCATGTTGGTTTGTGGTAGAGTACATTGTTCTCCTGCGTAATTCCCAATTCTGATACCAAGTGCTCCCGAGGAAATATACTCATCTTGATAGGTATAGGACGGACCAAAGGCCGTGGTAGCTAAATATGATAAAGGGTAAGGTTCACAGGCTGATGGTTGGCCTGTGAATGGCCAGATGTATAAAATTTCATAAGGATGTTCCGAGTGGTAAGGTAATGGGTCAAATGCAATTTGATATATTGGACTGAGATCGGAGATACGTGTTTGTGGTTTTAGATAATCTGTATAGTTATTTGGGTCTGTTCCTATCATTATTTCCTGGTTATCCGACCATCCATCATTATCGGTATCGGAGAGGAATGGGTTGGTATAGGTCCGATACAACTCGGTCCAATCAGATAACCCATCATAATCAGTATCAACATACGATGTGTTTAATGTCTGGTTATCTGGCACGTTGAAGAGGACAAACGAGGTAAACGAACGATTGCTAATCTGTGACGGAAACATCCCATAAGAATTGATTGCGAATTCATAAATATCATTATCTGTGAAAGGTGTGGCTCGAACAGGTAAAAGATGAGCCATTAATCCGTAGGTATCATTCACTGCGTCTGGATATCCGATATCGTACTGCACTGATGAGACAGGGTCGGTGTCAGAGTTCCAGAAAAAATAATTCGTCGCCACTTCTCTTGCAGGTCCTCTGGATTTATTCCATGCCATCCGGCATATGTTATTTGGCCCATCGAAAATGGAACACCACACATGATAGTAGATGTTGCGCAGTGTATAATTCTGAACACAGAGGCTTTCATCGAACCAGAACCCGGTATATGTTGTGCACCATCGATTCTCCACCTTATCAGTTGGGATTTTTGCCAATAAAATACCGGTGTCGTGATCGGACCCGTCTGGGCCTTGGTCATGGTGAAATCGATCGGGTTTTCCTGTATCGTTTCCATGGCCGGGAATCCCATACAGCGGGATGGGCTCATAGAGATAAAAGGGGGTGTAGAGAATCGTATCATCATCAGCACATCCAAGGCTAACATATCGTCGGGTATAATTTCCTCCGATGCCTGTCTTATTCCACCAGGTTCGAGCACTGTTTCCGTTGCTATCCTGAGCTCGGATATCAAAACTGAAACATCCTTCCTGAGTGATGGTGATGTTGCCTTTGGTGTTGAACTCGTAGTAATACTCGTACGGTTTGCCTGTTGAACCTGTTCGTCTGAACGTCCAGAGTGTTGTATTCCACATGAGAACGTCGTCTATTCGTTGACACCAAAGAAGTTGAGGAACTGTTGGTTCGCTTCCTGTCCCGTTCACGGTGATATTGATAAACATCCACTGTTCATGTTGGTGGCTATCGTTTGTATAGTACCCATTGGGGCAGAGTATACCTCCGTTATATTCAAGCGGTGGGATATAATAAGGACCGCCTTTTTCGTTTGTATTCCCAGCAAAATTTATCGTGATTATCGGTGGGGTGTTGTCCTGAGGATGAAAATGGAAAAAATCTTTCTGCTGATGCTGTGGGAATATGGTCATAAAGGACATACCTCCATCAGCGATGAACAAGATGAGAATGACAAAAATCGATGATCGGACAAGAGCATGTATCGAATTCTTTTTTAGACTAACCATATCTTCATCACCATTTTTTTTATATATATTAAATTAATGTGTCCGAAAAAGTATATAAAACTTATTGTACCAATAGTACCATTTCCAGCAAATGCACAATTAAAAAACATAGATTTCCTTCTATATGATTTAAAAAAACTAACGTAAAAACAATACAGGTTAAAAGGAAGTAGCACTTGGGAACCTGCACCAATCGAAAGAAAACGTTATGGGGAAGGTAGTTCTTCTTGGATAATAGTAATAAAAAAAATCAGTAGATGAACCAATAAACAAGGTATATTTCTATATCGTCGATCTTCACAATTTAATAGATTCAGCAACCAAAAAACTGATCAAAATTAATTATTTAATAATTCCAACTGTAGATTTTAAGAAGATATGCTCCGAAAAAAAAGCTAACAAAGATGATGATTATCATTTCTATATATGGATTTATGATAAAGGAAAAAGAGCTTTTGATTTTCATGATGATAATAATAATGTGATTTCAATGGATAAATTTCTTGATAATTGGGAACTTCTAAAGAAATAAGTTTTAAAAAATCGTCGATATTTTCGTTAATATTTTTAACAATTTTAAAGGAGATATTTCGCCCCTAACTACTTTGTTACCCGCCCAAGTTCCTACCAAACATTTTAACTGGCTGTGGACATTATTATATGCCCTAGGAGTATCCTGAATATTCGGTGTACTGTTTAAATGCTATTTGGTTATGGAGTGAAAACTCTTTTAATATCTAGTTTTTCTCCATATAAACATTCTCGATATATCAGTGGCAAAATATTATAGAAAAGTTCATATAATATGATACCTAATAGTAATCAAAGAGATGATCATCATATGAATAAAAAAAGTATAAGCCACCTAGGTATCCTCCTCATTATAATAGTAATGATCACGCCCGTAACGGTTGTTGGAGAAGATACCGATTTGAAGAACTCAATCAGTATTTTTGGTAATATCCGTCCTATGTGGTTACAGAAAGTAAAGCTTACTGCTTCAGACGCTGGAATATATGAAGCCTTCGGCAGTACAGTGTGTATTTCTGGTGACTATGCGTTCATCGGATCGCCCTATGATGATACCTCCGCGGGTTCTGTATATGTATTCAAACGCACGAATGGCGTATGGACGCAACAAACCAAGTTGCAAGCCTCAGATGCTGAACCATATTCAACGTTTGGTTTCTCTATCTCAGCTGATGAAAATTATGTCCTTATCAGTGGTGGAGGCAGTGGTCCAGTCTACGTCTTCAAACGCGACGGTACCTCGTGGATAGAACAAAGCAGGTTAACACCATCTGACGGTGAACCAAACGACGCTTTCGGTCTTTCTATTTCATTATCGGGTAACTATGCTCTCATAGGAGCACCTTACGAGAATAATCAAAATGGTTCCGTATACATATTTAAACGAGATGGCACCACATGGACACAAGAAGCTAAACTCTCCTTATTTCTGCCACACAGTCCACATGGGGCAGAATTTGGCCGTGCTGTTTCTCTCTACGGTGATTACGCGCTCATAGGAGCACCATTAGATGAATATTCTGTTGGCTCTGCACACATATTCAAACGTACGGGAAGTACATGGATATTGCAAGAGACGCTGATTCCCTCAGATGGTGACACCTATGACTGGTTTGGTTATTCTGTTTCTATCCATGGTGATTTCGCACTCATTGGTGCATTGACTAACGATCTTGGTGCTGCATATATGTTCAAACAATCAGGGACACACTGGACACAGACACAAAAATTGTTAGCCAACGATGGCGATGGAGGTGGGTTTGGGACCACTGTTTCACTCTCTAAAAATTACGCGTTGTTTGGATCACCAGGTAAAAATCATGGTGAAGGCGCTGCTTATGTCTTCAAACGCACAGACACAATATGGAGAAAAGAGAACAAGCTGACTGCATCAGATGGTATAGCGGAGATTTATTTTGGCTGGTCTGTTTCAATCTCTGGCGACACTGCTCTTATAGGAGCACCAGATTTCAATTGGGGGACTGGCTCAGCATACGTATTTCAGCATGCGTAAGCATCCATCTCTCTTTGTTACCCGTGTTCCATTCAAAATAAATAACATAAATAATATATATTAATAAAATT
>JAZDGT010000077.1:0-3531 GCA_043806635.1 Methanobacteriota archaeon | reverse complement strand
ATCATAAACATAAATGATATCTCCAGTATTCGAATCATTTATAGCATCCTGAATACTTGAGTAGTTCCCTGGTCCACTACCCCCAACGTAGAGGATATTCCCCCTTGATGGTCGTAGAGACGCTTTGTCTATATTGTATGCAGCAGATGGAATGATGCTTGTCGCAACGAACAAGAGGATAATGCTAAGAGTGACACATTTCTTAAGTATAGGAGTTCCTCCTTGATTACAAATATAATTATACGGAGTTATTTAAATACTTTCACCATAGAAAATATCGCAGCATGGGAGATTGTTTATAAATGCCCGGGCATAAGAAAGAAACCTATTATTTCTTTATAAGTACAAAAGGACCTATCTCATAACCAGATTTTGTAACAATTCTATCCTCGACTTTTACGGTAAGAGATATGAGATTTATTGGGTGGCCATCAAATATAGTGACGCCAACTGTCCCAAAGGATATAAGATTACTTATCATAAAAGAAATCGCTTCACAGCGAATTATTTCTCCAAACCGTGTAGTACGATTAACATAACAAACACCTGTAATATTATCGTCACCATTATTATACACCCTGACGACATAGCCAAGACCAAACGTCCCGTATCGTTCACGAAATATACCAGCTGAAATATAGATTGTAATGTCCTCATTTGATGATGCAGAAATTGACGGAATACTTATTCCCAGGAACAAGAGGATGATTCCAGCCGCCAAGCCTTTCCTTAATAAATGGTTTTTTTGCATATGTTTCACACGTAGACATTTTTCAGTCTGGGGGAAAAAAAAGAGAAGAATTTTTAGGTCACAACATCGAGCAGTCCGATAAGGAACCGTGAAGTAATCAACGCCTTGACATTATCTTTTGAGAATGTTATCGTTTTCCCATCGATATAATGCAGGAACTGGAATGGTTTGAAGAGAATCATCCGCAGATTCACTGCTTCTACCGTATTGTAATCACCTTCCGTACTCAAATTCGTATACATTTTCGAATAACTGCCGAAGAGGAAAGCTTTCTTCAATTCATACACAGTAAAGACATGGGGCTCTAACCAATCGCTCTCTTGACCATATACGTCTTTGAGCTTGACCCGTATCTCATAGGTTCCTGTCTTGGACCATGCATGGGATGCAGATATCGTAGTTGAATTGTAAGGACCAAGCCAACCGCTTGTGTTTCCGTCACCCCAATCCCACAAACAATAGACACTCTCCCCCTGTGAGTCATCCACATTGATGGAGAACGTATACACAACGTTGATAATTCCCCAAGTTGGGCCATCAATACTCGGATTATAAGAAGGAGAGACGATTGCTTCTATAGCTAAATTATTATCATAACCGAACCACTGTAACTCATCCCAGTGATCGGGGCTGAGCTTGACCCAGTCTCCTTTCCCATCAATTGCAGGCCCTGAGTCAATACCCATCGAATAATCGCCACCACTTCCATGTTTTATGATAAAAATAGAGGTCCAGATGTCTTTTGTGATGTCCAGGGGAACAGGATCAGTTAGATCTATTCTCTTCCAACCGTGACCAGAAACGTTATAGGACTCTGAGCTCATCAGATCTCCAGGAGAGGTATCGTTACCCTCATCATATATCTTGAGGGAACCCTCATGGGACCGGTTTTCCCAATGAAAGAAGCGTGCTCCGATGATCTCCCAGCCTTCATAGGGCGCAAGTTCCGCTGGTGTGATACGGATTGCTGCTTCCCATTCTACTCTTAAATAGGTAGGCCCAATACCCCCGATGATATCACCATTATGGAAGGCGATGACTTCCTCACTTCTTCGACTTGGAGGTTTTATTCTCGTGACTTCCAACGGCTTCTCAAATCTTCCAAGGTAATTCGCTTGTATATCCAATGTCTCATTCTTCAGAAAACTGTGTATTCTTGTTACAAACAGGGGAGAGACCATATTTTCTCTCACGTCATTTGATCCTAACACATCGGTATCTTTTGCACTAAGCAGTACTAACAAAGCCATCAGAACGGCAATAATCAGGGAACATACCAAGATTTTTCCGCTCATATCCTTCTCCCTCTCTTTTATCTATAGATGCTAGGTTATTTAAACCTATGGAATTCCTACGCATACACGAGTATGCTGGGTATTTATTATATTCATATGAAATCCTGAGATGCTGTGACAACATTGAAGTTGATGCTTGGTGCAACCGCGACACCGATAAATAACAGGATAATACCTACAATTACCCCTTTCTTGTACATACCATATCCTTCCTCGTTATCAAGACCGAACCTTGGATATTTCATTCTCTCACCAGACCATACACACTCCTGTTTGTGATCCCAATGATAAAAAATAATAACACTGTCGCAGACCAGTTCCCTGAAATATATGGTGCATTATCTGCCCAAAACATCATTGTAAGTTGTACTTTCCCGAAACCAAGGATCATATTTGACTTGACAACAACTTCTTCACCTGGTAACAACGGTTTCGGGATCACTCGCAACGTATCCCTCCCGAACAGAATAAAGCCTCCAGTAAACGTTACCCTCCAGCATACTCTATATGCGGTTGTATCACCAACATTCTTAATTTTACCGCTTATCCCAAACCCACCAAAGGATAAACCAAAAGCTAGCTGTGTTGTCGTATAAGGTTCCATTAAGGGATATCGATCTTGGTTCTCTCCACCAGGGATAGACACAGGTGTATCGCCGACGCCGTCTGAACCATTCGTATCTTGATTTTGACCCCACAGAGCATCTATTCCTGTGTAGTTATCCCAGTAATTTCCCGCGGAGGGGTATTCGCTGTTCCACATATTATCTGTGGTATCAGAAGCATGAACAGTATTGTTTATGAAGTTGTTATAATAGATGTGATTGAATGAGCTGGTTTCAATTTCCACCCCGTAACTATTGTTTGTGATATCATTTCCAGTAATGGTATTGTTGTTAGAGATGCCGAGTAGTAAAATACCAACATACTTGTTCGAGATACTATTACCAACAATTCTCGTATCACATGAAGACATTAATAAAATCCCGACCCAGTTGCTCGAACTAATGATAGTATTAGAAATACAGGAGTGGTTTGCATAGATGGAGATACCTGACGACGGATACGTACAATGATATTGAATTGAGAACTCACATATAGTTACCCCATCAGCACAAACAGAAACCACGTCTCCCCCGATGGAACCATCGATGATGGTTGTCGTTTTATTCTCACCGATTAGATGAATAGATTTATCCACAACGATATTCTCATAATATGGGGATGAGTCATCGTAAACAAAAACAGTATCACCATTTACGGAATCGTTGATAGCATCCTGGATTTTCGTATAATTGTTCGGTCCACTCCCACCAACATATAACCAATTGCCTCTCGATGTTGGTAGAGCTGGTTTCTCAATAACTTGTGCAGTCGCTGGAATAATACATGTCCAAACGAACAAGAAGATGATCCCAACTGCCAATCCTTTCCTTAACAATGGATATGTTTCCATGCCTTTCCCCCATTGTACAATTTTATAAC
>JAZDGT010000076.1:0-21040 GCA_043806635.1 Methanobacteriota archaeon | reverse complement strand
CGAGATCTGTGATGTGCTTCAGAAGCGGGTGAATAAGAAGGATTTCGACCATATTATTCATCATGATCTCCTCACCGTATTCAAGATGAGCACGTCGAATCTCATCCAGAAACAGCTAAGGAGTAACGGCTGCGTGAAAGGTATCGTACTCCCAGGGTATCATGGTCTTCTTAAACAAGAACAGACGAGGCTTGGTCGAGAACTCGCAGTCTACGCGCGAATCCTTACGGGTATCGGTGGGATTATTCATAGTGATGAACTCCCCGCATATGGGATTATGGGGAAAGATGTTCAACAGGTGAAAACAGTTTTAAAGATGAAGGAGACGGATGCGTTCGTCCTCGCACTTGGTCAAGAGAAACAGGTTACGGCTGTGTTAGACGCGGTGGTTGAGCGTGCACAGATGTTCCTGGATGGCGTACCAGAGGAGGTCAGACGGAGTCTCCCTGATGATACTACGGAGTACATGCGGCCGCTCCCGGGTGCAGCCAGGATGTACCCGGAGACTGATGTGCCACCATTCCGAGTAACCAAAGAGTACCTGAAACGTATCACGCAACATCTCCCTGAGCGACCAGAGATGAAACACCAGCGATTCATTCAAGAGTATCATCTGAATGAGGAGCAGACCCGCCAGTTACTCGCCAGCGGCTATGAACAAGATTTCGAAAACCTGGTGAAACAGTTCCCCAATCAGACGAACATTATCCTCCGGACGCTCCTGAACACGTTCCCTGAGATCGAAAACCAGGGTTTACCTATCGGAGACCTCCAGTTCACCACCCTTGTTTCTGTGTTCCACGGGCTCGAGAGAGGCTTGTACGCGAAAGAAGCAATCCCCGCCATCCTTGACTATATCCTCAGGCATCCTGATGCCACCATTGATCAGGCGCTTACTACATGTGGCCTCCACATCTCTGATCAACAGGAAGTACTCATCATCATCAAAAAAATACTCAAAGAGAGAGAAGCGTTCGTGAAACAAAAAGGCAAAGACGCACTCGGCCCACTCATGGGGGTTGTGATGAAGGAACTCCGAGGGAAAGCAGACGGGAAACTCATCAGTATCCTCCTAGAAGAAGAGATACGAAAAATTATTTCATAACCCGCTTCTTAAACAGGAATCGCAGGTTTTTCCATCCATCACTAAAACTCTGGAGTTTCACATCGCCCTCCCGTAACGAGAGAGTGGAGGGAATCTCCTTCGCCCGAATCCCTTTTTTCGTGAACATCTCGATCTTGATCTCCTCAGAGAACGGCATCCCGTTATTAAACGACTCAATATCCTGAATCTTTGACAGAATGTTTTTCTTGAAGATCCACATCCCAGATTGGGAATCTGAGACAGGGATGAAAAACAGGATCCGCATCGTCCAAGCCAGGAGTAGGTTCCCGAACCGATGTTTCGTCGTCATCGACCCATGGGATAGCCCTGAGAGTCGGTTCGTTGTAACGAAATCCAGGTCCTCATCAAGGAGATGCTGAATGTACTCATGAATTTTATCGAACGGGTACGTTGCATCTGCATCACCCGTCACAATAATATCCCCTGTGGCATCCTGCATACCGGTTTTATAGGCACGACCGTACCCCCGTCGTTTCTCGATGATCACCCGTGCACCCTTCTGTTGGGCGATCTCCCTCGTCTTATCCTTCGAGTTTCCATCAATAATCAGGATTTCCAGGTCCCAGCCCTTCTGCGTAAACACGGTTCTCTGGATAGAATCTATGGTTTTACCAACGCCTTTCTCTTCATTCAGGGTGGGGAGGATTACGCTAATCTTCAGATACAGTCAACTCCTCTTAGGAGAGAAACATTATCGGGTAACGGGTTAAAATGGTTTGTGAAAAAAATAAAAAAAATAAAAATTAAAAAAAAAGAAAAAAAGGGGGTAGAGGGGATTAATGTTCCCTCTTATTTCCGTCTGCGTCTGAGGAGTATGAACGCTACTCCCAATGCTGCGACGAACGCCAAGAGCTCGAACCCGGGTACACCAGCGGCTTTCGCGTTGATGGTGAGTGGGTCAGCTGCGGTGAATCCGGTGAGTGCTGCAGTGATCGTGTAAGCAGCTTCCTCTGTCACCTGGAATTCGACCTGGCCGTTAATCGTTGTTCCCGTCATAGCACCGAAGGTGACCGCGACACCAGATTTCAGGTCTCCCATATCATCAGTTACTGTTACGGTAACTGGTGAGAGATAGGTGCCTTGATCATCCTGTGATCCACTGACGATGATCATCAGTTTGGGTACGTTCAAGACGGTAATGGTTTCCTCGTCCTCTGCATACCCTGCTGCGGTGGCAACAACATTCATGTTTCTGTCAGCGGTTACTGCTGGTGCGTTGAAGGTTGCTTTCCCATCAGTTCCCGTCTTCTTGGTTTCCTTGTTGAACATGACATCAGCATTGGCTATGCCTGCTCCCGTAGCAGTACCATTTCGTACAGTCACAGTAAATGAAGCACCTTCATTCACCTGAGCGTCAACATCCACATACAATGACCATGATGTGATCGCTACTTTGGTGTCAGAGGTTCTGTTCTCGACTTTAATCAAGATGTCACCAGTTGTAACTGGGGTGATATAGAAGGTTGCCTTTCCTGCCGCATTCGTGGTTGTGTTCCGCTCCTCACTAATACCAGGTATCTTGATGCTGACGAAGACGTTCTCCAGTCCAACACCTCGACCGGTTACCGTGATGGCGAGGTCAGACGATTGTTTAAAGGGTATCGCCTTTGGAGATGCTGCGACATCAGCGATCTTCACGGGGACGACACCGGTAGTATGCGCCCAGGCATTACCCGCTCCTTTTGGTTTGAAGTAGAAGGTGATATCTTGTCGTGACTCATTACGGTCTAAGTGAGTTGCGTTGATGTTACTTACGGTCACTGCACCATTTTTGACCTCAACTTCAATCGACGTCAGGTAACCATGCGTAAAGCCACTACCTCCAATAACTGGTGTGAAGTTACAGAGCCACCATGTTTGATTGTCTTTTGTTCCGTTATCAGTCATGTTGTCAATCCGTAAGGTACCATTCACTGGTAATCCATTATATGTTATGGTGAATGTCGCGGTAAGGTTATCATCGACGTTCCAGATGAACTCGGACATGTCACAGACAACATCGACAGGTTGTACTACGAGTGTGGCGTTATGGCCTTCACTATTGTGAGTATCATTATAGAGATACACAGTATAGGTTCCTGGTTTTTGGAAGTAAATTTCTTTTGATTTATTTATGGGTGATCCATCAAGTGCGGTATCTGATGAGAGACTACCAATGTCGTTCGTAACGTTTTCGCCAGTTGAGTTGTAAATTCTTATGCGCAGATCGCTGGTCTTTGGGTAACCAGTCTTATTCCCGGTACTATCAATAATTGAAGCGTTAAACCAGAATTTGGTTTTCTGACCAGCCATAACTGAACCAGGGGAGGTTGTTATTTTCATGTCAGGCTTTGGTTTCATCTTCGTTAACGCATACCCGTAGACATATCCCGCATCTGA
This sequence comes from Methanobacteriota archaeon, assembly GCA_043806635.1. Taxonomy (GTDB): domain Archaea; phylum Thermoplasmatota; class E2; order DHVEG-1; family DHVEG-1; genus JAZDGT01. The sequence continues at coordinate 17,535 of JAZDGT010000076.1, read as the reverse complement.
ACCAGTTCCATATCCGGATCCCATGTAGAGTTTCACAAAGGCAGCGATGTATCTGGGTGCTAGTATATCACCATAGATGGCAGTCTGGTTTGTGGTCTGCTGGGTTGTGTTCACATGGAATGTGTATTCTCCTGCTGTGTTCCCGCCGCCACTCTTTTTCATTATTGGATGGTGAGTTGATATGGTACCGTTCTCCCAAACATACCAGAGGGATACTTCAGCGTTTGGATATGAATGACCCATTCCATCTTGTGCTGTAACCGTTATTGTTACATTTCCATGGATAGTGAACTGTGCAGGTGATATCGTCACTATTGATCCGTTTATCTTTGATCCACCAATCGTCAGTGTTTCAGTAAGGCTGCCTTGGTCTTCCCAATCAACGGCGAAAACAATCTCTCCACCGTTCATAGCCATTGTTGGTATTAATTTAACAGTCCATGTCCCTGAAGCGTAGGAAACAGCAGCAGGGAACATTTCATCGAAGTCATCGAGAGTGGTTGGTAAGAACAGAGCATTCCCAGACACGGTTATGTTTTCACCATAGTATTGTGGTGCTACTGCGTCTGCGGTTGCATCGTCACCATAGTACGTATGAGTATCGCTGATAATTTGGAATTGGATAGCTAACGGCTGGGAGTTATTCACTGGTACCTCTGGTATAACTCCATCATTATTATCACCAGTAAATAATGCACCATCGTCATCAATCCATTTCCATTGTGCCCCAGGAGCGCTATCAACAGAGAATTCTATAGAAGTATTCCATTCATCTGCCCATTCACGACCCTCTGTAGCATTATCACCATCGACATCAATGAAGAGGAGAACTTCCCAGGATGAACTGTTATCACCATATGCATATCCTGTGCCATCTCTCCCCCATCCACCAGTCGTTGCACCTGCAGCATCTGCATTGGATATTTCAAGCCATCCGTCAGATGCCATATACGAATAATCAATAGTGAGATAATCATTAACAACGTCACCTGATTGGTTATATACCCATGCAACTAATCCATCATCAGAGAAGTTCTCATCATTGTAATCTTTGACATTGACATGGACTGTGCCATCGAATCCCCAGAACATGGTTTGGTTACCTACAGGAATAGATACTGTTGGTATACCACTAAGGACGCGGATAGTTACTTTTGATGCGTTTTGCTCAGGTGGATCCCATGGACCACAGACCGTGTAATCATAGTAATCAGCGGTAATTCCTGTTTCACCATACGTTGCACTGAAATAGCCGTCTCCTGAATCATACCCGTGCTCAGGCATATCCTTATCCTTATACGCATGAACTGAGTAATTACCAGCAAAGGTAAGATTTTCTTTCCAATCACTAATAAAAGTGAATACACCGTTTGTCTTGTAGGTGTGGAAAACCTTTGCTCCATCATAGTTTCGATAGACATCAATCCAGCAAGCAACAGAACTACCACCCTGAGTTACAGTTATAGTAATAGTTTCGTTTAATCCATATCTGACCTCACTAGCACCTTCGTTGATTGCGATATTAAAGTCCTCTGATGAATTCACCCAGAAGTAACCACCTAACGCAGCGAGATTATTTGCATTAACTATGGTACCTGCATCAACCATTGTTCTATTTGCTAAATACCAGAAACCAGTGACGTTCAATTTAATCGCACTAGAAATCAGTTTCGATGCCGTAACAGAGTTATCAGTGACTGTTAAGGTAACTGGTGAACCACCAGCCGTTTTCTTCACCCAGGTGATATTAAAAGTGGAGTCGATTTTCCGATAATATGGATACATCACATAATATACAGTACCTACATCAAGAGTCGACGTATTTATTCTCACTGAAATCTCATCATCGTTGTTATATTTTAGATCTGTTTTCCTAATCCCCCATTCATCAATACCAGGGGTCGTTGCTGCAGCCTGCATACTGTTGACATCTAATTGTTTAAAAACCACTAACGATGATAATACCATTGCTAGCACTATCAAGGTGGCTAATATCTTACTTCCTTTCATCTTTTTCTTTCCTCCTAAATTTTGTATCAAGTTCTTTCCTTTTCAATAAGTCCAATCATAAGTACACGTCAGCTCACACCGTGAACTGATACCGGCACGCTCATACCTATAGCTAATAGGGTACATAAGCTGCTCACATCCGTGTCCTCACCGGACCTGATTCCACGTAAATACCTACCTTGTTTATATAAGTTACGATTTTCTTTACCTTATACGCCTCCTGTTGCTTAGGATTATACAGGAGGAAATACTCTTAGTACAACCTGATTATCACAAGGGGTTTTATCGAGAAAATCATGAAGGAGAAACAAGAAAATCACCTGTTCCCATAATTATCTGATGAACCTTAACTAATAAATATAACTAGTAGTATTTGCCCTAGGCATCCCGCCTTAGCTCAGCCTGGGTAGAGCGGCCGGCTGTAGACCCTACAGGCCGTTACCGGCAGGTCCTCGGTTCAAATCTGAGAGGCGGGACTTACTATTTTTTTTTTAGCACAGTCGACAGATGCCGTAGTTCCCTATATTACATATTATATTATATTATAAGAGACGATGACGACTATGATGCAGACTGAAACCACGAACGGAATCCAAGTACCGTTTCGTCACGCAGAACAGATACGAAAATACCTGACCGACCAGGATCTTCTTCGAAAGGATTTAGAGGTCCAACGAACACCAACACACATAATTTTTCCAGTGAAAGAAAATACGACAATCATCGAATTTCCAGGAGTAAAAAAAATTAATAAAACGTTCACTAGACAGCAGCAGAAACCAACCAACTATAAACAACTCCTCACCAAAATCCCAGAACCACTCCGAAACCAACTCCCCACATCCTACGACACCATCGGCGACATCATTCTCATCAAACTCCCAAAACCACTTCATCCCCACCAAAAACAGATAGGAGACGCCCTCCTCCAAACCAACACACACGTCCACGTCATCTGCACCGCAGATCCAGTCAAAGGAGAACTCCGCACCAGACGCCTTACCATCATCGCCGGAGAACACCGCACCCAGACCACCCACACCGAATACGGGTTACATTTTAACCTCGACATACAAAAAACATATTTCTCCCCACGCCTCGCCACCGAACGAAAACGTATCACCACCCTCATCCAACCGGGAGAAACCATCGTAGACCTCTTCACCGGCGTCGCCCCATTCCCCATCATGATCGCAAGATACGCACAACCAAAAATCATCTACGCTATAGACAAAAACAAGGATGCCATACACTACGCGAAACAAAACATCAGACAAAACCAGGTCCTCGACAAAATCGAAATCATCCACGCTGACGCGAAAACCATACCAACACTCCTCCAAAAAAATCACGTGACCGCTGACAGGATCATCATGAACCTCCCCTTCGCCTGCTATCAGTTCCTCCCTCAAGCATTCCAGATCGCCTCAAAAACCTGCACCATACACTACTATGATATCCTCACACAAGACGAGACACCAGAAAGAATCAAACAGATAAAACAACAAGCAAAAAAACAGAACACAACCCTAACACACCTCACCGTGAATCCCCTAAAAACCTATGCACCAAGAGAATTTTATACAAGCATAGACATTACGGCACAAAAAAAATAAACGCCGATGTAGCTCAGCTGGCGGAGCGGCTGACTTGTAATCAGCAGGTCGGGGGTTCAAATCCCTCCATCGGCTCTCCCTAACCTTACGACTATTCGTAAAAAAATCTTTTACACAGATATTTTTGATCAACGAAGAAAATACTGAGTCGACATCACGGTTTCGGGGAGATCTTATGAACAATATCCCGCTCTCGACATTCCCGACATTGCTGCCTATCCGTCGGCCTCTGATCACTGATCACCCAATCAGGAGCACCCCGCACATGAATAGGGATCTGTGAACATTGAAGATACCAATGAAACGTCTCATCATTTTTCTTCCAGAAATACGTCGTCATATACCATACCCTCCTACAGAACACACCGTATCATTACTGATTATTTAATGGTTCCTTTCCTTCGTCTCCAAAGCAAGACACCGAGTAACGCACCAACAACGAGCAACAACTCGAAACCAGGCGTAGCAGCCTTCAATGTCACCGAAGTATACGCTTGATTAGTCCCCCCAGCATCATCAGTCACCGTCAACGTTACCCAATACGTACCCTCCTTCGTATACGTATGCGTCGTCGTCACCCCAGACCCGGTCGTTCCATCACCAAAATTCCAGAGATACGAGACAATCGTCCCATCAGAATCAGTACTTGCTGTACCATTAAAAAATACGGGTTTAGAAACATCAACACCAGATAAGAACGTCCCATTCGCAACAGGATCCTGATTCTTAGGGAACGAACCCACCGCAACCGTCGTCGTATTCGTATCACTCCGACCCTCATTATCAACCACGGTCAACGTCACCGTATACCTACCACCATCAGGATAACTATGCGTCGGGGACCGCGCAAGAATCTCACTGGTCCCATCACCAAAGTTCCACCGATAAAACTGAAGCGTCCCATCAGGATCACGACTCCCTGATGAATCAAACGCGAACGATTCCCCTATATTCACCTCATACGGTCCACCAGGATCCGCAACGGGTTTCTTATTCGTCGGCGGAATCGTCCGAGTCGTAAAAATATAGATATTCGACCGATTCTCTAGTTTACTATCATTCACGATCGCGTACCAGGCGAACGTGGTCTGAAACGGTAACGTAAAACTACACGACGCCTGCTTGCTTGATCGTACATTACGCTGATACCCCATCAAGGCATCATCAGTCGCACGATAAAAATACACATTCAAATACGTGCTATCAGGATCAGACACATTCACTTTCAACGTCACCGATAACCCGACCTCTGACGCGCTATCCCTCGGATACGGAATCGTTGGACGACGAGGTGGCTTCAAGAAATACCCGAGCGGATACAGATCACGTCCACCATTTGGGACCTCATACGGCGTATCCCCCATTAGATCAAGGTTACGATCAACCTCGTTATAATCATCCCAATAATTCCCCTGTTCACCAGAATACCACTGGTTATGACCGTTCTCTAACGCGTTCGTCGGATTATCCCTAAACTGATTCAAATACATGACGTTATCTTGTGTTCCCGTGTTCGCATGAAGACCATAAATAGTCGAATTCTTAATTTTATTCGAAAAAATCTCTGAATCTGATCCCTGCAGCTCAATACCTATCTGGTTCCGCGTGAACGTGTTATTCCAAATAGTACAAGACGAAGAACTGACAAAGACCCCGTTCCCCTTATTCTTATTCAGAACATTCTTCCAGAGGATATTCGAATTACCATTCAAAAGTTTAATCCCATCAAGCGAACCATTCCCAATTTTATTGGATGAAAAATTCAGGTTACTACACTCATCCGCATACACAGAATAACTACTACTCTTGTTGATCACATTATTATAAATAATCCCCTGATTCACATGATACAGCTTTATCGCCGCATCATTATTCCTCCTGAAACTATTCTTGGAAAACACATTATTATTTGAATAATACGCGTACACTCCTTTAATGTCCGTGATCGCGTTATACCCGATCGTGTTATCACTCGATGAATCAAGATACACGCCCCACACCGCAGCATCATGGATATGTGTCGCCTGAATCGTCGTATAATCGCCTTGCACATAGATTAACGCGACCCGAACATTCTCTTCAGGATCAGAAATATTCAGTTCCTCTAATGTTACATAATCCGCGGTGATTTCGATCAGATACCGTGGTTTCGGGTTCGCCGCATAAATCTGAATCGACGTGTTCTTCTGATCCAACCCAATAATAGAAACCGCTTTGTTAATCTGCAATGTCTCATTATACGTCCCCTCAAACACATAAATCGTGTCACCAGGGACTGCAACATCGATCGCATGTTGAATCGACCGATAGGGACGATCCGCGCTCCCATCCCCTGTATTATACGCGTATGTGTTCTTCACATAAATATTCCGGTTCACCGCAGCCGTACTCGGGTCTGCAATAAAAAATAGTCCACTACTTATCATCAACAACACTAAAACTATACATAGTATCGCTTTCGCTCTTTTCATGATCCCATCCTCGACTAGTATGAAAAAGACATACAGTGAGAGAATTTATAGTTTTCTTATATCGGGGGTAACCAGATAATATTTACAAAAAAGGACCAGAGAACTATTAAACACGGGTTCCTTCTTTCATCTCTTATATGAAAGTCTGTGTTGGCGGCACCTTCGACATCCTTCACAAAGGACATAAAAAACTCCTAACCACTGCGTTCCAGACCGCAGGAGAACACGGAACCGTATTCATCGGGCTCACCACCAAAAAAAAACCAAGGACAACCTCATACATACAACGAAAAAAAGCTCTAGAAACCTACCTAACCCAAGAGAATATCACCCAACTGTACCAAATCAAACCTATCCATGACAAATACGGTCCAACACTAGAAGAAGACTTTGACGCGATCATCGTCTCACCAGAAACCCGACCCACCGCAGAACAAATCAACCAACTCCGCCAACAAAAAGGGAAAAAACCCATACACATCATACAAATCCCGTTCGTCCTCGCTGAAGACCACTACCCCATCAGCTCGACACGAATACGACAACACCAAATCACCACCGATGGAAAACTCCTCAAGAGCGATTAGATTTAAATACACAAGGAGAATACAGACGAACACATAAGGTGAAAAAACTATGCCATATGTCATCTTTGAAGTAAACAAAGACCAAACCATTAAAATCAACACCCTCATCAAAGACGACCTCATCAGTAGACAAAGCATCCTCACCAGAGACGCCCACTCTCTCGACATCAAAGGAGAAGCTACCTACCTTAAAATCGAAGGAAGCGCTAAGGCACTCAAACACGCGGAGGAACTTGCTAAAGAACACGGATTCAAAAAACTTGATACTAAAAAAGCAAAAAAAATCAACGAAAAAATCGAACAACAAGAAGACTCAGCCGCAACCGGCATGGGTATGATTTTCGATTAAAAAAAATTGGTTACGGAAGCTTCCAATACTTACTCATCATTTTTTTTAACGCAACAAGCACTGCGTCAGCATTCACCTCTTCTTCTACTGAATCAGAAAAATGCTGAGGATGATGCATAAGCCGACTCACCTGAGACAGGAGGCAGTTCCCAACCCAATCCAGATTATACCCACCTTCAAGAGTGCAGACGATCCTCGGCTGAATCCCCTGAAACAACCGGATGATCTCCCCAAAAAAATTCGTGGACAAACGCATCCCACCTAGCTGATCCGCATGATGAGAATCATAACCAGCTGACACCAGGATAATATCTGGGTCGAATTGCTCCGCAACCGGGAGGAACACCTCATGAAGCAGTTTTCTCACTGATGCATCACCGACACCGAACGACAACGGAGCATTCACCGTATACCCTTCACCCGCACCCACCCCCACCTCAGACACTCCACCAGTCCCCGGGTAATGAGGAGACAAATGAATCGACTGATACATCACCATCTTATCATCATTAAAAATCAGCTGAGTCCCATTCCCATGATGCACATCATGATCAAAAATCAATACTCGCTTCTTCTTCTGGGATATCTCCTGCGCAGCGATCGCCGCGTTGTTAAACAAACAAAACCCCATCGACCGATCACTCCCTGCATGATGACCAGGTGGACGCACCAACGCGAACGCGTTCTCAACCACCCCATCCAGCACATCGGTGCACGCCTGGAAAACCCCACCAGCAGCATACCGAGCCGTCTCATAATCACCTCGACTCACATACGTATCCAAATCAATCCATGAATCACCTTGAGCACTGATATCCTTCACCAGCTGAATCATCTCCGGGGTATGCACCGCGTACAACAACTTCTCCGGCAACAACACTGGTTCTACTACTCGTAAATCATGATAAAACGATGCGTTCTGCAGCGCAGTCATCATCACCCGTAACCGCTCCGCGTTCTCTGGATGACTCTGTGTATCATGTTTTTCAAACAACTTCGAAAAGATGATCTCCGTCGTCATACTCGCACATCAAAGAAATAAAATACCGTAACCGCATATAAGACTACTTCTCCACCATTCAGAGGACGTCCTCCTCTGAACCACGGAGAACCACTATTTGGGGGAAAAAAGATACATGACTGACCTCTTCCTCGGCATATCACCCGATCTGCTCTACTATCAGGGTAAACCACCTCGCTACGTCTCCGAAGTACACAGCCCTCATTTTCTCGCCTTCCCACCGAGCAACACTAAAGCTGAGCATGCACACATAACCCTCATCAAACAATGGGAGAACAACAAAACAGGTGGGACGCCACTCTCAAAAATACAGCACATCGGTGAGATCGAAACCTACCGGAGTTTCTCTAACTACCAAGAGAAACGCAAAGTATTCAAGGTCTACACCAAAGAATCCTACTTCGTCCCTGAAGTCAGCGATTACCTGTTTTTTGAGCATGGACTGTTCACTGCTGAACATGATATCCCGTATCAACAACGAGCACTCACAGACCTCGCGGCTACAGGGAAAAACTGGCTACTTGATACGCATGGTGAACAGAAACAGTTGAAAATTATTGTTTATGATATCGAGCTAACGAAATATGAAGAAGGCAAAAAAGATTTACCAGTTGATATCATCGGGTATTCCACATTCGACATCCGCTTTGAATCAGAAAAAAACTTGGAGAAAGAAGAATTCAGTTTCGAACTCCTTGATAACCCATCATCATGGGAGGATATCCCGGTCCATCAACTCGTATCCCGCACGGTTGATGAAGAAATCGATAACTTGTACTCATTTTGTAAACTCCTTGACCAGTATGATGTGATCTCAGGGCATAATATCGCGGGTTTTGATAATTTCCAGGTCTACGGCAGGATTCAATGGATCCTGAAAAACTATATAGCGAGTTTATCATCAGAGAAACGCGACGGGTTTCAACGATTCCTCACTGAACGTTGTCGACTCGATAAATCGTTTCATTTCGGCGTCGGATCCGAGGTGGTCCAATTTTACCCCTGCAGTTTTGATACCTACCTTGCTGCGCGAAAATTCTATTCGTTTCTCGATGATTTTGGTCTTAAGGCACTCGCGCCGTTCCTCGGTGTCCATATACCGGATCGGGTGTATCTCACGCCATCTCAAATTAAGCTTGATGCTCGGACGTTGAAATATAATAAACAGGATGTGCAGGAGCAGATCGGTGTCACCTTGAATCTTATTCAGCAGGCGTTACCGCTTTCGTTCACCACGTGTATGCCGTTTGAGTTGTTGCTGCCTGCTGGTGCGGTGAATATATGGGATCATATGGCGCTTATCCGCAGCGCAGCGCATAAGAAAATCATGCCGCCTATTTGTCGGGTGAAATCGATTGCTCAGACATTGCAACATGATTTCGCGGGGTGCAAAACGAAAGAAGACATTGTTCGTATGGCTCGGGGGAAAAAAGAGCAGTTATCAAAGGATTTCCTTCGTGTGGTGAAGTATGGGGAGGAGATGCCTGAGTGGGTGGAATACCCGGAGGTTATTCATGATGATCATGCGGAGGATGAGGATGAGTCCCTTGGGTATCATATGCCTGGTGGGATGACGATTAAGCCTGATTCGGAGGCGCATTCTGATTTTGTGCCCTGGTTTCATGTGGTGGTGGCTGATGTTGGGGCGATGTATCCGACGATTCTGAAAGCGATGAACATTGGTGCAGATACGGTACGACTCGCTACCAGTAAGGATAATCCTGATGCGTGGATCTGGTTGAAACGGCTTCCTAAGGATTTTTTTAAGGATAGAAACATCTGCTGGCGGGAAATCACCGCTGAGGATAGTTATGCGGATAAAGGGTATATGCTTGGAGTAAAAATCGATTCACAACCAGGAGTTATCAATTGTGCGATGACGGGTATTATGAATGTTATTGCGAAGATAAAAAAAGAATTAAAAGAAGCACAGAAAAAAGGTGATGCTGCGGAGATTCAGCGGTTGAAGATGATGTATCAGAGTATGAAGGGTGCTCGTAATGCAGGGAGTGTTGATTACGCTCAACGGATTATTTTACAAAACCAGGATGGTAATCTAGAAAATATATCAATAGGAGCTTTTGTCGATCAAGCAATTGAAAAATATGGATGTCATCGTAAAATCATTAATGGGACTGAGTTCGAATTTGCAGATATCAAAGACGACTGGATGGCTTTTTCAGTAAATAAAAAAGGTACGGTTGAACTAAGACGTGTAAAACAGGCAGTGAGGCATAAGTGGAATGATAAACTTATGAAAATCACGACAAAAAGTGGGTATACCATTGTCACCCCAAATCATAGTGTTTTCACTATAAAAAATGGTCAGATTGCTTCTATTGCTGCAGGAGAAATCACTGATGATACTGTTTTGGTTCATGCCGAAAAAATTCCTCGTATAGAGCGGCACCAAATAATCAACCTCATTCATACGATACAGGACCAAGGATACTATGGTTTTATTGATAAAAAAAATATTCAAATGTTTAATGGGCAGAGAGACATTCTTCTTTCTCTTAATGCAGCAACAAATCATTCCAGTCCATATATCAAGATTGCTTTGGAGCAATTGAAAAAATTACATATTTCTCCAGAGTGTTTTAAGACTATTACCATAGGATCAAACGGTCGAAAAGCAAGTAGAATCCCTGCATTGATTCCGATTGATGAAGGATTCGCCGAATTATTTGGATACTACGTTTCTGAAGGGCACACCTCCATAAAAATAACTCGAGGGAACCCACATTATTATATCACATTTTCCAGTGCTTCGCCTGAGATGCACAAACGAATTCAGCACTTGTCAAAAGCAATATTTGGAGTGGATGCATACACGCTTGACAGAATGGAGACCGCAAAGACCTTTGTCTCCACGATCCATGCGAAAGTAATCGCATATCTTTTTGAGAATATTTTAGGATGCGGCCGAAACAGCAGGACGAAAACGATATCATCTGAAATTCTTTCTGCTCCACAATCAGTAAAACATGCATTTTTTACTGCATACATGGAAGGCGATGGAAACTACAAATCAGAGATGCCTTCCTCAGTTCCATTAGGTAGATTCACAACGAATAGTCGGCGATTAAATGAAGATCTTATCGTTCTTCAGAAACAACTTGGAATAAAAACAAATACATATTTTAGACTAGATGAAAAAACCTATAATACTCGAATGATTGAATATTTCAAAGGGAAAAAAGAATCCTGTGGAGACTGTTATGGGATACCACCAAAGAACATCGAATTTGTTGACCCGACAAGTAATTATGTTTATGATATTAGCGTTGAAGATAACGAGAATTTTTTGGATGCAAATGGTGGGATTTTGCTCCATAATACACATGGGATCCTTGCTGCTCCGACGGTCACAGGAAGACAATTTAACCTCTGGGGCGCAGCAGCGATTACGACAAAAGGTCAGATGATTCTTGCAGATACTTTGAAGTATCTTGAGTCAAAGAATATCCGCGTTGTTTATGGGGATACGGATGGGATTTATCTTGGATGTTCCCGGTCGTCTGGAAATCTTCCCGAGTTTTCAAATGCACTCGGTTTTTCGCTTCCTCTAGATGATGCTGCATGGTTAACGAAACCTGATGTTGCTTTTGCTGCAATTAAGGATTGTAATAAGAAATGGCAGACTGATCTTCGGTATCCTGATTTTGAGTTGGAGCCGGAGACGCATGATGCGATGATTTTCGTGAAGCATAAAAATTATCTCATATTTGATATGAAACAGGGTAAGGTTGAGTTAACTACGAAGGGGAATAATTTTAAGGGATCTGACAAAGCAGATATCGCACGCAATGTCCTCGAAACAATCATGATTCAGGTGTTACAAGAGAACCCGTGTTGGGATGATGAAAAAACAGTGAGGGAAGCGGTGAAAACCAGTATCAAAGCAAAGACTCGGGAAAGCCTTGCGCATCTTGATTTATCAACGGTTGACCTTGATGATCTAACCCTGATTCAGTCGGTGCAACCTGCGAAACGCTATAAGGTGAACCAGGATGGGTCAACATCAACGTTTGGGAAACGTGCTGAGGCGTTAGAAAAACTGATTCAACAACCAATCAACACCCGTGTGAAGATGAAGTTCGTGGTGACGAAACGACCGTTGCCTGGGATTCAGAAGCCGTCGAAGAGCGGGGTGAAACCGATTGATTACATGTACCCGGTGGATCTGGTGAAGGATAGAAGGGAGATTGATCTGGAGTGGTATAAAAAAATGATTGAGAACTATATACAGGGTGCATTCGGGTTGTCTGATATCGCGGTGACGAAACAGATTGGTCTAGATGAATGGATGTAGTCTCCTAGAAAAACTAGTTATAAGAGTTTTAATATCATGATTTTTTGTAGGGGTTAGTATATGAGTGATAATGAATCGTTACCTGAAAAAGCGTATCATCTTGCGTATACCTATGAGGGGAAACTGGGGAGTTGCCCGCAGTGTGTCCTTGCTGCGTTAATGGAGACTATCAAGGTAGGTGATGAGCAGGTGTTCCAGTCTGCTCATGGGCTCACTGGTGGAACCTCGCTTTCATCTCAAGGGACTTGTGGTGCGCTGGCGGGGGGATTGATGGCGATTAGTACCCTAGTTGGCAGAACGTATCAGGAGTTTCAGGATGGGGAGAAGAAAAGTCTGGTTTTCAAATATACGAAGCGGTTGTTTGATCGTTTTCTTGAGGAATACGGTTCACCATTATGTTGTGATGTCCAGAAACAATTATTTGGGCGGTGTTATAATCTTCGTGATAAAGAGGAATATGCCGCGTTTGAGCAGGCGGGGGCACACGTGGATAAATGCACGAGTGTTGCTGGTAATGTGGCGAAGTGGACTACCAAGATTATCCTTGATGATTTGAAGAAATAACCAGTTTTATTATTCTTCTTTTTTTCTTTTTTGACATTTTAGCACAGTAACTTTAAATACGATGAATGAGAAAAATGAACATGCTACACGGAAGCAGAATAAGAGGTGAAAAAGGAATATGAAGCACTATAAAAGTAAAATCGGTGAATATGGGATCCGATGGAAGGCGGTCGAGGGTTATCGGCGGAAAGACGGAGCAAGGATTCCCCCGCACATGAAAAAAGAAGTCTTTCGCTGGAAGAGATATACCTAAAAGAGAGCAGTCATCATCTCTCCCTTTCTCTTTTTCTACATCATCAATGCTAAAAGAAATATATAAAAAAAGGTTTTGGCCGTTCCTCATTATATTATATGTTGGCGGACGGACGTAGGAATATATGATTAACAGGAGAAAAACGTAAATTTTTTAGGATATATTTTTAAAAAAAAGAAAAAGGGGCTTTACTTATTATGGAGAAGTCCTAATGAAGAAAGCTCCTTTGATAATTTTTCTACTGCTAACGAAATATCCTCTATTTTTCTTGCGCCTGCACAAACTATTTTAGCAGAGCCAAACAAAAGCATAACCACCTTGGGTTCTCTGATACGATACACAAGTCCGGGGAACTGTTCTGGTTCATATTCCACATTTTCTAAACCAAGAGATATAGCTACTTCACTCAGATTAAGTTCTCCCCCCAGATCAGCTGTGGCGACAATATTCTGGATAATAATCTCAGGATTTTTATTTATTTTTACGCCCATTTGTTCTAGTTTTTCTGCAATTATTTTGATGGTAGTCCTTACATCCTCAATAGTTTTTGCACCTGTACAGTTAGCTTTTCCGCTTCTAAAGAGGAGCGTAGCCGTCTTCGGATTTTTTAACCGATATACCAATCCTGGGAACTGTTCCAGTTCATATTCTGCGTCTTCTAACGATTGTGCTATTACATCTAACTCTAATTTCTCTGCGAAGGTTGTAGACGCTACAATATTTTCTACTTTTACTTCTATCATGTCGTGTCACTTTCGATGAAATAGTTTGGTGCCACAGTCTTTGAGTGGCAAAATCACAAACAAGTATAGCTATTAAATACTTCTCCATTGGTCATCGGTTAAGCCCACCATTCCTCCCTAAATCTTTGTCGATTAACATGAGGATCAAATGCCTGGCAGTTTATCTAAAAGAAACTGAAACACAGAGGGACGACTGGAGTAAAAAAGATCGCGAGGAATCTAGGAGAAAGTGGGAAAAATCACATCCGGGACGAAAATATTATGATGAGACATGTGAGCACTAAACCTCCTTTGTATTTTTATTCATGGCTTATTTAAAAATCAATAGACGCTTTATCATCCTCTCGAAGCGGTACTCGACCATTACCCCGGGGTGAGATAATGCGTACAAGCCCCGTATCCATCGTAAATTTAAGGGTATAGAGCCTGTCCGAGTAATACCTAAATCACGATAAATATCGCTATCTATATCAGGAGACAACAGATATACATCTCTTAGGTGAAGAGATGAATAAAACATATCGTTTTTATGACCCGATCACCATCAGCACGCCGCACCGCGGCACCACCACGGCAGCCATCGGCCCCGGCAAAGCGGCCCGCCAGATGGAAGTCGGCAACGAGTTCCTGCAGCTTTTGAACGATGAAAATCCGACACCCGGCGTCGTGGATTACACTTCCATCTTCACCAACGACGATATCATGGTTTTCCCCGCGGAAAACGCGTTCTATCAGGGCGCGCTGAACATCAACACGAACTTCTACAACCACGCCACGATTCTCTTCAACGACGAGGTTTACCAGTACGTCAAAAACGCGCTGTCGCTCGACATCGGACACGAAAACAACGAACTGCCGGTCCACATCGGGAAGGACAGGATGGTGACCGCGAACCCGGCCGCGGAACTCACACTGAATTACTACAACCACAACGCCCCGCTGTATCCGCCGGGCGATATGATGATCTCGAACGACAAGCTGATGCGGGGCGGAACGTGGCAGCCGTTCGCGAAATCCGCGAACCGGACGCTCGACGGCGAGGATGGTTTGAAGGCGGTTTACGTGAAATACCGGGCGAAGGATTCCGGCGCCGAATCGCCTGTTTACGTCGATTACATTGTGCTCGACCGCACCCCGCCGGGCGGATCGCTCCTGATCAATCCCATCGCGAACGAAACCGACAGGGTCGAACTCATCATCACTGCGCTCGACAATTCGGACGCCTTCGCAAATCTCAACCCGATGCGGCTCGACAAGTCCTACGGCATTACCGGCATCGGCGCAAAAGAGATGATGATCTGGAATTCGCCGGACTTCGTCGGCGCGACGTGGGAGCCGATTGTAACCCGCAAAAACTGGGCGCTGGTTCCCGGCGGCGATGAGCGCAGAGTGTACGTCAAATTCCGCGACGCGGCCGGAAACGTCGGCGAAACCGTCAGCGCGCCAGTCGCTCCTCCGGCGGAAGAGCCGGAACCGGGCGAGGTGATAGTCGGGGAACCGATCGTCACCGACCTTATATTCGATTCCGGCTGGAACCTCGTGTATATTCCCGCCGATCTGCCCGATGCGATCCGGAATCAGATCGCCGGGCTGCTCGATCCCGACGCCACGGTTTTCGATCTGAACGACGAAAACTTCCTGCCCTCCCTGCAGGCTTTCCAGGGCGGAGACGCGCGCGCGCTCTGGATAGATTTGAAAAACGGGTTGAAACAGCGGATCACCTTCGAGACGGCCGGACCCGCAGCCCGGGCCGCTTCCCAAAACAGGTCGATCATGCTCGAGCAGGGCTGGAACGTCATAGGCCTCAGCGTATACGAGCCGGCGGCCGCTGGCGAACTGACTATCACCATCGGGAGCGAAATACTAAGTCTGGACGACGCCGCGAAACAAGGACTGCTCGGCGGACGGCCTCTCGGCTACTCCGGTGACGGATACGCCGCGGCGGACACCCTGCTGCCTTTCCGCGCCTACTTCGTGTGGGCAGTGCGGCCGTGCCTGCTGAACATTCCTTGAGCCGTCAGGCGTCAGCCCCTTTACCGAACGAAGAGATAGAGCTATGAAAAGAATATCCTTGACGATTTTTCTGATTCTCGCATTTGCGGCTCCCGGCGCTTGGGGTGAAGATTACTCCCGATATGAAAAAATGGCGCCGGATATCCGCGACTCGCTCGAACTGCTGCGCAGTCTCGACTTCAACGGCAGCGTTCCGGTCGTGTTCGAAAAACCGGAAACGGCGGTCGGGGCCGCGACAAGAATCATGGACTTATACGGGCCGGGCCCCGGAGAAATCGACAAACTGCAAATCGAGTGGGAGTTTCTGGGGCTGATCCCGGAAGGCTACGATTTAGCAGGCGCCATGCGGGGATTCTATTCGGACAGGACGCGCGCATTCTACGATCCCGACAACAGGCGCGTCGTCGTCGCTGAAGGAATCGCCACTCCGGGCTGGCATACTCCTTTGATTCTGAAAACCATGGAGACTTTGGAAATCGAAGAGATGGAATTCGCGCTCGCGCACGAATACAGCTACGCGCTGATAGATTCGAATTTCCCTATTTCCCGATTACCGAACCTCGCGTCCGGCCCGAATATGAGCCGCGATAGTACTCAGGCGGCGCTCGCGCTCCTGCACGGCGACGCGTTGCTGATGACGATGGAGTATCTGATCCGCAACTACGGTGTCAGCATTCTTCTTCTGCCGAACCCGGAAGCGATAGTGAACCAGTTTGTGTCTCTCGTCACCTACATTGATCGCGACAGCCTCAAATCCGCGCCCGCGCCTGTCCGGAATTATATCAAATTCCCGGTGACGAAAGGGCTTGCCTTCGCCGTGAAACTCCGCAAGGACGGCGGATTTCCTCTCCTCGACTGCGCTTATAAATCCCTGCCCCTGAGCACGGAGCAGGTCCTGCACCCGGAAAAGTTCTTCGAAAAGCGCGACAACCCGGTCGAAATTTCCATTCCCGATCTGTCCGCGGTGATCCCGGGTGGAGGCAGACTCGCGCTGGACGACGTGATGGGAGAATGGGGAATCTCCCAACTGCTGGCGGGCTGGCTGGAAAAAGGAGATGAGGCCGAATCCGCCGCGGCGGGGTGGGGCGGCGACAGGTTCGCGATATACGAAACACCGGGCGGCGCAAAGGTCGGCGCCATATATACGACCTGGGACACCGTTGAGGACGCGCAGATGTTCGAAGGGGTCTTCAAGCGCGCGGCGCGCAAAGCGAAAGGCGGAAGCCTGGCGTTCGACATAAAGACAATCGGCATGGACGTCACAATCGTAATCGGGCTTGCCCCGGAAAACGCGCGCGCGGTAATGGACAGGCTCTGGCAGTCGACCAAATCTCCTGTTGTCATTCCGCCTCCTGTTCCGGAAAAGCCGAGTTCGGAAGACCTCATGAACGACATGAGCGAATTCGTTGGAATATTCCTCAAGGAATCAACCGTCCGGCCGCCAGCGGACGACTCCTGGCACGTGGAGGGCGACACCTTCACCAACAGCAAAGACCATTACACCCTCACCCGGCCGAACGCGAACTGGAAATTCCAGCGGATGCACCTTGGGAACCAGTTCATTTCTGAACTGACCGCCATCAACACCGTGGA
>JAZDGT010000075.1:0-27645 GCA_043806635.1 Methanobacteriota archaeon | reverse complement strand
GCTCTCATCATAGTGCTTCCAGTCAATGCTAACCTCTTTATGCCTCTCCCACGTTTCCTTCTTTTGACTAGTCCTGTGCATCTTTCATCCCTGAAAAATGCATGGGGCTATGTCTTTAAAAGATAATTACACAAAGCAGATAAATCCCCAATTTTTTTTATTTTGGGGATTGTTTTGTTTTTTTTGTTAGGATATTTTGTAGTAGTGTTAGAATTTACTATGTTTTTTCGTTAGAATAATAATTATTAACAATAAGTTTTATTTTTATTAAAAAAATTTATATAATTAACTTTTGTTCTGCATTCCTGGGTGTTTGTATGGGACAGCGGAAAGTATTTATATTATAATTAATTAATATTAATGCTGCTTGATATTAACATGCACGTTGTCTGGTAACAACAAACAAAACATACACCCACAATAAAACAAAATAACTAAAAAAAGGGGGCATAAAATACATGGGAAAAAACAAATTCATAAAAACGGGAGTAGTTTTTGGAGTACTAGTACTCCTTTTAGGCGCAGGTAACATCCTTGGAATTTGTTTAAACACTCAAAAAAATATAGTGTCTGCTTCATCAGAATTAGAAAGACCCGATGAAAATTGGAATATTGAATATCTTGGATTTTGCGATATAACCTATCCTTATATTATGGAGGTCGTAACCCAAGGAAATTATGCGTATGTAATCTCGCATTCTGAATTTATGCCAATGTGTCCCAACTACTTCGGGGCATTGGATATCATTGATATTTCTCATACGGAACCTATCTTAGTATCCACCCTTAGTTTTGAGCTTGGAGATGAAATTGAAACACCATATGATATTGATGTCATGGGAGACTACGCATATATCCTCGATCGACACACGTGCGACACAAATCCATTGTGTCTAGATATTATCGATATCCGAAATCCTCAAAACCCTTCTCTGTATATTCAACATGAATTTGAAGATGCGCAATATAACAACATATATCTGTGTTGTGAGGGAGATTTCGTGTATCTCTTTAGACCTGATATCCTCGCTATCTATGACCCTTTTTATTCCTTCAATTATCCTCTAGTCGAGTTTGATACACACTTTACTAATCCACGTGACATAACCGTAAAGGGTTCATATGCCTATTTGATTGGAGACGTTTTATTAGAAAACAAAGAAGACGTACCTCATCCATTCCCCGCCTTTAGTATAATCAATATCGTAGATCCGTTTGCACCAATATTGGTTTCAGAAATCCCCTGCGATCAAGCGTATAGCATCCAAGTCGCTAGCCCTCTTTCTGCAAGAAAGATACTTGAACGTGGAAAATATGCTTATCTAGGAACCGATTCGGGACTGCAAATTATTGATGCCACCATTCCTGCAAATCCTCGTATAATAAATACTTACCCGACATCTTCTCCCGTGATCTCCATCGTTGTCGAAAAATCTTTCGCCTACGTCAGCTGCGGGACTTCAGGCATACTAGTATTTGATATTAGTTATCCACGTGCTCCAGTCATTACTGGTTCCTACGTGAACGGAATACAACCGAGTGTTCTCAGTGTAAGTCAAAAGACGATTTGTGCGATTGATGATATAACCCGGTTCTCAAAATTACAGTTTAACAGCGGATCTCTCCTCCCATTAAAAAAACCAATAGGACCTACACAAGGAAACGTTGACGTGACTTACGAGTTCAGCGCTGTTTTACGCGCAATTGCAGAGCAGATTCGGGATCAGTATTACATCCTCTGGAGCTGGGGTGATACGACCATGAGCGATTGGCTTGGTCCCTATTCCTCAGGAAATACCGTATACACATCACATGTATGGTCTTCAGCTGGTGATTATACGGTCCGCGTGAAATTACGAGACATGTTTGGTCACGAAAGCCCTTGGTCCACGCCCTTAATTGTTGCCATCCGATAGGGTGATTTTGTGATATCTCTCTTCTCTCTTTTAAACATGAAACAAACTAGGTGATGAAAAAATGAAGAAGATGATAGTTTTAGGAAGAGGTATCATGAGTATACTCATGGTACTCGTATTAGTAGCAAGTGTTATCCCAGGAATCAGCATGGGTAGTTCTGATTCTTCACGCGATCGACCAGATGGTATATGGAATCTCGAATATGTCGGTTCCTGTCCCAATTCCATCAATTATGACCCTAATATTATGGAGGAAAACCACACGAATAAGGTGATTATCCAAGACAATTACGCTTATATAACATCCTATGCAGTCATAAGTGCCTGCCCCCCGATACACGGTGTATTAGATGTGATGGATATCTCAAACCCTGAACAACCAGTGATTAGAGGAAGTTGCCATGGAACCACTGAGTTCCCCATTGGTGTACCACATGATATCATATTTTTTAAAGAGCAAGGCTTAAAATATGTGTATGTCGCGAATACGTTTCAGCATTGTAGCGGTGATACCGACTATGATATTTTAGAGATTGTGGTGACAACTCCTAGTAATCCATCTCTGAACCCAACGACGGTACAATATAGTAGTTTCAACAGTATCGCACTCAGCTCTCAAGAAAATACCTTATATGCATTTCGAGATCAAATGGTAATCCCTCCAACGAGTAAACTCCATATCTTAGACCTCCCATTTGCATATTATTTACCACCAGATTTCTTGGTTCAATTTTTAGGACCGATTTATGATATGCAAGTACAAAACAACCTGCTCTACATAATCGGAAATGTATACCACAATGGACCAGCACTTATCATCATCGACATCACCGATCCGTCCGCACCAGAAGTCCTCTCTATCACCAGCTGTCTCTATTCCCGCAGTCTCGCTATCACAGTACCTAGCTGCCATGGAGACGGAAAGTACGCATATCTTGGAACCGATACTGGTTTACAAATCTTTGATGTTACTGACCCTGATCAACCTATCTGTAAAGGAACATACTTAATGCCCGCTCCTTCGGTATTTGTCTGCACGAATGGACAATACGCTTATGTCAGCTCAGGCACATCTGGGATCACCGTGCTGGATATCAGCTACCCAGCCCATCCTTTACCTACAGGATACTACACGGTGGATGTGAATACAAACGCCCTTTCTGTTAAAGGAGATTTAATCTTCGCTGCTGATGATATCAACGGTCTTCTCATCCTAAGATTCACCGGAGACGAACTCCCATCACCACGAAGACCCTCCGGCTTAGTCGCGGACATCACTGGATCAATGCAAGGAATTGTTAGGGTAGAATACAATTTCTTCACCATGTTTCCAAAAACACAATCGAGTGGGGATGAGGTCTCCATTCTTTGGAGCTGGGGTGACAACACCTTCTCAGAATGGCTTGGCCCCTTCCATCCAGGTGAGATGGTACGAGCATCGCACGCATGGACGACACCCGGAACATACCTGATTCGTGTAAAAGCACAAGATGCTGGCGGTCTTGAAAGCCCCTGGTCCCTGCCCTTAATCATAACCATCCGATAGGGAACTAAAATGTCTCTCTCCTCTTTCTCTTATTATTGCACATATAAAAAATCGGTAAAAAAAACAAACTGAGTTGAAAGCACATGAAGAAAAATAGGATATTAAAACCACTCGCATTAGGCATCTGTATCTTTATAATTGCGACCACTTGTTCACCGATGTTCTCCGCGCAAAAAAACGATACAATCAGTCAAACCTACTCAAAGATATCATCTGAAGAAAATCTCATAACTCTGACATATACCTTTGAACAACCAATAGTAACACAGAAAAAAATTGGTGATATAACATATACCAAAGTCGAAATGCCGGATACTCTCTCAATGGGAAAACCCGGTGAACCCATGTTACCAGAAAAATCAACAAAAATACTCATACCCTTCGGTGAGCAGGTTTACTCAATAGATGTTATTCCTGGCGAGAAAACTTCTTTAGACCTCAGCTCCCGAGTTGAACCAGCAACATCGCCTATACCTGTTTCAGAGAGCCCAAAAGAATCTTCACCTCAACCAAATGAGAACATTTATTCTTCAGCATCCATGTTCCCAGAAAAATTTTTTATAAATACAGGAACACAATATCTCAAAGGTTTCCAAATCCTGTGTTTATCTCTCAAACCTGTACAATATTCACCAGCGAATAACCTCCTACAGTATTATACTGATTTCACTGTCGTTGTCAAAACAAGGAAAGACGACTCGGTTCAAACATTATTCCGTAATTTAAAAGAGGATACCCAAGATGTTCAGCGTCTTGTTGACAATCCTGACATGGTACAGACGTATCGGGAAGCACCAACACCGAATAGTATTACGAGACAATATGATCTTCTTATTCTTACCCGGGGAGATCTTCGAACAGGATTCCTCCCATTAGCATCGGCACATAATCGAGAAGGGATCAGAACACGTATTGTCTCCTTGCAAGAGATATCCTCCGCTCGAATATCATCTCATCTAGTGGTGACACCGGAGGAGATTAGGGACTTTATCAGAAATGAATACACAACACATGGGATTCGATATGTTCTCCTTGGCGGAGATGATGATGTTCTCCCCGTGAAACAATTCTACTTCGGAATTCGTGATACATGGATGGGCCCTGAATACGTCTACGGTCCAAGCGATATATATTACGCGTGTCTTGATGGATCATTTAATGGAAACGGGAATGATATCTTTGGTGAACTCGATGATAATGTCGACCTTTTTGCAGAAGTCTACATCGGCAGAGCATGCGTAGGGAATCTAGATGAAGTGAATCATTTTGTAGAAAAAACCCTCACATATATGAATTATGATCCCGGTGAAACATTTCTAAAAGAAGTCGTCATGGCTGGCGAATACCTCTGGGGAACAGAAGAAGGATACCCTGAAGATATCTACGGGGATGAATACATGGAAGAGATCATCGGCGGCTCTGATCATAATACATATACAACGGTCGGCATCCCAAATGATACCTATAGTCTGTTTCTCTTTCATCGCTTGTATGAACGGGGATCTAATCATTGGACAATGCAGGACCTGATCAACCGGATGAATAGCGGTGTCCATTTTATCAATCATCTTGGCCATGGTAATGTCTTTGATGCGTTACAAATGAATATCAATAATGTTGATGCGTTGACTAATCAGAAACTGTTTTTTGTTTATACACAAGCATGCCTTGCAGGTGCTTTTGATACTGATTGGGATTATGGTATCGACTGCATCGCAGAACATTTCACCATTAAAACAGACCATGCTGCTTTCGCGGTGATCATGAACACACGATACGGGTTAGGTGACGGCTTAGGTACAAATGGTCCATCACAATGGTTCCATCGATGGTTCTGGGACGCGGTGTTCGGTGAGGGAATCACGACAATCAGTGAAGCGAATCAGTATTCGAAAGAGATCGATATCTCCTCTGTACAATATGATCAGAACATGCGTTGGTGTTACTATGAGATCACTTTGTTCGGAGATCCTGCATTAAAATTTAATCTACCGAAACCCGAACATGATATCAGTATTGCGAGCGTTGATCTTCCTAGTCCCGTGAAACAATGTGAACCTCGGCTAGTGGATGTACTACTTGTGAATAATGGATTGAATGACGAGCAAGACGTTCAAATCTTTTTGCGTATCGATGGCGTAGAGGTCAGTAGGGATATTATCCCTGTTTTCGCGCAGGATACAGAGAAGAGGATTAGTCTACCCTGGGTAACTCCTGATATAGGGGAATACGACATCACTGTTAACGTGACTATACCTGGGATTATCGAACATGATTACCGAAACAATGAACAGAACCAAAAAATCAAGGTTGGTGTTTTGAATACGGACACTGATGAGCTCTTTACCTCGATACAGGATGCACTCGATGATGCTGATACCCTCGACGGTCATACTATTATGATACCCTGGGGAACCTATTTTGAACAACTCGTTATCACCAAAGGAGTTATTCTTCAAGGGGAAGACCAAAGTTCAACGGTGATTACTGGAGGTAATACACAAAGCGATGTCATTCTCATTATGAATACCAATGCTTCGTCCCTGATAAAACTCTCTGTACGGGGTGGAAGAAACGGGGTTTCGATCGTCTCCTCTTCGAACATCCTTCTGAGAGAGTTGATCATCTCGGAGAATGCTGATGCTGGGGTTTCGATAAGTTCGTCTGATCATATCTGGATGAATACAAATATTGTTATCCATAATCAGCAAGGTATTATCATTGATGCAGACAGTTCCCATAGTCTTATTTGTTTGAATAATTTTGATAATACAGAAAACGCGTTTGATGCTGGAAGTTACAACCGATGGAACAATACAGATCCTGATGGTGGTGGCAACTATTGGTCAGATTTTGAAAGTAATCCGGGATTCCCTTCTGGTGTCTATCAGATACCTGGTGGAACAAGTCTTGATCACCGGCCCTTATCCGAGTTGTACCATCCTGATCTTAGTAAACCTGTGCTGAATTTACATACCGGAGAACGATTCACGAGGATTGGTGACGCACTCAGTGATGGAGAAACCATGGATGGCCATATGATTTTTGTTGGTCCTGGGCTGTATAATGAGAAACTCATCATCTCCAAATCAATTCGCCTCATCGGCGAAGACAAAGACACAACCATCATCGACGGGAATAACGGCGACGAATCTGATTTTACCATAAAAATCCTTGCGAACAATGTCCTGGTCAAAGGATTCACCATAAAATATACCTATCCACATGGTCAGTTCATATCTCTCGCTTTAATCAGAATCCAAGGTCAGCAATGCAAGATCACGGAGAACTGGCTAAAAGGGAAACGAAATGGTGAAAAAACATATTTTGGTATTGTTTTGTCTCAATCATCTGATTCAACGATAACAAAAAACACCATACTTCAGACTGAAAAGGGAGTTATCATCACCGGCAGCAGAAATATACTCACAGGGAATGATGTAGAACAGAATCGCTATGGAATCGTTCTCATGTCTGGTTCAACGAGTAATCGCTTCTATCACAATAATTTTAATAATTCACAGAATGTGGCGTGTTTTCAACAGTTCATTAATTACTGGAATCATACTGATCCTTCTATCGGTGGGAACTACTGGGCTGGTCATACGTGCACAGGGAATCCCAGTGATGGCTCTCAACCCTATATCATTAACGCAAACAACATTGATTATTATCCGTTCCATGATCCAAATGGGTGGGACGTGTAGACCGCTACCCTCCTCTTTTTTTTCTTTACATAATCCCAAATAATTATATAGACTATGTAGGTTCAGGGATTTGGAGGGAACGAGGAATGGACCGTGGCACAGTCCCAATTAATAAAGACTTCGAACTGGAATATCGGTATTACGAGCGAGACACAATCTATAAATATTTTAACAGGAAATTTGAGATTTACCTTTTAGAAAAAACGAGTCTTCGACGGAAGTATCGATTACATATGGACAACTGTGACACGACCCCGAGTCGTTGGTCACCCCATATTCATAAACCACCTCAGGTGAATAAGAAACTGTATTTCGCGGTTACCACATTAAACTGGAATGATGTGAAAACGAATTTGTTTGATTGCATCGTCGCCGAGATTGGTGAAGAAAACAAGAAAGCATTAAAAAAAGCAATATCGCAGCTTACGTCACCAAAACTCTAAATCATACCAACCAATCGATCCGTTTTTTTTATTTCGCTGCTGGTATGTACGGGACGAATGCCGGATCACCATACAACGTGTACTCTTGGAACGACATATACTTGTTATCCAATCGCTCATCTAAACCTGACGCTCCCCCCTCAGCCATGGTTTTTATCAACGCCGCATCAAGCTCCGGGTACCCTGTATGAATCAACGGTGGAGACCACCAGACTTTCCAACTGGCATCCTCAGGAAGATACTGGTTCCTCGCTTCGCGTAAGGCAAGACCCATACTTGCGTCATCTTTCTTCAATTCTGCACAGATGTCAGCATAGATTTTGTATCCAAAATGAAGATCAGGATATACCCCTCGTTTCATGTTTCGATTCGCAACAATATAACGGAAGAGCATTTGACCCGGGAAATCATATTTCGTCCGTTTCGGCTCAAGATATCCACCAGCGATATTCGAACTTGTTGTTGATGCAATCACTGCGTTACAACCCGCATGAAGATACGCCTGACTCACACCCTGTGTAGGATACATGCCATCGATTTTCCCGCAGATACAGCTCTCAATAAACAAAAAAGAAGGACCAAGATTCATATATTCAACGTTCCGCGTACTATAATACCCATAATCACTATAGGAAAAACCGGGGCCATACCCAAACACCGTTGCTATCTTCTCAAAAATTCGTGGAAGAACACCATTCGGCAGACCAAGACCAAGCTTGTACACGCTCACGTCCCCCATCCCGAACATATGCTGGTTCCCATGAGCATTCGCCAAGATGAAATTACTCTGCTCCTGTTCTTGACCACCGATCACCACGTCACTACCGACTTCTTGTCTCAGCTGACGCGGTGACATCAACAACCGATTCAACAGGTTCGCTGTTTTCAGTTTCTGGATCGCCTCGTTGCTGAATCCCTGATATGCTGCTTTACTTTCCCTGGTATACGAAGTGGTAAACCCTAATGGATCCAATACGGTCTCTTTAAGGGTGATACCGGTCAAATACGAGGCTCCCGTGTTCATCTTCATAGGCTCACCACGTTTAATGAGATTCAATAACTCTCCAAAGATTTTGTACCTGATGAACGGTTTCTGGAAATCGTTCCCACCGCCCATCTGTATCGCAGCAGTCTCTTTCCAATCCCCAAGATCATCAATGATATCCTGATAAAACACGGTCCGAGCAACTAACGCGCTTGCATCCTGTGCATCCCAGCCGGTGATCCGACCAACAATATTCTCCTGATACGGATACGCGCTGTACATATCCGGTGCCTGACTTGACCAATCGCCAGGGTTCGGATCAATATTCCCATAAATGAAATCACTCGGGACGCCTCCACCGAAGTAATACGCGACCTCCTCAAGTGGAGACACCGGGTCGATCGAGCTATCATAAATAATCTGAGGAAGAACCGTGGCATCCCCAACCAAACAAATATACACGGGGTTATTCTTATAATACTCCTGTAAGAGCTCAATATCTTGTTCCTTTACAAGTGAAATATCCGCAAGTTTTGCTAACAGCATATTAATCTCGTCATGAACCATGAAGACATGATCATTTGCTGGCCCCGTCAACACCGGATTTCTCCGCGGCTGGGAAAAACCAGGAGACGGTTTCCCTTGATAGAGGACATCATCGTTAGCTGCGAATGCGAAATTTGTTCTACCAAAACTTATTCCTTTATGATACGCAGTAAGATACGGCGCAATCATGGAGAGTTGTTTCATCATTGGATAAATCGGAGAACTGAGTTTTTCCACGATAACCTCTGCTTTTACTTTCCCCGTGTCTGATGCTAGCCAGCTTGGTGATGCGGTGACCTGATATTTCACGCCTCCGCGATCGTACAGAACAGCTTCAGTGTAAGTAACATCTTCGATAACGTTTCCTTGCGCATCCCGAACGGGTACACCACCCGCATTCGTCCCTCCCGCATAGATTTCAAAGTTCTCGAGACCGGTTGGTGCGTCTTCGATCTCACCGGGAACGAGTCCACAAGCGAAAATGACGTTATCTCCTAACTCGTCAACATTCTCGACGTTGAGATTTATTCCTTTAAATTTCACGAGCGCATATTTATAATCATCAGGTATACGAAAAGTTCCTACGAGGTTGTCTTGGCCTCGGATTGCTTTGAGTAGCTCGGTTGTTGCTTTGGTGGTCATCGTCTTTGGTCCGAGAACGTATTTCTCACTACTGAGAACCTCGGGTGGCCAGGCATCAATCGGGTTTGTTATTGTCACGTAATTGATGCTACCAAATTTGTTTTGTGTTAAATAAATCGAAGTATTCACTACATCGTCGATAGAGGTGAAATGGATCCATGAGCCGTATCCGCTGAGATGTTCTCCGCAGACCATCGTTATTTTCACGTCGAGTTGGGAGAGGACTTCTTGTATCTCCGCGTCAAGCGAATCAGTGATTAGAACAGGGATACTCAGATATGAGGCTAGCGGGGTAGCAAAGACTCCTAATGTGTACCCTTCTTCAGTATCTTCGATGATTAACGCTGCGTCGGATTGTGACCAATATTCTTTGGCGATCGCTATTGACCATTCTTTTGGTGTTTTCGAATCATCGATAACACAATCTACGGGTTTCGCTATTTGACTCATCGCTCGGGTGACCGCGCGTGAGGGGTTACTCATATTCGTGATATAGAGCGGGATTATTTCTTGTGTATTGTTTCTATCATAATGAACGGCAAGGGGTGTCGCAATCAATGCATAGAATGGGGAACTATCTGATATGGATACTGCGTCTGGTATATGAGAAAACATACCAGTGACATCAAAAATTTGCTCCACGTTGATTGGGACTGCTTCTCCGGGTCCTGGGACCCAGGTGTATAAGCCGACTGAGACGATAAGGATGATGATGATTCCACTGGCTACAAGTATTTTGTCGTTTTTCTTCATTTTTTTATCCCCAAGTATTAATAAATGTAATTCTGTATTCTACTATATTCTTATTTTTCTATATAATACTTTCTATTATTATTTCTTTTTCTTTATCAAATTATCCCTGATAAAAAGTTATAAAATACAAGAAATTTTTCTCGACAAAGGACCCATCGTATTAGTCTTCAGTTATAAAGGTCTTGTATCGTTTTTCTAGTATAAGATCGGCAAACCAACAGAGCATATCAATGGTCCCATTAGGTTGAGTAGGATCCATATGGCAGTTCTCTATCAGGTTATTGATGGTTCCATAATATAATCCTTTGAGTTCTTCGTATGTTAAGAGTTTTTGGTTTGGTAACGTCTGTATCCCTGATTTGATATCTTCTTGGATGTCGCTGATGTCATCAACGAGTTGCATCACCGCGCCGAGTTCATAGATTGCTCGTCGTTCCTCCTGGTTCATTTTTGGAGCCATGAGCTGCATGAGTGCGAGCGCGGAGATTCCGCCTTTCGCATACGTGATTTTAAGTAAATCAGGTTTTGTTGTTTGTTTATCAGATTGTTGGTAAATACTCATGAGTTGACTGATATGTTCGATTTTCACGTAGTTAAAAAAAACTGTTGCCGCGGTTTTTCCAAGTTTTTCATGGATGTAATCAACAGTGTCTTGGAAGATGGTGAGATAGGGGTTTGTGGATTCGATACGTTTGTCGTTCATGATGAGTGTATCGAAGTCTTTCAGGTATTGTCGACAGAGGGGAATATCAAATGCGGCGTCGTAGACCATGGTGGCGATGGCGAAGTCTGCGAAGAGTTTGTCGTGGAAGCGTCCGCCGAGGTATCGTGTGAGGTCGGTTAACCCGATTTTTGAGAGGTAGAGGTAGGTGCGGAGGTTTTTTAGGCATCGGGTTTTTTTGAGTTCATCATAGACTGGTCCTGTGGTCTGTAGAACACGGATTTTTTTCCGAATAGATGTCATGTAGAAGATTTGTGCTTTTATTAGTCGATAAACTGCTTTGAAGAGAATCCGTACGCGTTGTCGTCTTTGATAGTTTATGTGGTTTCCGTGATATTGGATCTGGCTGGGGAGGCCTTGGTTGGCGAGGAGTGAATCGAGTAATGTATTTAACTCGTGGTATTCCATCTCCAGCGGGGTTTTATTCATAGAGGCTCCCAGATTGTTATTGTACAAGCGCAAAAAAGTAACTGTTACTAGGGTTTTAACCTTATCTTATCCGAATGGATTTTATATGCAACAAAATATACTCAGTCTGCACGGTATTGGTGGTCTTTGATGATGAATCTCGTGAATCTGTTGGTGTTTGCGTATCTTGCTATTAGTGGGGGGATTCTTTCGTATGTGTTGATAATAACAGATAAGACGAGGAAGACTGCGAAGAAAAAACAAACCGGTGACAAGGCGGTAATGGTGGTTCCTGTGAGTATCGTGTTTTTGTTGGTGTTGTATGCGCTTCGGTTTGGTCTTATGACGGGGACTGGGGTGTTTTCTGGGGTTGGGTTGCTTGTTCTTGTGGGTGTTCTTGTTGCTGTTGTTCCTCTTATTATTGTTGGTTTCTTCATCATTAAAAATAAACCACGCTTGAGGGGAGGTAGTCTGTAGGGATGTCTGTTGTTGAGGTTCATGGATGGGGTGGTTCGTGGTCGTTACTGGTGTTTCAGTGTATGATTGTTGCGTTGTTTGTTTTTTTGTTGTGGTGGAGTATTCGTCGATGTGGGTGGAAGAAATCGTTTCGTTTGTTTATCCCGATGTTTATTGCCGCGTTGTTTTTGGAGTCGGCTGCGGTCGCTAGCGGACGATATAGTTATTCAGGGTATTTTGTGTATTTGTCGGTGATTGGTGGGAGTGTGCCGTTGATTATCCTGCTGGGGTGGAATGTGAACCTGTTGTTGTTTCTTGGGTTAGGGGAGCGGGTCTTGAATGGGTGGTCCCAATCGCGGCTTTATGTTCGTATGGTGCTGGTTTCTTTGGTTGCGGGTATGTTTGGGGTGTGTCTTGATATGTTGGAGGATCCGATTGCGCAGTCGAATCAGTGGTGGATATGGACACAACAAACCACAGTGACATTTATGTTTCGTGTCCCGATTTCTAATTTTGTGGACTGGTTTTTAATTTTGTTTTTTATGTCGCTTGCAACTCAGTTGATCGACCGATCAGCATTGACGGAAAACAGGAAACTATTGTTGTCTCTTATTTCGGTATCGTATGTGGGTGCGTTTATTTTTCTGGTGCATACTTTATTGTTTGGTGTGTTCTAACATCATCGTTGAAACGATGGGTTTTTATGGTTCAGAATGATGTGTCCATCAATCCCTATGAAGATCCGAGAATATCTGAAACTTGCGCGATCATTCAATGCAGTACTCACCGGTATTTCACCAGTGATGGGCGCGATCGCGATGCAATATTATGATATCACGCATCTCATCATCTTATTCTTCATCGGGTTTTTCGGTCACACCTACGGGTTCGTCCTCAACGACATCCTTGATTATAAAATCGATAGATATGAAAAAGAACTCAAAGATCGACCCCTCGTCAGCGGAACCATAACCCTCAGAAACGCAAAAATATTCGCGTTCGCCTCGCTTCTTATTTCGTTACTCCTCGCCGTCTACCTCTCCATTGTCACCCAGTCATATATCTCCTTCGTTGTCCTACTCATATCAGCTTGCTTCGTCACCATGTACGATCTCATCAGTAAAAAACTCCCACTGACTGATATCATCCTTGCAGCTGGTGTCTTCTTCCTCGTCCTTTACGGCGCCACCGCTACAAGTACGACGATCGCTCAAATCACCCTGCTTGCCTGGGTTGTCTGCCTCCTTGGCGCCATACAAGTCCTGTACATGAACATTGTCGCCGGTGGACTCAAAGACATAGAAAACGACTCCCAAAAAGGAGCAAACACCCTCGCGGTGAAACTTGGCGTCCGTATCCTTAATCAAACATTCAAAGTAACCACCAGTTTCTATATCGTCGCTTACATGATACAATTCGTTGACATCTTCTTTGTTGCACTCCCGTTCTTCCTCATCCCTGCTTTTATCTCCTCACCATATCTTATCCTTCAAGCGGTTCTCCTCATTCTTATCAGCATCGCTATGCTCGTATTCTCCTACAAACTCCTCTCCCTCCCCCGTTTCAACAGAGACCTCGTCCGAAAATATAACGGCCTGCATTACTACACCAACTTTGCCCTCGTCCCCGTCATGCTAATGACGCTTACCCCCTGGGCGCTCATCCTTATCGTCTTCCCTGCACTCGGTTTCGTTCTCTCGAACCTCACGTTACATGGGACGTTGCTTCAACCAAAAACCATGTAACCGTTATTTGTTTGAGAAAAGCTCAAATAGCCCCGGTTTTTTCCTTTCTCTCAATGCGAACGTTACTCGCTGATTACGCCCGTCTTCTCCGCCTCCCGGGACTCGGTGGATTATCCATAGCGCCCGTGTTCGGAGCGATTAGCGTCGGAGTCCTTGACCTACGTGTTCTCTCAATCTTGTTTCTGATAGGTGCGTTCTCCTCAATCTACGGGTTCGTCCTCAACGATTATATCGACGTTGAAGTCGATAAACTCTCCAAAGAACTCTCCAATCGACCGTTAGTGAAAGGAACGATCTCCTGCAGAACCGCTCTTCTCATCTGCCTCCTCTGCGTCATTGGCACGTTCATCACCATCTTCCTCGTCTTCTACAACACCTATCCGTCCTTCGTTTTTGGTATACTCTGCATCCTTCTCTCCGCTGTTTTTGGTAGCTTCTATAACTTCTATGGGAAACGATTCATCGGATCAGACCTCATTGTCGCCCTCTCAGAAGCCCTCCTCGTCCTCTTCGGCGCGTATATGGTCGTCCAAGGTGGAGCTCTCACCATCTACACATGGTTGATTTTCCTATTAACATTTAATCAACTCGTCTACGAAAACGCAGTCTCAGGCGGAATAAAAGACGCAGACCATGACCCACTCATGAAAGTGAAAAACATCGCACTCGCCACCGGCGTCAAGGTAACACCAGAAAACAACCTCCACATTCCACACACATTCCAAGCATTTGGACTAGGAATACGACTATTCTCTGCAGGCCTCATCTTTATACCTGCGGTATTCTATCACCAGATCTATCACTATGAATGGTGGCACATAGGTCTCCTCCTCCTCTTTGTCATCGGAGTACTCTTCACCAGCGGTAAAATGTTAAGCCTTAAAACATTCGAAAGAAATAAACTACGCAAACTCATCACCATGCAAGCATTCCTCCGTTACTCCCTCGTCCCACTCATGCTCATCCCCCTCATCACCCTCCTCCCTGCAATCGTGTTAATCCTCTTCCCGTTCATCTGGTATATCCTCTTTACACCAATGATCGGTGAAAAACTCTTCCGACCAGGATTATAAATGACAACCACTAATCCAAAGAAAAAAAAGATATGCATCATCGGTGCAGGACTCGCCGGGTTAACCACCGGTGCGCTACTCACCCAGAAAGGATACCCGGTTGAAATCTTCGAAAAAGAACCATTCATCGGAGGCCGTGCACACTCGTTCACCGGAGATTCACTCACCCTTGATCAGTATCAACAACTCCTCACGAAATTCCACATGAACCTCCCCTTTTCAGAACCCTCCATAGAAACCATTTTCGAAAACAACATGTTACAAGGATACACACTCGATCTCGGGTACCACCTGATAGGTGGAGGTGTCGTCTCTAACCTCTCCCACATCCTCTCCTCCTTACAAACGCATATCGACATCCTCGGATCACGCCTTGGATACATCCAACAAGACGGGTACCAGTACCCCTTCCTCTCAACCATGGACAAAATCAGAATGTCGCCCCAAATCCTCCGCCTCTTCTTCGCCAGCGACTCCACCATGCAACAACTCGACCAACAAACCATGACCCAAACCATAACCAAATACGGCAAAGGAAAAATGAAACTCACCCTTGAGTTATTCTCACGAGTCATCACCACCGTAAACAACCTCGATAAAATCTCCTCCGGGGAAACACTCCGCGCACAAAAAGGATTACTCCGTGGATCAACACCCGTAGGATACCCCAAAAACGGACTAAAAAACATATCAGAAATCCTCAGCCGATACATCACAAACAACGGTGGCATCATCCACCTTGAAACACCCGTCCAACACATCATCATCAACCAAGAAGCCGCCCAAGGAGTAACAGTGAACAACCAAGACCTCTTCTTTGACACTATAATCTCCAATATCCTCGTCCAAGATTTATTTACTATCGCCCCAGAAAAACACTTCCCCACAGACTACGTACACACCCTCAAAACACTTGAAGGAACAGGAAGCCTCTGCGCCTACTACTCCCTCAAACACCTCGATGAACACATACGAGGAAAATCATTCCTCTTCATCGAAAGAAACGCAGGAGTAGACGGAAACGATGCCGTCGGAATGATCGACTGCCTCACCACTGCACCAGGCTCAATGGTTTCACCACCAGGCCATCACCTCATCCAAGCATACATCATCTGCACACCAGACGAAGCACAGAATCAACACACGTTACACCATCTACAAGAAATACTCGATACTCAACTTGAACGTATCATCCCCAAGTATCACTCCCAGCTCGAATGGGCACTATACCCCGCGATATGGCAGTTAGACGGTGTCGCCAAAACCATAGACAACATCAAACCAGAGATAGAAACACCGATACAGAATCTCTATCTCATCGGGGACTGCGTGAAAGCACCAGGAATCGGTATAAACTGCGCCCTCAACTCAGCAAAAATACTCACACAAAAACTTCTCTCATAATGAATTACAGATACACAGAAAACTCAAGAGAGAACCGTCGTGTTTTTCATAAATAACAAAGTATTTATATCCTGGTAATTACTTTAAAGAATACACAGAGAACAACAAAAAAACACCGACGGAAACACTGCTCTCGTTAGCTGTTGTTCCTAGGAAAAGATGTGCACTATGTCAATGAAATTAACCATGAAAGAACCGTACTCACGAGCACGGATTCTCTCCCCACGTTTTAGAGGATACATCGACCTGGTTCGCCCCTTCACCCTTCTCGCACCGGTTTTCGTCTCCATGTTCATCATGTTCGCCAGCCTCATTTACAACAACAAATTTGAGACCACACCAGACTGGTGGATCACCATCGCCCAAGCCAGCCTCACCCTCGCCCTCATCAACGCTGCTTCAAACGCGTTAAACCAATCTGCTGACGTCGAATCAGACACCATCTCAAAACCATATCGTCCTATCCCCCGCGGCGTCGTAGAAGCAGATGAAGCACACAGCATTGCTTTAATCCTCTACTTATTCGTCTTATTACGCGCAGTCACCATTAACGTCTGGTTCGGCACTTTCGTATTCCTCATCATGATCTTCACAGTCACCTACTCCCTCCCACCACGGATGAAACGGTATCTCTTCCTGAATCAAGTCTGGATAGCGATCCCCCGCGGGTTATTTGGTGTACTCGCATCATGGAGCGTTTTTGGTAATCCTTTCGCTATCGAACCTGTAATCATCGGACTCCTCGCCATGATCTTCTTCATGGGAGCCATGGCGACGAAAGACATCGTTGACGCCAAAGCGGATAAACAAACCGGTGTGAACACGCTCATCAACACCTATGGGATCAAAAACACCGCGTTTATAGCGCTCCCCTTTATGGTCATCCCCTTCGCCGTTCTCATCCCCGTGCTCGTATACCTGAGAATACTATCATCATACCTGTTACCCCTCGCCGTATTCGCCGTTCCCAGCTTCTTCGTATTTTATCTCATGCTGAAACATAATGAGAGCAAATCGTTAGAAAATGTCCACGCCTGGGTTCTCATGTATCTCGAATACCTCGCATTCGCCATTGGGTTCTCACTCTTAATTATTTTAGGGGAAACCGGGTATCTCCCAATGATATCTTTCCCGTGAACCCTTTACATAACCTGTTACCCCCACTCTTTTATGGGCTGGTCCTCCTGTATTCTCGTACTCTCTATCCTGGGAGTTTTACGTAAAAAAGTTCTTATATTATCAAAACAACTCTATATAATACAGGAAACGTAGTATATCTAAGAAGGAACACCATGCGTTGTAAGTTCATGATAGGTACCTATCTTATTCTAGTTTTACTTCTACTGTCAGTGTTACCGGTTTCTGCATTACCCCGTGATTCTCCAATACCTGAGTGGAACACGGGTTGGTCGTATCGACAACAACTCCAGATACCCATATCAACAGGTAATCTCGATGTTGCGTTCCAACCTATTGATCTCAACGTCGTTTTTGATCATCCCTGTTGGGCACAAAACGAGACTATTCACTCTATCCGAATCTGCGACTGGGATGGAACGATGTGGCATGAGCTTGAATCCCAGATTTACGATATGGAATACACCGAGGAGAGTACAACGGTTGTAAGGGAGTGTAATGTGGTTTTCCTCATCCCTGAGCACACAACAGGGAATGAACAATATTATGTCTATTACGATGATCAGGAGAAATCGCCACCGATGTACCCGGATCATGTGAGTGTTGAAGATGCTTCGTATTCCTCGAGTCCATTACCTGATATTAAGGCAGAGGCCATGTATTATGGGATACGGGAAGATGGGTATATCGTGTATGGGGTGGGTCAGAGTGGAGAATTCCTTGATAGATCCCTTGCTCAGGTGGTGGTGAAACAGAAACCGAAAAGTGAACAATTCGACATTGTGAATGCTGATCAAATCGCGTCATTTTCTTTCTCGTATGCAATCGGAAAAAAGGAAGGGGATGAAGTTTCTTCTGATCAAACCTTGATGTTGAAAAAGATTTTTACGGATGGTAATCTCATGGTTTCTTTTGGGATTATCAGTGAATCATCTACTGGGGAGTTACGGACCTCTGCTCTGTATAAGTATTACTATTCGCCTGAGACGGATAAGCGTATTTGTGTTCATGTGAAACATGAGGTTCTTCGTGATGTCGTGGTGAAAGGGGATGAGAATCTTGATGGGCGATTTGGGGCGTTGATTTCTTTTAAATCGCGGAATCCTACGGTGGAGAAACTTAATTTCGGTGATATCCTCCCGTTTTTAGATGTTGCGGGTGAAAGTAATACGGTAGATGAATATCCTTTGGATACGAATCCGGAGTCGAAGAATCGTGAGTGGGTAATTTCATTTGCTGATGATGTTGATCTTGGTTCTGAGGCGTGGTTGGCTTATGGTGAAGGGAAAACTGGGAAGACTCATAGTCTTATTTTTTCTTCAAATTCTGGTATTGTTAAAGCGGGGATAAATGAGCGGGATGGTATTCAGGTAAAGGTTGCGGAGCGGGAATATTTTAATTTTTTGGGTACTGAGGTTGATTACGCGTCGATTAATTTCGGGAGGAACTCGTATGAGAAAGGGTATAGTCATGATTTGTTGATTCCTGGTGATTTGGTTGTTGAGTTTGATGCGGAGTTGTTTTCTTCTGAGCAGGGCGGTTATGCTGCGGTTCAGGAAGAGGCGCAGTTGTATCATGATCTTGCGAAATGTCGTAGTGTGTCTCAGGGTGGTTCTTTTGAGCAGCGTGTTCAGAAGTTTCCTGTAACCGTGGTGACTCATTTTGGGGGAACTCGTTTTTCGTTTCCTTGGTTTGTGAATAGGACTGGGTTGTCGTTGCCGGTGATGAGGGTCGAGTTGTGTTCTTATGATGGTACGGTGATTGCTTCAGGGATTGCTGAGCGTTCGTTGTTAACACGGGCGTATACCGTGTTTTCGAATGTGTCGACTGGTGAGTATCTGGTGAAGGTGTATCGGGTTATTCAGAATAGGTCGAAGGTGTTTACTGGTGCTCGTGTGTTGTATGTGAATGGGAGGATGGTTGTTCATGTGTTTTGTACGTGGCAGCGGACGGTGCAGGTAGCGTTTCATGATCAACATGATACGGGTATTTCTGATGTGAAGGTGTTGATTCTGAATACGCATGATATTGTTTTCGCGGAGAATCGGACGGATGCTCAAGGACAGTCGACTCTGTATATTCCGCATAGTTCTCGAGACGTGTTCAGGGTACAAGCATGGTATCACGATTTTATTGTGTATGAAGGCGAACTGGATTCGTTGAAGAGAAAGATATCGGTAAGTTCTGCTATTGGGTTGTATGATTTCACGGTTGAAGTCAGGGACCAGCTTGGTTTTTCACCTGGTGTGGAGGTTCATCCGATGCTTTCGAGCATCGAGTATGATGATGCACCACCTATTCTTGCCGTAAGTGAGAGCCCCGGGAGTTATCGTTTTACTCGTGTTCCTTCTGGGATGTATCGTCTTCAGTTGAGTTATGGTGCTGTTCTTGACGAGGAGGAGATTTCTGTTCCCGAGTGCGGTGATCTCATCCATCTCCCATTTCGTGTCACGTTTTCGTTGGGTTTTGACGTGTACGATAATCAAGGGAATGCATTACATGATGATGCATTGCGTGTGGTTGTCATTCGTGAGAATAAAGAAGTTAAGGAATGTGTTGGAAACGATAGGGTGTGCACTCTTCCACCTGCTCATTATACGTTGAATGCGTATCAAGGGAATACGTTTATTGGGCAAAACGAGATATTTTTAACAAGTGACCAGAGTCTTCAATTGGTGACGACGGTACAGTCGCTCATTCCCCTGGTTCTTCTGGTGATCTCTTGTATTGCTGTTGGAGTTGTATGTGTCTTGCTTTTCTTGAAAAAAATTACTTTGTTTACTCTTCTGAAAGTGTGTGCTCTTGTTCTTTTATTGATTTCTCTGGTACAACCCTGGTGGATGCTTTCTGGTTCGAGTACTTCACCGATGATTGAACGACGTATTCAGATGTATGTTCATCCTCAGGTGATGATTGAAACGACTACGACGTCAGAACGAACGACGTATAGCCTTGCTGCGATGCCGGATATTTATCTAGATTTTCTCAGTAAAGTCTTTATTGCTGTCGGTGTACTCGCTGTTGTTATTCTTTTTAGTATCTTGTTGGATATTGTACAACGAAAAAAATACGTGATTATACTAACCGCGGTTTGTACATTGATGCTAGCACTCCTTGGAATTATCTATTATACGGGTACATCGAAGCTGTGTGAAGCAAGCGTGGGATCAATCCAGGGTACTGGTATCCTTAGCTTCCTCATCGACAATCAAGATGTTATGATAGCTTCACAATGGGGGTTAGCAAGCGGATTTTATCTGGTTATTCTCTCAATACTTGTTCTCAGTGGAGCGACTCTCTGGCAACTAAAAAATTATGTGTGTTTAAGAAAACGAAATAGTAAGCAGAGCAAACCCTAACGCGAAGAGCAGATACGTAGTATACATCAAACGCCAAGATGTCGTGTTTTCATATCGATTATTTTGATGATCATGGATCATTAACCGTGCGATATACAACGCAAGACAAACTAGGAGAAGAAGTGGAAGAAAATATATCTCGAGGACGCCCCAGAACACCAGGGGGATGATCAGAAGAAATGCGCTACTCATACAGAAGCAGGCGATCACCGCAGTGGTGCGCACACCCAGGACATTAATTAACGTGTGAATCCCTGTTTTTTTATCTGCCTCAGCATCAAGAATATCCTTCGTTGTTGTCCCACCGAACAAGAACAACGCAGCAATGGATCCCATCGCGAGAGGAAGCTTCTGAAACGGGTCCCCAAAGACGCTCCATGATGCCAGAATCCCGATGAGGCCTCGGGGGAGAGCAACCCAGAGTTGATTAAAAAAAAGGTATCGTTTCATCCGCGGAGGGAGGGAATATGTGATTGTAAAAATCGCAATGAAGAGAACAAAGATCGTGAATAAGAAATGAACCGTTAATGATAATACGAATGCACTGAGGTAGAGTACACCTGCGAGGAGATGCGCATTATGCGGGGTTATTATTCCTCTTGGTATCGGTCGATAGGGTTTTGATAGTCGATCTTCATGAATATCCGTCGCTTGATTGAGTGCATTTGAGGCACCGTTTAACAGGGCAAGAGTGAAACTTGCAGCACTGATCGTCATGATCGCTGGGAACATGAGAAGATCGTTTTTCCCGTTATAGATAAGGCTCGCGAACATGACGCAGCTAGAGACACAGAGTGGTGCAAGAAGTGTAAATGGTCTAAGCAAATCAATGTAGCCTTTGATATTACGGTTTTTAGACCTCACCATACGAGTCAAATCCCTATAGTATGATGGTCTGGTTTCTCAGTATATAAATATGTCTGTACAACTCTTATCAAAAAACCAATTTTGATGAATCGTTTCTATGGGTTTTTTAGTGCGAAGTAGTGGTCACATTTTGTACATGACCAGGCCTGAGAGCATCTTTGGTAAAAAGTAGGTTGATTTCTGTGGCATATGTTCGCCTGCTTCTGCGACTGCTTTTAACTCATCGATTTTTGTTGCATTCATGAGAAATGATGCATTGTATATTCCTTCATCAACGAGTTGTATCGCCTCTGCGTCAACCCGCGTGTATTTGATATGATCTTCGATGTTGGTATCTGAGATGCCTAAGCCTTGTTCAAGTATTAATTTATGGAGGATGGAGACATCAAGTGTTCTCCATGTCTGCGAATGATCTGTGGCTATCGTGTTCATGATCCGCTCATTTTTGAGAGTGAACAGATAATATTTCTTTTGATGGTAGAGAGCGAATTTATGTGCGGTTTTTGTTTCAATATCGTGCATGATGTGTTTCCCGATACTGTCATAGTCTTTGGTTTTTGTTGATACGTTTTTTTCTTCTATCGTGAAATACTGTTTCAGGGTTTTGAATAGTGTATCCAGGTTTAAATCAGGGAGTTTGAGTAATCGATGGGTTGGAAGAATAGCTAAACCGGGGTCGAACATGTTCGCGAGGACAACCATGATGTAATTGTAGGGGGCATCCTGTTTCGTGTTCCCGGTTTTTTTCTGTTGTTCCTGCACGAAATTTAAGGAGGTTTGATAGCGATGATGACCATCGGCGATAAAGAGTATTTTATCCTCAAGAAGAGTGATTATTTTTGAGATAACCTGTTCATTATCGAGTTTCCACATGCTATGAGTGAATCCATCGTATCCTTTCACGCGGATGAGCGGCTCCTTTAAGGAATCCTTCATTGTTTTGTGTATCGTATCGTTTTTATCCATGTACAATAATTCTATTGGTTCAAGGTTCGCATAGCAGGAGCGCATCAGATTTAATCGATCGGCTTTCGGTTTGGATAATGTTTTCTCGTGAGCTTTCACCACCTTATACTCGGGATCTAATTTAAGGAGAACAAAAAACCCGTTCATCGTTTTCCGTTGATTCTTTAGTTGATACTCTATTTTATATGGGAAGATGGTTTTGTTTGATGACGGAATTAAAATCCCTTGTTTTTGCCATTCCTCAAATACGGTCTTGGCTCGTGTATACCGGTTATTTTCTTCGGTATCCTCTAGAAATTGTTTCCCCAGGATAAGTCGGACGAAATTATACGGATGTTTGGTATACAGCTCGTTTTGCATGGTTTCAGAGATGATATCGTAGGGTGGGGACATCACATCGTTTAAGACATGAATTTTTTCTTTGTTATAGGTCATTCCATGAAACGGTGAGATTTCAACCATACTCTTCAGTTCCTCTATCTGTTTTTCGTTCTCGTATATACTGGTTTATTAAAAATGTTGTGAACTGTTTATCCGTACAAAACACGGTACTGTTTTTTTCGGCAACTATTTTATATACATGAGTGATAATCTTTAGGTTGACGGTGTGGAGAAATGAAATATCGCGATGTCATCACGTTATTTGTGGGTCTTGTTTTTCTTCTTTCGTTGGCGTATGCTATTGGTGTGGTTCATCCTCTGTGGTTCTGGGTGGTGCCTTTAGTCTTTTTTCTTCTTCTCGTCGTAGTTATTATTAAATTGTGGTTATAACACCTATTTTTTATTTATAAAAAAACTGTTTATCCTAGTTTTTTTCTTTGTGATGATGCTCGAGTTTTAAAAAAGAAGGGAATGATGAATCCTCTTTACATATGGGACACATTCCACTCTGTGCGTTCCAGTATGTTACCCCTAATGTCCCGAATCGTCTTCGACATCGTTCGCAGATCATCATTTTTATATTAATTTCGCTATTATAAATAATTTGTTGTGTGCCCCTATCCAAAATCATGGAATAACAAACTATTTTTATGATATCTGATATTCGCCTCTACTCATGAAAGAATCAGAACTGCTTCACCGGGCAGAAAAAACGCTTACAAGTTATCCGTTATGTGATTCATGTCTCGGGAGAGTCTTTCGACTATCTAATAACCACGTATCAAACGCCCAACGAGGAAAACATATTCGTGAACAATTAGATATAAAGAAAAAAACGAAAACAAAACAATGTTGGTTATGCAAAGGATTACTTGATGAAATCACCCATTTCACCCGACTCATTTCTGATGATTTAAAAGAATATGAGTTCACCACGTTTTTAATTGGTTCTAGAATCGACGACGAAATACTAAACCATGAACAAGAGCTCCTTCGCCTCACTCACTCGGAGAGTACGGATACC
Source organism: Methanobacteriota archaeon (assembly GCA_043806635.1). Lineage (GTDB taxonomy): Archaea > Thermoplasmatota > E2 > DHVEG-1 > DHVEG-1 > JAZDGT01. The sequence continues at coordinate 3,566 of JAZDGT010000075.1, read as the reverse complement.
GTGAAAATGGAGATCAACCGAGAAATCGGAAAAATCCTTGAAAAAAAACTCAATAAAACCGTTGATTTTACCCATCCAGATATCACCGCGGTTATCGACACCGCATATGATGTAGTTCATCTCCAGATAAAGTCTTTATACATTTATGGACGGTATAAAAAATTCGAACGAGGCATTCCGCAGACGAAATGGCCGTGCCGAGTTTGTCGAGGAAAAGGATGCCGAGCATGTGAGTATACTGGAAAATTGTACGAGACAAGTGTTGAGGAACTCATCGCGTCGAAAATCCTTACACTAACCCGGGGTGACGATGAGGCGTTTCATGGCTGTGGACGGGAGGATATCGATGCACGAATGCTTGGAACTGGAAGACCGTTTATCCTTGAAATAAAAAACCCGAAAAAACGGATCATCGATCTGAACCAAGGAAAACGAGAGGTAAATAAATTTGGAAAACAGAGAATTGAGGTATCCGATCTTCGGTTCTCTGACGCCGAAGAAGTAGTGCGATTAAAAGCCGCGGAATTCCGTAAGATCTATTCAGTTATTATCGAAGGAGCAAGTCCTTTTACAAAAGAAAAGCTTAAAAAGGTAGCTCAGGTATTACACGGTGCAACGATACAGCAGTTTACACCGACTCGAGTGGCTCATCGTCGAGCCCATACTGTTAGAGAAAGGAAGATATATAACTGCATTGTCGAATCAGTAGAGGGAACTATAGCCCGATTACGCATGGAAACAGCATCCGGAACATACGTCAAGGAACTGATCTCAGGCGATGAAGGGAAAACCACGCCCAATATCAGTAACCTTATCGGATTTCCCTGCACCGTGAAAGAACTTGATGTCCTCGAGATTAAGGGGGAATAAAGAACTATGGTAAAACGATCAAAAGGTATTCGAAGTAAAAGCAGACACATTCTGCGGAAAAAACCAAGAAATCGAGGGATTTCCTCAATCACTCGAGCGTTACAACAGTTCGAAATAGGAGAACCGGTCAATATCGAAATTGATTCATCAACCCATAAGGGTATGCCACATCCCCAGTTCCAAGGATACACAGGAAAGATTAAGGGTATGCAAGGAAATTCATACGTCGTCGGAATCATTGTTGGGAAGAAACATAAAACATTGGTTGTAAGACCCGAGCATCTTGGGAGAGTACCCTAAATGAGCGGTGAGGAAAAAGTACGATTGGTTTCACTTGCTGAAGCAAAGAACATCCTAAAAAAAGCAAGTAAAGAACGAAAAGAACTGATCTATGAACAAAAAATAGCGCTTGAGCACGCACAAAAATTTGCGACGTTATCCATTAAAGATACACATGAACTCATTAAAGAACTACAAACCCTGAAAAACATCGAGGAAACCCATGCGTATAAGATCGCGGATCTACTCCCAAAAAACGCTGATGATGTCAAAGCAATTTTTGCGAAAGAACGATTCACCCCAAATGAGGGTGAAGTAAAAAACATATTAGGAATAGTAAAGAAATATTCAATAGAAGAATAACAGAGGGTGTGAGGTATGGAGGATTATGTATATGTTCTCGATTACTTGGCAAAAGGACGTGGTGACGTTCCCGCGTTTAAACGCAAACCAGTAGTCTACGGTATCGGGGAGAACCAGTTCACTTTACTCGAATTAATACCGAAACGTGATGCGTCGTTTACTATCAGCGAACGAATCTATGTTGGGAAGGACCCTGTCCAACGCGTAAAAATCGAAAAAATCAAAGGGCGGATTAACTATGAGGAGATGACCTCAACAGCTCATGGTGAACTCCCGTATGTTATTCTTGATATCGTGCATCATAATGAGGAACGATTCACGAAATTTTTTAATGAAGCAAACGCGATATCAACGCGGTTTCATACGCTTGAGTTACTCCCCGGTCTAGGGAAAAAGATGATGCTGCAGATTGTTGACGAGCGGAAAAAGAAACCATTTGCGAGTTTTAAGGATATGCAGGATCGTATAGATTTCCTCCGGGCCCCAGATAAACTCATCTCGAAACGTATCGAGTTAGAGTTAACCGATCCTGATCAGAAATATCGTTTATTCACTCGTCCTCCTATATCCAAGACTCCCTATTGATGAGCGTAATGGTGAAAAAACACCTTGGGCAGCATTTTTTAATTGATGAACGAGTCGCTCAACGCGAGGTTTCCTCTGCGTTACTCCAACCAGATGATGTTGTTTTAGAAATCGGACCTGGAACAGGTGTACTCACTCTGCTTCTCGCGAAACAGGTCAAACAAGTGATTGCTATCGAGATTGATCAATCCCTAGTTCGCGAACTATCCAAACGACTTCCGAAGAATGTTCTTCTGATACCGGGGGATGCAGTCGACATTGATTTTCAAACGTTCCCAGTATTTACGAAGATTGTTTCGAATCTCCCCTTCCAGATTTCTTCCCCTATAACATTTAAACTCCTCTCATACCCATTTTCACGAGCGATTTTGATGTATCAAAAAGATTTTGCTGAACGAATGATCGCAAAACCTGGAACGAAACAGTATTCCCGCCTCTCTGTTGGTGTGTACTATAAATCATTTTGTCGGATCCTTGAGGCAGTCCCAAGGACTGCGTTTTCACCACAACCAAAAATTGAATCATGTGTGGTTGAATTACTCCCGCGGGTGACACCACCGTTTACTCTGATTGATGAACTCTTTTTTTTCTACATGATCAAAACATTGTTTTCTCATCGAAGGAAACAAATCAAGAACAGCGTTGAAAACATCTTAAAAATCTCTCCTGAAAAGTTACCCTTTATGACGAAACGAGTAGAGGAGCTTACACCAGAGGAGCTTGGTACATTAAGTAATCTGTTGTATACTCGTTCTCAATCAAAAAAATGATGAATATTTTTCTGTATTTTTACTTTGGGGTATTACTAACTCATATTAGGATAGGATTATGACATTCTACCGCTCTGACGTTTTCACAGGATAGTTTTATATACAAAAAATCCCAAAGTATAACCATGGTCGAACTCATGGAACAGAAAAACGAGGAAACGATAAAAAAAATAATGATCGTTGACGACAACCCTGACATCTTAGTGTCCCTCAGAGCGTTTTTCGAGAGCAACGATTTTGAGGTGCTCACCGTTGATTGCGGGAAAGACTGTATCGATGAACTGAAACGAGGATTCAAAGGAATAGTCCTTATGGATCTGGTTATGCCGTTTATGGACGGATGGGATACCATACGTGAAATCATTAACCGCGGGTTCGATAAAAACATCATCATCTCCATCATCACCGCCAATGGAAGCCCTGACAAAGAAAAAATGAAAGGCCTCGAAACATACATCCATGATTACATACCAAAACCATTTGATCTGGAGAAACTCATCAACAATATCAATGAAATCAACGAATCAAGTCAAAAGAAATATATTATTTATAACAACTCTATGTGAGTATAAAAACACCTTTTTTTTCATACATGATAACCGAGACACATTAGAGTATAGATTACATTGTTGCATACACCATTACAGGAACAAAGAAAGAATAGTCCTTTGTATCAATGTAATAACACCAAAAAAATCT
>JAZDGT010000074.1:0-4277 GCA_043806635.1 Methanobacteriota archaeon | reverse complement strand
GTACTCACTTCTTGCTCTCTTGTTCTTTGGGTTGGCTGGTGTTCTCATCGACCTGGATCATCTTATCATCCAACAGACACAGATGGTCAGACCGCTCCATCTTCCCTATTGGTGTATTGTTTGGATTGTCAGCATCGGTTACTATGCATATGTTCGTAGACGGGTTTACCAGTTTGGCGTAAAAAAGGATTTGGAGGTATAGAAAGAAAATGTTAGAATATTTTTTGAGCATGCTTATGCTGGTATTCGCAATAGCAAGCGTGATTGCGGGGATCTTTACCGCTTATTTTGGGTCTGGGAAAAGCAAGGCTGTTGGAGCGATATTGATTCTTGGAGGGATACTCGTGTTCATACTGTTCCTCTGGGGCGCCGGGGTGCTCAAGATTGGTGCGATGCTCGATCTTATGGACTTCACCGGGGTCGTTATAAATGGTATCGAAGCAGTTGCCGGCGCCCTGATTGGAGCATTAATCGCTCTTGGGATATTTCTTCTAACAATAATGAAAACATAAAAACAGGAGGACCACTCATGAACGCACAGGATTTCGACAAATACAAGCAACAACGTTGCCGGATTATCATAGAAAAAAGACAGACGCCACAGAATACGTACCAGTGTGTGTTTGGCACCGTTGAAATCGTGAATGATCGATCTGTGTATGTGACTGATACCAAAGGTTCATGGTATCAGATTCCCATTGAAGCAATCCAAGAAATTCATGTGAACGAAGAGCAATGGTGAATCTGATATGCATGGTAAATATGTAATTGTTATAAGGAGTGCAGGGTTCATTGGATCGAATTTAATTAAAACATTAACAAAAGACAACGATGTAATACGTGCCAACTTACTTGCTATGGATAAGAATATAACTGGTGTATTCAACATAGCAAGTGGTAGAGATATTTCGGTCAACGAACTAGTATAATCATTAATCGAAATGAACAACGACTACGGAGAAAATAGAGAAATCACCTATGATGATCCTCAACCAGCCGATATTAGATATATAAAGGAAGAAGGTTTTGAACCAAAATACACTCTAGAGCAGGGGCTAAGGATAACGAGGGATCGTTTTTCTAAAGATTTAGAGGTAGTGGTGTTTGGAGATGAACAATGATATTGGAACAGATGGAAAAACGGGTTCACGACGTGGGCGTAAAAGATCATTGATTTTGCCTTGGAAAACGAGGAGATCGGAACAGATGTTTTGGAGTATCTAAGTAGGTTAAAAGAAGAAAGAAATGTAAAAGCAGTTTTGCAATGAAATCCTTATCATACCTGAATAGCGAAGTGTGTGTACTACACCATTAGTCTGCTCTCTTCTTTCAACAGATCCTTCATCCCGATCTTCTTCAACATTTCACCTGTAGACTTCGACACATTCAGATATAACGTCTTCACCTCGTTCCCAAACCTAATCTCAGCACGTTCAACCCGACCAAGATCATCCAGAAAATCAAAGGTCTGTTCCCACACCTTAACATTATCTGTCTTCACCGTCGCCTTCATCCGGAAATGAAGCGTAGACAACAGATGATACGCAAGCACACAGACAAACAGATAGGCGCGAACACGATGTTCAAGCCGATGACGAACCGGTTCCATCTCTTCATCAGTCTTCAACATGCGAAACACCTTCTCTACGAAATCCTTCTCAAAATATGAACGTACAACCTCTTTAGCCGGAAGGGATTCATCTGTCGAAAGCAACAAGGACTTTCCTTGCGGACGCGCAGCATCCTCAATCTCCCGGGTTTTAAACCACCACTCAATCCGAGGACCAACACCCCCCTTTATTCGCTTCACTCGAACATGAACCAGATCCTCCAACGATCCCACGATACCCTTGATCTCTTTATGCAGAGCAGCCTCAGACCACCCTTGTCCCCGCACGCTCAACTTGTCAAGCTCCTCACCAATCCATGCCAGTACCTCATTCTGATCATTCATCCGCCCACTTCTCCGCTCTTCATTGATACACACCACCACCGAACGCTCACGACCAAACAACTGCCCTTTTGTTTTCACCGCATAGATATGACCTGTTTTGCTTCTCTGAACAAACGCCTCTGGTGTCACCGGCACTTCTGTACCATCAAGAAAAGCACATGCTTCTTTCGACGTCGCAGGAACACCACAAATCAACTTCCACCCTGCATCCTCAACCAACTTCACATGATCCTTCGACACGTTCCCTCGATCCCAGATAATCGTCCCCTTCTCTACACCAGCATCCATCAACCGAACCAAGAGATTCTTCACCGTCGAAGCGATATTTCGACTCCCGCCATAGACAAAATGCGTGATCGGATACTTATCATACCTTGACACTAACAAGGCGAGATTCACCTGATGACGCCGGACACCCTTCGTGTTATACCCCAGCTCAGCCAATGGGCAACTCACCCCGAAAAACAACACCGACGTCAGATCATACGCCACCGTCTCCCGATCACCAGGTGGAAGCGGATGACGACTTCGCCACCGATGATATAACAACTCATCGATCGTAACCGTATGATCCACTTTTCGGTCACTCCCCGGATCTGAGTAACATACGAAATCCATCGACGACAGAAACGCATCTTTCGTACACAACTCTGGTTCAACACCGGCTAATAACGGGAGATCAGTTGTTGGAACCCACCGTTCCAACCTGGTGCAGCTCTCTGGGTCAAGCACCCGATTTATCGCCCACATGGTAAGGAATTTTCCTGGGGACGGTCCTGAAATATCAGATTTTTCACAGCAAATTCTATCAATACTGTTCACCAAATCAAGATCTTCCGCGACCTTCCACAATAATCGAATATCCCCTGCTCTATGAGACTGCGACAGCTGTATCCTGTCCAACACCCGTCTCTTCGGTTTTTTACCCTGCTTCACGTGATCCTCGGGACCAAGATACCGCACAAAAACACTCTTGACTTTCTTTCCCTCCCGGATTTTCTTATATTCTGAAAGATAAACTCTCCCACCCCGCCTCACTTTATGAATCGCCATGTAGCATATGTATACACTACAAGCGAATATAGTTTTTGGTTAGAAAAATTATAGCAAACATAAGGAGTAAACAACCGAAAAAGAAACTGATCTCAAACTATTTGTAGTGTATACTTTCTTCGCTATTCAGGTCTATTAGCATAGGTTAAAAGCCCTCTTATCATAATATTTATAATAGATTCTGGGATTTCGTTTTACAATGAAAGAACAGTATCATATCTTCTGGGAACTTATTTTGGTCATAGCTTCGGTGTTAATATTTCGTAGCGGCTGGCTTCTTCTAGATGCATCTTTTGGTACATCCATGTTAGTTCCCCTCTTTATCCTAGGAATATTGCTTTCCATACCTCCATTATTTATATTAAACAGACATCTTGAATATAGAACGAAAAAATAACCAACGATTTTCATTCCGTGATCGATTAAGAAGTATTTTCATCCTACCCCATCATTATTCATTTCAAAGATAAAAAAAACTACTTTAAAATCTTTCATATTTTTTATAAAAAATCCTATAAAGATAGATAATATACACCTGGATATTTGAGGTACATTCTATGGTACAGCTAAAACGATCATTAGGCCTCCTTGAAGTGACGCTAATGAGCGTCGGAGTCATTCTTGGTGCTGGGGTGTACGTTCTTATTGGTGAAGCTGCTGGGTTGAGTGGGAATGCGTTATGGCTCTCGTTCATCCTTGCTGCAATTGTTGCATCACTTACAGGTCTTAGCTATGCAGAACTCTCTTCACGTTTTCCTCATGCAGCTGCGGAGTTCATCTATGTGAAACATTCCTTTGGTCCACAACTCGCATGGCTAATCGGATGGTTCATCATCGTAGGCAGCATAATTGGAGCGACGACCGTTGCCATGGGATTTGCAAACTATTTCTATGTACTCTTCCAAACTCCCATCATTATCACCGCTTTTATCCTACTAGCAATTTGTGGAGTAATCCTTATCCTAGGTGTGAAAGAAAGCGCGGTTATGACTATCATTTTCACTCTCATTGAGGCAATAGGGCTTGTTATCATCATCTACATCGGTATTCCATACTACGGGTCTGTAGATTACAGTGAACTCGCTAAAGGATTTAGTGGAATCATCCAAGCAGGAGTGTTGATCTTCTTTGGATACATCGGATTTGAAAGCATCACTCGTCTAGCGGAAGAAACGAAGAACCCTAAAAAAACAATACCACGGGCGATCATCTATTCCATTATCATAACCACGGTTTTTTATATCCTGGTCGGTATCTCAGCAGTCAGTGT
>JAZDGT010000073.1:0-41253 GCA_043806635.1 Methanobacteriota archaeon | reverse complement strand
CTAACATTGGTAATTACCAATATATAATTTTCTCAGAATTGGATTGACTTTGACTATGTATATTCTCCCCTGTAAATTCTATTATTATTTGTTTTAAAATACAAATACTCATTCTTCATTAACTAATTTTTCAACAGGCTAGCTACATAATACTTTAACACAAACTATATACAGTAAAAGAGCATTCTTGGTAAAAAATTCTAGTAATATCTACAAGGGATATTTTAATGAATATAGAGGTGAAATAGAGCATGCAACCATCAAATATGGCATATGATAGAGCAATAACCGTGTTTTCTCCTGACGGCAGACTCTTTCAAGTTGAGTACGCACGGGAAGCAGTTAAAAGAGGAACAACTACTGTTGGATTAAAATTTAAAGACGGAGCGATCTTAATCGTCGATAAACGGATAACCTCTCACTTAATAGAACCTGATTCTATTGAGAAGATTTTCCAAATCGATGATCATATTGGATGCGCGACATCAGGTTTGGTCGCAGACGCACGAGTACTCATTGATCGTGCTCGTCTCGATGCACAAATCAACGAAATCACATACAACGAGAAGATACAAGTGAAAACACTCGTGAAACGGATCTGCGATTTTAAACAGACCTACACACAATACGGTGGAGTCAGACCGTTTGGTACCGCGCTTCTAATCGCAGGTGTTGATGAAACCGGAGCACGATTATTCGCCACTGATCCCTCTGGAGCACTCATGGAATACAAAGCCAGTAGCGAGGGTGCAGGACGGAGTGGTGCAATGGCGTTCTTTGAGAGCCATTACAAGGAGAATCTCTCAATGGATGAAGGGATTGATCTCGGTATTAAAGCCTTAAATAAAGCTAATGAAGGAAAATTGAACCCAGATGCGATTGAAATCGGTGTTATCATGAAAGGGAAGAAATTTTACATAATATCTCCTGAAGAGACGAAGATGCTGGTAACGAAAGCGCTCGGAGGTAAATAAGAGTGGTTAGTTTAGACGACGCGGTAATCGCACGGTTGAAACGAGGAGAACAACATTTTGAAATCCTCGTTGATTCTCATGTAGCCGCTCAAGTCCTTGATGGGACAGAAGTGGACATTGTTGCGAATCTCGCGGCTGATACGATTTTTAAGGATTCGAAGAAAGGCACGCATGCAGCAGAGGAGTCCCTACAGAAAGTCTTCGGGACGACTGATATTGCGACGATCGCGAAAGAGATCATCCTGAAAGGTGAGCTGCAGCTGACCACAGAGCAGCGACGGGAAATGGTTGAGAAGAAACGGAAGCGCGTCGTGGATATTATTATGAGGAACGCGATGGATCCTCAGACGAAACTGCCTCATCCTCGGCTGCGCATTGAACGTGCTATGGAGGAGGCGAAGGTGCATATCGACCCGTTTAAACCCGTGGATCAACAAGTGAAACTCGTGGTTGACGCGTTACGACCGTTGATTCCACTTTCCATTGAACAGGTGAAAATCTCAGTGAAGATCCCTGCACAGTTTATTGGGAAAGCATATGGGATCGCCCGAAATTTTGGGGTGCTGGAACGGGAGGATTGGCAATCTGATGGTTCTTGGATTGGTATCGTGCGTATCCCAGCGGGTATGCAGACCGATTTTTATGAGAAATTAAATGAGGTGACAAAGGGTAATATCGATACCCGGTTATTGAAATAATTGCACAGTGATTTATTGTTAGAGGATTGTTGTTTTTATGACAGAAGAAAAACGGACCGTGGTTCTTTCGGGTCAGCTTATTGGTGACATGCAAAAAAATAAAGCTGGCCATGGGACGTTCATCGAGCACGGAAAAATCTATGCAGAACGATTTGGTATCCTGAATAACCGAAATGAATATTTGAATGTGGTCCCCTTAAAAGGGAGATATAACCCGATTGAGGAGGATTTTATCATCGGCGTCGTATTAGAACCGATGGCATCAAGCTGGCTGGTGGATATCAACGCCCCGTATCCTGCGTTGTTACATGTGAATGAGGCACCGTGGAAGATCGATTTTGGTGAGACGAAAAACTACCTCAACGCTGGGGATTCTATCATGGCGAAGGTTCTCCAGGTTGATGAGGCGAAAAAACTTCAAATCACGTTGAATGACCGTAATCTATATAAAATCAAAGGCGGTCATATCCTGGACGTTGAACCTTCAAAAGTACCCCGACTTATCGGGAAGCAGGGTTCGATGATCGAATTACTGAAAAAATACACACGATGTCGTATTTTTATCAGTCAGAATGGAAGAGTCTGGATCGATGGACCCGATGATGGGATCGAGAAAGTTCTTCATGTCATACACTTGATAGAAAATGAAGCGTTAAGCTTTGGGCTTACGAAGAAAGTTGAAGAGTTATTAAAAAAAGATGCAAAGGATGTGCGATAAACATGAAAGCTGATATAGAACTGATTAATAGCCAAGGGAAGCGTATTGATGGAAGAGGATTTCATGATTTGCGAAAAGTGAAAATCGAAGCAGGAGTGCTTCACCGTGCTGATGGTTCCTGTTATCTTGAATGGGGCGGTAATAAGGTTCTTGCTGCGGTCTATGGACCTCGAGAAGCTATTCCGAGACACACCCAAAATCAACTTCGAGCGATTGTGAATGCACGGTATAACATGGCCGCGTTTAGTGTAGAGGATCGGAAACGCCCAGGACCAGATCGACGTAGTCGAGAAATCTCCAAAGTGATCTCTGAAGCATTGGAAAAAGTAATCATAACGGAGCAGTTCCCCCGGACGATGATTAACGTCAATATAGAAGTCCTTGATGCTGAAGCTGGTACGCGTTGTGCTGGATTAACTGCTGCAGGGGTTGCGTTAGCGGACGCAGGGATTCCTATGACAGATATTCCTGTCGCGTGTGCAGCAGGAAAAATCGATGGGCACATTGTTCTTGATTTAGGAAAAGAAGAAGACAATTTTGGTGAAGCAGATATGCCTCTTGCGATTTCACCACGAACTGATGAAGTGCTCTTGTTGCAGATGGATGGAAATCTTACATTTGACGAGTTCGAACAAGCGTTTGACCTTGCCTATAAAGGCTGTCATCATATCTCAGAAATACAGAAAAAAGCACTCCTGGAGAAATATCATTCAGTCGCAGAGGAGGTGAAAGAAATATGACGATCATCCCTTCGATAAAACGTGATTATTTATGTAAACTTGCTGAACAAGGAAAACGAGTCGATGGACGAACATTTGATGAATACCGTAAAATAGAAATTGAGACGAATGCAGTAAGAAAAGCAGAGGGATCAGCTAAAGTGAAAATTGGGAATACTCAAGTTCTTGCTGGAATAAAAATGGATGTTGGTGACCCGTATCCTGATACCCCAAATTCTGGTGTGATGATGACCGCTGCTGAGCTTATACCTATGGCTTCTCCTGATTTTGAGGCGGGTCCACCAGATCAAGCAGCTATAGAACTCGCCCGGGTTGTTGATCGTGGTATACGAGAATCTCAAATAATCGATGTTGATAAACTGTGTATTATTCCTGGTGAAAAAGTGTGGATGGTTTTCATTGATATTCATATTTTAGACTATGATGGTAATCTGTTTGATGCAGCAAGTCTTGCATCACTAGCAGCATTGTTTAACACAAAGGTTCCTATCGAACGCTTAAAACCTGTATTTGAGAAAATGATGGAGAATCATCCGTCTATCGAGGAATATCTGAAGGAACACCCAAGTGATTTTCCATTACCTTTACAAGAGCCGCCTATCTCATGTACATCAGTGAAATTCAATAATGTTATTGTCTTCGATCCATCCCTGGATGAAGAAGAGATAGCGGATGCTCGATTAACCGTTGCCACAGATCCCACGGGTAATATCCGTGCGATGCAGAAAGGGCTGAGCGGTAGTTACACTAAAGAAGAGATACGAAAAGTTATAAAAGCCTCCATAGATAACGGCAACGAAATTCGAAAAGTTTTATATAAAGGAATAGGGAAATAAGATCATGTCAAAGCGTACCAAAAAAGTCGGGACATCGGGCCGATATCAGGCACGATACGGTGTGCGTTCACGAACCCGTGTACGTGAAGTTGAGACGATTCAACGAGCGAAACAGATTTGTCCAGCATGCGGTCATCTCGCAGTCCATCGACTTAGTTCAGGGATCTGGCAGTGTAAGAAATGCGGGTGCACCTTCGCAGGTGGAGCCTATACCCCAAAGACGGAAGCAGGACAAACCTTTGAGAAAGTAGTAAAAGCCGAAGAAGAAGTACAACCTGCGAGTTCCGCCTCGGAGTGATTAACTATGACGCGGTATAAATGTGGGTTGTGTAAAAAGGCGGTGCAGTTCGATGTGAAAAACATCGGGATGCAATGCCCGTATTGCGGCAGTAAAGTGTTTTATAAAGAGCGACCGACCGTTGCGAAACGTATGAGCGCCCGATAATACGGAATCTTCTGAGTTAGTGGGGGATGTTGATGAAACAAGCAGTATTCCTTTTCACGTGTGATTCGTTAAGGGAGGCACAGATTGTTGAGCAATCGCTTTCCCCTGAGATTCAGCAAAAAATCCCGAAATCCACCGTGAATCTCACGCGTGATAAAAAGAATCTCAAATTAATCATACAATCTTCTGATATGAGCTCACTGCGTGCCGCGTGTAACTCGTATCTTCGTTGGATTCACACAGCAGTATCGGTTGAACATGTGGTTTAAAGTTCAATCGTCTCTGTTCTTCCGGGGCCGATAGAGACAAGCCTGATGGGTACGTGAGTTTCTTTTTCGATGAAACGGAGGTATGTTTGCGCATTTTTTGGGAGGTCTTCCAGGGTTTTACTAGCAGGGTTGAGACTCGTCCATCCTTTGAACTCTTTATAACAAGGTTTGCAACGGTAGACATCTTCGATGTTTGCGGGAAATTCCTGAATTTTTTTTCCGTTTAACTCGTAGCTCATGCAGATCTTTACCTGAGGAAGCCCTGATAAGACGTCGAGTTTGGTGATAGCGAGTTTCGTAATTCCTGAGATAAGACAAGAATGGCGAACCACAACGAGATCAAGCCATCCACAGCGTCGTGGTCTATTGGTTGTCGTCCCAAATTCATGACCAACCTGTTGGAGGTGCTCTCCGTTTTTATCGAAAAGTTCCGTGGGTAATGGTCCTTCACCAACCCGGGTCGTATAGGCTTTTACTATCCCGATAATATCATCGATGTGTTTTGGTCCAATCCCTGTACCAATGATTGAACCACCGGCAATAGTGTTTGATGACGTCGTGTATGGATACGTACCGAAATCAACATCCAGCATGGTACCCTGCGCACCCTCCAGTAAAATGTGTTTCTTTTTCTGTATTGCCTGGTTCATCTCGATATGGGTGGTGGTAATATACTGTTTAAGTCTAGCACCATATTCACCGTAGGTCTGTAGGATTTCTTTTTGATCAAGCCTGGTTTTTATACCGTAGATATCGATCATTTTTTGTTTTATCGGTAGAATACGGTCAAGTAATTTCTGCAAGGATTCTTTATTAGTAAGATCAATTGCTCGTATCCCATTACGCGCAACTTTGTCGCTATAGCATGGTCCGATGCCGCGCTTCGTAGTTCCTATCTTCTTATCTCCAAGATATTGTTCTTCAGCACCATCTAGGATTTTATGGTATGGCATGATGATGTTTGCCCTATCACTAATAAGAAGTTTAGGTGTTATACCACGCTGTGTGAGTTCTTTAATTTCATTCAGTAAAATTTCTGGGTCTATGACCACACCATTACCAATGATACCGGTTTTTCCTTGTATCACTCCTGAGGGTGTTAAATGAAGTTTGTAGACTTCGTTTCCTACCTTTATAGTATGACCCGCATTGCTATTGTGGAGTAATATCGGGCTACTCCCCCCAAAAAATGCTTCATTGTCGCACCCACATAAATCATAAACATACCCTGAATAAGGTTCTTTTGAAATGTTTAAAACTCGTCTAAGGTAATAATTATTTTTCCGTTTCTGGTTCTTTTTTGAGAAAGGGCTGTGTGATGCACCGATTTTAATGGTATACACATTTGTTCTACGTAATACATGACCTTGGGGTGCTATGTTTTCTTTCGTGGTTTTTTCTACAATAGTACTTTTTATACCATGAAGATTTAACAACCAGTTTAATTGAACAGCTAAATCTTTTGAGACTGTACCGACCTCAAGTCTCCCTGACTTGTGAATATAACCATCCCCAGCGATGTACGCCTCAAAAAATTTTAAAAACTGGTCTTTTGACAAATTGAAAAGAAAATCAGGTAATTTTTTTGTTTTCGCATGTGTTCCAAATAAATCCTTAAATAAAACTGCAAGATATTTTTTTGAGTATCTGATACAAGTTTCACTCTTTTCTTGCGGTGGGGAAAATATATGAGGTTTTGTTTCTCGAAAAAGAGTTTTCATCGCTCTCTTGACAGCATTGATTAGATGTTTTTCTTTAGAATTGAACGAAAAGGTTATATCGTAATCTGTCGAAGGAGATTTTCGGTATTTTTCGTACCTTTGTCTTTTCCGAATACTCGTATTCCCTTCAGCGACGTAATATCCAAAAAGCTTCAAGAGATTGTCTGAGATAGGAAGTGTATGAATTGCCCCATTTTTCTCATATTCAATTACGGAATTTTCAGAGGAAGATATGTCTGGAAAGAAGAGGTCTCCCCGGTTGTGAGTCTTTAACATATTCTTATGAGGAAAACTTATCAAGATGTCTCCTTTTTTCAGGTCAGACGTTTTTTTACAATAAGGTTTACCGTTTTGTTTAGCATAGACAAAAATTGAATGATCTGCTGTTAACGATAATGTTCCCCCATTGTACTTCACTTTGTAAATTTCATCTACTTTATGTCGATACACACCTGAGACATTAGCAACAATAAAATTGGAAATACCAGGATTTTTTAAAATTTTCACACCAAGAGTTGATATGCCCGTTATTTTTTTCACACCGATCTCATTATTTTTATACAATGGATCGACAAGGTCTTTTATGTTAAAAACGGTAGATCGTTTGCCATTTTTAATAAACACTGGAGTATCTCCAGTAACGCTTCCTCCTTGAAACCTTATCACATAATCTGCATTTTTTGCATAATAATCAACAACCTTCCCTTTCCCTTCGTCCCCCCATTGGGTACCAAGAACAAGGTTAACAACCATTGTGGTTCACGACCCAGGGATACGAGACGACATACATAAAGATACCTCTGAGAATTATTGTTTTCTAACATCGATAGTGATAGATGGAGGAATCTCGAGGTGTTTTTTTACTGCACAAACTTCCGCAGCGCGTACGAGCGCTTTCGTGTATTGATCAGGAAACTCCTGTGGAACCTGGATGTGTATATCGATTTGAGTCATCATATGCGTTCGTTCATCCCTCTTAAATTGTAAGAGTAGTGTGATTTCATCACTGGGTAAGTCTCGTTGTTGACAAAAAGTAAGGACATAATACCCGGCACACGTCCCAAGAGAGGCGAGAAACAAGGAGAATGGTTCCGCTGCACTTCCGTCTCCACCTGCTTGCTTGGGTTGATCGGTTCTCATTGTAAATCCTTTGTAGGTTGCATCAACTTTTTTTCCACCGGGGAACGTGATTTCCATATCCATACAATCGCCTCTAATTCTTTATACTATATATTTCTCGTATAGTATGCAGGGTGTATTCTCTAAAGGATTATCAATTTTTTTACGAGATAAAGAGATCAAGAAAATGACTATGAGAACTCATAAACACAAAGAATAAAAACGCTAACGTGATACCTGTGAGTGGATGGATGACTCGACACATACAATGACGTTAACAGTAGTTTTTTCAGTACTCGTCATTAGCATATTAGGGATATGGTTGTTCTCCTGGGAGTTGACCAGAAGCATTATCCCTGAATGGGCACGAATTCTTATCGTTATTAGTCTGTTTACACATTTGTTTATCCGGGTTTCACAACAAACCTTGATCACTAGGAAAATCATAAAAAGATCGGAATAATTATTCGAGAAATAAAAGATATTTTACTTGCTCCAAATGTTAATATGTACCGATAGAGTTCTCGGGTTCTAATGACAGCAAAACGTTGGAAAGAGTTCTGGTCCGAGAATGAGCCCCCATATGTTTTTTGGCCCGTCTATCTAATCTTTCTGACGTTCATGTGTATATTTCTCTATTATGCGTTTCGGTCTAATAGTAGGACGGCATGGATCCTTCTTTTTCTCCTCCTTGCGACAGGGATTTTATTTCCCGTATGGTATCTGTACAGACAACGAAAGAAAAAATAGTTACACATCACGGAACAAATCGATACCCATTAAATGAAGAATATTTTGTTGACGAAGGTTTAATAAAAGAGCGGTGATATCGCCCAGCCACATGCCTGATACGTGGGATAATTTCGAATCAATGAATAATCCGCCCCCACCGATAATGGATATCGAATTACTCAAACGAGAAGTGGGTCAACGTTTCCCTTTTTATGATTCACGGTTTAATAATACAACTGCAATGTTTTTTTGTAGAATCGATGAAGAGAGTCTTGAGGAGAAATTTGATTCACTCCGAGTAGTGCTCCGGGAAAAAGGATACATCCCCATGCTTCGTCTCGATAAAGGAGAACACATTATTTACATCATCAAAAAACCCGTTGTTAAAAGAAAACCCATTTGGATCAATCTTATTCTCCTCGTGGCAACGATTTTTACGACCACACTTGCAGGTGCAATACAATGGATTCAGATTTATGAACCAACGATAACGGATTTTTTTACCATAATTGCGAAAAGCGTTACCTCATTTTATTTCCTCAATGGTTTCCTCTTTTTTTCTCTTCCGTTATTGTTAATTCTTGGGATTCATGAGATGGGGCATTATCTTGTGTCAAAAAAGCATGGATTGGATACCTCGTTACCATATTTTATCCCGCTTCCACCACCGTTCATACTAGGTACTTTTGGCGCGGTTATCTCCACAAAAGAGCCAATCCCGAATCGTAAAACCTTACTCGATGTGGGTGTTTCAGGACCGCTCTGTGGCTTTCTTGTAGCTATTGTTGTCTCCTTTATTGGATTCATGTTAATGCAACAAAATCCCATTACTGCACCCCAGTCTGACGGTACAATGTACATCACCTTACCCCTTATCCTTCAAGGGATTGAAAGCCTATTTGCTCTTCCCACGAATGCAGTGATCCACCCAACGCTGTTCGCAGGCTGGGTTGGGATTTTCCTCACAGCAGTTAATCTACTACCCATTGGTCAGCTCGATGGAGGACACATATCACGAGCCCTATTAAAAGACAAACATAAATATTTCAGCTGGTTCATTGTTATCGTCCTCCTTCTTCTAGGATTATTCTATGAGGGATGGCTTATTTTCGCATTCCTGGTGTTATTCCTGATTGGCACCCAGCATCAACCACCACTCAACGAGCTTTCACCCCTTGACACGAAACGGAAACTTATCGGTGTCCTTGCGTTGATCGTTTTTATCGTGTGTTTCGCACCAATACCTATCGCAAGATGAAGAACCCACCCTATCCAGCTAACCCATTTTTTAAGCAGAGAAAATCGTAATCATTTAATACCATCAACCAGATATACCAACCACACGTGAACAGCTATGAAAACATACCTAAAAATTCTCTTCAACAGCGAAGGGGTTTCACCCTCAGAAGTAAAAAACCAGCTCATGAACATGGGGTTTAAGGCAACCAAAGGCAACTACGATTTCGTGTATGACTGGAAAAACGAAAAAGCAAATGTTGAGGACCTTGTCTGGTTTGCGGATAAAGTCCATGCTGTGTTAAAAAACTGTAGCGTTTATTTTACGATAGAGACGACCTAACCAGATTTCTTTTTTAAACGAGACAGTTCCTCTATCGCTGAAGCAAAAACACCCATCAAGGTATGATATTCCCATGTTGACGGCATCGCACGTCCCATCAATCGTTGAAACATGACTTTCGTATTCTCCTTCTTATGACTCGGATAATCAACACTATCCAACAACAGGGAAAAAAACTCGTACAACTTCTCCTTCTCCACAGGACCAATCTCCCGTTTCTTCCCATGCATACCCAGTCTCCCGGTATATAGGGCATACAGGACGACACATACAGAATGAGAAAGATTCAATGAAAGATACGCATCACTCGTAGGGATTTTCACCAACATATCACACTGCTTAATCTCGTCATTGTACAATCCATCATCCTCCCTCCCAAAAATCAACCCCACCGTACCCTGCACCTCAAAAATCTTCTCTGAAAAATCATCTAAAAGAACCGCATTACGGAGATGCCTCTTCTCATTCTGACTTTCAATAGAAGACGTTGCAACCAAGAAATCAAGACCATGAACCGCTTCCCCAAATGAAGAACAAATCTCAGCGTGATCAAGAATACTATCCGCATGCATCGCGCGAGCATAACACACGTCATCCAACTCACACGGATTCACCAAGACTAGTCGCTCACAATCAAAATTCATCATCGCCCGAGCAACCGCACCAATATTACCACTATTCTTAGGATCAACAAGAATAACAACAAAATCAGCTGATCTTTTTTTTGCTACCATCGAACAACCATAGAAATCAAAAAAACGGTATATGACTAAATGCCAAGCTCCGCTTCCTTTTCCTCTAATAACCGCTTATATTTCGAAGGTAAATGTTTCACCGTAGCGATTAATTCAATACGTTTTTTCAGAAGCTCTGAACGTTTATTCGTCTTCAACTCATCTAAAACAAATTTACGTTTCTTTAAATAACTATAAAGATAATACACCCCAAAGAATAATACAATCAAACCGAAAACCAATACATAAGCGTTCCAATCAGTGATATCACGTAACACCTGCGGCTCAAGGTCCCCCGCAACATAATACAATAAACCAACAACAAATAAGAATAAACCAATAACAATGAGAATGATACTTAACACGAACACATATTCTCGTAATCCTCTCACTATTCGATCAAGCATAACCATTTTTCACCTCGATTATTTCTTCTTTTTTAGTAGCTTTTTGCGAATCTCATCCAGGTCTCTGCAGGTTTCCCACAAATCGGACATTTCTCGGTACAGGCCTCCTGGATAACTGGCTCCCCTAACGTGTTACCATCTAATATACTTTCTATCTCAAGAGCACATTGTTTCTCCTTACACCAGGGAAGTTCCACGACTCCTTTTTTCTGCTGTGCCTCTTCGACGGTATGAACACGATGGATATTTTCTTTCAGGATTTTCTCTGCTTTCGCGTATAATGTTTCCGCGATGATATCAAGTTCTTCTTGAATAGTTGTTTCTGCGTGATTCAATGGTACGGCTTTTTTCATACCTGTGTCTCGTCTAACGAGAACAACACTTTTATTTTCAACATCTTTCGGGCCGATTTCAATGCGAATTGGTACTCCTTTTAACTCCCATTCATAATATTTATTCCCAGGAGTGATCTCTCGGTTATCGACGTGGACTCGTATCTGTTTTTTTAAGAGGTTAGCACATAATGTATCGCAGGTGGTTTTCACGATCTGTTCTTTTCCTTTGAAAATGATCGGGATGATGACGACTTGTGTTGGTGCTACGGAGGGCGGCATGATAAGCCCTTTATTATCACCATGGACACCAATCAGTGCTCCAAGGAGTCGTTCGCTCATGCCGTAGGTTGTTTGATGACAGAATGCATGTGTTCCTTTTTCGGTCTCGTAAGAGATGTTGTAGGGTTTGGAGAAGTTCTCCTTGTATTGATGGATGGAGCCGAGTTGTAATGTGCGAAGGGATGGCATTAACACATCGATACTGATGGTGTAAAAAGCGCCAGCGAATTTATCCCATTCAGGGCGTTTATTAAAGAGATACGGGAGACAGAGTTTATTGAGGAGGCGCTCCGCGATTTCTTTATCCTCTTGTATCTGTCGTTCTGCGTCCTCAAAATCAGTATGGCAGGTGTGCGCTTCGAAGAAGTGTATCTCTCGAACTCGGATGAACGCTCGGGTTTGTTTGGTCTCATACCGGAAGGTGTTTACGATCTGGAAGGTTTTTAAGGGGAGATCAGTGTGTGCACGGATCCATAATGCGAACATGGGGTACATCGCGGTTTCAGATGTTGGTCGGAGTAGCCAGCGTTCTTCTAATTCATTATTTCCGGCATGGGTGACCCAGTAGACTTCGCTGCTGAATCCTTCGATATGCTCCTCTTCTTTTTTAAACAATGATTCAGGGATTAATAAGGGAAAATAGACTTCCTGATGACAGGTTCGTTCCATCTCTTCACGGATAAGCTGGTCGACATGACCCATGAGGTTCCATCCATAGGGTTTCCAGACGTTCATTCCTTTTATCGGGTATCGTTTATCGCAGAGATCCGCTAGTTCAACGATCTCGTTATACCATTCGTTGAAATCCTCTGTTTTTTTTACCTTGGTTTCAGGCATGGATCATCAACTATTGTTTATCACCGAAAAAGAAGTATTGTTTTTAAAGATACTGGTTACTCTTTCTATCCAGGAGGGTTATGTGCCTCTACTCTCTTTGGCTTTAACCCGAAGTTCTGTTGACCTGCAGCGTCGACAGCGATCTGCTCGAATAGCATTGGAGGCACCGCATTTCATACAAATCTTCTTGTTTAATAATCGATTTTCAGCTTCAGGGAATCTCGTCATTACTCATCCGCCTATTCTGTTTGGTGTACCTGGAATAAACATATTCTATTTAAAGGATACTATACCGGTTTTCCTTACAGTATAGTATGGTGTATTCTTCTGAAAACGCATGAAAATAGAAATTTACTTAACTCGGGATTCCTATGTCGCCGTCGTGATTTCATAAGTATGAAGATACAGGTTACTTGTCCACAGTGTAATACGCAGATCACCTTTGATGAAAATCAGCATCTCACAGATATTCATCAGGTGGATTGTCCGAAATGTCACCTAAGTTTTACGGTTCAACCTTCAGATCTTGTCCCCTGCCCAGCACCTGAATGTGGTTGGGAGGAATATGGTGAGCCGCGGAAAACCATTTTATCGTCTATGAGAAAAATATCGAATAAACCAAAAATCGCTGGAGTTTTACTTCTTGTTATGGGTATCCTTGGGTTATTAACTGCGATACTCTCAGATACGGCGTTTGGGTCGTTACTCCCAGGAGTAAATCTTATCCTTACTTTTTTATCAACAGCAAATGTTGATAAGATTATTCTCTCGATATTACTCGCTATTTGCGCATTCTTCGCAATTGGTGGAGCGGTCACCGCGTTTAAACGACGTTATTTTCTCTTTACTATCCTTTGTATCATCATTGGTATGTTTTCTATCGGTTTGTACATAGGCCTTGGTCTAGCGATTATTGCGTTATGGCTCCTGTTCACCTCAAGAGATGAATTTGAAGATGCGACGAAGGGAAAAGTGTTTTAAAAATTTTTTATTTATTCTCTTCTTACTCACGGCGTTGTGGGCAGTTCTTATTATTGTCGCGCCATTGTTTTTTCCAGAAAATTCTATCACGGATCTCTCCGGTGTCGTCGTGATTGATGACAATCGAGATATCACTGAAAGCATGGGGTTCCCCTGGAATATTGTGTATACTGTGGGTGATCGTCTTTGTCACCAAGAAGCACCTCGGTCTTTTTTTCTGAATGGGAATCAAATGCCGTTTTGTAGTCGATGCACTGCAATATTTGTTGGTCTAGCTCTTGGTCTGGGGTTCATTGTGTTTTATAAGATAGAATTAGATGAAAAATTCGTGTTATTCCTGATATTGAGTATGGTACCGATTGGGGTGGACGGGGTTGGACAATTGTTTGGTTTGTGGGAGAGTAACAATATCATTCGTGTGTTAACGGGAGGGTTGGTAGGTGTTTTTTGTGGGATCGCTATTGGTGTTATTAGAGATGAGATTGTCAATACTCGTTTTTCCAGGAAAAAATATTGTATAAGAATAAAAAATAAATAATAGTTGTTAGACGTTTGCTTTTTTGATATCTGGATATTAATGTGATATAGGTTATTATTCAGTAGTGTTTTTATAAAAAATAACAAAAAGTAGTTAAGGAGGATGAATATTTAGGATGTGAGGTGGTAAGGTTGGAAATATCTAAAAAAGTAATAGTATTATTAGGCCTTCTGTTCAGTCTAGGACTATCGACAATAGCGAGCGCTACAAATGAATGGGATTATTATGACTCAGGTGCAGCAGCAGGATTCCTGGGTTTAAGTTTAATGATATGTGCTGCTTTTTTTATAGTATATTTCGTAGTATTTTTATTAATAGCTATTTGGGTCTATAAAGACGCTGAGAAACGTGGAAAGAGCGGAATATTATGGTTAATCCTCGTAATATTACTGGGTATAATTGGTATAGTCATCTGGCTAGTTGTTCGACCACCAATTGGTGGAGAGAAAGCCGGTAAACCTGCTCGTATGTGCCCGAACTGTGGCCGCGCGATTCCTGAAGACGCCCGAGTATGCCCGTACTGTAACAAAAAATTCGATGAATAATAAAGACACCAAGATAGGCTACGAAGAGCACAGGAAAACGTTGTGGAAGACACACAAATTGGTTGTTTTCCACAGCACATCTTTTTTCTTCTTCTTATAGTTTTATAAATCATTACGGGCTTCTATCTTTTATGTTGAGGGAATATCATGGCGAAATATTGTCCTAATTGTGGACGCTCTATACCGGATGATGGACAGGTATGCCCATATTGTGGGAAATTGATAGCGTTCCATCAACCGATCCAAGTATTAGAGCCTGAAGAAAAAAAGGACAGGACAGCTCTTATTATTGCTGTGGTCGTTCTAATATTAGTTCTTACTCCAATTATCATGTCTGCTGCGATGTACATTTATATCTCGAATCTTATAGGGTCGATGCCCCCATTTACTCCAATAATATCGTTATCGAAAAATAGTGTGAATCACACGTTAACCGTAGTGTATGTTTCGTTTTCTTCTTCGTCGTTAGTGAGATGGAGCGATATTGATATTCAAGGTATTTGTAACACCTCGGGACTTGGCCCTTTTGTGACGGAGGGGGATATCATCATGGATTGCGAGGGGTCTATTCGTTTAATCTATACACCATCGAATACATTGATTGGGAGTTGGGATTTCACATCAAGTTTCGTACCATAACCAGGAAACATTTTCTTATACTCTTACGATGGAGCTGTTGTTTGTTCTTTCATTTTGATATTCTGTCACAGCAGGTTTATATAGGATTAGACAGAAAGGAGATAAAGTTTAATTTGAAGTGTATTCAGAACAGAACGTGATGAGGTATGGATATGAAAAAGGGTGGTATGCTCATAGGCGGGTGTTTGCTTTTATTTAGTCTACTTAGCATCAATATTGCATCAGCGTATTCAAGTTATTATAGCTATTCGAATACGTCTTCCATGATACCTTTGATTATTTTTTTGATTATTTATCTGATTATATTTATTGTATGGATTCTTGTAGCAGTATGGGTGTATAAAGATGCTAAAAAACGCAAGGAGAACGCAGGGTTATGGGCAGTCATTGTGATCTTCGCAGGGCTTATTGGTGTATTAATCTGGTTTGCGATGCGTCCTCCGATTGGTGGACGGAAATCTATGCCTGATAGGATTTGTCCGAATTGTGGACGGGCCATCCCTACAGATGCGGTAGTCTGCCCGTATTGCTCGAAACGTTTTGATACGTATCTTTAAACGGTTAAAAAAAATTTTTCCTAGAGATTATTAACAGGATTAGACAGCATATCGCAAGAAAATTTGGTATAAAAAGGAAGAGCGGGGCTAACGCGATTATACCGAGAACGCAACCACTGAGTACGACTCCAAACATTTTCTTCTGAAGAGCGAATATCCCAGCGAGGAGAGTAAAGATCGATAAAAGAATCGAGATCGTACCACACATATTCATTGTTACTACTATTTGTTCTGGGGTTATGGTGACATTCATCGTTGTGAATGATGTAAAATCAATATTTGAGAGTATGAAATCAGGGTTCATGAGAAGGTAAATCCAATGGAATATAATGAGGAAGCTGGTGATAATCAATACGATTCCGGCAATTGTCGGTAAGGTGCTTTGCGGTTTGGTTTCGTCGTTATATCGAAAGTCTTGTTCATATTGGTATGATGGGGTTGTTGATGAGGGGGTTCTGTCTTGATATGTTGCTGGTTTTTTATTCTCCATGAAGATGCACCGTATGTTTTATGAAAATAATTATTGCATATTTTGTTTTATTTTTATGTGTTTTTCTTTCCGTTTTTTCCTTCGATGATCAGGCAGGATTTGGGGAAGAACCCGGGTGGTAATGTACCAGTAAATTATAGCTCCGTAGATGACGATGCCGACTTGGAGATATTCCGTCTTGATCCAGGTAGTAATGAAGATGAACCCGGTAACTGGGATACTAATAAGGATAGAATAAATAAGATATGTGCCTAACTTCCGCGTGTAGACCCCGTATCCGATAACGATCCCGGTTGCTGATTGAAGGAGGATCATACCCAAAGACCCGATGAAGATAAAAACGAGGCTAAAGTAATTCTGAATTGTTCCGGCGGTAATAAGGAAAAAAGGGGTGGAGATTGTCCCAAATCCGAGACCAAGGGTAAACCCATAGATGACGGTTTCTTTCTTTGCGTGGAATCGACGGAGGTTAAGGACTATCGTTTTTATAAGTTGTTCTAACACGGGAAAGAGGACGATGAAGAAGATCCCAACTCCTATCGAAACGATTTCGATAATGATGGAGATTACTCCGATGATGATGCCGACGATGAAGGTGAGGAATATGGTTTTTTCTTTGTAGAGGTTCTCATACCCTTTTAAACTAATATACATGAGCAGTAACGCGGGGATGATCCCCAGGATTAAACTTGCTTGCGGAACGAGTATGTTATCCATGATAAATGTAGTGGATACTAAAGAACATATTAAATATTCCCCCAATAGAATATGTTTGAAGGCCTCATTGATATATCGCTATATGCACCTATATATGCACGTGCATATACAATTGATTTTAAAGAATTAGGAAAACCTGCAAGAGATTGTCGGAGGATTTAACAAGGTGAATAGGTATACAGTATCGGTATCTCGGGGGAGTCCGAATAAGACAGCATTTGGTGCAGATCTTAAAAAACCGACTCCAAAAGGAGACATACAACAAAATACGTGATATTCATAATCCGACTGTTTTTGAGTTTCTTGCTAAATATATTGAAGTATGTAAACCTTCTGAGGTGTATGTTTGTACCGATACACCAGAAGATCTTCAGTACATAAGAAAAACAGCAGTACGAAACAAGGAAGAAGCGAAACTAGCAATAAAAGGACATACCGTGCATTTTGATAATTATTTTGACCAGGCACGAGACAAAGAACACACAAAATTTCTTCTTCCAAAGGGGATAGATCTTGGACCTGAAATTAATGCTATGGACCGAGACAAAGGTTTGAAAGAAATCCGTTCGATTTTACAGGATAGTATGAAGGGACGTGAACTCTACGTCAAGTTTTACTGTCTCGGACCCGTGAATTCTCCTTTTTCTCTTCCCTGTATTCAACTCACTGACTCAAGTTACGTTGCCCATAGTGAAGATTTGTTGTACCGGCAAGGATACCAAGAGTTTCTTAGGATGTCTCCCGGTGATCGATTTTTTAAATTTGTTCATACACAGGGAAAATTAGAGGAAGCAGGTTTAGGATTACGTGTCAGTTCACACCTAGCAGAACGACGCGTGTATATAGATCTCGAAGAGGAGATTATTTACAGTACGAACACCCAGTATGGGGGGAACTCGATCGGGTTGAAAAAACTCGCAATGCGTCTTGCTATTAAACGAGCGTCTGAAGAAGGCTGGTTGACTGAACACATGCTTATACTCGGGATTTCAGGTCCTGGTAGTCGAACCAGTTACCTCACTGGCGCATTCCCGTCTATGTGTGGTAAGACGTCGACTGCGATGATACAAGGGGAACATATTGTTGGAGACGATATTGCGTTCCTCCGTAAAAAGAACGGTAAAATCCATGCGGTTAATGTGGAAAAAGGTATGTTTGGGATTATTGAAGGGATTAATCGTGATGATGACCCGTTACAGTGGAAGGCAATACATACTCCTGGTGAGATCATTTTTTCGAATGTACTCGTAACCTCTAATAACGAGGTTTTTTGGAATGGAAAAACTGCTAGATCTCCATCCCAAGGGGTGAATCATTCTGGATCATGGTTTAAGGGGAAACGGGACGAGGAAGGAAATCTGATTCCTCCGTCGCATCGGAATGCCCGGTTCACGTTTGATTTACAGATCCTTGAAAATGTGGACTCAAAGCTTCATGATCCTGATGGTGTAGAGGTGAGTGCGATACTCTATGGGGGGCGGGATTCAGATACCTGGGTGCCCCTGGAGGAAGCGTTTGATTGGGAGCACGGAATTATCACCAAGGGTGCATCGTTAGAATCAGAAACAACTGCGGCAACACTCGGGAAATCTGGGATGCGCGTGTTTAACCCGATGTCTAATCTTGATTTTCTCTCCATCCCAATCGGGCGCTATATACAGAATAATCTGAATTTTATAAAAGGAGTACGAGTCCCTCCACTGATTTTTTCTTTGAATTATTTCCTAAAAGATAAGAAAGGACGCTTTTTCAATCATAAAAACGATAAACAAATCTGGTTAAAATGGATTGAACTACGTGTTCACAACGAGGTGAAGGTGAGACGAACACCAACAGGCTTAATCCCTGAATACTCTGATCTGCAGAGGTTGTTTTGGGAGCTACAAAACAAACAGTATCCATCGGATCAATATCGCCAACAGTTTACCATCCGTGTCCCAGAGCATCTCGCGAAAATCAAGCGGTTGAAATGGCTGTATACAAGAAGGATCCGAGATACACCACCTATTGTGCTCGATGTCCTTGAGCAGCAGAAAACACGATTACAACAGGCACAAAAAAAATTCGGTGAGTACATCCCTCCCGAAAAACTATAATGAAGCGCGAGTATCAGTATATGCATCTCACTATCCTGATGAATATGCAGGTGAATATGCTGATTATACACAGGTTTAAAATCCGCACTGAATATCCAGGTCATCGTGTTTGATTTCCTCGTGGAACAAAGCAGATTTATTCTCACAGGGATTATCATCACATTTATCTCAACATTGATTTATAAAATCACACCAACAGGGTTTAAAAGCATAGGGAAATACCGCACGAAAGAAGGAGCAATACTCATCTATCTAGGTGCAGCGTTACTGCTTGGTCTTCTCACACCATTAATCTATGAACTCTCGTACGTTCTCCTCAAAGAAATACCACTGTTTTCCCTTATCGGATTTTTCATCGTTACGGCTAATTTTATCATCAATCAAAGCGTCCCGTCTTGGCGTCATACGACTCCAAAAACGCTTCTTATATACGCGATTGGTGTCCTTATTATGATATTTGGATTTTTTATCCGTTTTTAAAAAAAAATCTAGAAAAGGAGAAACTCTAAGGCAAGTACTCCAAGACAGAGGATAAGGGTTATTGGAGTAATAAGTAACCCATATTTAACGAATTCTTTAAAGGAAATTTTAACGTTTTTTTCTTGGAGAATACTGATCCACATGATCCCGGCGAGTGCACCAATGGGAGTAATGTTTGCTCCAAGATTTGATCCAATAGTAGTGGCGAGCACTGAAGGGAGCAAATGTACGGACGAAGCCGCGTTTGCGATGGGCACATAGGCGACGGTCATAGGGATATTGTTGACAATATTCGCCGTAAAAGCTGAGGTTATTCCATACACAAAAACGTATAAGGTCTGCGACGTGCCGCAGATGCGGGTAAATAGGATACCAATCTCCGTGGTTATTCCGTACACCCGAAGGGCTTCAACCGTGATAAATAAAGCAAGTACGAACGGGATGATACCCAGTGGCATCTTCCGAATGGTGGAAAAAACAGTAAAACTTTTTTTTTGTACCTGTATTCTAAGAACCGCGAAAAAAGAATCTCTCACGATGAGGATCACCAGGAGAGTTAATGCAAAACCGAGTGAAATCGTCCACATAGGTATTTGAAAATACGGTCCAATCGCAAGACAGAAGATACACCCGCCTAGGATACCAAGCCCAAGCAACGCACCAGGTGCATCAGTGATCGCTTCTGAAGGTTTAATTGTTTCTTTATCAAGTAATGGTTGACGTATGTGTTTTCTGAATACCACGTAGAGCAACACCATGTTCGTAAAACCTGCGACGAGTGCGGGGGCTACCATCCAGAGAAAATACTCATCGAAACGAAGATTAAAAGCAGCTGCAAGGAGGATATTCGTGGGGTTACCAATATACAGCATCATACTCCAAGTGTTTGCCGCGAAAAACTCTGCAATCAGGTACGGTTTCGGATTAATACCCGCATTTTTTGAAAAATAATAAATGAACGGTGTAAAGGTGAGAATAATAATGTCGTTAGAAGTAAAAATTGTTAACAATGAAACCATGAGATAAACAGAGAAAAACAGCCGCCTCCCATCGTTACCCGCAAACTTTAATGCCAAACGTGCACA
Source organism: Methanobacteriota archaeon (assembly GCA_043806635.1). GTDB lineage: Archaea > Thermoplasmatota > E2 > DHVEG-1 > DHVEG-1 > JAZDGT01. The sequence continues at coordinate 20,702 of JAZDGT010000073.1, read as the reverse complement.
ATATTCAAAAAAACCGGTGATATCAAGAAAAATACTCATAAACACCATGGAGAGAAAAAGAACTAGGACGCCGAAAGGGTTTAACCCACCAGTACCTCGAAACCCTTGAAGTATCTGTGAATAATTAAGGATACCAAAAGCCACAATGAGTAACGGACCAAGGAGTGCCCCAAAGAAATACGTATCAAGTTTTATCCTCCGTATCCCCAATCGAATATACAGAAAAGGTCTCCTGAGAATCAAATAAATCATACATGCGCATGAGAAAAAAAAGATAAGTTCAACTGCGAGTTTTCCATCCATTTCCCCCAGTTATCCATTTAGTAGTATAAAATAATTATATATGGTGTACTACAAGTAACTTTTTTCGAAACATTTATAGACATAATTCTGTACATTACCGGGTAGTATGATTCCTTTTATTGTAACCCGGAGGAAAATCGAAAAAAACGTGTATTCCCTGGGTGTTATCCGGTCATTTATTCAAAGGATTAGGATCGGGAAAGGGTTCTATTCAATGCTTATTTTTATTCCAATCAGTATGTTCTTCGCCGTGTTTACCACAAATAAGACTGCAACGTTTATTACCGCAGTTCTCGCTATTATTCCTCTTGCCCGTATTATGGGGTATGCAACAAAAGAAATCTCTTTACAAACAAACCCGACGGTTAGCGGTCTTTTCTCAGCAACATTTGGGAATGCAATCGAGTTAATCATAGCAATCTTTGCTTTGAAAAATAACTTAATCGATCTCGTGAAAGCATCACTCATCGGTAGTATCGTTGGAAATATCCTTTTTCTTGTTGGTCTCAGTATCTTCTTCGGGGGGATACGCTACAAAAATCAACGTTTCAACAACCAAGCGATAGCAGTCTCCTCAACGATGCTTATCATTGTTGTTGCCGGACTCGCCATCCCGAGTATCTTCTCGTTTACCCATGGAACAGCTCATCTGCAATTACTGAGTACCGCGGTCGCGATTGTGATGGCGTTGATTTACCTTGCAGGGTTAGTGTTTTCTTTACTCACCCACAAAGACCTTTTCGATGCAAGTGACGAGATGAAAGCAACACAAGAAAAACCGACGATTAGTCGGCGACAAGCAGCGTTTATTTTATTACTCACCATCATCGCCGTCTCCGTTGAATCCGAGTTCCTTGTCCAAGGAATTACAACTGCTGCGGAAACGCTTGGTATCACACAAATCTTTATTGGTATCGTAGTCATCGCAATTATAACAAATATCGCAGAGATATCAACCTCGATTCATTTCGCGTTGGAAAACAAACTGGATGTCTCAATAGAAATCGGGTTGAGTAGCGCTATACAGATCGCATTATTCGTCGTTCCAATCATTATGCTCATCAGCCTCGTGTTCAACTTCGGTTTTTCGCTCGTATTCCCTCTGTTTGAAATCCTCGCAGTCATCATCGCGGTGTTAATTGTGAATTACATATCCGCAGATGGACGATGCAATTGGCTCGAAGGAGCACAACTCATCAGCGTGTATTCGATTATCGCTATCGCGTTCTTTTTCGTCTAAAAAAAGATTACCACTCTTTATGAATAATCTCCTCAATCGTCGGCACTGAGGAGGGGCATCCTAACGCTAAGCTGACTGGGGTTAACGATATCTTCTGTTCATACAATGCTTTCAAGTCAGTCTGATCATCCATACCAGTAAATTCTATGGGTGGCGTCCTATGAACAAACCGATTCCCGATTCGATGAAACAGTTGTCCATAGGATGTCTGAAATGGAACTGTGACTGCGATCTCAGAGTCCTCAGTCGCATCAAACGGGATATTAACTGAAAACAAGTCAACGGTATCAGGAAAAGTGTGTTCAAGCACAATATGTGCTATCTTCGTTGTTATCTTCGCTGCTTCGAGAAAACATGAATATCCATCTGGATGATAAAAATCAATTTTTTTCCTCATAGCGAGCGGGATCTGGATGGATGATGCAATCGCTTTCACCCCCACAAGAGCTGCCTCCATCGCTGCACCAACTGTCCCTGAGCTTAACATACGGGCATTCCCAATATTCAACCCGATATTAATCCCTGAAACAACGAGATCAGGATAGTTCTCAGCAAGATGATACAATCCGATTTGCACACAATCCGCTGGAGTAGCATTCAGAAGGAACAACTCGAAGTTATCTCGTATCATTGTTTTTACTTTCAATTTCTTCTTCATCGTAAGAGATTTACTAATCCAGCTTTTTCCCCGATCGGGAACCACTGGAACTATAGTGTATTCCTTTGAGAGTTCTTTGATTAACGGCAGATAACCTGCGGAGTTATATCCATCATCGTTTGTCACTAACACCGTGGTCATAACAGAGGAGGAAAACGTATGGCATTAAAGAATCTTTGCAGATACGGTTGGAGATTTATCCGATGATTTTAAAACGTTTATATACCACGAGTAATTAAGCTGTTTCTGCTATGATCGCAAAAACTGGGGATAATTTTGATATTCTTCTAATCACGGGAGAGTATTACGATGATCACCCGCTTTCCCCAGCAGGAATTATTGCACGAGTACTTGATGCCCATGGGTTCCGTGTTGGAGTTATTGAGAAACCTGAGGATAAAGATCATTATACGCGATTAGGTACTCCTCGTCTTTGTTATTGCATCACCTCTGGTTCTATTGATAGTATGGTTCATAATTATACGCCGTTGAAGCGGAAGCGGATGGAGGACTCCTATAATCAGGTGACACGTCTCCCAGATCGTGCGATAATCGTGTATTGTAACAAGATTAAACAATATGATAAATCAGGTATTATCGTAATCGGTGGTATTGAAGCGTCTCTTCGACGTTTTGCTCATTATGATTACTGGGATAATAATATTAGACGTAGTCTTCTCTTGGATTCTCGAGCAAATATTCTTGTGTATGGGAATGGGGAAAAACAGAGTCTTGAGATTGCGGAACGTTTACTACAGCAGAAGGATCTGAGTGGTATCCCGGGGACGTGTATTCTTGGGCGAGACCTTGATTCCTCATTTGAGTTGCTTCCATCGTTTTCAGAGGTTGTTGCTAGTAAAGAACAGTTTTGTGTCATGCAACGGTTGTTATCTAATGAGAAAAACCTTGCACAGGAATATACGAACAATTACGTGATCCAGTATCAGTATCCGAAGTATACAACTCAGGATCTGGATTGGATTTATTCTCTTCCGTATTCTCGTCGATTGCATCCTAAGTCGTTGTTGAAGATGGCACAGTTTTCTGTGGTGACTCATCGGGGGTGTATTGGGAATTGTTCTTTTTGTTCCCTTTCGTTGCATCAGGGTGAGCGGATTATCTCGCGTTCTGAAGAGAGTATTTTGAGCGAAATCAGAATGTTATCGAAGCATCCTGATTTTAAAGGATATATTGATGATCTTGGTGGGCCTTCTGCGAACATGTATGGTATGGATTGTTTGAAGGATTCTTCTTGTCATACGATGTCGTGTCTTTCCTGTGCGAATGTTGATTTGAGTCATGAGAGGCTGGTGTCTCTTTTGAAAAAAGCACGGGGGATACCTGGTGTAAAAAAAATTTTTGTTCGCAGTGGTATCCGGTATGATCTTGCGTTGGAGAGTAGGGAGTATGTTCGTGAGCTTACGAGGCATCATATTTCAGGGAGTTTAAAGATCGCTCCTGAGCATTTCTCTGAAAACGTGTTACAGTTGATGAATAAGGATAATAGTCGTTTTCAGGAGTTTGTGGCATTGTTTAGGGATATGAATCGTGGGAGAAATCAGTCGTTGCGGTATTATTTTATGATTGGTCATCCCGGTGATTCCCCGAATGAGGTGTTGCAGTTGCGGGATAAGATTAAACAATATAACCTGGGGAATATTGAACAGTTTCAGTTGTTTACGCCGACTCCGATGACGGCGTCGACGTGTATGTATTGGACTGGGTTGAACCCGGTTACAGGAGAAATCGTGTCTCGTGTGTGTGATTATCGGACGAAGAAGGAGATGAAGCGTCTGATGCTTGATCCTCGGAGGAAGATGAAAAAGATGGTTGATGAGACGACAGGGGTTGATTAAAAAAAACTAGGTTTGAGAGGTTTTTTAAAGAGATACTGGTTATATGATTTGAGAGGATGTGGTGTCGATGAAGATCGATAAAATATTTTATTGCCTTGATACCGGGAATGAGAAATATGTGTTTGCCACTGAGGATGAGGTGGTGGAGCAGTTGAAGAAGATTGATAAGACTCAGGTGAATCTTGAGAATTCGTTGATCCTTGAGATTAATACGAGCGGGACGAATTGGCGGTTTACGGAGATTCCTTGGGCTCGTATGGTTATGAAACTTATTTAGTGGATAATTTTTCTTTTATTTTTTTGTGTTTTTTTTTCTTTTTTTTGTTGGTGGAGGTACGTTTTTTTGTTGCATAGTTAATCCCAGGTTTTTTTATTTAGTTTTATAGGAGTAAAAAAGGCGTTTTTGTATTCTTTCATTTTGGTAGATTCGCACGATATATTTATATAGTAAAAGTAGCAAAGTATAACACACGGTTATTGGCTCGTTTGGCGAGGAATAACCCGGGTTTGAGGAGACAAAGAATGGGAAGAGGAGTGATCGCTTGTGTGGGGATGAGTATCGTCCTAGTTCTCGTTATAGTGGCGTTTATTGTTCCATGGTATAGTGCAGGGTATCCTGGTGGGCCTTCGAATGAGTATTGTTTAACAAGAAAAGTGAGTTCATTTTTTGATCATTCCTATTCAATGAGTTATGAGGAATTACAGCAGAAATCGTACTGGGAATCTCATCTTGTTTCAGTGTGTGATACGACCTTGTATCTGGTGTTAGCGGCGTTGAACACCACGATTCTGTCATTGATTGGAATCGTGGGTGTTCTGTTGCACGGTGAGAAGACGCGGGTGTTTCGTGGTATTGCAGTGTTTTTTGGTGTACTGACCGGTATTTTTTTGTTAGGAGCTTGTTTGTATTTTATGGTATCTTGGGAGAGTAGTATTGTTGTTGAGGGAACACAGTTGAGTGGATCTGTGTATGGGTTCTGGTTTCAGTCTGAGGCAGAGAGCTCCACGTTTTCTGGTTCTCCCGGGTTTGCCTGGTATTCCATGATTCTGCTGAGTCTGATTGCTTGGTTCTCGTCTCTAGTTTGTCTGAAGCAATCTTCCAGGGTAAAAAATGTGAATATGATGGATGAGTGTTCGTCTGAGTTTAACCGGTTTGTGGGATGTTGGAGAATGGGTACGGAAGATGATCCGTTATGTATCAGGTTTTTTGATGATGGCGTCTGCTCTGCGTATGGGGAAAGAAACCAGAGAGTAACGCATGCATCATGGGTTGTGAATAACGGGAAGGTTTCGGTGTTTTTTACTGAGGGTAAGGGGACTATTTTTGAGTATGGTTTTTCTGATTCCGATGCGACTCTCACTTTGGTGCATGAGGAGACGAAACAAGCTATGGTGTTGAAAAAGCAGGATTTTACGAATGTTCATCAGGTTGAATCCTGCTCAATGGTGCTACCTCATGATGTTTCCGTGCTGTATTTCTTTACGAAAAAGAAAATAGTAAAAATAGGGGCCATTCTTCTGGTGTTGTTATTTCTCCTTCCGAGTAGTTCTTTTATTATTATTGGTGTCTCCCAAAAAAGTAGTGACTCAGAAAGTTTTACTGTTACTGATAACCCGTTTCTCTGGCAAATAGGGGATGAAAATCCGTCGTATGTGTATGGTTCGTATCATATTAATGATGAACGGATATTAACGTTACCAGATTGTGTGGTTAACGCCATTGATGAGGTTGATGTGGTGATGACGGAGGTTGTGTTCACTGCTGAAAATCATAATGAAACTGTTCAATGTAGTTCGTTATCGAACGAGCAAACCATCTTGGATGTGTTGTCTCCAGAGTTGTATTGGCGTGTATTATCGTATTTATATTCGATTGGGTATGAAGTGTATCCTTTTGAGCAGTATAAAATCTGGCAATTAGCGTATTGGGGACTCCCCGATACCGCGTATTTACTCACGTATTCATCGAAACCGTATTTAGATAACTATATCCAGAAGTTAGCTCGGGCACGTGGGAAGGAGTCCGCAGGGTTAGAGACTATCGATGAACATATGACGATTTTAGATAGCTTGTCCCTTGATGAACAGACACGAATGCTTGAGAATACACTCGATTATCTTGAGTACATGGAGAAGTACCCTGATCTGGGGGTCTATTCGCGTGATGCAGCAATCCAAGTGTATCTTGATGGAGAGTTAACAGTGTATGAAAACAGTCAACCGAATCCTTTAGACGTCGACTATGATCTTGAGAAGAAAATCTATACACTAGTTATCACGGAACGGAATCACCGTATGGCTGAACGAATCAATGAGTTGATTACTAAGAATCCGGATACGCAATATTTCTTTGTGGTTGGTGTCGCTCACATGTCTGGAGATGATGGGATTCTCTCGTTACTCGAGGAAGATGGGCATACCGTGTATCGTGTACCTTTTACAGATTCTCCAGTGTGCAGTCCCTCGTTTATCCAGATAAATGACCGCTGTTATTACCCCTATGAATAACTGGTTCTTTTCGAGAATTCTGTGTTTTAGTTTCTTTTTACTCAGAAAAAGTAAACGTTGCTATGAGCATGTTATTTGGAATATAGATTATTCTAATAACCCCGTAGCATCCTGTAATTTCATCTCCCGCGGTGACAAATGAATGCGACGGCTTAGTGTTGTAATCACCATCTATTTGTATATCTACCCAGTAGACGTCATCTGGTGAAACCGATGTTACCGTTAATTTATTGTTCGTATACTCTGCAGCAAAAATAATCGATGGAGGATGTTGATAGTTGGGAGAGGGTATCATAGTCGTTGTATAGTAATACATAGTTGCTGCAATCGCTATTGATGCAGGGATTATTAGTACCAAGACAACGGCAAGAACGATGATTTTTTTATCTTTCTTTTTTTCTTCAACAGGAACGGCTTGAACCATGTGCGATGGGATCGATTTTCCACAGTATGCACAAATTTTCGAATCATCAGGGATTGCTCTTCCACATGACGGACAATATATCGACATTTTTCGCTCACTCTAGTTTTTATTACGAATCAGTTTTTACTTCTTAAAACTTATTGATAATAATATAGAAGGGTTATCCTGTTTTTTAAAAAATTAAATAACGCCGAGGGGGAGATTTGAACTCCCGCGAGGATAAATCCCCACGAGCTTTCCAGGCTCGCGCCGTAGCCGGACTGAGCCACCTCGGCATAAAAAACCGCGTAGCGGAAACACTCCATCCTTTTAAGATTTTTTCCAGATTGAAGGATACGTCCCCTTATTCATCAACACTCGTTCGAGAGAGGCACAGATCCCGACATCCTTCTGCAACATCTCTTCCGTAGACATCACAGCTTTCGCAAGCGCAACCCCTTCCCCCTTCATCGTGAGAATCGCAAGGAACTCATCTTTTTTAATATCCGTGTCAACCTCGACGACGCCAGGGAGCGCAAGATGAGCACCATGACACAACGCATCCACCGCGGAATCACGAATCACCACCTTCGGCAGATGATCCAATAACCGCTCAACCGGAAGAATCACCGAGCGGATATCCTCCTCGTTATTGTCGTCTTTCCAAAACACGTACGCATCTTTCACCTCTTGTAACGTCACCGAATCTTCCTCAAGTAATTTCCCAATCTTCGTCCGACGTAACTCTTGCATATGCGCCCCACAACGAAGTCGTTTCCCAATATCCACACACAACGTCCTCACATACGTCCCTGCTTCACACCCGACACGAAACAAGACATCCGTTCCTTTAATCTCAAGAATATCTAGATAATAAATCCGACGGGTTCGCCGCACCCGCTTCACCGCAGAACGCAACGGTGGCACCTGAGAAATATCACCAACAAACCCTGCGGCAACCTCCCGAATACGCTTCTCATCAACCAGTTTATGCAATTTCATGACGCCGACATACTCTTTCCCCGCAGTCAACAACACCTGCAATGCTCGCGTCCCTGTCCCCAACGCAACCGGTAGGATACCAGTCACATTAGGATCAAGCGTCCCCCCATGACCTGCCTTCTCAATCTCAAGCGCCTCCTTCACCCAGGCGACAACCTGATGAGACGTCGGACCACTCGGTTTATCAAGAGTAATCATCCCACTTACAAGCAACTCAGCAACACTCAACTCAGTCGGAGATTTCCCATAATGAGGATTCGTGACCGTATGAACCTTAATAAGTCGTTTCCGTTTCTTTTCCGAGGGCAACACCGTCTTCTTCACTTCCATACTCAGGCACAGAATAACCGATAGACTATAAAAAATGTGTACTACGAAGTTTCTCAACAATCAGAACAACGATCTCATCAGGTGTTTTCTTCGACGAATCAATCACGAGATCATAAATCGACGTATCATTCACATCGATATGATAATAGGTTTTATACCGCGCTGCTTCACTCTTCTCCCGGGTTACAATCTCTTTTTTCCGCTGCTGAAGACTCCCCTCCTCACGATTAACGATACGACGTACACGGGTATCAAGATCAGCATGGATGAACACCTTCAACGCGGAAATCTGGTTCTGAAACGCAAGCCACCCCGCGAGACGCCCCTCAACAATCACATCCCCTTTTTTCAGAAGACGGAGTTGTTGCTGATCCAACTCCACATCAACCTCCCGATTGGACTCACAATATCTCCCAAACTCCTCAAGAGACATACGATGCTTCTGTGCCATACTACGAAAAAGATCACCAGAATACACATACGGGATCTCCGTTTTCTCATGCAACAACTGGGCAACAGTTGTTTTCCCACTCCCCGGAGAACCACTGATGGTAATCGTCACCATAAGATATCCTTACACGGTAGACGGTCGTATTTTCCCCATAAAATTCTGCCACCAACTCGACCAGCTCACCCACTTCAACCCCTGACGGAGAAGCTGACCACAGACAAGCGTGAAAATAAGGTACAACCATAACCAGGTCTGCCAGAGGAAGCTATTAAAAAACGAGACGCTATCCGCCCAAGGGACTGAGAAATAATATGACGGAAGAGCTGCAAGAAACGTACGCAACCACATAAAAATCGGGAAGATAAAAATAACCAGGAACACCATCGGTTTCATCATCCCACCAGATGCCTCTGTTTGTCGCCTCATTAACTCCGGTTGCATCTTCATCAATTTATCCATCCGATTCTTATTCCCTGTTTTCCGTGCCTCAGTCAATTCTTTCTGAAACGATTTCGCAAGGTCTTGGTTTTCACCCATTTTCTTCCAATCCGTAAAAAAATGAGTAAGAACACTTGAAAGGGTCACCACAATCAACCCGGCAAGAAATAAGGTTAACACGGGGTATCTCCCATTAAAACCAATCAACGGTTCTAATACGTACCCAAAATAGACGCCAAGGATAGGTCCCGCATACGGCATTACGACAATTATGATTACAAGGAATAACATCATATATAGAAACATGCTTCCTTGCGCTTTATCATTCATCATTCTTCTTCGCCCCACCTAAATATTATTTCACTACAGGCTCAGCCTGTTTCACGGCATCATCAATCGCATTATCATGATTAAACACGATTTTCACGGTAGCCCCCGTAAGCGTTGCATACGCCATCGCAGCAGCCCTATTCATCATTTGATGCTCAGCGATTTGTTCCACGGTATCAGGATCCCGATTCCGTGTCGCATCCTGAGCCCTCCGATTAAATATCTCCTGAGGATCTGCTTCGACTACCACAATTGCAGTTGGCATCAATTTTTTTAACACCCACTCAGGAAGACCAGGCATATATCCTTTCGGTGTTTTCACCGTGCAATGCGTATCAACAATCACATTCTTTATTTTCGCGACTTTCTCCGCGGTTTTAATCTGCAACATCTTCTGCTGCTCTAATGTGAGTTTCCGCATCTCATCCCGGTCTTTCACTAACCGCATCTTTTGCGCAATCTCAATCATGACCGTACCAAACGTCACAAACGTGACATCTAGTCCCTCTGCAGCACGTTTCATCACGGTTGTTTTTCCTACACCGGGGATACCGGTGACTACAATAACACCTATAGTAACTCACCCCTTAAAACAACTATTGTTATTCAGCACCGAAGAATCCTCTCAGGATCGGATGCATCTCCATTGCCTGCTCACGCGCGATCTGCTCATACAGTTGAATCATGATACCGACAGTAAGTAGCACACCAGTACCACTCGCGTTACCGATCGTCCCAATCGCATCAGCGAACGCAGCGAGCGCACCTACCGAGGCACCACCAATCACGGTCACCACAGGGATATACCGTTCGAGGACATGGCGAAGAACCCGCGGATCTCTTCTGAAACCAGGAATCTGCATCCCAGATCCCTGGATCTGTCGCGCCACCGCGCCCGCACCCATATCCGTGGTTTCAATCCAGAATTTCGCGAATAAAATCGACCCAAAAATCATCACAGAAAAATAAACGATGATCTTTATGGCATATTGCACTGGTGAATGACCACCAACGTCTCCACCCTCGATAATCGGCATGAACCACGACCGGACCCCATTCAAACTTGTGAGATACCACGCTCCACCACTCAGTGGTTGCGTACTAATCGTGGTATCATAATGCCCAATCCATGATTGCCCTCCGATCAACGGGATACGCCGTAGCGCAGGATTCGTGTAAAACAACATCGCAAACATATTAACGTTCGCCAGCAACGCAGACACCAAGATAACCGGAATGTTTGATGCGTAAATCAACCGGATAGGATAGCGCCCTCGAGCACCACGTACATTCCCATGTGTAAGTGGTAATTCGATACGAGACGATTCAGCAAATACCACAATAAGAAAGATCACGATCGTCCCAATTAACGGTAGAATCGCATTTGGGTATGCATTATGACCAATAAAAATCAGTTCATATCCGCCATCAGCGATCTGACCAATACTCATCTGAGACATCAGATAATACGTCCCTGGGATCACCCCGGCAGGCGGATTACTGATACTTAACAACGTGCCGCCCTGTGTCGGTAACCAGTTGAATAACCCAGTGAAAATCGATTCAGATACACCAGCAGCAATGAATAAGGAGATACCAGAGCCGATACCCCATTTTGAGATTAACTCATCCATAAGGAAGACGAGGAACGCACCCATAAACAACTGCGTAATGATCACCAAGTCTGACGCTAACCACCCGATCCTCCCCACGATCGCAGCATTTGGTTCTAAGTACCCGAAGACCTGGGGGATCGCTTCAACAAAAATCATGACAATAACCAGGATTTTTTGTGTCCCCTGATAGATTGCTTTGTCTTCTCCTTTGGTTAAATCGAGTTTAATGATTTTTGCACCGACAAATAATTGCAGGATAATCGATGCGGTAACAATCGGGCCGATACCAAGGTGCATGATGGACCCTGAGGACCCAGCCATGATAAACCGGTACCCGGCGAATAAATCAATAATGTCTCCTTTCAGCCCATAAATCATGACATTCGTCATGATGAAGTAGAGAATCAGACAGAGGGCAGTCCAGAGGATTTTATTACGAAAATGAACATGGATCTCAGGCTTAGTAACTGCAGGCCATCGTTCGATTAATGGTTTTAATACGTATAATCGACTCTTTTTTTCCTCTGCCATTTAGAAACCCATCTCCTCATTCAGTTGGTTTTTCTTTGGTTTTAACTTCTCCACCTTTCGCAGAGATTTTCTCGACAGCACTTGCGGTTGCTTTTTTCACGGTGACATGGACACTGTTTTGTATTGATCCACCACCAAGGAGTTTATCGTATCCTGCTTTGGTGAGGTCGATCTCTTTCTTCCCTGGGAATTTCTCGGAGAGCTGGCCCACGTTGATTGCGTGTTCTTTTCGGATGACACTTTGTGGTCGTTTAAACCCATGTACACCAAAATGATTAGGCATGTATTTCATCATATACATGTATTTGTGTTTATGGAGTCCTGCGTTTCCTCGTCCGCCTCGTAATCCTGCACCGCGTCCGCCTTTATAGCCTTTCCCGTGTGTCATGGATCCTCTGAATTTCTTGGTTTTTGTCCTAGCCAATTTCATCACATTCCTTTCTAGTATACTCGTGTGTATGAGCGAAAGCACATAAAGTACCGTATTATTATATTTTCGGATACGTGATAGACGATAGTCTCCATCCGAATTATTGTCCTTTTTTGATTCAACGTAGTACTTTATTTTAATTAGGGTCATTGTCTGAGAGCTTTTAAAACTGTCTAGTTTCGTTTCTTCTGATGTAAAAGGTATTTTTTGTTTTTATCAAGATCAATAAAAAAATCTGCAACCTCAATGAGTTTATGTGACGTAGTTCTCCCGAACGCCATCACCTCTGTTCGGCAACCGAGACTTTTCGCGTGTTCAAGTAAATCAGAAAAATCACCATCACCACTGATGAGAACGACGGTATCTAGTTTTGGTGCAAGCCGCATCACGTCCATTGCAATGCCTACATCCCAGTCTCCTTTTTTTGCTCCACCGTAGAAGATCTGTAGGTCTTTTGATCGGACTTCAAAACCTATTTCATCTAAAATATCGTAAAAGGTTTGTTCGTCTTTGATATCTGCTTTGATGACGTACGCGATTGCTCTAATAATCTGTCGTCCCGCAATTGCATCGACCAGCAGTGTTTTGAAATTGACTTTCTGATTGAAGAGGTTTTTTGAGGAATGATACATATTTTGAACGTCAACAAACACACCGATGCGTTGATCTTTATTTTGTGTATGTGTCATAGGAACTCACCATTGTCTTATGCATTCATGAAAGAACAATTTCTTCTTATGATTTGTGGTTTTGTACAAGACATATGACTTTAGCGGTGGGTTACCACACGCAGAAGTGTAACGTCATAGGGAACCACTTCTTTCTCATGAAAATCAAATGTCCATTTAATCGGAAACACATAGTCTTTCTCATGGGTGATCTCCCCGCCAAGGGTCAGAATCATACGTTCAAGATACGGAAGGGTTTTTTTAAGGTGAAGAGAGTAGATGACTGATGCGATCTCAAATCCTTTTTTTAAAAACCGTTGATCTGCTTTGAGGTTTCTTTTCTGTGCGCCGAATGGTGGGTTCATCACGACGGTATCACATTTGGTTGTTATTTTGGCGATGTCTCTCGTCAGGAATTGTATGGTAAGGTTGTTTGCTTTCGCGTAGTCTTTCGCAGTTTTAATGACGTTTTTATCGATGTCATACCCGATGACTTTTTTTGCACCGGTGAGTGCAGCACCAACTGCGAAGATACCGGTACCACACCCAAGATCTATGACTATTTTCTTGTCGATATCTCCCCATTGATGTGCGGTAAAAATGATGTCTGATGCAATGGTTGCTGGTGTTAAATACTGTTCAAGTGTTGGTATCGGTTTTGTTGGTGGGGGAACGTGTTGAAGTAGGATTTCCAGCGTTCTTTTTTTCATATTAGTATCCAGGAGCAGGTATTGTTTACTAATACTTTTTTATCCAAAAATTTTATTTGCTGGTGGTAGTTTCAGGGAAACCTCTGGGCTCGTAGATCAGCGGAAGATCGCCCCCTTGGCATGGGGGAGGCCTCGGGTTCAAATCCCGACGAGTCCATCCTTGTCTCTCGGAGGGTTTCCACTCGAAACAGAGGTTATTAGGCTTTGTTTCGGTTTTTCCACACTTTCCTCCTCAATAATATTATGTGAGTTGAGTTTGAGGGTGTGTTTGATCCAATCGTACAGACCGATTCTGTAGTAATTTTCTGCGTGTTGAATGTAACCTTCCGTGGTTGAGATCTTGTCGTGTCCAAGCCAGTTTTTTACAACGTAGCAGTCGTAGTGTCCTGTTTGGATCTTGGTTTGGATGAGTCGTGCGACTGCGCACCAGTGTCGTGAGATATATGGTGTATAGTGTTCGTAGACTTGTTGTCCTGTTTCGCGGAGTTGTTTCCCCAGGTAAGCAGCGGTAAAAGGCTTCCCACTGGGTTGTAGGTAGAGGTAGTCATCTGAGTATTGGTTTTCGACTTTGGGTCGCCAACAATCGATCCAGTTTTTGAGGCTTTCCGAGTTTTTCCAGATATAGCTCGTGTAAAGGTTTTTGAATAGTTCGTAAGCTTGTATCCATGGCTACCTTGATCCAGTCGATGAGGATTTCTTTGACATGATCTTTGACGTCGAAATCGTCTCGTATTCTACTTTCAATGTGGGTGATTTTGAGATTTTCCAGGATTTTGTTGATCTTTTTCTTTTTTGAGCCAGGGGATGCAGTGAGACCAAGAATCCTACAGCTGCAGTGTTTTGCGATCGTTACAAAGACGTAGCGTTCTACTGCATGATGCATCTCATCAAAAATGACAAGTCCAAAATCCTTTAGGGTGTATCGTTTGTTCTCGAGATCGTTTTGGATGGTTTGTGGTGTGGCGACGATGATGATTGCCTGATTGAACAGTTTTGTTCGTTTCTCTGCTGAGATATTTCCCGCAAGCATCTGTATTTTGTTTTCGTTAACTGTGAGAAATTTCTTGCAGTTTTCATAGTGCTGTTGTACCAAGGGTTTAGTCGGCGCAAGAAGCAAGATTCGTTTGGGGAGTATGTCTGCCATGACCAGAAACGCGATAATGGTTTTTCCTAGACCTGTAGGGAGAATCACTGCCGTATTCTTCTGGAGGGCATGGCGTGCGATGTCGAGTTGATATTGCCGTTCGAGGATGGTGTTTTCTCTGATATAGGGGTGGTGTACAAAGGTGTTTTTCTCTCCATATGGTGGTGTGTCTTCTTTGAGAAACATGGAGAGGTTCGTTTGAACCATGTTAATAGTCCCAGATGATGTGTTCACTCTTGCATTTCGGGCATCGTGAGACCGTCAGAATGTTTGAATTTTCTCCACTCCACCAGCCATAATGCGTGATATTGAATTTTTCTTTCATGATGTGTTTTGTTTCTTGTTCAATGAGTCGATTCTCAGGGGAAACATTGATCATAAACAATCGTCTGGTAAATCCCTTTTCATTATGACAGTTCATACATCTGACAGGGCCAAAATCTTTTATTTCATCGGAAAGACTGCTGATTTCGTCTTTTATTAACTCTCGTATTATTATATCTGGAATGAGGTGTTGGTTCGCTAATTCAATATTGCTGTTAAAGAGCCAATTGATCGTTTCGTTTTTGAGGTGTTCACGGTGATAGGTGAACCATTGTTCTCGGAGATCAGGGTAGTCGAAGAGTAGGTCTTTGAAGTTTCTGAAAGGTTTTTTTCTTTCGAGGACCTGATGAAATTTTTCAGCTATTTTGGTATCTTGTATTTTTTCGTAGACAAACAGTTCCATAATCAAGAAGTTATCTTGGGGGAGTCGTGCAGGAACCATGAGGTATCGGTCGTCTTCCATCTCATCAAGTCGCTTCTCGTAGTCATCATCAATTGCTTCGTTGATGTAGATAAGTTCGTTGTTCTGTGTGTCAATAAAATAATGTTGCATGACATCTGATTCTTCGATAGCATCAACTAACTCTTGAAAGTCGATGTTGAGTTTCACGATTCTAACTCCCATACCATAATGTTTTCCTTTTTCTTCATCTATTATTCCAAAACCATGTCTTGTAATCATCTATCAGTTGAAAGTTTCTATGGTCTGTACTGTTACAGTCGAAATCTGCGAGCGGGAGTTCTACCTGTTTCTTTCCAGTGATACCCTCGACGCATATTCCATAAAATTCGTCGATATCTTCTACCAGATGTTTAACGGTTACAGGATAGGTTGTATGTTGAAGTGGGCCTGTCTCTTGGTCAAATGTTCCATGGACCGGAAACACTAAGTTTTTAGTTAGGAATGAAAAATAATTCTCTAATGTACCAATATTTACCTTAGGGCGGTTCTTCTGTTTCCGAAGCTGAAAGATGCGCAGGATTCGTTGCTCCTGTTTGTCCTCAGATAAGTTTGTTTTCATGGTCTTTTTCTCATCGACTTTCTAATGGTATCTTCCGCCCTTGACCAATCTCTTTTCTGTCTTTCTCCAGACAACATTTCTTATACTTCTTCCCAGAACCACAATAACATGGATCATTTCGCCCGAGCTTCTGCAATTTCACCGGTTCATACGGTTCATCAGAAAACTCCTCCGCATGAAACCCACGATTTACCGTAGCTGCATCAAAATATTCGGGATCAAACACTCCATCAAACTGCTTGAGAATCCGCTCGTGATACAAAGGATGCGAGGGATTTTTCTGAATCGCTAATAACTCCTTATACCCTTTCACCCCGCCACAGTTCTCAGGTGGACATCCGCGCGCACCATCAAGCACAATAGGGTAGTCACGTTCATCTCGAGGTAGAACCTTTTCGACAACCACTGTATGACGCCATAGATCCTTCGTATCATACATGTAACTAAACTTCAAATCCTCTTTTATTAAAAATTTATCAACTAGTACATTCACTGAATCAAAGGGTCGAATTTTCGATTGAATAGTATCCATCATGGTATCAATAGGATATCGAACATCCCAGGTACCCACAATACGCCTGCTCCCCACGGTAAACACATAGGCATGGAAATTTCCCCATCCCATCACCCGCTGAAGAATCACATGCAATCCATGAAACGTGAGCGTATCCGCTACTAACACTCGTCGCCAGATCTTCGGTTCAATCCCTTCCAAAGTGATCTTCAACTGGAGTATCTTTGGAGAAGGAGATTCAAACTGTGGTATCATTTCTGGTTCCCTATACCAAAGCTCATAGTTTTGTAACACCTGAGCCATCTTCTGCACAGTCTCCTCACATCCAGAAAACATCAACATATTTGAATTGATATACGCGTAAAAACGCTCCCCAACAAACGCATAACTAATCGTAATATCCTCATCGTAGAACATTCCCTGATTTTTCTCTAAAAGCAACAACTGCTCACGAAGATCAACACCAGAGACATCCACGATTTCCAGCAACACCCCGTTATCGGTTTTTACCACTTGCATTTTCTTTTTGCCAACAAAAGCAAGGAATGCATCTACTACTCGGGTATGATCCTGATGTTTTCTTTGAAATGGCCAATCCTCCAATTCTAGATAATGAGTAAATCCACATGCATCTTCTAACTCTTCATCTGTTTTTCCAAGGAGTTTCTCCAACTCCATATTTACTCACCCCATGCATTATGTATTATACGGAGGCACTTGCCTCATCAACGATTTAGGTATCCAATATCTCCCAATATCCGCCTTTGTCAGGGCCAATTCGTCGTACCAATCCTTTATTTTTTAATTTCTCGAGATTATTTTCAACTGTTGTTGTTGCTATTTTTAATGTTGAGGCGATCTCAGCAATGGTTACGTACTTGTTCTGAGAAATGATATGAAGGGTTTTCTCCTCATTTTGTCCCAATTTTTCTCCCCATTTTCTCCCCATTTTCTCCCCAGGCACTTCTGTCTCCTTTGTTCTTTCTTCAATAGTTTTTCTCTGAAGATCTGGTCGTATAAAGGTGATTTTGAAGAAGTTTTTATCTGCTTCAATTTTTGGGGGTGGAAGATGATAGGTTTTCATTGCTTTGTTAATTCTGAGAAGTCCTGATCCTACTTTTTCGACGAGTTCCATGCGTTGCATTAATCCGAAAAGCAGAAGGTTTCGTGGGATGCTTCGTGCGTAGAGATCTTTGACCGTTAAATTGCCAATGAGTCCGCCAGGGTTGTGGATTTCGACTCGATCTTCATAGATTTCAACGTGAATGCTTGCAGTCGAGGTGTAGTCTCGGTGTGCAATTGCATTGAGGATAGCTTCTCTGAGTGCGTCTTCAGGAAATTCGAGTTTTTCTTCCCGAGGTCCTGCTCCTGTGATAATGTATTCGGTGCGGAGATTTGCTTCAAGGAAAGTCATGACGTGCTGGTAGTTGGTGTAGATGTCTTCGTCGAATTCTTTCCGGGAGAGAATTTTGTACTTTGTTTTACCTCGGAAAAGAACGCATTTGATCGTGGCGCTAATAAGGAAGGGTGTGATGGTTTTACAAAAGAACAGGACTCCAGCGTTTTTCAAGTATCCTTCGTCGAGGAGTTGAAGGTTTTCGAGAATATTTTCTTTTGAGATGATGGGGGTGATTTGGCCTTTTTCAAGAAAGGTGCGGAATTTTTCATTGTCGAAATGTTTAGTGAGGTTGAATTTTTTGTTCGGTTGTTCATCGAATTTGACAATGCCTTCGTCGATGAAGAAGGCGCGTATTTCATCTCGTTTCAGTTGGTTGGAGTTTGGTCCCTCTCTCATGTAGAAGCGACCGTTGACAGAATAAGGTTTTTTAGTCCCTTCAGGGACCGTAATGATCAGGATATTGTCGACTGGCTGAAGTGAGATGGATAGTGGCGGATCCATGTTTCGTGCAAAATCATGAAGTTGTGATCGTAATTTATTGGTGGTTTTAATTCCTTTGATGGTGCCAGTATCGGTGACTCCGAGCAGGATTTTTCCACCCATGGCGTTGGCAAATGCGCAGATGTCTTTTGCAAGGTTGTCGGTCTGTGATTCTTTGAATTCAAGGTTGTATCCTTCTCCGTGATTAATAAGGAATTTTAATTCTTTGTTCATTTCCATCTTGTTTTGTTATATCTAAAGAAGGATATTTAAGCATTCTTTAATCCCTATATTTTAACCTTAAAAAAGAGAAAAAATAAAAGAATGGTTTTTAGAGAGTTGATCGCAAAAAACCGAAACCACTGTTTTTCCGGTTTGTTTCGCGTGGAACACCAGGAGCGATAAGGTATATATTCCGACGAGTCCATCCAGTTTTTTGCATAATTTTTTTTATAATTGGTTACCTGCATATTGACGTGAGTTCTCTTTTGGATATATAACTTCATATGCAGGTAAGTATGTAGCTAAGTATCCAGAATAGTGGGTATTTATTAAGGGGTCGAGGTATACATTTTTTGTTGTGAGTGGACGGGATGTATAGGATGTACGAGGAGAAAGGAATAGCAGAGTCTATCAATCTGAAACGGCCTCTTGTGGTACGTGCTTTACGTAGGAGTGATATCAGGAAAAAGATTGCGAAGCATCTTTTTGATATAAGTCCGAGTGGGAGTTATGTGTCTGATATCGCGTATCACGTGAATACGACGCCGACGAATGTGATTGGTGCGATACGGGGGTTGAATAAACGGTATCGGAAGGAGGAGTCTTTGTTGAGTTTGGATATTGTCGAAGAGATTATAAGTGGTCGGAATTTGAAGGTGTATAAGCTGACGGAGTTTGGTAAGGAAATCATTTCGACGATGAATGAGCGACGGTAAAAAATTATAAGGTTTTTAATAAAAATCTTGATATACAAAAAGTATAAATATGAGAAATCCTGTTTTAGTATTGCTTCTATATTAAGCTGATGGTTTTATGATGCGTACGAAAGTAATCAATGATTCAACGGATTTAGTCTCTATTATTCGAGCGTTTGATGATCAAACAAAAAAAGAGGTTTTTATTGAGATCTGTAAAGACTGGATACCCGTAAGTACAATCAAAGAAAAATATGGGAAGAAAGGAGAAAAAGCGCTAGAGTTGTTTGATAAAATGAAGCTTGCGGAGACGAAATGGACAACGCCTGATGAAGGGGTGAATGGAAAACCTCAGAAGATGTATCGGTCTTTTTATTCTCTGTTTAATATCAACATTTCTTGTCCGGTGAATGAGATCAGTGATATCTTTAATGTCTCCTCGTTAGATCGAGAGGAGTTTGAGAAGCTTGAGGATAAGATCTATGAGTTTATTGGTGATGACGGGAAATTTGTGAATACGGTTTCTGAGAATTTTGGTGTTTCGAATACGGCGTTGAAAGCGTTGGTGAAACGGTCGAATCGTTTTGAGTATACTGGGTTAAAACTGATGCGTAGTTCTGAGTAACGTCTGGCGTGTTCGTTGTTTGATAATTCTTTTAAGGGGCTTGTGGTTTCACCTTTTCGTTGTGTATGTGGTATGATATTGTGTTGCAGGCGTTGTGGTTGATTCTGCCGGCGTATGTGGCGAATGCGAGTGCGGTGATCGTCGGTGGTGGTCTGCCTATTGATTTTGGGAAAACCTGGAAGGATGGCCGACGGGTTCTTGGTGACGGAAAGACCTGGCGTGGCTTGTTCTCTGGGGCGTTCTTGGGGATGACGGTAGGGTTTGGTTTGGTGGTCGCTGCGGAGTATCTTGCGATGAGTGAGTATCGGACGTTTGGTCTTGATTCATTTGAGGGTTTTCCGTTGATGATTCCGTTGTTGTTTTCGTTGTGTTTTGGTGCGTTGCTTGGGGATATTGTAGAAAGTTTTTTTAAGCGACGCATTGGGAAGGCGCGGGGAGAGGATTGGTTTTTCTTTGATCAGCTTGATTTTATTATTGGTGCTCTGAGTCTGAGTCTGGTGATGGCGACGATACTTCAGGTTTTAGGGTTGACTTCTTCGAATTGGTTTTTGACGCATTTTTCGGTGTGGCATCTGGTGGTGTTGTTTGTGTTGACTCCGTTGTTTCATTTTCTTGCGAATATGATTCATCGGAGGGTGAAGAAAAAAGCGTGATCGTGTTGGTTTTAGTAGAGGACTTTTGTTTTTGGACAAGTTAAAATAGTTAAATCCCATTCTCTTTTAAGGATGGGATGAATGAAATCAGCCAAATTAAAAGAACGGGAATTGATAATTAAGTTATCAAATGATGGAAAGACCTGCCGC
>JAZDGT010000072.1:0-2356 GCA_043806635.1 Methanobacteriota archaeon | reverse complement strand
TATATTGTTTTTTGGAACAGGATTCAGATAATTCAGAATCCTATATGGAGTAAATAAACCATCAATTTGTATTCCTCGATAGGAGCTGTTCGTAATACAATTATTCGAGATAGTGTTATTTGAAGGAATATAAAGCAGTATTCCACTGCCTTTGCAATTTTCAATTTTATTTCCGGTAAGCTTCCCGTGATTAAGCCGAATTCCAAAGATACCGGCACTAGTGTTTTTAATAATATTATCACAAATAGTCACATTCTGGACGATACCAATGTTCCAATAATAAGGAGTAAAATTTCTAACGATAAGTATACCCTCAGGTTGACCCATGTGAGGTTGAATTGTAAAACCGCTAATACTAACGTCATCAGCAGAGATATTTACGATAATTCCATCGGAGCTTTCATCACCAAGGATGACGGTTGTAGTTTTATCTTCTCCTATCAGAGTTAGTGATTTTTCTATAATAATATTCTCGTAATATGGTGATGAGTCATCAAACACAAACACAGTATCACCATCACTCGCATTGTCTATCGCATCCTGAATCCTGGTATAATTATTTGGTCCGTTCCCACCAACATAAAGAATGTTCCCTTTTGTTAATGGATGAGACGTCTTTTCGGTTAGTACAGTTCCTGATACAGGTATAATAGTGCTTAATATCATCAGCATACAAAATAAGATTCCTATCAATTTCTTTCTCATAATTTTCATTCCTCCTTATGGAATGATAATTCATATCATGTATTTAAATTTACCTCCAAAGTAGTGCAAAAACAGACGATTATGCAACTCTCTGTTGATATGAATTAAATACCTGACCCTCTATTGATTCTATAAGAAAATGATGATTGTTTCTTTTATAGTGTTACCTTTTTTTATTCTCCTTTTCGAAAAATGACTTTTCGTTTTTTCAGCACTATAGCGAAGGGAACAAATGGTTAAAAATTCTTAGCGATAAAAAATCGGCGGTAATAGACGTCACCCGAGTAATGTTGTTGGTTGGTTGTGGGAGGAGAACATACGAGGAATGATTCGTATCAACGTACAGGACATTGTGGGCAATAGTATACGTAGAATTCTTATAGATTCCATCTGCAGTATTCGGATTATTTAAGAAACGCGGGTAGTTCGATGAGGAGACCTCTACTCGGATACGATGATCGGTATTCCAGATGTAGGACGTGCTCCAGAGATCAACCTCGACTTCATAGATGTTTCCTGGTTGCATGAATTCCCAGTGGTCTTGACCGTTTCGGTTTCGCATCCGGAGGATACCATCCGTAATGTACATGGAGCGTCCATTAGGGTACACATCGGTCAGTTTCACGGTGAAATCAGTGTCAGGGCAATCAGAAGAAACAAACAAACGTGCTTTAATCGGACCTGTTGCCTCATAGGGTTGTTGTAACACAGAACTGGTAAAAACAAGCACATCAGATCTGTTTTCCACAGGACGCTGATCCAAGGGACCAGCAGGAGAAAAAAGATTTCTCCCTCCAATCGTTGGTACCGGGTCTGTAGGATCGTACACATACATGAGAGGATCATCAAATCCAGGAAGATCAGTGGTTAACAGTCCATCTGGATGGAAATACCATTTAACTTCGGTTGAGGGAATCGGCCAATCATCTGCGTATCGCCATTCATTCCCAGGCGCTCTTGTCGTATCGACATCGCCCATGATGTAGTACGAAACCGTAGGCCACCTTGAAAAATCATCGGTCTCATTCATCGTGTACAGCCGGATCATGTCCCGAAACATCCTTAACGAAAACCTGTCAAGAGAATTCCTTGGGTAGGTCAGTTCGCCTTGTTTGCGGCTGAAAAAACCGGTGTGGGTCCAGGGTCCCATAACGAGTTTCGATTTCCCTCTTGCTTCTGGTCCAGCGTAATGTTGATATCCTATATATGCTTCAATGGTTCCTTGGCTGAAAATATCGTACCATCCTCCTACGTGGATCGCAGGTACGTTAACATCTTCCCAATTATCATCAAGAGTGACGTTTCCCCAGTAGCCAAGCGTGAAGTTTTCGTTCTCTAAAACTTCCTGTAAAATATAGGTACTATTCTGTCCGTTCAGCCAGTTCTCAACCAGGTTCTTCCTGAATTCTCCTCCCTGATACACCGCGTGTTTATACAGGTTCGGCGTTGCAACCTGAACATATTGGCAGGAGAGATTCTGCGGGTTTGCACCAGCCATACAGTACTGGGTGATGCCCATCGCAGAAGGCCCGATGGTCGCGATTTTCCCATTCGACCACGTTTGGTTTGCTATCCAGGAGAGCGTATCTGCTCCATCTGTACTTTCGTTTTTAAAAACCGTATCGATGCCGCCTGATGCAAACCTTCCGCG
>JAZDGT010000071.1:0-22225 GCA_043806635.1 Methanobacteriota archaeon | reverse complement strand
ATCACAAAATTCAAGTTATCGATGATCGGCAGCAACGCCTGCCAACCAAAGCCGCCGAGTGAGATACGGCAACGCCCGATAGAGGGCTTGCCGAGGAACGAAGGCGGAACGGGATTATAAGGGCACAGCCCTTATTTCATTCTTATTCTTGTTTCTTTATATACTCCGCGGTTTTTTATCCACAAATCTTATATAGGAGTTGTTCTTAGTATTTATTAAAGAAATAGGGAGAAGACAGAGTATGGATTATAACCCAGAATTTAATGGATACGATCCTAGTCTCACCGTTGCTGTCATAGCGCCGATACCAAGTATCATGATTCCGTTTCTCACAACAGCATCGACAATCTAGGATGATACAGAAACATGATAAACCCTCATTTCATAGTTTGGTTGGGGGTTTATTCTCACTTTTTTTTAGGATGAATTGAAGGGGTGAGTCTATAGGCGTTGAGGTCACATCGTTTCACGAAAAAGTTACGATTCTATTTCATATTTTAGAGCGATGTAATTTACGTTGCAGTCATTGTTTTATTCGTGCGAAAAAAACGAGTACAAATGAGATTTCTTTTGATAAGATACGGGAGGTTCTCACCGATGTGAAACACATGAATGTTGACTATGTCGCGTTTACCGGTGGGGAGGTGACGTTACGAGCTGATTTCTTGGATATCCTTCATCTGGCGAAGGAGGTGGGGATTCGAACGTGTTTTGTCACAAATGGGACGTGTATTGATTCTGATCTTGCCGCAGGTCTTCGGAATCTGACATCGGATGTGTTAGTGAGTGTTGATGGGCCGCAGGAGTTTCATGATCGGTTTCGTGGGATGCATGGTGCGTTTGATAAGACGATGCAGGGTATCGAGTGTTTAAAACAGTATGATGTTCCTTTTTCTCTCCAGTTCACGGTGACTAAGGAGAGCTGGCGGTTTATTGATTGGATTGTGGAACGTGCCGTATCATTGGGAGCGTCAGGGTTGAAGCTTGAACCGTTGATTCAGATGGGGAGGGCTGCGGAGTTATCGAATCAACAGTTGAATCCGCAAGAGTTGTATCAGTTGTATTTGAAAACGATGGAGGCGTATGGGAAGTTTTTGTGGTCAAAAACCAATATTCTGGTGGGGCTGTATAGTACGGCAGTATTGAAGGAGCATCCGTGTAATGCGTATGCGTGTTTTGGTGAGCAGTGTCATCGGAAGGCGACGACGGAGCCTCGGGAGATTATTATTATGCCAAATGGGGACATGGTCCCTATTCATGTTGGGATGCATCCTTCGTATTATCTTGGGAATATTTACAACGGTGGTTTCGATAACGTATTCAAAGAGTATATGGGGGGCGAAAAGAATGTGCAGTTTATTAAACTGTGTCGATATGTCTATGATACCTATGTGGTTGGGTATCAGTACCCGGTTATCGCCTGGTCTGATCTTCTCGCGTTGGAAAGTAATCGATTTGAAAAAAAGGTAGGGTAACAAAAGCTGGGATGTGGTAGGTGTGGGATTTCGGTATCCGGTGATTTCTCCGAATCTGATCATGAAATATGGTGCGTTTAACACGAGTCGTTATTTTGTGAAGGATCTGAAAACAAAGCGTTTTGGAACCGCGAATAATGATGCATACATCCTTTTTTTATTATGTGATGGGACACGATCTGTTGAGGAGATTGTGAACGTTGTTGCGGAGAAGTATGAAACAGCAGTGTCTGATGTTGATTTTAAGGTTCGGAAAACCCTTGATTATTATGAGAATATGGGTTTTCTGTCGTATGGGGGCTCCCTGGTGTCATCACCGGTTCATCCGATTGTTCGGACGAACTCGATGCCGTGGTCGTTGGACACGGTGTATTTGGAGGTGACGCATGCGTGTAATGTTCGGTGTATTCATTGTTATACAAATGCGGGGGACCGGTTGTCTCATGAGTTGTCGACGAAACAGTTTTTTGATATCATTGATCAGCTTGCTGGGTTGGGTGTGCTTTTTATTAATGTGACTGGTGGGGAGCCGTTGATGCGCAGGGATGTGTTTGAGATCATGGAGCATGTGGTGGATAATCATTTGTTTTTGAATGTGTTTACGAATGGAGTGTTGTTGGATAAGGAGCGTGTGGAGCGGTTACGGATGTTGGATCCGGAGTGTGTTGCGGTGAGTATTGATGGTGCGACGGTGCGGACGCATGATCGGATTCGTGGTGTTCCCTGTTTTGATATGGTTCTTCAGAATATTCGGCTCTTGGTTGATGCAAAGGTTCGGGTGCGGACGAATACGTGTGTGTACACGGAGAATGTTGGTGAGATAGGTGAGTTGGTTGATCTTCTACGGGGGATGGGGGTTGGTCAGATTCTTCTGGATACCTTTGTTGGTGTTGGTCGTGGGTCTTCTCATGCTGAGCTTCAGTTGTCTCCGACGGTTGCCGCTGATATTACGCGTGTTATTGCTGAGAAAAATAAATCATTTATTGATGCAGGAAAAAAGGTTCCTGAGTTGACGTTTTCTGAGACACCGGTTGCATCTGAGTTTCGGTCGACTGGGGATAAAAAATATTCGTATTGTGGTGTTGGGACGTCTTCGTGTACGATTCGTCCGAATGGTGATATGGTGTTGTGTCCGATGCTTTCTGAGGATAAATATTGTGCGGGGAATGTTCTGGACACTTCGATTGAGAAATTGTGGGTTGATTCATCGGTGTTTGAGCCTTTGCGGAATCATAGCGTTGAGGATATTATTGAATGTAAGGCATGTGAGCAGAGGGTGAGTTGTGCTGGTGGGTGTAAAGCGAAGGCGTTGTTTTTTAATGGAAAATTTTGTTCTCGGGATCTCTGGATGTGTGCGAGTCATTCATAGATATTTATAGAAACAGAGAACCCTTATCGGATTGGTGATGGTTGCTTTGTTGTGCTCATTATTATATGGTTATTGTCACAATTTTATTGAGTCCATCTACTATTTCGCTTTGGCTGATAATTAACTGTGTTTCTGTGGGAGGATCTGTTAGTGTTCCTTTTCGTATATACATGTCATAGGTGAGTCCTTCTGACATGTATCCTGTATGCCTGCAATAGGCGCGTATTTGGTCGCCTTTTCGTGCAAAAAACTGGTTACCGTAGAGGGGTCCATGGTCTACGATGTAGAAATTCCAATCGGAGCCGGAACCTAGATAGAGACCGGTGGTGCCATCAGAGCTTCCGCAGAGCTCGTAGATCTGGGAGGGGTTATATACTTCGATTTCGGCGGAATCTGAGCTGAGTATTTCTCGTTCATTGTTTTCTTTTTGTATATAGGCGGTGCAGGTGATTGATATGATGGTGCCATCCCCTCCGGTGCCGTTTGAATAGTAGTACACATTATTATCGTTCGTGTTTTCGATGTGTTGTTGTTTGTAGTAGCCAAAGCCGCCTAGGGAGCTATCACCTGTGCTATCCCAGATGTAGAGTATTTGTCCTGTTGGTCTATTTTGTATGTTTGCGTCAATTGATAGTCCCTGTGTTACTCTTTTTGCGTCGAGTAATCCTGTCTCTGCTGAATCGGGAAATTCGATGGTGAGTCCACCACTCTGTGTTAACGCGATTTGGAGAGTATTCCTCCCGGTATGTACGGTTATGGTTTTTTGTCCTGTTGCAAGTTCTTGACCACCACTGCTGTATGCTTTGATTTCAACGGTTGTTTCTTCTCCTGGTGGCGTGAGTATGTTTTTTAGGTTTTCGCATTCTATCTGGGTAATACTTGCTCCTACGGTATCGACTGCTTCTCCGAGTAATGTGTTCGTGGAATCATATAGACTTGAGTGGATGGAGCTTGTTCCGCTTGGGATACCCGTAACAATAAGGTTGAGCCATGCGGGGAAATAATACTGTGATGCTTCAGTGACCCAATTTCCTTTTGAGTAGATGTTGAATTCGTTATAGGGCCAGTCGACGACTTTTGTAATAGTATCATCCATGTAGGC
Source organism: Methanobacteriota archaeon (assembly GCA_043806635.1). Lineage (GTDB taxonomy): Archaea > Thermoplasmatota > E2 > DHVEG-1 > DHVEG-1 > JAZDGT01. Next base: position 18,279 of record JAZDGT010000071.1, on the reverse strand, counting down.
ATCATAGAGGCAAGCGTTATTCCCGACTAGTAAGGTGTTGAGTTTTAACATGTTTTCATCTGCGATGTCCCCATTTGCTTTATCGGTCCAGCCTAAGAACATTGCTGCGTTATTGCTGAGAAAAACGTCTTCGAAATATGCTCCGTAACATGTTGAGAGATGGACATAACTTGAAGGAAGCGAATTGATTTTTTCTTTTAACACATCTGCTCGAAGAGCGGTGGTGTACCAGTCTACACTTTCATCTCCCTCAAGCTGTGTATCACATTTATACACGAGAATCTTTTTTTCGTCTTTCCACGTTTTAAAATCAGGGTACGTATTATAGGTGTCATTGGTGATAAAACAGAATTGTAAATAGATGTTATCCTCATTGAAGTTGCGATAAATATTTGTACCACCATGCCCAGTATATATAACAATACCGTAGTCTTCGAGATCAAAAAAGTCCTCTGGTTGAAGATTACTGTAATTTACTCCGTATGAATCACGTTTATCGTCGACAACTTTCAGGATGATGTCATCATCGGTCCATCCATGGTCTTTGAAATACTCAACACTGTCTTCGAATGGTTCCGTGTTAAAATCGTAGTAGCAGGGACCGAGAATTAATACTTTCTTAGATTCCGGTATACTTTTTTTATTTGATTCAGCAAATGCATCAAATGATATTCCGTCTAAGATGTTGGTATGAACGTTGTAATCAGATGATTGTGAGGATGCTCCCTCATTGAAAAGACTAAAAAGATTGGTGTTCAATTCTGAAGCGTTTAGGGGAAATTCATCGGGTTCAAAGGTGTTGACACCTGCGAAATCACCATCGGAAAAGGTTATAAAAATTGTGTACCCATCGATGCCAAGCTCTGCAAGTTCAACACCTTCTGTGTTATTATTTAGTGTTTCTAGGAGTTGATTCCGTGCTTCCTCGTACGATGCGGTTTGTTTATATGATTCATATTCAGTATACGCCGCTTTTAATATTTGACTGTCTGTAGTACTTAGGACGGGGTAACGAACATTACTATTTTCATTACTGGTACATCCCGTTAGCAATCCTGTGCTAATCATACTTAAAGCAAGTATCGCTCCAATTATCATTGTTCGTGGTTTATTAGATTCCATACCTATATGCCTCTCCTAAATACTAATTTGTTAGCACGTATTAATTTATAAATTGATACGATTTATTGACCTAAAAAAAACATAATCATTAACCATGATGGTGCATGACCATCTCATCACACAATCGTGATAGAGTTCTCCTGTTATAGTCAGTTTTAACTTGAAGGTTTTTTTTCATCAAAGAATCATGATTATGTTTTTTTCTTCTTTTCTTTTTCATTGAGTAATAAACCAATAGCTACAAGAACGAGTCCAATGAGCCAGAGAATGTTCAAATATATTGATGGTATTGGTATGACGAAGAGAAGTCCGCCGCCTAATAGACTTACGATAAAAATTATGATTCCTAAAATAATTAAGGTTAGATATAGTGCTTTCATCTCATCACCTGATCTTTCGTATCTGTTATGTATTTTTTAATGTTTGCTCTTCGTATAAGGATTCCCTTCCTGATTTGGTTTTAGGGTCTGAAGCAAACTCTTATAAATCGGTCGCTATTATATTGAAACTCCCATATTAATATTAAAAAATATTGAGGTATGGTTATGATATCGCAGAAACTATTCTTGGTTGTGTTAAGTGTGGTCTGTGTCTGTTTTCTTGTGTCCCCTGTCTCGGGGTTCTCGTTGATATCCTCTGAGAGGGTGTCCGGGTCTCTTGTTGAGGGTGATCTTGATCCTCTGGTTGATCTGTCGGTGACGGTGACGATCCAGGCGATTCGTTCGCTAGAGAAGCTGGATCAGCAGATCCCAGCGATTGAGAAGATTGATTGGTTCAGTGACCCTGATTTCTATGTGGTTGTGTATATTGATGGGGAGAAGTTCACGAGTCCGGTGTGGAAGAATACGAAGTATTTGTATGATTTGAACTGGTCAGCGACGTTGAACGTCCCTGATGATCAGGATTGGGTCTCGGTTGATATCGAGTTGTGGGATTGGAATGTTGGTGTGGATCGTTTATGTGATATTAGTAATGTGAATGCGGAGTTAAGAAAGCGGAATAATAGTGATGCGAACCTGTTGTATAATCTGCGGTCTGGTCATTGGTACGTTGATGATTCTTTGGTGATGGATTGGATGTTTGATGAGAGCGGGTATGGGCGGTTGAATGGGTGTGATGATGGCAGTTTTTATCAGCGTGACCTGGATTGTGAGTTATGGTTTGATATTTCGCAGAATGATTTTGATAACGATGGGATACCGTATTGGGCTGAGGTGAATGTGTACGGAACGGATCCCATGGTGGATAACCGTGGGGAGGATAACGATGGTGATGGGGTCCCTATTGAGTGGGAGCATAAGTGGGGTCATTATCTCACGTACGATTATGTGAATGATTCGATTGGGTTTGCGTGGGAGTACACGGATTTCGTATGGGATGATCATCGTAGTCTTGACCCTGATAATGACGGGTTGGATAACTATGAGGAGTATTTGACGAGTCAGTGGGGGTCTGATCCGTTCCGGAAGGATTTGTTTGTTGAGCTTGATCAGATGGATCAGAGCCCTGATGGGTTCCGGCAGGATCTCCCGGTGGGTGCCCAGGAGCTTATTCGGACGGCGTTTGATCGGCGGAATATCGTGTTTCATCTGGATGATGGGAGTATGGGTGGTGGTGAGACGATCCCGTTCCAGGCTATGGTGAACCGGTCTATTCTTGTGGATGATATTTATTGGAATTATTTTTTGCATGGGAATACGAGTAATTGGCGGCGTGGCGTGTTCCATTACGGGGTGGTGGTGTATCAGGCTGATTATAATGGGTATACCTACTTGCCGGATGCGTTTCAGATTTCAAGTTACGGATTGGAGACGAATAAGACGAAGCCGAAGACAGGGTGGAAGCGGGATATCGTGTTTGGGTCTGCGTACATGCATGAGTTGGGGCATACGCTAGGTTTTGACCCGATTGGTGGTCATGATGAAGCGAGTAAGTACCCGTGGCAGCTGAGTTGGTGGAAGTGGCGGCCGTATAAGAGTATTATGAATTATGGGTACATGTACAAAATGGTGGATTACAGTGATGGGAGTCGGGGGAAGAATGATTTTAATGATTGGTCACCGGATCGGTTGGATCTCACGTTTTTCCAGCGAGAGGATTGGGGGTAGAGTGCCTCACTCGTTTGGTAATCAGGGTATCATGATTTGAAAGATAGATCCTCTCTTTTTTCAATTGGTACTGTTTGTACAACAATTCATATATATTGGAAAGATAAAAAAGAAAAGAAGATCTCGGAGGAAAAAAATGAGGAGTAAGTCTTTCCAAAATTTCTATATATACTTCCTCGTGGTAATGTTGTTTTTTTCAAATATAGTCACTGTTGTTGGATTCACCCCGCAAGGTAGTGCACATAATACATTAGAACTATCCGATTATTCTAGTATGTTCCATGATCCTACTTGGTTTCAACCTCCCCAAAAAACTGAAATCGACGAAGAGCTCAACAGAAACATTCGTTCTGAGGGCCCAAATATCTCTATTGATTATGCTGGGAATCTGAGTGATGATGGCGGCCCGTATTGGCGTCCACCTGGGGAGATTGATCGATTAGATGAACCCGGTGAGGGTGTCTGGCGGAATGGATACTATGCAAACGATAGCGAGCAACATGAGGAGTGGATCTATATCCATGCGACAGTTGCGGATGCTGACGGTGTCGATGCTGTACTGCTTCATTGGTTTGATCGGATGACTGGAGTGTGGGAGAATGATTCGTATCAGCTCCAGTATGTAGATGGTGATTCTTGGGAGATTAACACGAGTGATTTGATTTTGGATATTCAGAGTGGTCATGAGTATAGTTTTGATCTCTGGGCAGTTGATGGTCTGGGAAACTCGAATGTGTCTTGTTGGATGAAGACAGGCCTTGGTGGTGGTTTGACACGGCGATTTGTTCATCTTGGATGTATTCCGCAGGATGTGACGTATCGTCCTTTGTATCTACGGTCGTATACCAATGAATCCGGTCGGTATGATTGGCAGGATCGTTCGTGTAAGGATCGTTTTCATCATGATCAGGGTCCTGATGGTACACGGACTGATTCTGGGTATCTTGTGATGACACCTCCTGGTCAGGATGTTGAGGATCGCTATTGTTTCACCTATACTGGGTATTGGTTTGATGAGAACGTCTGTAGTACATCGTTCACATTGACTAATGTGTATTTCCATTTCTGGTATGCAAGTAGAAAAGACAATCTTACGTATGCAGGATGGACGAAATCACGAGATACACTGGATGTCGACCCAACAGATATTTACGATCCTCCAGGCAAGGAGCTGAGTCGCTCGCATGTTGTCTATGATCATAATAATCGGGAGTGTTATCTCGAGACTCATTTGTTGCAGACTGTTCCAACGTCATTTACCGATAACAGCATCTATGAGTTCTGTGTGAAATTCCTTGAAAATCCTCTTCTGCGAGAGGATCATACACCAACGATTAAGACGCTGTCGAATCGTTCGATACTATCGTTTGTGTTGTTGAATGTCCCTGAGAATTCAACATTAGTTGGTCTGGATTCGGATGGTGACCAAATCGATGATTGGACTGAATTATATGTCACGTACACGAATCCGTTTCTCTCAGATACTGATGATGATGGTGCAAATGATTATGAGGAAGTGAATGGTGCTGCTTTCGGCTCCTGGGACAGTGATCCAAATAGTTATACAGATACCACTGATTTTCGTGTTGCTTTAGATGTTGAAGCTGGTGGGCCGTACTATGGGTTCATTGATTCATCGATCCATTTTTTTGGGAACGCGTTTGGTGGTGAGCCAGGATATGCCTGGTTCTGGGAGTTCGGCTCTGGTGAGAGTTCCACTGAACAAAATCCTGTAATGACTTTTTCTGAATTCGGTGTGTTTTCTGTCCGTCTCGTTGTTCATGATCAGGGTGGAAATGTGAGTGAGGACAAGACAACCGTGACGATACAGCATCCTGTTGTCTGGGTCGACGGTTCCTTTACTCCAGATACTCCAGGGTGGGGTGTGACGTGTTTTGCACGCATTCAGGATGCGATTGATCATGGTCCAGTGGGCGGTCAGGTTGTGGTACGTCCTGGGACGTATTACGAGCATGTCTTTGTTGATAAACCGTTAACTCTCCGTGCTGAACAAGTCGGGTCTACGATTATTGATGGGAGTTACAACGGTGATGTGGTGACCATGATTGCGGATGGTGCTACTCTGTCAGGTTTTATCCTTCAACATAGTGGGAATGTTCGTTTTATGTATTTCGAAGCGATCAACATTCTTGCTGATCATACGGTGATAACTCATAATAGGATTCAGGGATGTGGGTTAGGTATTTCTTTTGCGATGGATTGCTGTTACAATCGTGTCTCTGAGAATGTGATTGTGGATACGATGGATGCAGTGGGTCTAGGTGGTACTTATATTGAAGGTCCATCCTGGAATACTGTCTCTTCTAATACTCTGGTGGATAATTACGCTGGTATTTATCTGGCTAATTATGCATCTCATAATGTGATTTCGAAAAATACGATTACGAATACAACAAACAATATTTATGGTCTGACTGAGGTTGGAATCGCACTTTTTGGTTCTTCGAATAATATAGTATCTGGGAACACTGTTACTCAGTATTTTGGTGGGATGGGCACTGAATATTCATCGAGTTGGAGTATTCCTTCGAATGGGAATAGTTTTTTCCATAACAATCTCGTGAATAACACATTTAGCGGATTTGATCCTTGTTCGAATCTCTGGTATGATCCAGTGTTGGAGCAGGGTAACTATTGGACTGATTATAACGGGAGTGATTCGGATCATGATGGTATTGGTGATACACCATATACGATTTATGGTGTGGGGAATCAGGATCTGTTCCCGTTAATGAATCGATGGCCGTCCTACGATGTCGCTGTCGTGGATTTCCGTATAAGTTCGTCTCCTCAGAGTACTCCTTCTACGCATCAGCTGGTGTTGACTGCATCGTTGAAAAACAGTGGTACTGGAGATGTGATGGTTCCGTTCGTTGTCTCTTTTTATGGGATAGGGTCTCCGGTTTCTCATTCTGAGTCTTCAGTGCTTCTTGGGTCTGTCTGGATTGATGCTTTAGCTGTGCATGAGGTTGTATCTGTGCAGGTGTCTTGGTCTGGTGGTACCCGGTTCCGCGCTGTATCAGTGTTTGCGGATAGTACGAATGTGATTGCTGAGGTCAATGAGACGAACAATAAAATGATTCTAAAAATCAGGTAAAACCTTCTTTTTTTATCACTTGGGTGATATTGTTGCATTTGAAAAAAGAATGATCACTATATCATAATTATACCCTACGAAAGGTAAACTGAGTAGAGATTTTACTCCTTAGGGATCAATTTTTCATGCGTACCTTTAAAATCTAACGAGTAATTACAAATTCTATAGTTTCGAAGGCGTTTCTATGAAAAAGAAAATTATATCCATTGGGATACTTACTATTCTAGTAATAGTTGGATTATTAGGATGTACAGAACAAGGAAAAGATACTGATGGCGATGGATATAATGATGATATTGATTATTTTCCAAAAAACGCTCATGAATGGTTAGATTCTGATAATGATGGTATAGGTGATAATTCTGATGCTTTTCCTAATAATGCTTCTGAATGGTTAGATTCAGACTTTGATGGTTATGGGGATAACTCTGATGATTTTCCAAACGATGCAGAATTGTATTTAAAAGATCTTATAGTTGAAAATACGAGTTCTTATCCTTGGGATATGTCTGGCTATGATTATGTTGAGGGAAAATCAATCAGCAATGATGCGAAATTTATTTTGCTAGAATGCGGCACAGAATCCGATGAACCTTATATCAACCCAATTGGGGTCTCAATTAATTACCAAGATACTGGGACGTGGATAGGTGAAAAATCCCTATATGTAAAAGAGGGATATACTGGTTCTATGAAGATTCCTGTACATTTAGAGACAGGCGGAAGAATAAGTATAGGTATTGAAAGCATTGATGGACTCCAAAGTATTGGTCAAAATGGGACTGTTACATATTCAGTTTATCAGTTAAAATAATCCCCCGATATTTTTTCACAATGTAGGAGTCTAAGTGTTGTGTATAACTCATGATGAGAGCATTGTGCTATAATCGGGGAATCATGATAGAAGTTTTCTGTTGAGCTGTTTTGTGATTAGAGCATTTTTCTTTCATAATATTTTCTGATTAGAGACTTAACCTCCAAAAATGTTAATATTAACGACTTGCTATCATTATTAGCGAAGAGAAGATGGATGTAAAAAACAAATACCTGATGATTGGAATTATTGCAGTTGTAGTTATAATACTCATTGTCTGGTTTAATATTCCAAGCGAAAAAGCAAAAGATACTGATGGTGATGGTTATCCGGACGTTATCGATGATTTCCCTACAGATCCTAAATATCATGAAAAAAATGGGACACTTATCGATGGTATTATTTCTCCTTTTAACTTGACTATTGAACGAGGTTCTAATGGATTATCGGTGCGTGATTTTATCGATAGCGATTGGAAATTTTTTACCGTGTCGTGGTTAGTGGTAAATCCACGGAATTTAACATCCGATGAAATCGAAAATATTAGTATGGTTATTAGAAATCGACATAATCAATCTGTACCTTTTTCGGAAGTAACTATTCCTTATACTGTTATAGGTGATTTAGGAATCGTACGTTATATCACTGAAGAAAATTCCGGGGAATGGACTTGGAGTTTTATTAATAATGGTGTCCAAAGAGAATTTATTATAACAGTTGAGATATTCAAGATCAAATGATTATACCTTGCACAGATTTTCATCAAGGAATCATGATAGAGTTCTCCTGTTAAACTCAGTTTATGATTAGAGTTTATCATTGGGGCATATCATTAAAAAACTGTTTCATTTTCTTTCTATATTCTTCAAAAGCAGTTCGACCTTTTTTTGTGAGGCTGAGCATCGTATGTGGTTTTTTCCCGAGGAACTCTTTTTTTACCTGTATGTATCCTGCATCTTCAAGCTTGCTCATATGCGCGGAGAGATTGCCAAAGGTAAGTCCTGTCTGTCGCATGAGGAATAGGAAATCCGCGCTCTCAATAACATATAAGAGTGACATGATGTTGAGTCGTGCTGGTTCATGGATGATTTTATCGATGAAATCCAGTGGTTGATTGTTTTCTATTGTTTTCTTTTTTTTAGTTGACATTACTGTTCTCTTCTTTTGGTAGGGGATATGTCCGGATGAATCGCATAAGTTCAATGATGCCGTAGATAAACAGCAGGGTGCCTGAGATGCCGAAAGCAATCACGCTGTTCCATGGAGGAATAACAGGATCGTGGAGGAGTTCCGAGATGAGAATGCCTAAACCGATTGCAAGCCCGTATGCGTAGAGGTGCGAGAACTCGATGAAGTAGGCGAGAAGACTCAGGAGTGCGATAGCAAAGAGTGCTGCTCCGATTGGTACGGTATATAGTCCCAGGAGAGTTCCGTAGGATCCCGGGAAGATTTGTGCGGCGGTAAGAAGCACGAGTATAACAGTGAGTGGTACGAGTATGATGCAGATTATTGCTAATTTTTTTTGTGTTGTTTTTCGGTGTTGATTAAATTTGGCAAGGCCGATGCGTGGAACGGAGATGTATCGTTTTCCCAGGAGTAAGAGAAGTGGTGCGGGGATGGCAAGGAATACTATGTAGCCGAGTCCGATGAGTTCTCTGAGGATGGGTGCAAGGGCGATCATGATGAGCAAGGTGGCATAGGTGAGGTCGTAGATTCCGTCTGTAAATGTAAAACGGTATGCTTTTTTTTCGATTTCTTTTAAAGTCATTGGTTCTGTCATTTTTGTTCACTATATATTGATATGTGGTTTGTAGTATATAATACTTTGTAATACAAAGTTGTTTGTATAATTTTTACAATATTGTTAAGAATTTCGATCTCATATGTACAGCGATTAGATTAAAAAGTTGCAGTAAGGAATCAGGATCAACTTCTCCTGCTGGACTGAGTTTATGATTGGAGACTTTTTTCCCAACCTTGATTCATGATGAGAGCGTCTTTTCAAATTTACAGGAGAAAAAATAGTTAAGAATCATATAAAATGATGAAGAATTTTCTCATTCTCTTCCATAACGCGTGCACATGGAAAGTTTTTTCTTTCAGATGGCAATATTGCAACGCATGTCCTATTCAAGAGAAAAAGTAGCAGGAGCGATCTTTTTTATCGCAGTCACACAATTCATCTTAGGTCTTAGTATTTCAGAGGCGTTGTATCCTGGCTACAGCGTGCATGACAAGTACATAAGTGATCTTGGAATTGGGCCATCCTCCATCATTTTCAACTCATCTGCTGTTCTTCTAGGATTGTTATCGCTCGTTGCAGTATACTTTCTTAGACACAACCTTAGGTTTAAGATTGTAAACAGGCTGCTCCTCCTAATGGCTATAGGTGCGATAGGTGTTGGCGTCTTCACAAAAGATTTCACCGTTGCACACGGCGCGGTGTCTTCAATGGCTTTCTTTTTTGGTGGGTTGTCCGCCATAGCATCTTTTAAAGTGCTGAAAAAGCCTTTATCTCTGGTGAGTATTATACTTGGAGCAATGACGCTTGGAGCATTAGCTCTCTTCTCAGTTGGTATGATGGCTAGTGGTTCATTAACAAGCATCGAAGCGATTGACAGCGTTTTCTACTTGGGTTTAGGTCCAGGTGGGATGGAACGTATGATCGTGTATCCGCTTCTCATTTGGCTTGCTGGTTTTGCTGGGTATCTTGTTACGGAGCGAGAACTATAAACAATCCAGGAATCATGAATGGTTTCTCCTGTTGGAAAAATTCCTGATGAGTAGCTATTTTCGCTAGTGGTTGATTATCTTGGTATCATTTTATTGTACTGCAAAACTTTTATAAATCGTTCTACATTTATATTGGTTTATTGTATAGGGGAAGATATGGATTTTCAGAAATTCATCAATATCGTTAAACTTGGGCGTGTGATTGTCCATGCCGCGATTTTGGTGTATTTGCTGGGAGCATTATTTGCTGTGGTGATTGGTGCATCGTTTGATGTGTATCGGTTCATTCTTGGGTATGCTGTGGTGTTTACCGGTGTTCTGGCTGCAGGTTATACGAATAATTATTATGATGTTGCTATTGACCGGTTTGCGACGCATACGCCGTTTTCAGGGGGCAGCGGCATCCTTGTTGATCACCCTGAGTATCGAAAGACGATTCGAACCATCATGGTTTTTCTCTATAGCCTTTCGATCGTGCTTGGGTTGGTGTTTACGATAGTATTTTCGTATCCTGTTACGTTTTTCGCCTTTGTGGTTATTGCGGATTTTTTTGGGTGGTGTTATACGGCGCCTCCCTTGCGGTTGGTGTATCGAGGGTTTGGTGAGATTATTACCATGTTTGGGACTGGTTTTCTTATCACGGGGTTTGGGTATTTTGCGGTTATGGGGACGATTGATGTGTCGTTTGTTTTATTTTCTATCCCCTTCTTGTTGTTTGGATTTGCATTGAGTTTTTATTTAGAAATCCCTGATAGGAATGTGGATTGTGAGGGTCACAAGAAAACGTTGGTGGCTCTGAAGGGTGAATCTCTTGGATTTGTTATCGGTGCTGTTTCGTTAGGTCTTGCGACTCTTTGTTTTTTGATGTTTGGTCTGTTCCATGTTTTTCCAGGGGCTGCTAATTTTTTCTTCATTGGAATGTTTTCTTTGGTACCCGCCGTCTTAGGGGTGTGGGGTCTCAGAGGATATATCGCAGATCAGACAAAAATGATGACAATCGTGTTTCGTACTACTGCCTGTATTTTTGTTGTGTTTATTCTTATTGATGCTTATTTTATGTATGTGATACTCTTCTAGAAAAATGTGGTATACGGAGAGGCATTAAGTCAAATCAGGTTTTATGATTATAGGCAATAGTCTCATCCCGATATCAGGATTGGACTACAATTAACGGAGAAATCGTGCATAAGAGTAAATATTTTTATTACTTTTATTGATGCATAAGTCAATTTTAGTATGACTATTATTAAACTATATGTCAATTTTAGTAAATTTTAAATAGTGGTTGTGTATAGATATACTAGTATGTACGTTGAGCGGGAAATAAAGAACAAGTTCGATAAAATCATCAAAAGTTACAACATGGTTGCTGTTGTTGGTGCACGGCAAGCAGGAAAAACAACGTTTCTAAAAAAACAGATGGAACCTTCAAAGTCTACATATATCCTCTTTGACGATCCTGATGTACGCTCGTTATTTGATGATGATGTGAAAAAATTTGAACTCCAATATCTTCAGGGATACGACCTCTCAGTGCTCGATGAGATACAATCCTGTAGAGATGCTGGACGAAAATTAAAATATCTTGTAGATTCCAGTCGAAAACTCTGGATCACATCATCATCCGAGGTTATACTCGCAAAAGAAATCCTCTCCTATCTTGTGGGCAGAATATCAATTCTAAAACTGTATCCCTTTTCGTACGAAGAATTCTTACTTGCGAAAGGACAGAAAACAATGACATCAAGTATCGCGCAGAGGATGATGTGGGAACATATGCAATATGGTGGGTATCCCAAAGTTGTATTGACGAACGATAATGAAATGAAAAAAACAATCCTTGGTGATTTGTACGAAACAATGCTCCTTAAGGATGTCGCAAGAACATTTTCTATTGATGACATCCGATCTTTGGAGGAGTTTGCGAAATATCTTGCATTATCCAGTGGGGCTATCATATCGTATGGAGAACTATCAAACTCACTGCAGATGTCTTTTCGAACCATTAAGAAATACCTTGATGCCATGGAGAAAAGCTATTTTATTGCGAGAGTAAACCCCTATTTTACGAATAAACTCAAAGAGATCGTGAAACAACCAAAATTATATTTTATTGATACCGGGCTTCGTAATATTATCGTGAAGAATTTTACTGCAGAGCCTGATGGGAGGTTGTTTGAGAATTATGTGTTTACTGAGCTTCTGAAACTTGGAGCTATGCCAAAATACTGGCGGACAAAAATGAAGACAGAAGTTGATTTTATCATCGAGAAAGCACAAACTGTTATTCCCATTGAAGTAAAACTTCATGCAGATCCTGGGAAGGTTGAACGAGGTTTACGGTCATTTATCGAGATGTATCATCCAAAAACCGCACTCGTTGTCACCTATAAAGGGAAACATGGCCGTATGAACGTGAATGGGTGTACAGTGTATTTCACTGATGTTGCTGGGTTAAAAGAACATGTCATGTGACAGTCATTTTAATTGCATTCATCAATGACCTATAATGAGAGATTAAAAATCGCATTACACAATCATGATTAGACAATCAATTTTCCTCTTGCCGTAAAGGATGAACCCTGAGGAATTTCACCAGATAAAAAACATATAGTAATAATACATATCAAATAATTACTCTTGAAAACATAATTTTTGCGTAAACAGATTCCGTCACAGAAGCCACCTCTGATGCCCTAACGGTAATAACAATAGTCGGTATACCAGTAAAAACCCCGAAACCAAAACCCAAAACAGGAACAACAATTTTTTCAGATTCACCAGGATTAACCAAAGAAAATTCATATTTCATTGTTGGCAGATACATAAACACACCACCAACAATCGAGATATCCATTTCCACATCAGAAACATTAAACTCACCAATGTTTTTCATAACCACCGTGACACCCCTCCCCCCAGAAATCGATTCTATCCTAAGACTAGCCGGCTTAGATATCACAACAGTCTTAACATCAACGTCAACGTTTTCATCATCATCCATAACCGTGAGCGTAACCTGATACTCTCCAACAATACCATAACTATGCACAGGATTTTGACTCGTTGAAAAGTTCCCGTCCCCAAAATCCCAATACCAAGAATACGGTGGTTTCCCATGCGCTGCCCCCCCAAGAAACTGAACGTTTATACCAACCACACCCTCAGAAGGCCCCCCAGCATCAGCCACAAGAGGAGCATAGGTACCATATGTTTTGAAACACATATCATTATCAAGACTCCCCCATGTCGCCCAACCATCATCCGAACCATAAATACGCCCATTCGGATAAAGATTCGATTCACTACAACCCCATACATACAGGCTTTCTAACTCCTCATACGCAGTATATGATACAATATAGTAGATACCACCAATAGATACCGGGATGTCATCAAAATCAAATACTACCCACTCATAAGTCCCCACCGGAATAACATCCGGATCAACACTCGCAACTACAAGATTTTCTCCAGACAAACTGTGCCTCACAGCACAAAGGTAAGGGTACACGGCAGGATGATCTAGATCTCTTTCAATAAAGAGCTCAACCCGAGTGAGTATCTCTTTTTGTGGTCTGAACGATTGCGCTATTGACACGTTAAGCCCCTCTGCAGAACCCAATAAAATGCCTATATCAAAACTTGTTTGATACTGATCCAACTCATCATATGCTGAAACAAGCATGACGATTCCATGAAATAATAAAATAAAAATAATAAGAAATGATATTCGTTTCTTCCTTTTACACTCCAATTTCATCTAGAAAAACAGACTATCCTCAATATAAAAGATTATCGGTACTACAAGATGAAATCAAAGAAGATGAATATTTTTTAAAAAAAAGTCATCGATTACCCTATTTTTTCTCCAAAAGAAGAAAATGGGTCCAGAAGGATTTCAGCAACTCAACTGAAGGCGGTTTTTCAGCGCAATCCTTAAATATTCTCAATTATATACACCAAAGTTAACAATAATGTTTATCATGGTGCATAAGAATGAGAAATACTTTACTTGAAAAACTTGCCAACAAAAAAACATTTACCATAGACGACGCACAAAAAATAAGCTCCGTCAACAAAGCAGTCCTCAAAGTCATCCTCTCCCGACTTCAGAAACAAGGATACATCGAACGCATAGAAAAAGGAAAATACATGATCATCCCACTCGGAGCAAAAAAAGGAACATACACCCTCGACGAATTCGTCCTCGGCTCCATATTGATTAACCCCTGCATTATAGCCTATTGGTCAGCATTACACTACCATGGGCTCACCGAACAAATCCCACGAACCGTCTTTCTTCAAACAACTGCCCGAAAGAAAAAACAAGAAATCACTGTTTTTGGCATCACCTATAAAATCATACGGATCAAAAAAGAAAAAATCTTCGGAACAGAAAACGCCTGGTTCGAAGACAAAAAAATAACCGTCACCGACAAAGAAAAAACCATCATCGACTGCCTTGATAAACCACACTACAGCGGCGGCATCATCGAAATAGCAAAAGCACTCACAACAAAAGACTACGATACAAAAAAACTTTCTATCTACGCACAGCAATTAACAAACACAGGAGTCATTCGAAGACTCGGCTATCTATGCGATACCCTACACATACCAATAACGCTTCCAACAATATCAACAAGAAACTACTTGATGCTTGACCCAACACAACCAAAAACAACCATCACCAATGCGAAATGGAGACTCATTATAAACGAAGACATTGAGGTACTGGAATGATTCCTGAGAACGAAATCAAAACATTCGCACGTACCTATGAAGTACCAACGAGCACGATTGAACGAGACTACACACAAAATTGGATACTTACTTATCTTCCTCAGATGGCGTTGAAAGGAGGCACCGGATTACAAAAATGCTACTTCAAACATTATCGATTCTCAGACGATCTTGACTTCACCCTTCTCAAACAAATGAATCTGGAGAAAATGAGAAATCACATTATTGACACCATCAAAAAAGTGAAAAACGAAACAGGCATCAACTTCCCAATACCGATAAAAACAGAGGAAGTAGAAAACGGCTATCTCTTCGTTATCTACTTTCGAATACTGAGAAAAACAGGTGACCCGTTAAAGATAAAACTCGATATCACTAAAAAAGAAAACGAACAAATAATGACACCAGTACAACAGAAAAACATTCTCCAACCGTATTCTGATGGAATGGATCTACGAACAACGGTGTATTCTTTAGAGGAAATGTTCGCAGAAAAAACCAGAGCACTCTTCGAACGGACACGACCCAGGGATCTCTACGATGTTTGGTACCTCAGTAAAAACACAACAATGAATTCAACATTATTCAAAAAGAAATGCGAATTCAAACACATCACTATAGATACTAATGAAGTGATCTCCCGAAAAACAAAATTTGAGAACGCCTGGAAAAATTCTCTTCAACATCAACTAAAAAATCTCCCAAATGTAAATATCGTGTTTAATGATGTGATCGTATTTTTAAAGGAACATATCTAAGATATAGGTATGGGCCCGGCAGGATTTGAACCTGCGACCAACTGGTTATGAGCCAGTCGCTCCGCCAGTCTAAGCTACGAGCCCCCACACAAGATAATCAGCCTTAATCAATTTCTACTACTTAAAATTTTGAGCCCAGAACCAGACAAGAAAAATATGTGCTCCTAAACTCAATACTGTTTCTGGTCACTGACTTTTTTGTTTCAATAAATACAACGCCATCAGAGTAAACGAGAGAGGAATCATACTCACAAGCATCATCTGAATCAGAGGATACGGATCAGATAACCTATTCATACCGAAAATAAAACTACTGATCGTACTGATGATCATCATAAAAAAATACGGAATATAGAACAACCCGAATAAAGAAATCACTAACGAGGTGGTAATCGCCCACTGTTTCAGGGAGAGAACCCCCCACCCGAGCACGATACAAAACAGGCTTATCCCAAGTATAATCAGAAAAAAAGGAGAAGAACCAGAGGAATACCCACCGGTTAACCCCAGAATCATGGCACCAACAAGTATCCAGAACACCGCAATAAACAAATACCCGAGCGGGGTAGACGGTTGTGTTTCAACCATACGACGTTACCTACGTCTACGTAGGAAAAACAACACCACCACACCAACCGCGCACAAGGCACCCACAAGCTCAAACCCGGGGACCCCATACCCTGTCGGCCGTGATCCATACTCCGTCCCACCAAGCGAGGGACTAAACTTCCACTCCAACGACGGTGACGCCACCGAGTAAATAATCAGGAGCACCAATCCTAACAACAACAATAACATCTTCAGATTCTTATCAAGATCCTCAACAAACACCCCACCAACAATCATCGATCCAACCAGAAGCCCCAGACCAACTAATTTAATCGACGCACTCACCTTGTACGACAGAAGGTCCGTCTCACTACTCGGGAACACATTACTAATAATCATCCCAACAAAAAACAAGGCGATACCTAGGATCAACCCCCAAATAAACACGGTCTTCAACTTCAGCATTCCCATTCACCTCACATACGAGATAATAAAAATATTCAACAACAACAGCACAACACCGAACAGCAGCATCATCGTTTTCGTATCCTTATCAATCGATTTTACGACCAATCCACCAACGATCATCGTGATACACAGGATCCCCATACCTGTTAGTTTAATCACTGCAGACACCTGACGAGGGAGAAGATACGTATCCGTGCTCGGCCCCATCATAATATACACGGCCATCCCAACAAAAAACAGGAAAATACCGCCTGCTAACCCGCCTATCATCAATAATTTCTTATTCCATCCCATATGATCACCTCACAAATGATAACAATTATCCTGTATATAAAAATGTATTACACCAAAACGTGTCATTAATACCACATATAAGATGCAACCAATAGTAATATAGAACAAGTAAACTACAGATTACCTCAGAAAAACACGACCAGTCCCAGAGAAACCCATTTACTCAGAATACAGATCTATAAGGGACTTCCAAAACTCGTGTAACTCCTTATTCAATCCCTCAGTCCACTCATGGAACTGCTGCTCATGCTCCACAGAAGGCTCATCTTTCTTCCGTCGCAGCCAAGGATCTCCCCGCTCATAAAACCGCTGATATCGTCTCATTCTTCTCTCTCAACCCGCCCCGAAAATACACACCTAACCGTGATACTATTTATCATTCATTGTTTAAATACTTATCGAGACAAAATACCAAAAACGACAAACCAGCACCACCTTCACCCGCCCAAGAACAAGATTCATAAACCACCACACCCATAAATCCTCAAACCATGACTGAGCTAACCACCCTCGCCAAATACCCATTCCTCCAAGAAACCAGACAATACATAAAAGAATACGGACCAAACGTCGACGAACTCCTCACCAGCATCATCTACGAACGCGCACGCATACTCGGCATCGAACGACTCGAACACGCACTCCAACGAAAAAATGAGAACCCCCCCAGCTACGCCACAGAAACAGACTGCATCATGGCCATACTCTCCTACCCCCTCGCCAGAATGATCACTGTCTGCGTCCAAGACACCTACTTCAAACGACGCTACGCACTCGGAGAAGCATACCAAGCCTATCTCCACCTCCAAACCGAACCCACCCCATTCCTCCTTGACATCGCCAAAGAACTCCAAATCACCGTCAACCAAGACGAAGAAAACCAACACCTCGCCGTCTACTTCAAAGACTACCTTCACCATGCACCCACCAGATACAAAGAATGGAAAATGGTGAATCGCACCATGCACCATGGCTACATCCGCATCACCCAAAAAGACCTCACCCGACTCCTCCTTGAAGCACTCAGAACACGCATCAACGACGAACTCGACCAACACCAGTGCCACCCCGCCATCCGAGACGCATTCACCCAGGACATCCACCGCTTCCAAAACATCGTCGCACTCCAGAAAAAAAAGATGGAGACCGCCCCCGTCGGAAAACTCAGCATCGAACTCCTCCCCCCCTGCATGAAAGACATACTCGCCGCCATACAAGCCGGAGAAAACGTCCCCCACATGGGTAGGTTCGCCCTCGTCGCATTCCTCCACACCCTCGAACTCCGCAACGAAGACATCTACAAACTCTTCAGCACCGCACCAGACTACGAAGAAGACAAAACCCGCTACCAAGTCGAACACATCACCGGCGCATCCTCATCCACCGCCTACAAATCACCCGGATGCGACAAGATGCGCACCTACGGGATCTGCCCCGTAGAAAAAATGGATGACCTCTGCCGCGTCATCCGCCACCCACTCAACTACTATCGATCACGATGGAAACAGGAGAAAAAAACAACATGAAACACTTCATCACCTTCGAAGGAATCGACGGCTCAGGGAAATC
>JAZDGT010000070.1:0-29856 GCA_043806635.1 Methanobacteriota archaeon | reverse complement strand
ATATATAGTTATAAATTTATGACTGCGTTGTCAGAATTCGTCACTCCAATAAAATTCATAAGTATGATTATAAAATACTTATTTTTTTGAAAAACTCGGTGAAATTTTTAAGAGGATTTGGTTTAAAAAATTGGTTAGTGATTGAGAGGGCCTGTGTTGAATACTCTTCATAGTTAGATACGATGGTTTGTACCGCTGCAACAAATTGTGATGGAGAGGACACAATAAAGGGGGAATCAGGGAAGTGCGTGAGGTGGTGAATATCCACGAAAATATTTGGTTTCCCGAACGCCATCGCCTCGAGTGCACTGGTGGAGTACACAGTAGCGTGGATATCAATGGTGTTGAAGAGAGTGAAGATGTCC
This sequence comes from Methanobacteriota archaeon, assembly GCA_043806635.1. Classification (GTDB taxonomy): domain Archaea; phylum Thermoplasmatota; class E2; order DHVEG-1; family DHVEG-1; genus JAZDGT01. Next base: position 29,491 of record JAZDGT010000070.1, on the reverse strand, counting down.
TCGAACCGATCAACAAAGGTGATATTTTCATGTTTTTTTAATGATGAATAATCTGTTTTATCGTAGGGGTGAGGTTTGAAGACGATCTCGATACCTGGTTGTATTTTCTGGAGTTGCTCAGCTGCCTCAATAATAAATCGTTGTATCTCATCCGCCATTATCCACTGTGAAGTGAATAAAATACGACGATGAGAAGATGGCCTTGTTTTATGTTGTTGTTTCTGAATCTCCAAATAGGGAAAACCGGTTGAGACCACCTTGTTTTTTTCAAACAAGGAGCTTTTCTGTATCATCGAAGTAAAAACGTCACCGTAGGTGAGCAGGTACTCAGGGACGCAATCACGGTTTTCTGATTTAGTGGTTTTTATGTACGCGGGGAGGTACGACGTGATAAGCCCATGCTGAATCTCAACTGAAGGGATACGTAACTCTCGGCAGGCTTGAGCAAGCGCCATCGCAACCCGTCCATACCCGCAGCGGATAAGCACCGCTTTGGGAGAAAAATTTTTGAGAAGATGATGGAAAAAAATTTTTAATATGACGAAGACGGTGATGAAATCAAGGATGTCTTGGGTGAGTCGTTTTTTATCGATGGAAGCGGTGGTACTAATGAATTCGATAATCTCATTGAATTCGTTCTGTGGTTCTATGGTGTAGTTTCGATAATCGAAGAGGTTGTAGGCGAAGAGATTAAAAAATGTGGTGCTGAAGAGTGGGATCTGGATAGGGACGTAGTGTTTCGAGTACAATGCAGCAGTGTAGGTTCGATGGTACCCCGCGCTCTCCGGCCATTCAAACACGACAAGATTATCCTCGAGGATATCGGTGAGGGGGTCAAGATAAATGTCAAAGAATTTTCCTTGATAGTATTTCCTGCTTTCCCCACTGGAGAACCCGCAGATCATCCCTTGTTTTTTCGGGATGGGCAGGGGGGTAACGCTTTCTTTGAGGATTTTAAACAGGTTTTGCACCCGTTTCTTATTCAAAGTTTGCTTCCGGGTTGGAGGAGTGGTGAGGCTCGGGTTTGCGTAGAGGAAAACACGCAGAAGGTTCCAGATTCGTGTCCCATCGGAAAGACATAGAGTGTCTGGAGCGAATTTTTTTTCTATGGTTTCAATCAGCTGAAACGCGGTCTGGTCATTGATTCTCCCAGCCACGTGTAAATCATACTCGTTGTAGAAGGTAATGATGTGCTGCCCGAGTTCATCAGAGGAAAGTTCTGGCATACTTACGTCCACTTATTTTGAACACTTATCTCGTGTGTTCTATTTGATGATTGTTATTCGGGTGCTCTGGTAATACTTGTTTGGTTATGTAAGAGTTTTTATAAGGCTCCTCTCCTCGAATTGTATGAAGTGATGGGTGAGTAATATTAAATATCCTATTCAGGATATTCCGGCAAGATGGACGTGAGCTATCCGAAGGTCTCGTTTCTGATTCCTGTGTTGAACGAGGAGAAAACATTAGGATCGTGCCTGGATTCATTATTACAGTTGGATTATCCTAAGGAAAAAATGGAGATACTCCTTGCATTGGGGGAATCAACAGATAACACCTATGAGATCGCTGAAAAATACGCGAAAAAACATGAAATGATTAAACTGTTGAAAAACTTGTCAGGGAACACCGCGATTGGACGAAACCTCTGTATTGAGCATGCAACTGGGGAGATGCTGATGAACTACTCCGGTCATGTGATTGCAGAAAAAAACCTGCTCCAAGTCCTCGCGTTGAAGCTCCAGTCATTACCACCTGATGTGGTTGCAGTAGGGTGTTCGAACCTATCCCCGGGGAGGCAAAACTTTGTCGGTGAAGTCTCTGGTGCCGTGTTCCTCAGTTTTATGGGGGGACGAAACTTTTTCACACAAAACGCAGTCTTCCCAGAAGAAAAATACAGTGATCATATCTCATTTGCCTGCTACCGAAAAGACCCAGTAGTGAAAGTTGGTGGTTTTGACCCCGCATTCTGGTGCGGACAGGATTACGAGTTAGATATTCGGCTACGACAAGCAGGATACAAAATCTTGTACACACCAAAGACGAAAGTACTCCATTTTAAACGCGGTACACTCCGGTCATTATGGAGGCAAATGTACCGGTATGGGATCGCCCGAGCGAAAATGGTGAAAAAACACCCGAAAACCCTTCGGTTCATCTACCTAATCGGTCCAGCATTTATCTTTGGGATCATCCTCATCGTTCTCCTCACCGTGTTTCGTATCCTCCCCCTCTGGGTTCTCCCTGCTCTTATTGTCACCTACGTGCTCCTCTCCATCATAAGCACGCTACAGGTGACACGAAAACCAAGCGTGGTGGTGAGCAGTATCCTGTTTTATCTGTTAGTTCATCTTGGGTACGGAGCAGGGTTCCTCCGCGGCATCGTATACAGTAAATTATAAGGGTTAACAAGTTTTATAAGATGTACTCTAATACCCTGGAACGAGACATATTATGACCCGGGTTGGTATCATTGGTGTTGGGAAATGGGGTGTGAACCACCTTCGATCCTTACATGAATTACGATGTGATCTCGTCGGAATCGCTGACGTGGACCCATCGAAGAAACAATTGGCAACCCAGTTTGGAGTCAATTTTTATCAGGATTATCATGAGTTATTGAATCAGGTGGATGCCGTCACGGTGACGACCCCAAGTGATACTCATTATGAGGTGGTGTCTGAGTGTTTACATGCGGGGAAGCATGTGCTGGTGGAGAAACCGATCGCGGAATCGGTGAAACAAGGAAAAAAACTTGTGGAGTTAGCACGGTCGAAAGAAGTAGTACTCTCAGTCGGATATCTATATCGTTTTAGTAACGCGATACGAAGAACCCGTGAACTCCTCCCAGACCTAGGAAATCTGGAGTATATCACCTGTCGGTATATGCACTCGACAAAGCCTCCTCGGCAGGATTCAGGGGTCATCCTGAATCTGGGTGTTCATGTCATCGACATGTTGAACTTTATCACAGGGGAGATTCCGAAGACGGTCACTGTGAAGAAACAGAATATGCTCTCTCAAAAGTTTGAGGATTCCGCATTCATCATGTTACAATATAAGGATTTCTTTACGACGATAGAGTTGAGTTGTATGCATCCAGAGAAGGCACGTGATTTCTGGATGATCGGGGAGAAACAATCATTGTACGTGGATTTCTTTAATCAGAAAATCCGTCGATACCAGTTACACGTAACGCATGAGAAGGTTGACCGGAAAGATCCTGTTGTTGAACCAGTGACGGTGAACGAACCGTTGAAAGAGGAGCTCCGGTATTTTATTGATTTTATTACGAAAAAAGATGCTGATGCTGAAGAAAATATCGGGAAAGAAAACCTGTATACGACTCAGTTGTGTGAACTATGTCTGAAATCCGCGATGACAGGAAAAGAGGTGAAGGTTACATGATATCAAAAACAGCAAGAATACTCAAAAATGTGCATCTTGGGAAAAACGTAACTGTTGAGGATTACGTCATCATCGGAGCACCCCCCTCAGGCAAGAAAGAAGGCGACCTAAAAACAGTGATCGGGGAGAACTCAATGATTCGGTCACACACTGTAATCTATGCGGGGAACACGATTGGGAAAAATTTTCAGACGGGAAACCACGCGAGCATCCGAGAAGAAAACACGATAGGGGATAACGTGAGCGTCGGGACGAAAAGCGTGGTGGAGTTCAAAACAATCATCAAAGATAACGTGCGGATTCATTCCCAAGCATTCATCCCTGAATATACAGAGCTCCAGGAGGGCTGCTGGATCGGACCAAACGTGGCGATAACCAATGCACCGTATCCGAGATCAGTGCGTGCGAAAGACTTCCTTGAGGGCGTAGTGGTCGAGCGGGATGCACGAATTGGTGCGAACAGCACGATTCTACCCGGGGTACGAGTTGGTGCGAACTCGTTGGTTGGTGCGGGGAGTGTCGTCACCCATAATGTCCCCCCAGGGAAGGTGGTTGCGGGGAATCCCGCGAAAATACTCAAAGAGGTTCGTAGCTTATTGTACCCTGATGGTTCACGAGCGTATGGGGATCAGCAATGATGAAGATACCTTTGGTGGATTTGAAGGCAAATTACCTCTCCATAAAAAAGGAGATTGACTCATCAATGCAAGAGGTGATCGATACCACCTCGTTTATTATGGGGAAGACGCTGAAGACGTTTGAGGAGAATTTTGCTCGTTTCTGTAAAGCGAAACACATGATCGGGTGCGCGAGTGGTACCGCTGCGGTTCATCTCGCGTTGCTTGCAGCAGGATCGAAAAAAGGTGACGAGGTACTCACAGTGCCGAACACGTTTATTGCGACAACCGAATGTATCTCCTACGTGGGAGGAAAAATCAGGTTTGTTGATGTCGCTGAGGATACCGCGCTGATAGATATCGAGAAACTGGAGAAGGCGATCACTTCGAAGACGAAAGCAATTATTGTGGTGCATCTGTATGGCCAGATGCCTGATATGCAGCATATTCGTGAGATCGCGGATGATCATGGAATATTTTTAATTGAGGATGCTGCACAGGCGCATGCTGCAGAATGGAATGGACATCAACCAGGGTTTTATGGTGATGTCGCCTCGTATAGTTTTTTCCCTGCGAAAAACCTTGGGTGTTTTGGTGACGGAGGCGGTGTCGTGACGAATAATGATGAGATTGCTGGGAATCTGAGGCTTCTGATGAACCATGGGCGTTCGACGAAATATGAGCATCTCATGGAAGGGTATAATTATCGTCTTGATACACTGCAGGCAGCGGTGTTGAATGCGAAGCTGCCTCATCTGCAGAAATGGACTGATCAGCGTCGTGCTCATGCAGCATATTATAATATGCATCTCCCAGAGGGTGTGACAAAACCGGTGGAGGCTGAGGAGGCGAAACATGTGTATTATATGTATGAGATTCGTACGAAGACGCGAGATGAATTAATGGAGTTTTTGAAGGAGAAAGGCGTTGATTGCGGGGTGCATTATCCTATCCCGTTGCATCTTCAGCCGGCATACAAGGCTCTCGGGTGGAAGCCTAGTGATTTCCCGGTGTCGGAGATGCTGGCGAAAGAGATTCTTTCGATTCCGATTTATCCTGAACTGACGGTGGAGCAACGCGCATATATTGTTGATGAGATGACCCAGTTTTTTAAGAAATAAAAAAAATAGGTTACATGAGACTTTTCAGGTACGCGGTGACGTCATCTCTGAGTTCATCGTTTTTTAATGCGAAATCGATGATGGCTTGGATGTACCCGAGTTTATCGCCGACATCGTATCGTTTCCCTTTGAATGCGTATGCGTACACCGGTTGTGATTTCGTGAGGAGGTTGATGGAATCCGCGATTTGCAACTCATTATGCACCCCCGGTTTCGTTTTTTTAATACACTTGAAGATTTCAGGGGTGAACACGTATCGGCCGACCGCGGCAAGCGTGCTTGGTGCATCCTCGCTTTTTGGTTTCTCCACGATATGCTGAATCTGGTATAACCCATCCATGGAATCCGCATCAACTGTGGTTCCCACAACAGACCCGTACCTACTGATTTTCTCTCGAGGGACATCCTGCACTGCAATCACCGAGGCATGATGTTTCTCGTACACGTTCATCAGTTGTTTAATCCCGGGTGTCCCCGACTGGATAATATCGTCCCCAAGAAGGACTGCAAAGGGGTCATCACCAACATGTTTCTCCGCAGTAAGGATTGCATCAGGTAACCCTCGAGGTTCTTTTTGCCGGATATAATGAATATTTACCAGTGAAGAAATCTCCCGGACTATTTTCAACATGTCGTCTTTTTTTCCTTTCTTCAAATGCATCTCCAGTTCAGGTGACTCATCAAAATAATCCTCGACAGCTCGTTTTCCTCTCCCCGTAATAATCATGATATCGTCAAGACCAGCGTCAACTGCTTCCTTCACCACGTACTGGATCGCTGGAGTATCAATGATCGGCAGCATCTCCTTCGGCATAGCTTTGGTTACCGGTAAAAACCTGGTTCCTAACCCTGCAGCAGGGATCACTGCTTTTCGTATCTTCATACTACCAACACACTCCCTCATAGACAGTAGCGTTTTTCGCTTCATCTATTCGTCGTCCATCGATCACGATTTTCCCATGATAATCCAACTGGGTGAACTCCCCCCATTTCGTAGTGATAAGGATTGCATCCGCGGTGAGGACCTCTTTTGCAGAGGAGCAATACTCAATCTGAGGATAATATCGCTTGAAGTTCTCCATCGCCTGAGGATCATATGCTTTAATCTTCACCCCTTTCTTCAGCAATGCATCCACGATAGGGATCGCTCGACTCTCCCGGATATCATCCGTGTTTGGTTTAAACGCTAACCCGAGGATGCCAACGGTTTTCCCTCGGAGTTTGCTTACATGTTTCTCCAATAGCGTGATGAGTTGTAATGGTTGCTGGTTGTTCACCTCTCGAGTGCTCTCAATGATCTGAGTGTTCTGATTGGTTTCTTTCGCCCAGGCGATTAACGCATCAAGATCCTTCGGGAAACATGATCCACCCCACCCGATACCTGAATCAAGGAATGCGCGACCAATCCTGCTGTCAAGCCCCATACCCTGAGCAACATCGTACGTGTCAATACCCAGGTGTTTACACAGGTTCCCTATCTCGTTTATGAAGGATATCTTCGTCGCCAGGAACGCGTTACTCGCATACTTAATCATCTCCGCAGCGGACAATGACGTCTCCACAAAGGGACAGGAGAACCCCGTATACAGTTCCCGCATCATTGTCCGACTCCGGTCATCATACGACCCGATCACGATACGATCCGGTTTCAAAAAATCATTCACCGCAACCCCTTCTTTCAAAAACTCAGGGTTCATCGCCAAGCCAAAATCCTTCCCCGCTTTCTTCCCAGAATGCTGCTCCAACAACGGAAGCACGATAGACTGCGTCGTCCCAGGGAGCACCGTACTCTTCATCACCACAAGATGCCAACGATTCTTTTTTCGCAATACTAGAGCGATTTGCGTCGTGACTTCTTTAATATAGGAGAGATCAATGTTCCCATTCTTCATCGATGGAGTACCAACACAAATAAACGTGATGTCACTGTTCAAAACAGCATCTTCATGATCAGTCGTCGCACGTATCTTACTCTTATGTGTTGTTAACAGCGTATCAAGCCCGTCTTCAAAGATCGGGGAAACGCCCAGGTTAATCTTTTTAACTTTTTCTTCATCAATATCAACACAGGTGACCATGTGACCAAGTTTCGCGAAACATGCACCAGTAACTAACCCGACATACCCTGTACCAATCACCGAGAGTTTCATCAGGGAGGAAAACTTCATTGTTCATTTAAAGGTTAGCGTTAAGGACGTCACGAATCGCTTTTCTGACTGCTTCATCAGAGGTGTTTGATGCCTGCCAACCAAGCCTGTTCATCTTCCCCGCATCCAACTGGAACCGAGGAACATCCCCCTTCCATCCACGTTCCCCACCAGTATACATAAACTTGACATTCTTTAGACCCATCTCCTCCACCACCATCTCCGCGATACGAGTCACGGTCGTCGTCGTATCACAACTCAGATTAAAGAGATTAATTTTCTCATTCGCATGTTTGAATCCATATAACATACCAGTGACACAGTCGCTGACGTACAGGTATGGTTTGCATTGTTTCCCATCACCAAGAATCTCAAGTTCCCCAGGGTTCTTCCGTAGTTTCTCAAAGAAATCAACGATCACGCCATGAGTACCGCGTGCACCAACAACATTAGCGAACCGGAACATCCACGCCTGAAAATCAAACGTGCCACAGAATGCACTAATTAATCCCTCAGCACCGAGTTTCCCTGCACCATACATAGAGATAGGGAGAGTCGGACCATATGATTCTGAGAGCGTGGGCTCTGTTGTCTCCCCGTAGACGACTGAGCTTGAGGAGAACACGATCTCACAGAGATCATTCACTCTCATCGCTTCGAGCACGTTATACGTTGCGACGACACCCTGGTTCATATCAAGGTCTGTCTGTTTTTCCCCCAGTCGTACGTGAGGGTTCGCCGCGAGATGGAATACGACGTCGTGATCAACGATTTCTTTTTTGAGTCGTTTCAGATCAAGTAAATCTGCCTTAATGAAAGTACAAGTTTTCTCCTTCAGATGATGATCAATGAAGTGTTTGTTCCCGGAGCTCAGGTTATCGTATACGGTCACGGTGTGTCCTTCATGTACGAGGTGATCGACGAGATGACTGCCTATGAAACCGGCTCCACCGGTGATGAACGCCTTCATAGACAACGGAATCCTTCAGGTTGTTTATTTTTCCTTCGCTTCGATGAATAGAAAAAAAAGAAGAAAGGGTGAACGGTTTTCTTGTACTTTTTTTTAGGTGTTGGAAATAGTGAATGAAAAGAGTGGTTAACCTTTTTTTATGTTGATTGCTTTTGGTCCTCGTTCAGAATCTTCAAGTTCATATTCTACTTTGTCACCTTCTTTGAGGTGTAAATCCGCTGGTACGGAGGTCCGGTGAAGAAAAATATCTTTTCCATCCTCTCCAAGGATGAATCCGTATCCTTTTCGTGGGTTGTACCATTTAATTGTTCCTTTCATGGTGTTCATTTCTCCTTTCTATTTTTGGAGTACATACTTTTTTTCTAGTATACAAAAAAAGAGGAAAAAAATAAAATGCTTCAAAGACTAAGTCTTATGAAACCTTTCATTCCTCATCCTTTGTATACATATGAATTCTCCTATATTTTAAATAAGTTTGCCTAACAAAAAAGTGAGATGAATACGTGAATGGAAAAGAAGCAGAACATTCTTAAGAATTAGTGTGATGAATCTCTGATGTGCTATGAATCGGATTGGTACGTATGAAAAGAAACCGTTTACGTTGACTCGTCAGAATATCACGCTTATTTCCGGGGAGGGGAAAAAGAGGCTTGCGGTTCATTCTCTTATTGAGTTGGATGTGACGTCAGCGCGAGAACGTATCCGATTACAGAAAGAGAACGGTTGTGACATCTCGTTTACAGGATGGATTATTAAATGTGTTGCTCAGGCGGTTCATGACCATCCATCTTTGAATGCGTATCGGCAAGGACGGAGAAAAATGGTGATTTTTGATGATGTTGATATTCCGATCCCTATTGAACGAGATGGGGAGGATGATTCGCGGGTGCTTCCGTATATCATCCGAAGAGCAGACAAGAAAACAGTATTGGAGATTACCCAGGAGATTCGAGCGGTTCAGCATGAGAAGATTACTGATAAGACACAAGTTCTCGGTAAAAATCTTACCAGGTTTGAGCGATGGATTGTTCATGCGCCTCTGTTTATAAAAAAATTATTGATGCGGATGATACGTTATCAAGGAGTATTAAAAAAGAAGTATATTGGGACGGTCGGGGTAACCTCGATTGGGATGAAGGGACGGTTTTCCGGATGGGTAATCCCACTGGGAGGACCTGTTGCTGTGCTCTGTGTGGTGTGTGGTATTCAGAAAAAACCTGGTGTGGTTGATAACCGTATCGAGATCCGGGAGTATCTGCATATGACGGTGACTGTGGACCACGCAGTAATTGATGGTGGTCCTCTTGCTCGTTTTCTTGATCGGTTAACTGAACTTATAGAGAATGCACATGGTCTATCGGAGTAACCTGCGGAATTATTCATATGCATACAAGGACGGGTAAAAAGACACAACAGTTATCAATACCCTCCTGTTTCTAGGGGTTACACATGTCTCACGAGGAAGGACGATAAACCTATGGATGCATGTTCTTTTGAAACCTACATTCAGCAGTTTGACGGACACATGAAGAAATATATCCCTCCATCGTCAACATGGAGTCCTGTTGAAGAAGCGTTATTCAAACCCCGTGATTTATTTCGTGTCCCACTTGAGGAGGCACAGACGCTTCAGTTGAAGGCGATCAGGTACGCGTTCAACTATCAGTATACGAATAATAAAATGTATCATACGTTTTGTAAAAACCATGGAGTATCCCCCGCAGATATCACAACATCGGATGATCTCAAGAAAATCCCGTTGATTCCTGATAAATTTTTTAAGGATTATCCGACGGGTCGAGAGTTCGCGGTGTGGCTTGCGAATATCGCGACAGGGGAGTTACCACATATTGTGATACCTCATCAGTCACCAAGTTATGATGAAGTCATCAACGCCTTTAATGCTGCGGGGATGGCGGTTGCGTATAGTAGTGGAACCGGGGGACGGCATACCTTTATCCCTCGTGACCTGCGAACGTTTAATTTATCAGAGTATGCAATCGCGAAAGCAGTCATCACCATGATTCATCCGCTGTGGGATCATGATATGTCCGGGTATTTGTTGATGCCGAACCCTATGAAGACGAACGTGTTCGCTGGGAAAGTCTGTGGTGTGTATTTTGATGTGATTAAGGATGTACGGGTTGCGATTGATCGGGAGATCACCACGGAGCTTATTCAGATGACGATGAGTGGACAACGAGGAGTGAAAGCAGGGGTGGTAAAGCTTGCGGCGAAACGAGCGACTCATTCGATGATCAGGGATATTATTCGTTGGCTTGAGGAGCATGAAAAAGCGGAAGGAAAAATCGCGTTAGTCGGTGCACCGTATATTTTGTCTATGGTGATGCATCAGCTTGAGACGGAAGGGAGGAGTTTTGATTTTGGTGATCATGGTGGTGTTGCCACCGGTGGCGGGTGGAAGTTTTATGAGGATAACCGGGTTCCGGTTGCTGAGTTTCGTAAACAGGTGAAGAAGACGTTGGGTATTCCTGATCGGTTTTGTCTTGATATTTATGGGATGGTGGAGGGGAACGGGTGGATGGTGCATTGTCCGGAGGGGCATTATTTGCATGCGCCGTATACGTATTATAAACCGTTGGTGGTTGATGATGATCTGAAGCCGTTGGGGTATGGGGAATGGGGGCGTTTTGCGTTTCTTGATGCGACCGCGTATAGTTATCCTGGTTTTATTGTTTCGGGGGATCGGGTGCGGTTGCTTGAGCGTTGTCCCGTGTGTGATCGGCCAGGACCGGTGCTTGACCCGGAGATAAGAAGGGGAGAAGGGGAGGAGATTCGTGGGTGTGGCGAGGAAGTTCGTCGGATGCTTTCAACTGATGTGAATCGGGGGGGTTAACTGGTATGCTTCCTCCGTGGGAAATGAAACGGCGGGAGTATGTTCCTCCGTTGATTATGGTTCAGTTGAATCTGAAGGGTTTGTTTTCGTTGTCGAAGGTGCTGCTGCTGAATCTTGGTGCGATTAGGGAGATGAATAAAGCGGGTAAACGAAATGTGTATCATCGGCCGAAACCAACGTATTCGATTCCCTCGTATACTGTGGGTATGAAGGAGTATGCGTCGGAGGAGCGGTATCTTCGGCCTACGTTGTTTTGTAATTGTCGTGCCCCGGAGGTTGTTGCGCTTGCTCAGGAGTTTGGAGCGTCAGAGAAATCTGCTGTTGAGTATGCGACTGCGGCGTTTGAGTTTGCGAAGCGGAAGATTATTTTGGAGATTTGTCCGCTTGATGACGTGGATCAGGTTCTACGGCGGGGGACGGGGACGTGTATTCATAAGATCTCGGTGTTTATCGCGTTGTGTCGTGCCGCGGGTCTTCCTGCGCGGTATAAGTTTTTTGCGTTGACCATGTTGGATACTTGGTTACAACCATCGCTTGATCATGCTCCGTTGATGAGGCAGTGGTATGATGCGATGGGGTTTTTCATGTTGCATGGCGAAGGTGAAGTCTGTATTGATGGGAAGTGGGTGACCGCGGATGTGGGCGCAGAGCCGGAGCGGCAGGCAGCATCTGATCTCCCGGTGACGAAGCTGGGTGAGGATTCGATCGGGTTGTGGTTGTTTGCTGTTCCTGGGACGATTTTTCGTCGTGAGTCAATACCCTTTGGGTTAGGGTTAGGGTCGCAGATTTTGATGAAACGAGTGGTGCCAAATCAGGTTGCTGGGCTGAACATCGGTATCCTGGAGCAGATAGAGACGGGACGGAAAATCATTCAGGATTCTGGTGGTGAAACAGCCTATGACTCGTTGGCACGGCAAAAACGTATGAAGCGAAATCCAATGATTGATATGAAAGATACTAAAGGAATTGTGTTTGGAGAACAGTAAGTATGGAATCTACATTAGATTCGAAAGCATTTATGAAAGAGCGAAGTCGACAATACATCATCTATCTTGTTTTGTTCATGAGTATGGTTGCGATCATGGATCAGTACCTCTCGTTTATTGAGACGACCGCTATCCCAAACGTCCTCAGGGATTATGCAATGACCGATGCACAATATTCCTGGTGGAAAGTTTTGTATTTTATTCCAACGTTCCTTATATTTCTACTAAATGGTCTAACAGACATTATTGGTAGGAAAAAATCGTTGCTCATTCTGATCCTTCTATTTGGATTTTCATCGTTGGGAATCGTGTTTGCCACCCCGTCGTTCCATCTGTACATGGTGTTTTTTGCCATCATCACCTTTGCGACGGTCTCAAATATGTGGACGATCCCAATCAGCGAAGAAGCGCCAGCGGAGAAACGAGCGAAATATATTTCGATTGTGTATTTCATTAGTTTGATTCCGCTGCAGGCGATTATTCCACCGCTTCTTGCTAGACTCGGTTTGAATTGGCGATGGATGTACGGTGTGATGTTTGCGTTTATGATACCCGTCCTTGTTCTGTGGATGTTCATGAAGGAGACACAACGGTACACCATGATAAAAGAAGAACGTACACTGGGGAAACGGAAGAAACATTTCTATGGCCTTGGTGTCATGAACCGCTGTGATCTACGATACATCGGTTTTTCCGCCTTGATTTGGATGTGCTGGCTTATTGTCTCCATGCTCGTGGTATGGGCTGGTCATTTCTTCATGGATATTCATGGGTATTCGCTCGATAAATGGTCTTTGGTTTTACTTGGAAGTCTTCTCATGATGATGGCTGGTGCGATTCTTGGCGGTTGGACCATGGATAGAATTGGTAGAAAAACAGGACTCATCATCGGATGCCTAGGATTAGGAGTATTTGTCGGATTGATCGGTTTAGTTCCTATTACGATATCAATGGTGATGACGGTTTCCGCCGGGTTTTTCCTCGGTTTCTCCTACACCTGGATCATCGTATACATTCCTGAAATTTTCCCGACAGAGCGCCGTGGTGCATGTCTAGGGTGGACGACCACGCTTGCTCGTTTCTCCTACATTATCGGACCTGCACTTGCTGCGATTCTTCTGACTCTGTTTCCGACGATGGAATGGTTCTGGGTTGTTGGTGGGTTGCTGATGATTATACCAATTTTCTTGGTGTTTTTCTTCCATCCGTATGAGACAAAGATAAAGGAGTTAGAAGAAATCGAACAGAAACGATAACCTATGAAACAGTGTACTCTTGGATTTATAAATTCCTCTAAGTCAAAAGAGGAACATCACGATTATAGTAACCCAGAGTATCTACGTATTTTTTCTGGTTGTTTTGATTTGTTGTTTTATTTTACTTCTTCACTATAGGACGTGATTCCCTATTTTTGGATAAAGTGATATCAAAAAGAAAATAATAGAGATAACATTCGATACTTGAGCTAGAAAATTTAAATACAATAGAGAAGAATTATTATGGCTATGTATGTGTCGAAACGTCAACTCAGTTGTATGCTGTTAATGATATTTGTAATATCCTTGTTTTCTTGTGGTAGTACCGCCGTTTTATCCGAGAGTAATACAATAGAGAAGGTCAATGAGGATTTTTCATCCAACACTTCTTCTCAGAACATCCATAAGAGTGTTTCAGATCAACAGAACCCAGCTAACATGAGTAGCCCCGAAAAAAAATCTGATAAGAACGATACCAGTGATGAAAAGACAACTGACTCCAATAAAGCCGGTGATATTCAAGGAGATAAGAGTGGTATCCCCGATAGAAAACGAAGAGATGCAATAATCGCTGCACTTAAAAAATATGCACGAAAAATAGAAACGTAATGATTAATCTGGGATAACTCAACCTAATTTTATTAAAGAAAACGAATCGATGATAATGATAGTATAGAGACGGCGAGTTTTTTTTAACGAGATATCTCTATAGCATGATCATAAATATTGTAGGTGTACGCTGTTTTGAAACACCACACCGGGCTTTCCACACAGCGCCCAGCGCTATCCCATGCGACGACTCTCCAGAAATATTTTGTTATACTCATCATATGACCAGGGGAGTACGTTGTTGCTGTTTGATTCGCACTGACTTTTTCTGTTGGTATGCTTGTCCGCCCAAAGTATATATCGAACGTCACCGGCTCAAAACCAGTCCACGTCCAACTCAGGTCTGAATGTACGTTCACTTGTCCCTGATTATGATAGGGAGAAGGATTCCGGGGAATATCCCAGCCATTCTCATGCATAAACGGATACCTATCAACTGCATCGATTTCAAATTCGTATTCCACATCACCAATGCCATCCGAACCTGTTTCATTTTGATCTTCTCCGTTAAGCAGATCATTTCCGCTGTAATCTGACCAGTAATTTCCCCCAGAAGGATATCCGTTATCCCAAAAGTTACGGCAGACATCGATTGCGTGAAACAGATTATTGATGAAAGTATTATGATAAAAAACGTTATCGTTTGATTCAGACCAGGGTGCACAAAAAATGAATACTCCATATACGTCATTGTCTGTAATGTGATTTTCTTTAATCGTATTATTCCAAGAATGATACAAAATAAGTCCTTCGTTATTATAACTCAATGTGTTTTGACTTACGGTATTATATGCTGATGAATCCTGAAGAAAACATCCGTTTTCGTTTTCTGTGATTATGTTGTTTTTAATGATGCTATTTCTTAAAAACTGGGTATATATGCCAGTATCTGTGTTCATAATAATGTTATCAGATATCGTAGTGTTTGTTGAAGCATGTATGAGTATTCCCATCGAAGAATTCTTAATGGTGAATCCGCTCACCACGACTTGATCCGTGTAATCAATATAAACAGCGAACTCTTCACCACAACCATCGATACTAGTATTATCTCTACTTATACCCATCAACTTGACTGTTCTGTCAATGAAGATATCATGTTCATAATAGGTCCCATTGGAAACATATATCGTTCCATTTACGGTTACATTCACTATCGCATCTGAGATGCGGTTAAAACGACAATCACCATAGCCGGGTGTACTTTCATTAAAATCATCATCAACCCATACGATAGTATTACGCTCTTGTATAATCGCTATCGTACTATTTGTTGAAACATAATCATAATAATCAGTCACTGTGAGGTTTACAACATAAGTACCTGTATGGTTATAAACATGGTTTTGGTACTGTCCATTTGCCGTTGTTCCATCACCGAATTCCCATGCGAAATTATAGGCAGAAAAACCACCGGAGGCAAAACCATTAAAGAGTACAGGTTCATCAATAAAACCATGATAGGGGCCCTGAGCATCAGCAATGAGTTCATCAACGACTACTACCCAGGTACCTCCTTGTCCGAAGTGATTCCTGCTATCAGTTACTCGTAAGACAACCAGTTTAACACCCGGTGTAGAGTAATTACGTTCAATATTTTGCCCATATAAAATCATTCCATCGTAGAAAAACCATGTCCAGTTATACGGCGGGAACCAACCGATGGCTGAACCACTAAATTGTACTGAACTATTCACGATACCATAATACGGTCCATGAACATCGACGATGACGAACCAAAAAAGATATGATGAACTGACACTATTATTTTCAAATAACTCATCTATCTGATCGCATCTATCAACAATGAGATAAAACAATTGTAGATCCCATGTTTCGTTTACAGGAAGAGCAACATTCATAGAAACGTTTGTTTCTGCAGAAATATTAATGACTCGAGTCCCTTCCTCAACAAGTGTTCCTCCCTCAAACGGATGATTCACAAATAATTCAACAGACACATGGTTAGCAGAACCCAATCCTCCATTGGAAACCGTTATATTAAACACAACAGTATTATTCTCAGGTCTGTGGCTATTAATAGAACAGTGTAACTCGGGTTTATCAGATTCTACTAGGGTTCGTGACATATTCAATGCTGGATCACCCAGAAGATTGTACATAAGTCGATTATTACCAATATTGTTTATTCCAAGTTTTGCTTCAACAATACTGCTTCCAAGAACAAGATTTTCATTCACAAACATTGCATTCAGGATATTTTTTAAAAGATTAGTATTATAATAAG
The DNA here is from genome assembly GCA_043806635.1 of Methanobacteriota archaeon. GTDB lineage: Archaea > Thermoplasmatota > E2 > DHVEG-1 > DHVEG-1 > JAZDGT01. The sequence continues at coordinate 13,275 of JAZDGT010000070.1, read as the reverse complement.
AATTACTTACTCTTGAAGCACCTATAAAAGCTATCGATCCTTTTCCAGGAGTGTTCACAAACACTTCTGCCAAACTTTGACGCCCAGTATAGTCAAACATACCGGTCCAGCACGACATACTTAATATGACTGGCAATCTTTCCTCGTTAGTTAAATCCGCTACGTCATTAGTCCCAAAACGTGGACCATTATCAATCTGCCAATCAACAGCTCCACCATGACCCGTATGAGCAAACAAGCCATGACCTTCATTTATTTCTGATTTCATCGCATCTATCGTTGTCTGACCATCAGAATAATCCTCAGCATAGACCTCCGAGACTTCACGATGATTTGGTACGATATACTCGTCTCTTATTTGTCTCATGGGATTGGAGAGCGGTGGATTGCCTATGGAATGGGTTAATAGGACTTTTGCCCCCCACTCCTGTTCTGGATTGACTGGTGGGAACAACTCATATGATATCGTTTTGTTCACCACGGTTGCGAGTTCCGTTTCATTCTGAACGCTAAAACGACCAATAATCAAATCCGCCACGCTATCAAAATCATCAATAAACCCGTTTCCATAATCATTGTTTATACAGCTGTACCAGTAATCTGTAGCAATAGGGTGTCCTTCACCATCAATTACTAACGATGTGTGAAATGGAAGATAAAAAGTCGTGCTGTTTGGATAAGCATCACCGACGAGTAACACATATTGGAGGCTCTGTACTCCGCCATCCCAGAAGTCGTACACATATTTTATAAATGTTTTAATCCATAAATCTAAATCACCTTCAATACCGTCTCCTGGGTCAAGGAGTTCAGTGTTAATCGGGATCGTGTTCCCGATGGCTACGTAGATATCACTTGTCTGCACAACCGCTACATTCAATCCACTAAACGTTGCGCGATGATGAGCAATACTTGCCAATGACGGGCTGAGATAGAAATCATCTGCTGTGATAATCAAATACTCAGCATGATTCGATTCATCAGAAATATCTGTTGGATACTGAACCTGGCCTTCTCTGACGCCTTCATCAATATGATCCTGTTCATTGGTATTGAGCATCTGCAGTCCGTTGATGATGTTTTGAAAAGACTTGGGTAGTTGTTGAGGATTAACCATCTCTTCTGCATCCCAGGTGACCTGAATTGATAATTCGTCTGTGATTCTCAAAATATAGTCTTTTGTTTGATACTGGAGAGGGTAGATGTTGACGGCGAGATACCGATAACCTCTGATGTTTCCCATTTCCGTGATTTCCACCTGGCTACTTGGGTAGAAGCTCTCTGAGTTTGTGTAAAATTCTTCGTCGTAAAAAAACTCAGTGTAGGTAGAGGTGATTCCATTATCATCTTGGATGACTTGTTTTTCCGCAGGATAAATATGGTGTTCTAACCGTTCTTCGTGGTGACTACTTGAAAGAACGTTTATTTGAATGTTTTTAGCAGTGACTGGTATATGGATATAAGATGTCGTAAAGGGGAGTGCTGGTTTTCCGGGTTCTGATAGAAACTGGCAGTTTTGGAAAGAATACAAGAGAAATATCATTCCTGTAGCTGTTGCTTGTTCTATTTGTGAAAGTTGAGGAAGAGTATAGTGAAACTCGAATTGTGATTGTTGATCAGGTTCTTTGATAGCTGGTACACTCTGTGATGGTAGGGGTATAATCGTTGATGAGAGAAGAAGGATAATTCCTATATAACTTATCCATAATTTATTTTTTATTCTATGACCCATGCCGATTCACTTATTTATTTCTGTTATTAAAATATAAATATTGTTTGGATCAATCATCGAATATAATATTCAAAAGTGCTTTTGAATTACAACTATACGAAAGTCGTTTCTTTTCTCACTACATGTTTTCCTTATTTTTTTCTTCATTATAAAACCCCTATGAAAATTCCTAGTGGATAGGAGTGATTATTTAAATTTACCTTTATGAATGAGGAGACGGTCAGCATGAAATACTTCTATGAGTAGATTGCACAGACCAAACCATGCTGTGAATTGTTATTCATGAAAAAGAATATTTTCTTAGGTTGACACTATCAAAAACAGTGTTCTTTGTTATTTAATAACTAGAATAACTTCGTTCATTCGTTTTTTATTTTACAACATTAAAAATGTCTTTGGTCATAGAAACATATACTTATCGAATACATCAATCTACAATTTTATTAATAAGGAGAATCTATCATGGTATTGTTTTGGGGGAAAATTTACGAAAAAAGAACAGAAAAAAACTGAGCTGAAAATTTTAGGAATGACGTGCGCGAGTTGTGCGACCACCATCGAGAAATCATTATCGTATCTCGAAGGAGTAGCGAAGGCACAGGTAAATTTGGGAGCTGAAACTGTTTCGATTGAATATGATCCAAATAAAGTTAACGTATTTGATTTGAACAAAGCGGTAACAGATGTCGGATATGCGGCAATTCATGAAAAAGTAGTAATCAAAATCGGTGGCATGACATGTGCAATGTGCGTGAAAACAAATGAAGAAGCGCTGAAAAAGTTAGACGGCGTCATCAGTGCTTCTGTTAATCTTGGTGCGGAGAAAGCGTATGTGACTTACAACCCAAACCTTGTCACTATTACTGACATGAAAAAAGCAGTAGAAGACGTCGGTTATCAATTTCTAGGTGTTGAGGGTGAAGAAACCGGAGGTCTAGAAGAACAATTAAGGGAAAAAAGTTTGAAGGAAAAACGAAATCGAATCATTATCGGTTTTGCAGTCAGTATTCCGTTAATGGCACTGATGTACCTCCCGCTTCATTGGCCGTTCCCCATGGCATATTTTATGCTGGTCGTTTCATCTCCTGTTTTTGTTTATGTGAGTCATCCGATTTTTAAAGCAGGCTATCGATCCTTGAAAAATAAGACGCTTGACATGGATGTCATGTATTCTATGGGAATAGGAGTTGCATTTGTTTCAAGCATTTTTGGTACATTTGAGGTTGTTCTCACCAGAGACTTCTTGTTTTATGAAACAGCAGTAATGCTTGCAACGTTTCTTACTCTAGGACGGTATCTAGAAACAAGAGCGAAAGGAAAAACGTCTGAAGCAATAAAGAAATTAGTCGGGTTACGACCGAAAACTGCTCTTGTCATTCGTAATACAATTGAAATAGAAGTACCAGTAGAGGATGTTCAAGTCAATGATATCGTTGTGGTGAAACCTGGGAAACAAATACCTGTTGATGGTATCGTTGTTGATGGAGAAAGTTATGTTGATGAATCAATGATATCCGGAGAACCGCTCCCTGTGCTAAAGAAGAAAGACAGACCTGTCGTTGGCGGGACTTTGAATAAAAATAGTGTGCTCAAATGTAAAGCCACAAAAATTGGTAAAGAAACTATGTTGTCTCAAATCATTCAACTAGTACAGGATGCCCAGGGGTCAAAACCTCCTGTGCAACGTATAGCGGATAAAGCGGTTTCTTATTTTATCCCAACAGTATTAACAATTGCTCTTGCTTCTTTTCTGGTATGGTACGTGCTTCTTGGTAATACTCTTTTATTTTCCTTAACTGCTTTGATTTCTGTGCTGGTGATTGCTTGTCCTTGTGCATTAGGTCTTGCGACACCAACAGCGGTGACGGTTGGTTTGGGTCGAGGTGCTGAGTTAGGTGTGCTCATAAAAAAGGGTGAAGCACTTGAGATTCCTCAGAAATTGACCACGATTGTGTTTGATAAAACCGGGACGCTGACGAAGGGAAGACCAGAAGTGACAGACATCATTGGTACTGGAATTGATGATACTTCCTTGTTGAAATTGTCGGCTAGTGTCGAGAGTAATTCTTCACATCCATTAGCAGAGGCTATTGTGAAAAAGGCTAAGGAGAACGATATCAAATTAATGCCAGCCAAGAATTTTGATACCTTCAGTGGAAAAGGTGTTGTTGCTGTAGTTGATGGCACAGAAATAATCATTGGGAATAGAGTGTTCTTTTCTGAAAAAGAGATTTCCTATGAACAATTTGAACAAAAAATTATGACGCTTGAACGTGAAGGAAAAACGGTATTGATCATTGGTCAGGATAAAAAAGTGGTTGGTTTAATTGCTATTGCAGACATGGTAAAGGAAACAGCAAAAGCTGCAGTAAGTGCGTTTAAGAATATGGGGCTAAACGTCATGATGATTACTGGTGATAATCCACGTACTGCTTCTGCGGTTGGTAATCAAATCGGTATCGATACTGTTCTTGCTGAAGTATTACCACGAGAGAAAGCAGCAGAAGTAAAAAACCTCCAAGGAAAAGGTGAGGTGGTTGCGTTTGTTGGTGATGGTATCAATGATGCTCCTGCTCTTGCACAGGCAGATATTGGGATAGCTATCGGGAGTGGTACTGATGTTGCTGTTGAGAGCGGGGAAATTGTGCTCGTCAAAGATGATCTGTTAGATGCAGTCGTAGCCGTGCAATTAAGTAAGAAAGTGATGTCAAGAATAAAACAAAACATTTTCTGGGCTTTTGCGTATAATGCTGCGTTGATTCCTATTGCAGCAGGAGTATTGTATCCATTGTTTGGTATTACCTTTCGACCGGAGCTTGCTGGGCTTGCTATGGCGATGAGTTCCGTAACCGTTATTTCTCTTTCGTTGTTGCTACGAGGATATGTACCACCGGTAAAAAGGAAAGTGTGATTGGAAGGGAGGTGAAAAAATATGGCAATAGATCCCATTTGTAAAATGGTCGTAGATGAAAAAACAGCAAAATATAAAAGCGAGTTTCGAAGTAAAACATATTATTTCTGTGCGCCAGGATGTAAAAAAGCATTTGATCAGAATCCTGAAAAATATATCAAATGAAATAAACCTACCGTGAAATCCAGATTAAACAACGAGCCCTAAAATATGAGAACTGCTTAAAGCCATCCGTTAGGGGTTGTAAAGGGGCAGTAATCCATGTTTGGGGGTGTTGCCCCGGAAATGATGTACGGATCATCCCAGATGCCAAACGGGGGAAGAATATCATGGGGATCAGGATATTGTTCTGTGTAGTCAGACCAGTAGTTTCCCCCAATAGGGTACTCGAGGGACCAGCTGTTTTGGCAGGCGTCATACGCATTTCGTGTGTTATTGAAATTGTTGTGATAGACCTGGTTGTTTCTTGAGTTATCATACACGGTGATTCCATAATAGGGGCTTGTGATAACGCCGGTGATTGTGTTTTCAAACACATAGTTTCCAGAGGATTGTTTTAAGCGGATACCATTCATAGACGATCCACTGATTCTGTTTTTTGTAATAACGTTACGAGCGTAATCACTACAGTACCACAGACCGATACCATCACCAATCCCATTTGAGGAAATGGTGTTATTCACGATTGTATTATATTGTGAACCGCGTAATTCAATACTATATGAGTTGTCAACGAAACGATTTTGTTGTATCAGATATAACCTCCCGCTTACATATATCCCTCGAGCAGTGTTTCGTATGAAATCATTGTTTTTTATGGTGATTCTCTCTGATGAGCTGAGGGTTATCCCAGCACCAGTATGTTCCAAGAACGTATTGTCCGTAATTGTTATGTCAGAGACATAGCTCCCTGTTATTCCATACTCCGTATTTCGAAAAGTAAACCCTTGTATGCTCATGGTGTTTGCTTGGAGGAAAATGATAAAAGTATTTGTAGGTAATCCTTCGAGGATCGTTGTGTTTTTCTGTTCACCGATCAGGTTCAATGATTGATTGATAAAGAGTGCCTCATGATACAAACCGCTTGCAACAAAGACGTTCCCCTGTGGACCAACCGCGTTTATCCCATCTTGAATCGTGTTGAAATGATCATATCCCCATCCTGGTGTCGTGTTCGTATAATTTCTATCCACGTAGACATCCCCGAGGGTTATCACTGCTGTGGTGAGGTCAACATCACTTCTTTTTTTAGAATCAGTAACTTTTAGTTTCACAGGATACGACCCAAGCCGAATGTATGTATGACGAGGATTTTGCTCATATGAGCTTTTTCCGTCTCCGAGATCCCAGAAATATTGATAGGGTGGTGTGCCACCGAACACATCCCCAGTAAACTGCACAGGCCGATCCACAAAACCGGGGTAAGGACCATGTGCTTCTGCATGATAGGGGATATGGAAACGAACACTGGGGTCACCGAGAAGATGAAGCCCGTAGTAAATCCAGCGTGCTCTCCCCTGGTAAATAAATGGAAGGATTTCTTCTTTTGCCTCTTGTAACGCCCTTCCTATTTCTGTGATATGCCTTCCGAACACCGCGTTCCAGAACTGCCGATTGATGTATTGATCGTCACTATCTGTCCCATTCGGCATATAGAACCCTTCGCGTGCGTTCCAGATGCCAGCAAACGCACCATGCTTTGTTTTTACCGTGAAATGCTCTGCGATGCAATCCACATACTGGTAGGCATTCTGATCATAGGCGCCAGCGGTGCATCCCTGAGAGTAGATGAAACACGGCTTAGTATTCGACAGCGCATCAACATCACCGACATAGAGTTTCATGTTGTAGAAATTCCCTGAATGACCAAGATGGTCGACGACATGTGTCCCATTGTTGATCAGACCAATAAGGAGCTGTTTCGGCCACCCGCCCTGGTTCATATGAGGTTCTTGCCAGCCGTGCTCTTGCCATTCGCCATCAAATAAGGTTTGTGCAACGTAACTACGGGTTGAAGAAGAGATCATCTGTTTTGTAGGAATTCCGACTGTTGTGTATCCGTTGGCTGTGGAACCATCTATGAGTTCCTGCATATACCAATCACTATAGGTTAACGGGTTGAACTGATCAGGTCCGGTAAGGTATTCACCTAAAAACGTCATCTTTAGAAGATACGGATTGTCCTCTTGGGTCTGCATATAGTGAATTGTCTTATTGACACTGTACCCTACCTCTGAAAGGTTTCCTGCGCAGATACGGCCTACGTACACTTCTGCGAGAAGATCAACATCGGTGTTGTTTTCGCCGTCATGTGGCTCTCCCCATTTATGGTCATTATCACTGTTGAAAACTCCATCAAGGCATGCATAATACGTGTCAGATGGGCCGTAGATGTTTACATAACTTATTCTTCCATAAAAAAAGTAAGGGGAAGGTATGAGGTCGATGTCTCCGCCTAACAGAACATAGCTGATGCTCCATTGCTGATACGCGTTTCTGATGTAATCTCGGATGTTTGTACAGGTCTGATTATAGTCGGTGCTGATGTTGATGTCTCTTCCTAGTGTTTTGATAACAGTGCGTGTTCCTTCTTTGTTGTGAGCGTTTGCGAGTGGTATGAAACCTTGTTGTAACGATTCTGTGGTGATAATCAGGAGATCATAGGATTTTTTGTCTGATCGTTCAACAGCAGATAGTTGATTGTATGAATATGCTATGTTGTTGTTATCGATTTTTTTTATGATTTCTTGTTCGTCAACAGCGTTTGCTCTGTACATTGTTTCTCTGTTGTTGTTTTGTTGTGCATGGTGTAGTGATACGTGGATGGTTATGGTGGGGTAGTAGGACAATATTCCTGTTTTTGGTATGTAGGAGACCGGATAGATATTGAGGAGTAAAATGTGGTATCCTCGGAATGTTTGTATTCCGATTTGTTCATACAGTTGATCCGGGTAGGGGGCTAAGGAAGAATAGCACTGTTGATTTTTTGGTGTTACTGGGGCGGGTCCTTGGGCGTTAAGGGGGACTGGTTCTTGTCCATAGGCTAGCGAGAATATCCCTGGAAGCTGGACTGGTGTGCTTGTTATGACACTAATGGACTCAACTGTTGTTTCTGGTGGGAGGAGCAGACGAGCGGATTGTACGGGTAAGAGTGGTTCACCTGGATGGTCTTTTATTTCCAGGGCGTCTATGGTAACGATATCTCCGTTGGTTGTCTGCTGTACTAGTGGTTTTGAAAATGAATACGTTTGTTCAATCGAAGAAAGGTCATAGTCACCAGACTCCAGGGATCCTAAAGAACTTGGTAATCGAATGAGTTGGGTTGTTATAAGACTGAAAAAGAGGATGAGCGCGAGTTGTTTTGTTCTCATGAAAAAAAACGTATTCGTATGTCGTTCTTCCATAGTGAATCGTATTTCCTCCCTATAACATCGCTTTACTATGTGATTTACTATCAATAGAACCCGTGTCTTATAGTATTTACTCATTTTTATTTAAATACTTTTTGTTTGATAGGTTCGTTTATCATAGAAAAACTATGTTTTTAGAGCCGGCTTAGCGGTGATTTGAACCATTGATTTCTCCAACTAGTTACCTGTAAATAAAGTATTATAACCACGTTCTTATATGATAAATGCATGAAATTTACCAAATCGAAAATTACCATTGATCGAGAGATATCAGACCTTGATTCTTTTGCATTAGAATTTATTACCATATTAAACAAATATTCAAGATATGTTATTGTGAGTGGTTATGTTGCGATTCTTCTTGGAAGAGCCCGCGCAAGCGAAGATATCGATATCATTACTCCAAAAATTGGTTTTTCTACCTTTCAATCGTTCATGAAAGAGTTGAAACAAAAGAGTTTTTATTGTTTAAACACTGAAGAAGTCAAAGACATGTATGAATATCTTACTGAGAAAACTCCAATACGATTTGCAAAAAAAGATACGATTATTCCAAATATTGAAATGAGATGGGCAAAAAATAAATTTGATACAATCGCCCTTGAGAAAACAATAAAAATAAATCTTAATAAGAGATCGCTGGAAATCTCTCAGCTTGAATTACAAATTGCATTTAAAGAAGTAGTGCTAAAATCTCCAAAGGATTTGGAAGATGCTCGTCATATGAGAAATGTTGCCGAAAAATATTTAGATACCACTGTAATACAAAGATATAAGGAGATGTTGCGTGACTTTTATCAAAAAAAATCAAGATGAACGATTCCGTTTTGTTGATACTTGGGCAGACTATGTCAAATCACATAGTGATAAGGAATGGTCAAAACAGCAGAACATCATTATTAATTCCTGTTTACGTTCTGCTTCTTTAACGAAAGAACAATTTTTAAATATGAAAAAAGAAAAATATAATAAAATCTAATTTTCTAGAGCGGGCCTGGCGGAAGCAGGGCAGGTTTCTCGGAGAAAAAATGGCCAGTAGATAGCCAAAAAACGGGCTATTGAAAATCGGTTCTTTTCTCACTAAAAGCCTTCTTTATTTTTTTTTATAAATGGTGAAATCTGTCCAGGTATCTTTCAAACCACGTGAAATCCTTGATGGCTTATATTTGATTAAAAAATTGATGATTTCTTTTTCATTAATAATCAAATATCCTTTTTCTGTACCAATGTCTTGGATGTCGATGATTTCCTGATGAATTAATTTTTTTAGATGATAGGAGAGCGTGGATTTTGCTATATCAAATTCTGCAAGAATTTCTCTATGTTTTGTATAGGGATGTTTTAGGAGATAGAGCACTATTTTTAATGGAATCTCTTGTCGTAAGAGTGACAATTTTTTTTTATCTTCAATCCCTATTTCTCCTTTTATATAGCACCGTGTATAGCCTTTTTCTTTTGTAATAGTTATGAGATTGTGTTTTTCAAGATAACGGAGATGATAGGTGATTAATTGTCTGTCAATATTGAGGAGTTCGCCTATTTTATTGATATGTAATCCTGGCTGTTTTGATATAAGAATATAGATTCGTTTTTGTTTTTCTAGTTCACTCTCTTGCTTCATAGATCTTATCTCTTAAATGCAGCAAGATAGAGGAGAGTGAGAATAATCAAATCAGTCATCAAAAAATAATAACTTGAGGAGATATCGGTAAATTGATGATAGAATAAACTGAGACTGAGCAAAATTCCTTTTGTCAGGAAGAATACAAAGACCAAGAGAACAAATAAAAGTTTGGCATTCCTATAGATTCGATAGCTGTGTAGCGAGACGATACAGAGAATACATGCTACAATTGTTATCGCCGCACTAACAATGATATACCCATACTCCAGCTCCATCACAATCGCTCCGTATCTCATCAATAGAAATAGCGTCTTATGATTTAACTATTGCCTATTTTTTCTGGAAATACAGAATGGGAACGATATAGAGGAGGCCAACAATTGCAATAATGGTGATATACATGATAACCATGGTAACACCACCAACTGCTTCTATTGCTTCAGATATGGAACTCACGATTATTTGATGTTCACTGAAACGAGGGACACTGATAAGTAGCGTGGATTGATTGACAATAAAATATTCAGGGAGTGCGCCATCATCATTTGCATTGAGAACATCTATGAGTGTATCTGCTTCGTTTATTTGGACTCCGTCGTATTTAACGACGATATCACGTAATGGGAGTATATCATCGTTTATGGTAAGGAAGATTGTTTTCCCTATTTCTTCGTCTCCATTGACTACTAATGCTATTGTATTTTCTTCACCAAGTATCGATGAGTTGACCGTTATATTTGCATGGATTATTTTTGTTATCTTTATTTGTTCTGCCTCTTTTTGAAAGGTTATTTCTGCACCAATGTTTCCATTTTGAATCGCCTCGGTAATTAATGTTCGGTTGATATCCTCTCCTGGTTCTTTTCCTGGAGTGACATCCAGATTTACAACTAGTATCGATGATAGAGCATAATGATATCCTTGTTTACTTGCGTTAATCTCAGTATTCGTATCTTCGTCAACTTGTGGAGAGATAAACTCCACTTGCCCATTCTGATCTGTTACTTTGTTCTCTTCATTAAAGGTGACCAGCGCTTGTTCAATAGGATGTCCATTGGCAGTTATGTTGACGATGAATGATGTATTTTCGTTTACTGATGCGCATGTATCAATGGTTAGGAAAGTAAGTCCGCTATTTCGTACTAAAATAGTTGCCTGATCTGATGTATATTCTGGATGACTGGCGGTGATCTGATATTCTCTATCATAATCAACTAATGGTGCTGTCAGACGTACCATACCATTCTCTGTCGGATATGTTATCCCTAAAAAGGTCACCATAATTCCTGGTACAATAAGAGATGAAGCACCACTTGTCGAATTGACAGTGACTATGACTTGGAAGTGTTCTCCCTCCATTACCTCGGTAGGTACAGTCATTTCTAACCAATACAACGTATCCATTACTGTTATTGTGGTTGTTGCTGGTATGTATCCTTCTAAGCTTGCATTTATCGTAAATTCTGTTGTTTCGTCTACAGGAGGTGCTCGTATGTGTACACAACCATTTTCTGTAATGTATGTTTCATCATTCCATTCCACTGTTATTTCTACAGCGTTTATTTGTTCCTCACCGTCGGTGACAGTAATTTCGATATTCTGTTCTTCATAAATTGACTTAGAAGGCGTCTCAATAACCAATTCTGGTGTTCCTGCGGGATAAATGAGGATCCATGCAATATCATGATAATAATTATCTTTACAGGCCTGAATCGCATATGTTTGTACGGTATCAACTGAAGGAGTGGTAAACCGAGTTACTCCTCCATTGGTATACATAATATCATTACTCCATTCTACTACAACCTCTGCATCATCAACAGGGGCACCCTCGGCTGTTGTTATGGTAATAATTACCCCTTCTCCACTCCTTGTAAATTCTGGGATATTAATAACCAGTTGTTCATCGGGATCTGCGGATCCTTCGTGTCTCACTCCAATATTTGCAACACGGCCTTGATACCCTTCTTTCCCTACGGACATACTCAGTTTTCCAGTTTGACCTATGGGCGCTTTGGCGAAGGCGACACCTACCTCGTTTGTATAGTGTGTTTGACCTGCAAAAGTAACAGTAGCATCAGGTATTGGTAGACCATCAGCGGATACCATTACTAAAAAGTCTTTTCCCTCCATCACAAAGAAATCCTCGCTTTCTATAGTAGAAGGATAATCGATAAATAGCGTCTCCAAGGCAGATAGTGGAATAACAATCCAAAATGAAGACAATAGCACAAGAGGGAGGGCTATTGCTATTATTTTGATTTTCATTTTTTAATCATTCGCCTCTTTTTATATTTAAGTAAATTTCAATGTTTGTTCTATATGGTTTTTTTAGACTTGTGAGATCTAATGTCGCTCTCCGAGTTCACCTGATACTATACTGTATTATGATCAATTTTGTTATAAATACTTTATTTGCCGATTTTCGAACAATTCTCATCTATTCAAATAAAAAAAGCAACGGGGAACAGATACAAGAATAATGAATTACTATCCATCATGGAAAATATGGGATAGTATGCCCCGTTAGTGTTTATTTCACATTTGATTATTTTAAATACTCGATTAGCTGATTTTTTTTTAAAACAACCTATTTCTCATTAGATAGGAAATGTGTTGATTCATCTTTGAGATGCCAAATATCCTGTTTTAAACACCCAGATTGGTCCTTCTATGATTTGATTATCCGTAATTACGATTATCTGCCAGAAGTATTTTGTCATTGGTTGAAGGTGTCCTTCTGGATTATATATTGTATCGTTTGTTATGTTAACTAACGTGAGGTCATTGAGGTTGTTTCCAAGATAAACATGGAATGTTGCTTGTTCATCGTTTGTGTATGTCCAGCTTAGGTTTGTATAGCAATCAGTATATTTTTGATTATGAATCGGTCGTGGATTCCGTGGCATCTTCCATCCGTTGGATTGGCAGTACGGGTAGAAGTCATAGTTGTCACCACCGGGGATGCCGTAGGGTGTGTCCCAAATTCCGGAATCGTCAATTTCCTGTGCATACGGATATCGTTCTTCATAATCAGACCAGTAATTACCACCAGATGGAAACCCATCATCCCAGATATTTTCACATTCATCATATACATTGCAATCATTTGTAATAAAATTATTACGGAAAAATAAATTATCATTAGAGCATGATAATATTAAATTTCCATTCTCATTATTAACAATATTGTTTTCAATAATATTATTTAAACAAGATTCAATTAGAACAAGACCAATATTGCTATTACATAAATTATTATGTTTTATTATATTATTATAAGAGAAACTTAGTTGAATTGCAGCATCAATTTTTTCAATTGATATATTTTTTATTATTATTCCACTGCAATTAGCTAGGATAATTTGCCCCGCATCTTCTGGAACTATCATATTCTTTTCATTTGCATAGTAATAAATTGGTTTCCCATTTGCATAATTATTATAAATTATATGAGTTGGAGTGAACCCCCAATAGTACACAACAAGTTAAGTTAACAAGAAGATCTATTGGGGTAATAAGATGGTTAAGAAAAGAAGAATATTTTCACGGGATTTTAAAATAGAAGTAATTCGGGAAATCGAACAGGGAACCAAAC
>JAZDGT010000069.1:0-5120 GCA_043806635.1 Methanobacteriota archaeon | reverse complement strand
GTTTGGTTCCCTGTTCGATTTCCCGAATTACTTCTATTTTAAAATCCCGTGAAAATATTCTTCTTTTCTTAACCATCTTATTACCCCAATAGATCTTCTTGTTAACTTAACTTGTTGTGTACTATTGGGGGTTCACTCCATAATGTTATATAAGCAATATTATCAATTTTAGTTACATCTACGGTTTCAGTAGCATCCTTTGCTTCTATATAATATTGAACACTACGATTTACTGTTTCTAAATTTCTGATATTTTCGTTTTTAATTAAATAAGCAGAATCTTTTTCGTTATGATTAATAGGATAACCCGCTGGTAATGAATTTATAGGTAGTAATAAAAATGCTACCAAGATAGAAATTATACTTGCCTTTGTTAGAAATCTATAATTATTTTTCATATACCATTTTCCTCCAAACTTCTCTTGTTTATTGTAATAATCATCTTAATTTACCAATAGTTTTTAGAAATTTAAAACCTCATTCCAATAATTTTCTTCAATATACAAAAACTGATATTTATTTTTTATCTTTGTAAGAAAAAATAAGAACGATCGTTTAATTTTAAATATAACTTGATAATAGACCATAGTTCTCTAAATCACTAATATATTAATAATATTTTTGTTTAAATATTTTATTTGAAGAGATTCGAACAAAATGGAAAAAAATTATAAACAGATTACCAATATAAAAATTTACTATGAAACTAAAATTAAATGAAAAAAACAAGAAATGTATTATTTATCTATCGAGCGTATTGTTTCTAATTCTTATATTTTTCGTTTTTCTCAATATCCTTTTCATCGCATCTGATACAAATATAAGTACCATCACCGACTGGGTAATGGGAAAAAAAGAACTAAAAATAACCGTCATAAATATTAACAATATTACACTAGAAGTAAAATGTACTATTTACAATAAAAATTACGAAAATAATACTATACCACCAAATCAAATAAATAATATATTCTCAAATTCAGTATACACCTATATTTTCAGCTATTATGATGATAATACAATTACCCATATAGAAATCAGTGCGCGTTATTCAAATTATTCTTTATATGGACAAAAAAGATATACATTTTCTGGTCACGCTCAGGATATTATCGCGGTTATCGATAGTAATAATACTATCCAAATTTTCAATGATGTAATTAAATAAAAGATAAAAAAAGGAGAGAAAGAAATCTCTTTTAATTGACGTTGATGACAAGGAATCCGAGGAGGAACGCATTCGCGGTCCGTTGGACTCCGTCTTCATTCGCGTATCGAGCAGTTGCGGTGATCTTAATCTTTCCAAGACCGAACACCATCGCTTTCGCGGTTGTTTCCCCGTCTGCATCAATGCTTACTGTGCCTGTTTTTGTGGAGTTTATTCGACTCGATGTTCGTTGTCCTTTTATTTTAATCGTCCAGTTCACACCAGTTAAATCCTGATTTGCATCGTTTTGTATGACCACATTCACACCAAGGAGACCACTGATACTCATGATTGAGATTTTCCCTGACCCATTAATCGTGATTGTTTTCACTGCTGACCATGTGCCGTTCTCTAGTCCATGTTCATCTTTCGCTTTCACTTTCACTGAGTACGTCCCTGGTGACGTCCATTTATGGGTTGCCGCCGCTGTCGCACCCGATAAAATCAAACCCGTCCATCCGCTAAAGGTTCCATCACCCCATGAGAAATCATACGAGATATTATCCCCATCAGGGTCTGTCGTATTCGCAGTAAATGTGTACGTGTCATTCACGGAGCCATATGATGGTCCAGATCGGATCACGGGGACTTTTGGCGGGAAATTTCCCGTAATATTGATTTGTTTCGCATTAGACCAAATACTCTCACGGTAAGAGTCGTTTGCTTTTACTTTGATGTAGTACCTACCTGGTACATTAAATGTGATGAATATCGAACAGTTCTCACCAGATGGGATCAGGTTTTCTCCTTCACCGGGTACCCATTGATCGACAAGGCCATCGTTTGTCCAATCCCAACCATATTTTAGGAGATCACCATCAGGGTCGGTAGTTCTTGTCGTGAATTTAATCGCTTGACCAGTGAGTCCTGTGCTATTACCGATTGGAGTTATTGGTTTTGCTGGAGGATCATTTTGAGGGAATTCCCCTGAGATGACGACGGTTTTATAATGCCATGGGTCATCAGTCCATGGGCCTGTGTCACCTCGAACATCCTTTGCTTGTACGAATACTAAAAAGGTATCTTGTGACATCCAGGTGTGATCAACGGTCACTCGTTGTCCTGAGGGGTATGGTCCAAGCCACTCAGTCATGTTCCCGTCGCTCCAATTAACCCTGTAAAAAACATCATCGTCGTCAGGGTCTGTTGCGCGTATGAGATATTGATAATTTTCTCCGACTAATCCATTTCCTGTGCCGATAGGTTGATCAGGTTCTAATGGTGGGCTATTGAGTATTATTGAAACATCGGTATGTGCATTTTTTTCATAGGTTATATTCACAATCTCTGAGAGTTTGTGGGTTACGTTCGCAGTTGCAAGATTGACACCTATAATAGGTCCAGGTTCTGTGATGGTTGCATTGAATTCAACGGTTATGCTATCTTCGAATTGTAAGATGTCAGTGAAGTTGAACCAGATGGTTTTTTTGTTCGCTGATACCTCTATGTTTTCTGAGGAACTATCTGAATAATTCAGGAACTCAGGTAATTCATCAACGAAGTTGATATCTGTTAAATTGTAATGTGCGTAATAGGTCAGGGCAAGTTTGAAACGGATAAAGTCTCCATAGATTGCGGTGATTCCTGTTGTCCATTGTCCTTGTTTGTTCATCACGAGTTTTTCGAAGACGAACGGTGAAATAATAACAGTTGCTTCACTATCCATGTTTACTGGTGTTTGCTCTCCCCCTTCGTATGCAGAGAGTTGTGCTTGGTTATGTGCTTCTGCGCTGTAGAGTATTGTCGCGTTATATTCAATGTATAAGGCGGGGTGTTGTTGCCAGATGGCACTGGTGAAATTCCAGTAAATTGTGTTGTTTATAATGTTGGGTTCGGGTTGTTCATTGAAGTTGATGTGAATACTGCTGAGATCTATAGCGAGTGTGATGGGTATCGTGTTTTTTATGTGGATGTCAATTAAGGAAAGATTGCCACTGTAGGTGAGAGTGATATTGAATCGTGCGATTTCTCCGACATCGAGGTTAGCGGTCTGATCCCATCCGCCGAGTTCTCCGATGCGAGGGTTCCAGACTTTTATGGAAAAGTCAACATCTTCAGATGAATCTGCTATGGATATGGGGATGATGAATACGCTGAGTAATAGACTGATTGCTGTGCATATTCCTAAGGTTTGCATATTTTTTTTCTTCATGGATTACACCCTATAATTTTTTTATGTTTTTATACCTATTTAAATGTTGTTGTACATTTCTTGCTTTTTTATTCTTTTGTATATGTTAATTGTATTTAAATATATATAAACTTATATGTACTTCAAATATATTTAAATATTTCTATTCATATAAAAATAAGGTGTTTATTAAAAAAACGAAAACCTCTCATTTTTTCTTTGTTTCCCCAGGAAGGTCCTCCTTCACATCCGCTAACCGCTTCGCCAACTCGATATACTTCGCAAGATCAGATTTCGCATTCACCACCAACCGCGCACCATCAGGAGAACCACCCCCATGCATACACCCAGGGACACCAGCACCAATCGTCAACCACTCAATCAAACGAGCGATACGCGCCCGCGTCTCACCCGAACATTTCGCAGATAAATACTTCTGCAACAATTCACCATACCGCGGATCACATAAATCTGTACATGACGGCAAACACCCAGTCTCCCCTATACCACCTGCGATCTCCTGAGCCAACCGTTTCGTCTCATACGGAAGCGTAGCAACATGCACTTTATTCACATTCGACAACATGATATCCGGTATCCACACCCCCGATGGATGCTGCTTCCCAAGAGCCGCAGCCGCAACACCCAAACCAAACGTCGTCTCATTATTCACCATCATCTGCGTCAACTTCTCCCGAAACGTCTTCTCAGATAGCCCATTCGCACGCGCCATCAACGCCGCAGCACCAACAATCACGTCACCCTGACCAGCAACACATCCCCCAATCGCTGACCGATACATTGATACAAACCGTAAAATCGCATCACCCGTAAACCCTGCCTCACCGCAGAGAAATACCCGCTCTTTTGGTACAAACACATCATCAAATAGTACATACGCCTGCGTGATCCCTCCGATCTCCACAGGGATGTCAAACCCTTTCTCCTGCTCCCTCGTATCACTTGGTCGACGCGTCTCCACCACCGTGAGATTCTCACTATCACGAGGAATCACAAACGATACGGCATACTGTTTCTCCTCATCGGTATAGCGACTCCCCGGCATCACAAACACTTCATTTGCTGCGGCAACCCCACAAATCATCACCTTCGCACCACGAACCACGATCCCGTCTTTCTCCTGTTTCACCATACGAAGACTCATATCAGGATCCTTCTGCTGCGACACCGAGAGCGAGCGATCACCCTTCGGATCAGTTAACGCACCAGCTAAGGTGATATCACGCTGCTGCGCATCCAGTAACCACGTCTGTAACCGTTTATGATACGTAGTCCCCATCTTCTGATCCACATCATACGTGGTCGCCCACATCGTATTCATTACGGTAAACCCGACACAGCGGCCACCCGTACACGTCCCTGTGAGATTAAACATGAGCCGTTTCATCCGCACATTCGCAATCATATCCTGGGCGCTCCCGATCACAGAAAGATATCGAGACACAGGTTCTCCTATTAATGTTGAGGTTGTCGTCAGAATATCCTTATACTCAGGTTTTCTAGTGGCATCAAAAATCTGTGCATGACCCTCAATAGTTCGTTTTGTCGCTGGATTCGTAGTAACATCCTTGATTAATTCACCAAACTTATAGATATTCGGTCGCATCTTCCGTAAGCTATCCTTATATTCTTTTGATGTCTTCATACATTACTTCACCTTCAAGGTAAATTCCCACTCGCACCAGAGATCATTCGGATGCTTATCAGGTGGGCACACCCGACAGTTCACCACAATATCTGGGTTAAACTCCTTCGCGAACG
>JAZDGT010000068.1:0-2158 GCA_043806635.1 Methanobacteriota archaeon | reverse complement strand
AAAGAGAAGAAAAAAGAAGAAAAAGAAAAGAAAAAAGAAAAAAAAGAGAAAAAAGAAGAGAAGAAAGAAGAACCTGAGTAAGGATCAATTTTTTGAAGATGAACGGGCGGGTTTCCCGGCCTGTCTTACTTTTTTCCGTTTTGTCTTAAGGTCTGTTGTTGTTATCTGCGTGTGATTTTAAAAGAACAGTATTGATGGTTCCATGTTAACACGTATTGAAATACATTTAAATAGTGACATCTGATGTGCGCCAGATTGTGAGGAGAGGAGAGAGATATCCCCTTATCTTTTTTTCATATTTTTCCTCTCTCTCCTCTTCTATACGACTCTTTTTGGTGCAGAAAACACAGATGAATAGAGAAAATAAAACAAACAATGATTCTTGGTAAAATAGTATCAAAAAAAAATATTAAAAAATAGGTTTAATCACGCAGCACGGCAAATCCTGCAAATTCACCACCAAACCGTTGACGTGTTACCTTCACATCAGTGACCTGCGCAAGCGGTGGCCCCTTCCGGCACCAGGCAATCATCTCGTTTACTGTTGATTCGTCTCCCTCAAAAACCGCCTCGACGTTTCCATGAGCCGTATTTTTTACCCAACCAGTAAGTCCCAGTTCCTCTGCTTTTTCTTTTGTACTCGCACGATACCACACTCCCTGCACCTGACCTGAAATGACCACATGTACCCGTGTTTTCATATCAACCACGCTTTATGGTTTGAATCGAAGGAGCGTCCGCGGGAACGGAATCGTATCCTTAATGTTCTCAGCCTTACAAATCCAGGCAACGAGCCGTTCCACCCCAAGACCATACCCGGAATGAGGAACAGAACCAAAACGTCGCAAATCAAAATACCATTGGTAATTCTCCACTTTCTCTCCCATCTGCTTCAACCGCTCGGTCATCGATGCAATATCCGTGCTTCGCTGGGACCCACCAATGATCTCTCCGTAGCCTTCTGGTGCAAGCATATCAAAACACAACGCGGTGTTCGGATTCTTCTCATCCTTTGGTTTGTAGAACGCCATGATCTCAAGAGGATAATTGGTCACCACCACCGGGGTTTTGAAATGATTCATCAGCTTGTCTTCTTCAATGGTCCGCAAATCCTTCCCCCATTCGATACTCATGCCTTCCTTTTCTTTAAGGATCTGTAACGCGTCGGTATAGGTGATGGTAGGAAACTCTGACTTGGCTATGGCTTCGAGCTTCGCAACATCCTGCCCGAGTACCTCCAAATCTTTCTTGTTGTTCTGCACCACTTGTGTCAGTAGGTATGTTACTTCATCTTTTGCGAGAGCGACCACATCGGAGAGATCCATCCAGGCTGCTTCCATCTCCGCCATCCAAAACTCCGACAAATGCCGCGACGTCTTCGATTTCTCCGCACGAAACGTTGGCCCCATGTTATAGATTTTTTCTAACGCAAAGATACCTGCCTCTGCGTACAGCTGCCATGATTGCGACAGATATGTTTTATCCTCATAATATTTCACTTCAAACAAGGTCGAGCCGCCCTCACATTGGTTTGGCTGTAGGACCGGTGCATCATATTCATAGAAACCTTGCTGCCTGAAAAACGAATGAATCGCACCAACCACCGTTGATCGAATCTTCAAAATCGAGGTTAACTTCCGTGACCGTATCCACAGATGCCGCAGGTCGAGGAGCAGCTCCGGGCTTTGATCCTTGGTGATGGGGAACGGTTCTGCGAAATTCACGACGGTAAGATTCGTCACCTGCAGTTCATACCCGCCGGGCGCTCGCTTGTCTTCTTTCACGGTTCCGGTGATGTGCACCGATGACTCGATAAGTGCTTTTATTGCATCCTCAAACTCCGAATCGGGGAGATTTCCTTTTTTTACTGTCGCCTGAAGAACCCCCGAAACATCACGTAACATCATGAAAACAATATTGCCGCTGCTCCTGGTCCGGTAGATCCATCCGCGAATATGTATTGGTTTTTCCGTGTGCTCCCCTGAAAGTACTTCATCTATCCTTGTCCACTTTGTTTTCGGCATGGTAACAAACTCATTAAGGGGGATATGTTTGTTGCATTTATGAATTACGGTGACCATGCCGATGAGCCCTCACCCTTTTCATTTACCATTATTTGTTTAATTTGTATTTTTTATCTTCTGAAAACATTTAAATG
>JAZDGT010000067.1:0-31789 GCA_043806635.1 Methanobacteriota archaeon | reverse complement strand
TGCTCCAGTCACACTCTCAAGAAGGGTTACGATATACGGTGGAGGGGTCCGAAGGTTGATTGCTATCCGTTGGGTTCCCCAAGTGAAAGCCTCCCGGAGAACAACAATAGCTATTTCTGCAGCTTTAGTCACCTTCTTATGGACATTGTGAGGGCGTTTTGATAGATCCCTGTAGATCGGTCTGCCTCGCTTTCTTGTCCGTTTACACCATTTCCACACAGTTTTCCTACTGATGTTGAAGATCCGTGCAACATCCTTGATTTTGTAACCGTTCCGAACAGCTTCTACCATAAGACGTCGTGTCTTTTGGTCAAGTATCCTCATCCATGCATCCCGGATGTATATAGGATGTTGGATTAGAAAAAAATGTTACCGATGTGGGTTTACTTTACAATAAAGAAAAGTATTTATATGCAACGATAATATATTACTAGTTGTGACACTATGAGCCGAACAATAAAGAGAAAAATCCTGGCGATTCTATTCATACTGATGATGATCGGTATCGCCTGCGCAACTATTGTTGTTGCTCAAATGGATCCAGGTACACCATTTGAAGAGCCGGAATGTAAAGACGGCGGCGACCCAGATGATTTTGCTAATTTCAAAATGAATCCGGGGACACCATTTGAAGATGAAGAACCTGAGTGTAAGGAAGGCGGCGACCCCGACGAAGTATTCGTTTACTAAGTAGCTCGCCTACCCACTATCTTTTTTTCTTCTTTTATTATGCAGTGCTCAGTTTATTTATTCAGTAAAAAAAAGTTACTCAGGTTTTCCCCTGAGTAGCTGCTGTTCCCCATATTTCGCGTAACACTCGGAACAAAACCTGCGTGCGATAAGTGAATGCAGATGCTCCTGAACCCCTTCCTCTTGATGATAGATTTCTCCAGGAGTTATTTTACAGTTACAATGGATGCATACCGTCATGAATTTTGACGTTTTCGGCATCAGACGCGTCTCAATTTTTTTGGTCTCCGCCATAACAACCCCCATAACAATTCATTTCTCATGGTATTTATAACCTTTTTCTATAACGGGGAGGTTTACGCCATTTTTTCCTCAAAAAACAGTGGTTTAAAGGGATGTCTTCCATTTTGTACTCGTGGTTATTTCACCTGCGAGATTCGACTGAACAAGCTGTGCTACTTCCTCATGGTTTTTCCCATGGGCAAGCGTCCACATGAGTTTCACGAACGCGGTCTCAGGAAGCATATCCTCCCCAGAAATCACCCCTGCTTTCAGGAGATCCCGTCCTGCAGAATACACATTCATGTTCACCCGGCCGAACAAACACTGAGACGTCATCACCACCACGGATCCGTTCGTTATTAGCTGCGTAATCCTTGGTATCACCTTTAAAGGAACATGACCCAACCCAGTCCCAATCAGAATGATGCCTTTTTTTTCAGGGATATCCTCTGGTTTCAACCCCGGATACGAATACACCATCCCCACATCCTCTTCCATCCTAGTATCAGCCTTTGTAGACCCAGGTTTTTTCTTATGATAGTCCTGAGTAAAATGAATACTTCCGTTCTCCACTTTGCCTAATGGCTTGTCATTCACGGTTTTAAACGCGTCACGCTGCGACGTATGAAACTTCCTCACCTTCGTCCCCCGATGAATCTCACTAAACGAATCAGAGGACTCACCATGCATCACCACGACAACCTCTCCAATATCACTCCGTGCAGCCACAGTTGCCGCAGCGATAAGATTCTGCGCCGCATCAGAAGACGGACGATCACTTGAACGCTGCGCACCCACAAGAACTACTGGACCCGATAAATCCTTAAGCATGAAAGATAACGCCGCACCGGTATACCCCAGCGTATCAGTCCCATGAGGGATAACGACTCCAGCCGCACCATTGTTCAACTCTGCTGCGACCTCTTTTGCTAACGCCTGCCAATGCGACACCTCAATATTTTCACTGAGCAACTGAAATGCGACATGCGCGTTCAGATTACAGATATCGAAAATCTCTGGAACAGAAAACGCGAGATCCTGCGATGATGTCGCCGGGTGCACGGCACCAGTCCTATACTCTACATAACACGCAATCGTCCCCCCAGTCCCAATAATTGATACCGTTGGTTTTTTGGGGTCGAAAGGTATTTTCTTTGCTGGTTTCTCATGGACCGTCTGTTTTTTCATCAGCTCAACCTGGGTTTCTTTGTCGACCGCAATCCCGATGTTGTATCCGTTCTTCAGCTTCAGTGTGATGATGTCCTCACCACTGAACTCGTGATGAGGCATGAGTATCCCTTCGGTTGTTTCTTTGCCTCTGTTTATTCTGATGATATCACCGATATCCGCGTTCACTGTTCGGAGTTTTTCTTCGATGAATTTTTTCCAGGTCATGCTTATTTTTTGTGTATGGGTTAGGTTCTTAAAGAATTATCCTTGTTAGGGGGTGAGTGGTTCGTATGCGTGTCGCGGTGAAGTTCGCGTATGATGGGAGACGGTTTCATGGGTATGCACGTCAGCCTGGTATTAAGACTGTGGATGACGAGATGCTTCACCTATTGATTGAGAATAATCTTTTTACGGATGTAAAAACTGCGTGTGTTCGCGTCGCGAGTCGAACAGACAAAGGGGTTTCTGCTCTGGGGAATGTACTCGCTTTTCACACCGACTCATGGGATAACGTTCTGTTGCTTCAGCGGTCACAAAAACAACAGGATATCTTCTTGTATGGGTTTATTCAGGTGAGTGATGATTTTTATCCTCGGCATGCGCGTCAGCGGATATACCGGTATTATTTGGACGATGATGGTCTTGATTTGGAGAAACTTCTTGAGGCTGCGGCAGTGTTTACGGGGGAGCATGATTTCCGTAATTTTGCTCGGGTGGAACCACTGAAGAATCCTTTGAGAACTATTGATACGATACTGGTCGAGGAAAAACCTGGGTTCTATGTGATTGATTTTTATGCGCAAACGTTTCTTTGGCATCAAATCCGGCGGGTGGTTTCTGCGATGAAAAAAGTTGCAGGTGGTACACTTGAAAAAAAAACTATTGTTGATGCACTCGCTCAGCCTGAGATTAAGGTGGATTACGGGTTAGCTCCTGCTGAGCCATTGTTGTTAAAAGATGTTCTGTATGATTTTGATTTTGATTATTTACCTGGTGCGGTGCGACGACTCCAGCAATTAGAACGGGATGTTGCTACTTCGATTCACTAAAAAAATTTTGATGAATGTGTTGAATGGGTTTTTATAACACAAGCATTTACTCTTTCGCGATGATTAACGTTGCTCGTCTGGTGAAATTTTATGGGAAAATCTTGGCATTAAATCAGGTAACGATACGTTTTGAGGATGAGAAAGTCACTGCGATTATGGGCGAGAACGGTGCAGGTAAAACAACGTTACTGAAGATTTGCGCGGGTATTTTATCGTTTGATTCTGGTGAGGTGCAGGTTGACGAGTTTTCTCTGACACAGAATTCTCTTGCGGCGCGGGAGCGGATCGGGTATCTCCCGGAGATGCCGATGATGTATGAGCGTCTCACTGGGAAGGAGTTCTTGTTTTATATTGCGTCGCTACGAAGGATTCCTCAGGCGGAGGAGAGGATTACTCGTCTCTCGAGTTTGTTAGGTATTGATCGGTTCTTGGATTATGAGATTGGGACGTATTCGAAGGGGATGAAGCAGAAGTTGTCGATTATCACCGCGATTATGCATGAGCCGGGTAATCTGCTCCTGGATGAGCCGGTGTGGGGGCTTGATCCGTTAACCTCTCGTGCGTTGAAGAGTTTTATTATGGAGCGGAAGGGGACGACGATTCTTGCGACGCATGCGCCAGGGTTTGTGGAGGAGGTTGCTGATATCGTCTATATTATGATGCAGGGGCGTATCATCGCGTCAGGGGATGTGGATGCGATGATGACCAAGTATGGGAGTATCGAGGAAGCCTATTTCCATGCGAAGGATGGATAACAGGTCATGCTGAAAACGTACTTGGCGTTGCTGACAGAGATCAGTCGGAATCTGCTGCGGAATGCGCGAGAATCTCCAGTATTGTATTTCTGGTTTGGGTGTATGTTGTTTCTTTCACTGGCAATGTTCGCGGTGCTGACCGTATTCATGGTGATGAATGAAGTTGATGTGAACGTGAATGATTTAGTGTTATCAATGTGTTTTCTATTCTTGTTTAAATCATCTGCAGATTTCCATCGATATTATAGTACGGCGTCGACATTGACGTATCCGTTCTCTACACAGGTGTCTCAGAAGAAAACCGTGTTTGAGGTGTTCCTTGTCGTGTTCTGGGTGAACCTGGGAATCTTCGTCTTGTTTTCATCGTTATACACGATCTTTCTCGGTATTCAGGGTGTTCATCTCTCATATCCTATTGAATATCTTCAGATTCTCCTCGGTGTTTTCTTAGGTCTTATTCTTGGTCCCGCGTTCACGATTCATTTCTTCAGCACAAAACGAATCAGATTATTACCCGTTTCCTTTATCCTTGCAGGGTTCTGGTTTTTCCGGAGTATCCCCGCACTACTCATCCTCATATTTTGTGCGCTCGTTTATCTGGTGTGGAGTCATGGTTTTCTTCTTGATTCCTATCAATATGTAGCAAGGAAGAAACGACAACAAGAACAATTACAAGTCCACATCCACACGATCAGAAGAGCAATTTTTCATAAAGAAACCATTATTCTGTGGCGTGATAAACTTCTCCCAAGTTTTGTATTCACCGCATCATTAATAGGAGGCTTTACAGGGTACCTCACGGTCTACGGAGAGAATTTGTTCATCCCCGAGCAGTTTCAGGAGATGGCACAGTCGTTCCTCCCCGCCGCCTATGTCATGCTTGGTATCTACATCGTCGTCATCTACACCGCAGTATTCCCCACCGTAGGCATGTTCCTGAACGAAGAACACACGCTCTGGATACTTCACCATCTTCCAGTCAAAGAAAAAACGGTTGTCGAAGGGAAAACCTTTGCACTCACGCTCCCGTTTATCGCCTCACTCCCATTCCTCGCCTACTACACCGCGTTCACCGGGACGGAACACCTGTTGTTCTCACTTTGGTTCCTCCCCTTCGCATATCTCGCCGGCGTCATCATCTCCCTCCCCATCGGAGTAAAATATCTTGGGAAGAAATCAGACATCCTCGTCCTATATAGCGTCGCATTACTCGTCTTCGTCATACTTAGCGCTGGTATAGGTCTCGAGCAAGTTTTTGAAACGTCTCTCACGTCTCGACTCCTGTTTTACATGACATCACTTCTCCTCGAACTTGGGTTGCTCATGATCTCCATCGCCCTCGCCTCACGGGGATTATCAATAAAATATAAACAACATTCAACGACACAATTATCATCTCGCAGTTCCCCATAAAATAAAATTGGATCTCGGTGAACCTAAACTTTAATTATTTCCATCTTGTTCAGGCTCTTCATGCAGGGGTAGCCAAGCCAGGTCTACGGCGACAGACTCAAGATCTGTTCCTGAAGAGGTTCGGGGGTTCAAATCCCTTCCCCTGCACTATTTTTAAAATAATTTTATTTAGAACTAATGACTGCTTTGCAATTCGGACATATTAATAGATACTTCTTTTCAGTTCCTGTAAATCTTTGTCCGTAAAAATTTTGTTTTAATTTATTTTTTTGAAGAATTGGTTTAACGGTTTGATTGCATTTAGAACATTTAATTTCTTTATCATCATATTTTTTCTTAAACATTTTATTTAATTCTATAACTTTCCATAATTTATAAATTTTTTTAAAACGATTCGAGCACAATGATATTTTTATGACTAAACTGGTGTTCAAATCCCTTCCCCTGCACTTTTTTCATGCCAGAACACTTTTATAACAATTAATCATGACAGTTTTAATGCATACGAAAACAATCTATCTAATC
Organism: Methanobacteriota archaeon; assembly: GCA_043806635.1. Classification (GTDB taxonomy): domain Archaea; phylum Thermoplasmatota; class E2; order DHVEG-1; family DHVEG-1; genus JAZDGT01. The sequence continues at coordinate 25,905 of JAZDGT010000067.1, read as the reverse complement.
CTTGGATTACTATTAACCGGCTCACTTTTTTTATCTTGTATACCCACGGCAGCACAAGATGAACCAATAAAAAATCCGGATACAACAATCTACGCTGGCATCTATGTTATCTCCATCGGAAATTTCGAGTTTACAAAGGGAACATACCTTCTTGATTTCTACTTGATGTTCTCCTGGGAGAATCAAAATATTTCTCCAGCTGGTTTTGAGTTCATGAACGGACGAGCAACCTCAAAAGAAAAAATCTACGAAGCATATTCAAACGGAACATCAGAGGTTTGGTACCGAGTTCAAGCAGCCCTATTTATCACCCCACAATTTCATAGTTATCCATTTGATTCACAAAACATAAAAATCATATTAGAAGACTCAAAATTCAACACATCAACGCTTACATACACACCACTAGAAACCATTATCGGTACAGATAAACAATTTACGTTAGCAGGCTGGAAAATAAAATCAAATACTATAAATGAGAGCATTCATGATTACCCCTGGGGAGAACAATACTCCCAATTAATCTACACAATACAAATAGAACGAGACGCGGGCTTAACCGCAGCAAAACTCTTACTACCACCAATTATCTTCTGTATCGTCTCAGGATTATCATTCTTTTTCAAATCAGATAAAATTACCCACCGCCTCGGCCTTGGAACAAGCATGCTAATTTCTGCAGTCATGTTCCATCTAAGCCAAACCTCATCACTTCCACCCCTCCCTTCACTAATCCTTATTGATAAAATCATGATTGCCGTATATGCGTTTTTAGCGTCATCGTTGTTAGCGACTACATTGATTTACATTGATGATGAGTATTGGAAAGATGTTGACTACACAAAAATCGTCAACCGTATGGGAGGAATACTCACAATTATTCTTCCATTCATCATATTCGCAATCCTATATTACATTTAAAAAAAAATTATCGGTAGAGCAAGTTTGTGTATTTTATATAAACTTTATACTAAAAAAAATGTTATTATGTAATAGAAAAGAGAAAAAAATTAGGGGGATTATAGGGCGAGGTCCATCCCTGTTGCTCTTCGTGCATGCCCTATGAAGTAGGTGTATTCTTTCTCAGCGATTGAACTGTATTGAGTGATGTACAAACCTGTGAACCCTCTCATCATCCCGATCTGTCGGCCCATCAGTGTTTTTACATTGAATGGGTAGGGGTCAACAATGATCGTTTTACTGTTGACAAAGAGATTTGAATTAGAACTGTAGAACCAGAAGGTGAGATATCGGTGCATATTCATGTGGGTGCCGCGAATCGACCCGATTTTGTTGGTGAATCCTGAGCTCATGACCATGACGTTTTGATTAAAGGGGTTGTTCTGGTACATGAGTTTTTGTCTGAACATGCTTTTTATGAGTGAGCTAAACATTGATTGCATCCTGGTATTCTTGAAAATCCCTTTTAACTGCGCTTCGATAAGCGATACGGCTGTAGTATAATCAGGTGCTGATTGTATCTTTTCCATGAGATTAGCTAGGATTCCATTCAGGTTTTCTAGCTCTGTCTCAGTCAGAGTTAATGATTGTTGCAGGACTCGACCGTTTTCATCAACGAACGTGACGGTGATGGTATCGTTGGATGCAGTTTCTGCCATAACTGGACTAAGAGTCAGCCCGAAAAAGAGTAGGATAATGCCTAATACACATAGTGTGGTAATTTTTTTCATATCGTTTCCTCCTAATATATTTATGAGTTGTTTTTCTCGTATACCCTATAAATTTTTTTATTTATATAATTTTCTAATACAAAGGGGACATATAAAAAAGCGTAGAATACACCCTGTAGTATTAAAAAGACAGGGAGAATATCACGATTGATACTGGTGTAAAAGAGGGTTATATGAAAATAAGAAAGGCATCACGTAATGATGCACAAGCGATAGCAGTACAAAACGTTCTTCTCGCACAAGAATCAGAGAATATCAGCCTTGAACATGATACTGTGTTGAAAGGGGTACAAGCGATACTTGCTGATCCGAAGAAAGGGTTTTATGTCATCGCAGAAGAAAAGAACATGATTATTGGACAACTAATGATCACGTTTGAATGGAGTGACTGGAAAAACGCTCCGATCTGGTGGATTCAGAGCGTCTACGTCCAGAAGAACTGGAGGAAAAAAGGAGTTTTCACTCAACTCCTTCAGTACGTGCAACAAAAAGCAAGAGAAAAACACGTAGCGATGTTCCGCCTCTATGTTCATAAAAATAATAATGCTGCTCAAAAGGTGTATCAGCAGTTCGGGTTGGAGAAACAACCCTATGTTTTTTATCAACTCAAAAACAACAAAAAGAAAGAAAAAACCCTGTGATTTTATACACAAAGCATCTGTTTTAAGAGTACAAGAAAATCATACATACACTAGTATAAAAAGAACAGTCGACAAGGAAGCACAGCATAGTGCAGTCTTGATGATATACGAAGTTTTCATAAAAGAAATATGCGGGTGAGTATGTACAAGCATATAATGATTAAATACTCATCTAACGAATACATTCTTTTAAGACAGGGATCAGGATGCAGTATGTTACTTGAAATAACAATAGCTATTATAGTTGCAAAGATACTTAATGTTCTATTTGAACGAATCAGACAACCTGGTGTGATTGGCGAAATCATCGCAGGAGTAATTTTGGGCCCGTGTTGCTTAGGATTATTATCAGGAATACCTCTAAATTTTTTTAATATCACAACATATCAATTCCAGCTTCACATTACCTCCCCAGAGTTTAAAGAAATCGCATTCATCGGAGTAATATTTCTCTTGTTCATCATTGGCTTAGAAACAAACTTAGATGACTTAAAAAAGGCACGTAAAGCAGGCATATACACAGGGATTTTCGGTGTTATCGTCCCATTCATCTTCGGATGTCTACTCGGTATAGTGTTCCAAATGTCACTCCTTCAAAGTATGGCGATCGGAGCGATTTTCCTAGCGACATCAGCGACAATAGCGCTACGCATCTTCGCGGATATGGACATGCTTTCCACGCGTATCGGATTAACACTACATACAGCGATTGTACTAAATGATATCCTTGCCATACTCGTGTTCTCCATTGTGTTTGGCACGAATAATTCTCTACTCTTGCTCATACAGATACTATGTTTTTTTGTGCTTACGATTGGGGTAGGGATTCTTCTAGTAAAATATGCTACCAAAAAAAGTACAATAAAAAAAGCACCAATGATCGTTCTCACAACAGGGTTAGCAATGTGTTTCCTTTTCTCGGTATTAGCTGAGAATATGGGTCTTACTGCGATTATCGGAGCATTCATCGCGGGTATCTTCGTCAGAAAAATGCCTCAAGCAGGCGTTGTCGTCGACCATATTAAAACTATTGGATATGCTTTTTTTATTCCTTTATTCTTTGTCTGGGTTGGCGCGAGTTTCGACTTCTTATATCTTATACAATCTGAGCAACTAGGAATGCTTCTCTTTTTTATCATAGCTTTTGTATCTTTTGCCTTACTAGGTAACTTCATCGGTGGGACCATCGGAGCAAAACTCTCAGGACTCAATAAAAAAGATTCCATGAGTGTTGGCATTGGAATGATGCCGATAATGGGGGTTGCACTCATCATCGTAACAACAGGAATTGATAAGGGAATGTTTGGAGACGCACAAGGTCTACTAGCGAATCAGATACGGATCGCTACGCTTCTCCTTATAATAATCAGTTGCCTTATTACACCGACTCTCCTAAAAAGAAGCATGAATTCACCGCTTCAAAAAACCCTCGGAAAAACCAAACTTAAATCGTATCATCTCCCTCATTGTCCCACCTGCAAAGTACCACTTCAAATGACTCAAGGGAAACAGGGCTGGTATTGTGAGTTCTGTAACATATATTATCCCCTGAATGCTAAAAAATTATTTCTCATATCTCAAAAGAAATATATAGTAAAACATGATGAATATATTAAATATCTTATCGGCGGTGTTACCTTTGTATTATGTGTTTTCGAAATCATAAACTTAGCTCATGCCACGATCCAGGAGAAAATTATCGCAATAGCATGGATATTCATTGGAACAACCCTTGGGTATCTTATCGTAAAATATTATATGAGAGGCATAAAACGGGTTGTCCGAACATTATATCCCAGAGAGATGTAGAGAGACAACGTGAGGGAGTTGTATATTCAACATTGATTACAAAAGATGAGAATTAATAATAGGAGCGAAAAAACAAATAACTGTGAGCGCTTTTGATTGTTTTTTGGGGTTAATCGTACGTAAATCACATAATAAATTTGCCAATATATTTATTAAAGAAAGCATCATTCCTAATGGAAACAAGTAAAGGCGGAGGCAAAAAAATGGGAATGAGTATTACAGAGAAGATACTCTCTAAACATATTAGTGAAGGCAAGCCGGAAAAAGGAAAAGAAGTCGGTATTAAAATCGACCAAACACTCACACAAGATGCCACAGGAACCATGGCCTATCTTCAATTTGAGGCAATGGGTGTCCCCCGAGTCAAAACCGAGTTATCCGTGAGTTATGTAGACCATAATACAGTCCAGATCGGTTTCGAAAACGCAGACGACCACAAATACTTGCAGACCGTCGCCGCAAAATACGGGATTATTTATTCCCGGGCAGGGAACGGTATCTGCCATCAAGTCCACCTTGAACGATTCGGCAAACCAGGGAAAACACTACTCGGCTCTGATTCCCATACGCCCACGGGTGGAGGAATCGGGATGATCGCGATCGGCGCAGGCGGCCTAGATGTTGCAGTCGCTATGGCAGGTGGCCCCTTTTATCTCACGTACCCGAAAGTAACCAAAATCAACCTCACCGGGAAGTTACGACCATGGGTTGCAGCAAAAGATGTTGTCCTCAAAGTCCTTGAGATATTCACCACAAAAGGCAATGTTGGCTGTGTCTTTGAATACGGTGGAGAAGGAGTAAAAACACTTTCTGTGCCTGATCGAGCAACGATTACTAATATGGGTGCTGAATGCGGTGTCACCACATCAGTATTCCCCAGCGATAAGATCACCAATCAGTTTTTAGAAGCCCAGGGACGAGGAGACGACTGGGTTGAGCTCATCGCAGATGCGGATGCCGTCTATGATAAAGTGGTTGACATTAATCTCAGCGATCTTGAACCGCTCGCCGCAACACCACACAGCCCAGGGAACATCAAAAAAGTACGAGAAATAGAAGGACTCGATGTCGATCAAGTCTGCCTTGGGAGCTGCACCAACTCATCCTACACTGATCTGATGACTGTCGCAGGTATCCTGAAAGAAAAAAAAGCGTATCAGAACGTGAGTTTTGTTGTCGCACCAGGATCAAAACAAGTCCTTGAAAACATCAACAGGGACGGCGGACTCGCTGATCTTCTCTCCGCAGGAGCACGACTCGCAGAGTCAGCATGTGGATTCTGTATCGGGAACAGCCAATCACCAAAAACAGGAGCAATATCACTTCGGACCAGTAACCGTAACTTCTTAGGTCGCTCAGGAACCAAAGACGCACAAGTCTACCTAGTCAGCCCGCAAACAGCTGCTGCAGCGGTTATCACCGGGAAAATCACTGATCCCCGAGACCTCGAAAAAATCGGGATAGAATACCCACGAATAACTATGCCGAAGAAATTCTACATTGACGACAGCATGTTCATCTACCCACCAGAAAACACGGAAAACATAAAGATCGTCAGGGGACCAAACATCGGCGACCCACCAGCAAGCCAACCATTACCTGCCACCATCTCAGGGTTGGTCACCATTAAAGTTGAAGACAAAATCACCACTGATCATATTATCCCTGCGGGGAGCAAAATGAAATATCGATCAAATGTCCCCAAATATTCAGAGTTTTTATTCGAAGTCGTCGACCCAAAATTCTATGAGAGAGCAAAAAAAATACGAGACAACGGGAAACACAACATCATCATTGCAGGGCTCAGCTACGGCCAAGGCTCCTCAAGAGAACACGCAGCACTCTGCCCCATGTACATGGGGGTGAAGACAGTCATCGCAAAATCCATAGAACGCATCCATAAAGATAACCTCATCAACTTTGGTATTCTCCCGATGACCTTTAAAAACGAAAAGGACTACGACAAGATTGAACAAGGCGACGACTTAGAGATACCGAATGTGAAAAAAGTACTCACCGATGGAAAAACAATTACAGTAAAAAACAAAACAAAAGGGGTCGAGTTCCCTGTTGAATATGCACTATCTGAGAGACAAAAACTCATCCTCCTAGCAGGAGGAACCTTAAACTATATCGGAAAAAAAACGAAATAAAAAAAGAAGAGGAGACCAAAAAATGAGAACCCAACTCAACACCAATAAAAAAATTTTAGTAAAAAACACGATCGTGGAGATCGATGGCGATGAAATGACGAGGGTTATGTGGCAGATGGTAAAAGAAAAACTGCTTCTCCCCTACTTAGACCTCAAACTTGAGTACTACGACCTCGGACTAAAAAAACGTGATGAAACCGATGATAAAATCACGGTCGACGCAGCGAACGCTATCAAGAAACATGGTGTCGGTGTGAAATGTGCAACGATCACTCCGAACAAAGCCCGAGTGAAAGAATACACTCTTAAACAAGAATGGAAAGGCCCGAACGGAACAATCCGGGCGATTCTTGATGGAACCGTGTTCCGAGGACCAATACTCGTGAACAACATTCCTCCTGCAGTTCGGAACTGGAAGAAACCTATCCTCATCGGTAGGCACGCCTATGGAGATGTCTACAAGAATCAAGAAATACGAGTACCCGGACCAGGCAAAGGAGAACTCGTGTACACCCCCGCAGACGGAGGACAACCAATACGACTCACGATACAAGACTTCAAAGGACCAGGAATACTACAAGGCATACACAATACCGATAAATCCATTGGTAGTTTCGCAAAAGCCTGTTTCACTTTTGCACTCGACCAAAAAGTTGATCTCTGGTTCTCCACAAAAGATACGATCTCAAAAACCTATGACGCGCGATTCCGTGAGATTTTCGAACAAGAATACGAGAAAAACTGGAAGGAAAAATTTGCGAATGCCGGTATCACCTACTTTTTTACGCTTATCGACGATGCGGTCGCCCGCATCATGAAATCCGAAGGCGGTATACTCTGGGCATGCAAAAACTACGATGGAGACGTTATGTCTGATATGCTCGGGTCCGCATACGGCAGTCTAGCAATGATGACGTCAGTACTCGTCTCACCGGACGGTTTTTTCGAGTACGAAGCAGCCCATGGGACCGTACAGAAACACTATTACAAGTACCAAAAAGGGGAGAAAACCTCGTCAAACCCTATGGCCTTGATTTTCGCCTGGACCGGGTGTCTCAAGAAACGAGGAGAACTCGACAAGACACCAGATGTTGCTGCGTTCGCAAAGAACTTAGAGGAGGCATCAATTGAGACGGTTGAAAGCGGGATTATGACTGGTGATTTAATGAAAGTCGCTGCACCAAACCCGAAGAACAGGCAAGTCTATACTGAAGAGTTCATCGACGCGATAGCGGAGCGGTTACAGAAAAAAATGAAGGAGGAATAAGGAGGGAATACTATGGCACAGAAAGCAATACGAGAAGCAGATGGGAAACAAATGATCGCTCGCCTGCTTAAAGAATACACCAATGGAAAATATGTTGTGGAAAACAGGTTTATCACCATCGGACCGGATACCGATCTCAAGAAACTCCCAAAGACTTATCCCTGGCTTACCAAAGAGAAACTTGTGGCCAAACCAGATCAACTCATAAAACGCCGAGGAAAAAGTAAACTGCTGTTACTCAATGCGAACTGGAAGGACGCAGAAAAATGGATAACACAACGAATGAATAAACCAGTGACTGTTGGAAACGTCACCGGAATATTAGATCATTTCATCGTCGAACCCTTTATCCCCCATAAAGAAGACGATGAATATTATCTAGCGATCCTCTCAAAGCATGAGGGAGATGAGATCTGGTTCCATCATCAAGGTGGAATCAATGTCGGGGATATCGACACCAAAGCAGTACGAATGCTTATCCCTATCGGTGAATACCCGAAAGCAGCGGATATAGAAAAAAACCTTTTACAGAAAGTTCCGGAAGATCGACGAGGACTGATCGCGGGTTTTATCGAGGGGATGTTCACTTTTTATGCGGATTTAAACTACGCATATTTGGAGATTAACCCGTTTGTGATCACCGGAAAAAAGATTTACCCGCTTGATCTTGCAGCAAAACTCGATGATACCGCAGAGTTTGTTAGCGGGGTGAAATGGGGAGGGATAAAATTCCCGTCACCGTTTGGTCGATTACTCACGAAAGAGGAGGCATACATAGAGGAGCTGGACTCAAAAACGGGTGCATCACTGAAACTCACGGTCCTTAACCCTGAAGGAAGAATATGGACGATGGTTGCTGGTGGAGGCGCATCAGTGATTTTTGCGGATACCATAACAGACCTTGGGTTCATGAATGAGATGGCGAACTACGGTGAATATTCAGGGGACCCGAATGAGGAGTTCACGTACCTGTACGCGAAAACAATTCTTGATTTGATGACGCGGAAGAAAAACCCGAAAGGCAAGTTTTTACTTATTGGCGGAGGTATCGCAAACTTTACTGATGTCGCGAAAACCTTTAAAGGTATAGTCCGGGCGTTGCAAGAATACAAACAAAAACTGATCGAAAACAAAGTAAAGATTTATGTGAGACGAGGCGGACCAAACTACAAAGAAGGATTACGATTCATGCGAGAGCTTGGGGCCGAGCTTGGTGTCCCAATCGAAGTGTACGGACCAGAGACACATATGACGAAGATTGTGAGTATGGCACTGAAAGGAGGGAAATAAGATGACAGGGAAGAAAGACTACGTCTTGTTTGATAAAGAGACGCAATCGTTCATCTATAATATGCAGGTGAATGCGGTACAGCGGATGTTGGATTTTGATTACGTCTTAGGAAGAAAAATACCATCGGTTGCTGCGGTTATCAACCCCACGGGTTCTGATAGTTTTCAAAAGTTTTTCTTCGGACCAAAAGAAATTTTGGTTCCCGTCTATAAATCGTTGAAGAACGCTGCAAGCAAACACAAGAACGTTGATGTGATGATCAACTTTGCTTCGTTCCGCTCTGCAGCTGCGTCAACGGAAGAAGCTTTTGCGATTCCGCAGATCCGAACTGTGGTGATCATTGCTGAGGGTGTCCCTGAACGAAGGATGAAGGAGCTCACCGCGAAATCAAAGAAACTGAATAAGGTTATTATCGGCCCTTCAACGGTTGGTGGTATTGTTGCTGGCGCCTTCAAAATCGGTAACACGGGTGGAACAATTGAGAACATCATGGAATCGAAGCTTCATCGACCAGGGTCTATTGGTTTTGTTTCCAAATCTGGTGGGTTGAGTAATGAAGCGTATAATATCGTTGCCCAGAACACCGATGGTTTGTATGAGGGGATCGCGATTGGTGGCGACCGATACCCAGGAACTATTTTACTTGATCATCTCCTCCGATATGAGAAGAACCCGGAGATCAAAATGTTGGTATGCCTCGGTGAAGTCGGTGGATCAGACGAGTACACGATTGTTGAAGCACTAAAGAAAAAACAGATCACAAAACCGCTGGTGATGTGGGTCACAGGGACCTGCTCAAAGGCGTTTAAGACAGAGGTACAGTTTGGTCATGCAGGGGCAAAAGCCGGGTCTGATGCGGAGACTGCTGATGCGAAGAATGCGGCGTTGAAAGCAGCGGGTGCATTTGTTCCTGATTCTTTTGATGACTATGGCGAGAAAATCGCTCAGGTCTATAAGAACCTTGTAAAAAAGAAGAGTATTATCCCAAAACCTGAGCCGCCGGTCATAAAGATGCCTATGGATTATAATGCTGCAATGAAGGCAAAAATGATACGACGACCAGCGAACTTCATCTGCACGATTTCTGATGATCGTGGCGAAGAACTCATGTACGGAAATATGCCGATTACTGAGGTGTTCAAGAAAGACATTGGGATCGGAGGTGTGCTAAGTATCCTCTGGTTCAAACGACTCCTGCCAAGGTATGCAACAAAGTTTATTGAGATGTGCCTCATGGTTACCGCGGATCATGGGCCAGCGGTGTCTGGTGCACATAACACGATTGTTGCCACGCGAGCGGGGAAAGACCTAATTTCATCCATTGTCTCCGGTATGCTCACTATTGGTCCACGTTTTGGAGGAGCAGTTGATGGCGCAGCACAAATGTTCTCTGAGGCATATGATGCGGGGAAAACACCCCAGCAGTTTGTCACTGATATGAAAAACAAAGGAGTGAATATTCAGGGGATTGGGCATCGAATAAAATCGATTCATAACCCTGATCTACGGGTTACCATCATTAAGAACTACGCGAAGAAACATTTCAAGCGTACTCCGTTACTCGATTTTGCTCTTGAGGTGGAGAAAATCACCACGTCGAAACGGGATAATTTGATCCTGAACGTTGATGGGTGCATCGGGATCGTTTTTGCTGATCTACTTCGTTCAGAGATGAAAAAAGAAGAGGCGGATCAGTATATCAAAATGGGGGCGTTAAACGCGTTGTTTGTCCTTGGTCGAAGCATTGGTCTTGTTGGTCATTACCTTGATCAGAAACGACTGAAACAAGGGTTGTATCGGCACCCCTGGGATGATATCGCGTACATGTTACCTGAGAAATAAAAAAAATATCTTTGATGAAGCCCCCCTACTAAAAATAGATGCTTTATCAATCATCTTTCTTTTTTTCATAAAAAAAAGATGATATTCACTGCTAAAAAAAGGAAAAGAAAAAAGAGAGAAGCACCAAGTACTAACGAGTGTGAATGACAACTCTCCTCGTTCGATATTTGTTTTATTTTGTCAAAGTGATCTCGATGGAAGACACGTTTGAGGTTCTTCCTTCCTCGTTCGTGACCGCTTCGGTTCCAATTTGTATCTCTTTTATTTTTGTGTCAGTAGCAAACCGGTTCCTGGTTATCTCAGCTGCATCGACTGCTCTGCTGATTGCGCGTCCTCGTGCTTTTATAATGACCTCACTAGAACCGCTATTGAACTGCGTTACTATCGCCAGTACATAACTCATTGGTGGTTTGCTTCCTACATAGATCACGTTTTCTTCTGCTGATCCTTTTTCTGTCATACTTTTTTTCCTCCGTAGTCTTTGTTCGAATTTTCTCGTAGTATTGTGAGGGTCCAAACTCCTTTTTGTTTATAAGCGTTTCGTCATTCTCTCCTATATTGGTCTTTGCTACGAGAGAATACGACGGATTTTATCGAGGACATCTTGAGGAGTCCGCCCCAATATCCGTATCATGGGTTCTTTCCCCTTCGCACCAGTATCATAAATAATATCGGGTATACAACAATGAGTTGTGATAACGGTTCTCGTCCCCCATTCCATTGTCGAAGAAGCAGCGGATGGCTCATCTGCTCGGTCGAATGAACCAATCTGCAAACCCGCTTTTTTACATCGGTCAAGGATTTGTTCAGAATACCTGAGATTACATGCGCAGCGGAATGTTGGGTCAAACGACATCACTGTGAGAACAATAGAAGCGATATGTTTGGAAACACCGAAAGCTATACGCCCGCAACATTCAGCGTGCTCACCGGTTCTTACAAGTCTCCCCTCAATCGCGCAGATTTCATCATATCGCGTTGCATAAGGGAGCGCGTACCCGATGTTGATGCCCACCTCAGGAATAAAATCTGGGGGTAACAACGAACGAAGATGGCCCACCGCAGTCTTCACTTCAAGCCAGACACAAAAATGCTCTTGTGTTGGTAACAACGGGATTTTATCAACAGAAAACGTTGGGGCATGCCCAAGAAACTCCGCATCATGACCGAGCTGCACTGCTTCATGTATCATGTTCCAGAGGAGAAATTTAGTTTTTTCTATAGCGGCTTTTACTGGTTCTCCTAATGCAAGGTATCCTGTGATTAGAGCAGATAATGTGCATCCGGTACCACGAACTTTTTTCTTTGGGATACGAGGAAGAGAAAAACCGGAGATTTGTGTCCCATCATACCAATAATCTAATGCGTCATCAGACTGATGATGACCCCCTTTTAAGAGTACATGTTTTGGTCCGAGGTCATAGAGTTTTTTACACGCGTTTTCCAATTCGTGTTGTGTTTTAAGAGATACCCCCAGCAATGCTTCTGCTTCAGGAATGTTTGCGGTGAGAATATAGGTTTTCGGGAGAAGATGTTTTTTCAACCCGCGAATAAAGGTGTTTGTCGATAATGCGTCACCGCTCGTGGAGATCATGACCGGGTCGACAACCGGTTTAATTTTGTATTGTTTAATTTTACGAGATATGCATTGGATGATTTCTTCGTCGTAGAGCATACCGGTTTTTACTGCAGCTATAGGAAAATCTTGGTGGAGAGTATCGATTTGATCTTCAATAACGGAAAGAGGTACTTTATAGATTGTTTTGACATGACGGGTATTTTGTGCGGTGAGACAGGTGATCACGGTTGTTCCGTGGAGGCGAAGAAGGGTAAATGCTTTTAGGTCTGCTTGAATTCCTGCTCCGCCAGATGGATCGGAACCTGCTATAGAAAGTGCTACTTTTTTTTCCATGCGAGGCTCATTATGGTGCTTTTGTTTATATTTGATTCGCTCTGGAGAGATGCATATAACAGACGGTTTCTAAGAGGAAAGTGGTGCAAGAAAAAAGAAGGACGGCTGGCCTCACTAGGAGGGGATGGGATGCACTCTAAAACAACTACCAGCCAGATTCCTTCCATCCCCTACGATGAAATAGTGTTTTAAGAATCTTTTTCGCAGGTAGATATGCAATTATGTATGCAGGTAAACCAATACCAGCCTTTTTTCTCCTTTAGAACAGGTGTGGTTTACCCGAGGTTTACCTTCTGGTTAACCCTGTGAAAATAAGACGGTAAATTTATATGCTATTCTCTTTTACAACGGTCTTGGGGAAACGGTGTTCATCTCATCTGTTTATTTGGTGTAGACTTATGATGGAGATATTAAATACCACAGTGGGGAAGCAAATTCTGCTCTTAGGAAACGAAGCAATAACACGGGGGGCGCTAGAAGCAGGGGTTGATGTCGCGACAACGTACCCGGGTACTCCTTCATCAGAGATTGCGGATACGTTTTCTGATATCGCGAGACAAGCAACTCGTAACCGAAAGGATCCCGGGTTTTATTTTGAGTATTCAACAAATGAAAAAGTCGCTTTGGAGGTAGCAGCTGCGGCCTCGTTATGTGGTCTGCGTGCACTCACCTGCATGAAACATGTTGGTCTAAACGTCGCCAGCGACACGTTCATGACGTACATGTATGTTGGGTGTAAAGGCGGGCATATTATCGTATCTGCTGATGACCCGTATTGTCATTCTTCACAAAATGAGCAAGATAACCGGTATTTTGCGCTCTTCGGTAGTGCACCGATGCTTGAGCCGACGACGCCGCAGGAAGCAAAAGAGATGACTCGTATCGGGTTTGATCTTTCAGAAGAACTTGGTCTGCCCGTTCTTCTGCGTACGACTACGCGACTGAATCATGCTCGTGGTGCGGTGACTCTTCAGGCACTGCGAAAACCTCGAAGAAAAGGTCATTTCGACAAAGACCCACTGCTTGTGACGATGCCAAGTACGGCGCGCGCGAAACACCCAATCTTGTTGCAGAAGATGGACCAGGCAGAAAAAATTTCTGAGAAATCACCATTTAATGAAGTCATTACTGTTGGAAAAAAATCTGGTATGGGTATCGTCGCATCTGGTGTCGCCTTTAACTATGCGAAGGAGATGGCGGAGGAGCTCAAACTCGATGTTCAGATTCTTAAACTTGGTATGACTCATCCGTTACCTAGGAAAATGTGCGAGAAATTTGTTCAATCCTGTGAATCACTTATTATTGTTGAAGAGCTTGAGCCGATTTTGGAGAATCAATTCAAAGCTCTCGCCTATGATATCCACGCTGATGTGAAGATATATGGGAAATCGACGGGGCATTTCACTCGATTATATGAGTATAATCCGGATATCGTTGCTGGAGCGTTTTCAAAGATTTTTAAGGTGAAGAACCCGTTTCCTCAACCCGTATCATCGAAACTCGTGTTGCCGTCACGGCCACCTGCGCTTTGTCCTGGTTGTCCGCATCGTGCGACGTACTATGCGGTTCGTAAAGCTTCTCCGAAGGATACCACCGTGTATCCGACGGATATCGGTTGTTACACGTTAGGGAAGTCCCCACCGTTAGAGACTGCGGATTTGCTACTGTGTATGGGGTCTAACGCGGGTACTGCATGTGGACTTGCGGTGGCTACGGATCAAAAGATTATCTCGTTCATGGGTGATTCCACGTTTTTCCATTCAGGGATTCCACCGATTATTGATGCAGTTCATCATAATCATAATTGTGTGATTACCGTGCTTGATAATCGAACGACAGCGATGACAGGGCATCAGCCTCATCCGGGGACTGAGTATGATGGTATGGGTCGACCTGCGAAACTCATTAAGGTGGAAGACGTGGTGAAAGGCCTTGGTGTTGAGCATATTGAAATCGTTGACCCAAACAATATTAAGGAGACGACGGAGGCATTTAAGCGAGCATTAGCATTTAAGGGGCCCGCGGTGGTGGTGAGTAAATCACCATGTATTCTTTTAGAGCTTGAGAAGAAACGTAAAGCAGGGGAAACGATCACAAAATATGTAATTAACCAGGAGCAGTGCAATCGCTGTAAAGTATGTATCGGACGTTTTGGTTGCCCGGCTCTGTATTATGCTGAGGATGGAAGTGTTCATATTGATGGTACCCAGTGTAACGGATGTGGGAATTGTGTTGAGGTGTGCCTCTTTGGTGCCATAGACGTGGAGGCGGAGCAATGAAGAAGATCAATATTGTTCTCACGGGTGTCGGTGGGCAAGGGGTCATCACTGCAGCGAATATTCTCGGGAAAGCTGCGGTTCGTGCGAACATTCATGTTTTTGTTTCAGAGGTTCATGGTATGGCGCAACGAGGTGGAGTAGTAGTCTGTACGGTTCGTATGGGTGATGTTTCAAGCCCGTTATTACCTTCAGGGACTGCCGATGTGCTAGTAAGTATGGAGCCTGTTGAAGCCCTTCGGAATATTGCGTATGTGCAGAAACAGATGAAGGTAGTAACTGATATCACCCCGGTTATTCCTTTTACGGTTGCTGTTGGGGGAGAAACGTATCCTAAGCTTGAAGATGTGTTTCGGGAGATTCGTCGGTATGCTCAGTTATTTACGCTTGATGCGTTGAAGATTGCGAAAGATTCGGGGGCGGCGATCACGAAGAATAGTGTGATGTTGGGTGCGCTTGCTGCTACAGGGGTTTTACCGTTTAAACCTGGGGTTCTTTTAGAGACGATCCTGGAGAATATTCCCGCGAGATATCAGGATATGAATAAGAGAGCGTTTGAGGGTGGGATGGCGGCGATTACTCAGACGAAAAAATAAAAAAAAATGGTGATTGGACGAGGTTTTTTATCTGTTTTTATGCGTTGTAGAGATCAAGTGTTTCGAAGAATTCTCGTTTAAAATAATAACCGTATTCTGTCTTTTCGATTAAGCCTTTTTCAATGCATAATTGGATGATGTCATCCGTAGTGATGTCTTCCCCGTATTTTTTCCCATTTTTTTGATAGTCGGCTTCTCGTTTTTGTTTCATATTTTCTCTTCACCTCTTGTTATTTGTTAACATGATACTCCTTGACTTTGATAGTATATAAACATACCGCGTCAAAATACCAAAATGCGAAAAAACATACGAGACATCCTATCATAGAATTATACCAAAAAAACCTTAAAAAAGAGAAGAAGACATCGATAACGAAAAGAATACGGTCATAAATAAGGCACTATACCAATAACACGTTGTTATTAAACGATACAAAAAACAAGCGAAAAACCAGGAAAAGGCACATAAATTATATATACCACCAACGATTATATTTTCCATGCTAAAAACAAGGATATTGTGGGGTTTATGAAAAAATTCCTCATCATCACCATTGCTCTCGCACTAATATTCATACAGGCTACACTCGCTACAACCCCCATAAGCGGGCGGTCGGAATACTGTTGCGCCTATGATAGTGCTGATTCTGAAACGTACGGAGGATTTGCACCTGTCCACTATGGAAGTATATCAGGATCCGTCTACGGACAAAACGACTGGATGACCTACCCCCTCGTCGGCGCAAAAGTGGAAGCAGGAGGAAAAACCGACTACACCGACATCTTTGGTAACTTCATCATCCACGATCTTCCTGTCGATCACACATACCTCGTTGTTGCTAGTAAACTCGGATATGAAAACCAAGACCATCAAGTAACCATCACCCTTAGCGCCCCTCTAGCCTTCACCCACTTCATATTAGAACGATCAGGAACTGGCGGAGGAAAAATATACCGTATAGAACAAATAGCCTGTGAAGGTTACGGTGACGAGCCAATTTGTGGCGGCGAATATTAAAAAATACGTTTCTCGACTTTTTTAACCCATAATTTCCCATTACTTTTTTTTTAAAAAAACTCTCTCTTTTTACCGATACTTAAGATTATGATTGCCTCGTCGTTAAGTATAACCACCCTTCTTTCCCATCCAGACTACTTACCCGAATAAGATACCGCGCTGGCTCACTAGAAACAAACGAATACGTACCTGAATTATTGAGTAAGGTGAGATTCTCCCGATCAACCACCTGATCCGTATCAATATTAATACGCTTCACCGTAACATCTGATGAGTTCGTAGTAATCATAATCTGCACAGGAGTATTCGTGTAATACCATGGCCGAGGATTCGCCTCAGAGGTGAGACCCTCGAAACCTAGAGCATCAAGTCGGGGTTGCTCATAGGAGGGACAAGCATCAAGCTGTGGCGATGGTAACCGTAATGCTGGATCACCAAGAAGAACAAAACTCATGAGTACCACAAACGCCTCATCCTTCTCTGGCGCTTCAGGGAAATCGTTCTCCATGATATACCGGTTTATCGCTGCATACGTCAGATCACCAAGCATCGTGATATTCTGATGGTACGCCTCAAAGAAATACGTGAGCATACCCGCGATACCTCGTTCTTTGGTGATATTCAACTCTCCATCCTCAAGACGTAACAGTGGTGACCCAAGAGTCGCCCGAGTCGTACCAACATAGGCGACCCCGGCTCCAGGTGAAAACAAGATAGACTCTCCAAGGGATGCTTGTCCACGTGCTATCCAATACGGATGAGCAATGGTCGTATCAAACGCGCCACTCATACACGCTACAGAGACCACAATAGGTATTTGATTATTCTCCGAGAACTGAAGAAGGTCATCCCCATAGACAAAGGGGTCAGGCTCGTCATAGGTTGCCCAACGGTCCACACTCCCATGCGCCATAACATAAAGAAAACCAGCCTGACCCGCGTTCATAACGTTCTCGATAGCCAGTTTTGTAAACGTGTTTTCAGTTAAGAATAATTTAGTTACATTCATGCCTTGGAAATAACCCTGGTTAATCGCATCAACTGCGATCATCTCCCCCGCGTAGCATCCGTCAAGATCCATCTCCTCAGGAAGATCTGGTTGATCCCCTGCAACAAATACATTTTGAAACCAGCTCCAGTTAACCTGAGCACGCCATCGCTGAACCTTCTCAACATAGAGCGCGGCCTCGTCCGTATTTGATACAGGTATTCGTCCGACCTTAAAATCCGGTTCGAAATCATAATCTGGAGAACAATAAAAGAAATCCGAGGCAATCCTGTTGTTATAAAAATCAGGGAGCATGATATTCGCAACAAACGGAATTGAATTACGTAGTTGAGAATACATGTAGTAACTTGCGGGTAGATAACGTCCATCCCCAAATAAGGTGACGTACTCGAGAGCTGGATGCATGGTTTGATCACGTAAAAAACTAATAATTTTTTTTGCAAGGACATAATTGTATTGTTTGTTGATGAATAGTTTCGATAAAATTCCTTGACCATATCCTTTAATTGGAGGATCCTCCGCAGCCGGATACTGTGTATATATCCATGAAGTATTAATCACAAGAGAGGAGAGTCCTTCTGCTTGATGAAACAAGGCGAGTTCTTGTGCGCAATCATAAAACTGTGCATCAGTGATAATGATATTGTTTTCTGAAAAGGAGAGCGGAGAAGAGGCGCATGCTGTTAATGATTCGGTATTGGAGGGGGAAAAAATGCTATACGGTATCGTAAGTAAGAAGATTACGAGCATCAGGAATAATGTCGACGTTGATCGAACGCCTCCCACACTATACCTCGAATTTGTAACACAATAGGTTTTTAATATGTTTTGTTCATGAAAAAAAGAATAAAAATCTGTATTTGTTATAATAATAACAGTAAAACTCTGTTGAATAATTAAAAAAAGTGATTAAAATAATTTTTTATCGATAGTAAAAAGAGGACCATGTATAATAATTCAAAGCAATAAAGAGTGTACACACCAAACAGTTCACTAAATGAAAAAATAGAAATTAGGGAATCAAAATTTTTTAAAAAAATAGTGAGCCTTATCAAGCGATCTACCTTCACCACCGCATACTAATATCAACGATTCTTTTTGAGAAATAGTTTAAGCAATACACCTGAAACTCCCCCAAACGTATATTGTGTACTAATCGCGTGTAATTACATCAAATAAGAGTAAAAAAAGAGTTACACCCAAGTATATAATAGGGGTATTCGCCTCATTCAGCAAATTTTACTCTTATAAGAGGAGAAAGGAAGCTTTGGAGTTTTTGTTGACCAAAAACCATATCACATTCACTATTTCAAAAATGCGAATGAGGCGGAGGAATGTGGACCGTAGATGTATTGTTTCCATTTTTGATTCCTCACCTGTAAGAAGACACGAGGATGTTAAAAATATATCGTAACACATCTAACGAAAATATAAATATTAGTTATTTTATAACATTTTCTGTAACAGAAAAAACAAATGTCATTATTATAGTAACAAAAAAATAAGGGAGGTGAATCAATGGCGACCGTTAGCCAAATCGTAAAAGATATCATTGGAAGACATCTCTTCCTACAAGAAGCAATCAACCACGAAATAATCTCATTCAACAAACTAGCACGATATCTCAAACCAGAGATAGAAGAAGAACTCAAAAAAGAAATCAAAACATCAGCAATCGTCATGGCACTCCGACGACAATCAGAAAAATCAGAAAAACTCCGAGTAGAACCACGATTCCGATACTACCTAGGAACAATAAAAACCGATCTCTGCTACGTAATCACCGAAGCAACACCAACCGTGATTTCAAAAATACAAACACTCTACCCCATCATAGACTTCCGAAAAGGAGGCATCCTCAACACCATCCAAGGGAACTACGAAATCGCCATCATCACCAATAAAAAATACAAAGAAGACCTTCTTGACGCCCTCAGCGATGAACACGTACTCGAAGTTGTCGACGGACTCGTCTCCGTCTCACTCACCTACTCCAAAGAATTCCTGTTCACACCCGGAGTACTCTACGACGTCGTCCGCTTCCTCACCTGGGAAAACATCAACATCACCAGCATCATCCTCACCTCAACAGAGATGAGCATCATCATCGACCAAAAAAACCTCATGCGATGCTACAAAACACTCGCCCGCTTCGCAGAAGAAGAAAAAGAAGTAATAAAAGAATAGAGAAAGAAACGTTATAAAAAACGTTTCTCAACCTTATTTTTCTTCAGAAGAAGACGCAGAGGTTTTCTTTTCAATCGGAGTAAAACCAGCCATTTTATCAGTAATAACGTTCGTAATAGATGTATTTGGATCTATCACATATTTCGTATTTTTTTCAAGCGAGAACTGCACGGTCTCTAGTTTTTTGTACAACTGAGCCTCATTTTTAAAGTATTTTTGGATTGCGGTATTGATCATTTCAATTTTCGCGGCATTTGCTGATGCAACACGCCGAATCGCCTCTGCTTGCCCATCTGCCTCAAGAATCGCTGCTTGTTTTTTACCTTCCGCCATTTTAATTTCTGCTCGTCGCTGTCCATCGGCTTGCGTTTCAGTCGCAGTCGCAAAATCAATTGCTGCTTGTTTCTCGTTTTCCGCCTTTACCACCTTGTTCATGGTTTCCTGGACATCTTTTGGAGGATCAATCTCTTTTAACTCAGTACGGACAACATCAATACCCCAGGTTTTTGTCTCCAGCATCAACGTTTTCATCAAATCACCGTTGATCCTGTCTCGCTCACTGTTTGCCTCGTTTAACGAAAGCGTCCCAATGATATTTCTTAACGTAGTACGGGCAAGATTAACAATTTGATATTCGTAATTAAACACATTATATTGAGATGATTTCACAGAGTCTTCATCAGGTTTTACTTTAAAATACACCTGTGCATCAACCCGCGCATTCAATTTATCCTTCGTGATAATCTCCTGAGGCTCCGCATTCACCATCTTCTCAGTGATATTCACCTTAAGGATCTTATCAAAAATGGGGATAATCCACTGAAAACCAGGCAATGCAAACCGGTGATATTTCCCTAAACGCTCAATCAACGCCCGCTGTGTAGGTCGTACGATTCGTACACCCGCCGTAAAAAACCAGAGTATTATTATAATTAGAAATACCCAGCCAATCATTCCTATAACATCCATACTTCTTACCTCATAGTTGATAACAGTTATTGCTTAATAAGTACTATTACTCTTGTCTGATCATCCTGGAATTTTCAAGGATTACTAATCTACAACATCGAAACAATTATTAGAGGTACAAAGGTTTTCTTAGGGTAGATGAAAAAACAAATTCGGATCCTCGGAATCGATGATTCCCCATTTACATTCTCTGATAAATACACGACCATTATCGGTGTCGTCATGCGCGGTGGAGAATACCTCGAATGCGTCCTTAGTGATCATGTAACAATCGATGGAGACGAAGCAACAAAAATATGTATCAACATGATCCAAAACATGAGACAGAGAAAACAATTGAAGGTGGTGATGCTTGATGGGGTGACTGTGGGTGGGTTTAATGTTGTTGATACTCAACAACTCTACGAATCAACGAATCTCCCAGTGATCACAATCACACGAGATGAACCAGATTTCGAAAAAATAAAATGTGCTCTTCAAAAAAATTTTCATGACTGGAAACACCGCTGGGAGCTTATTACAAGAGGGGAGCTTCACCAAGTGCTAACTCGCCATAATCCTATTTACGTGAAATGCACCGGCCTCTCTTTAGGTGAGGCAAAAGAACTAATAAAGCTGTCCACTATACGAGGTGTACTACCAGAACCAATCCGAGTAGCACATCTTATCGCATCAGGAGTCACACGAGGTGAATCTCATGGTAAAGCCTAAAGCAAAAGTTGACCAGAGTAAATGTTTAGCTTGTGGAGGATGCATCTCCGTCTGCCCACAAGATGCGATACATATGATGTTAAGCAAAGCGTTCGTGGTCCACGAGAAATGTATCAGTTGTGGTATTTGTATTACCACTTGTCCAATTGGAGCAATTGACAATGGAGGCAAAGGAAAATGAAGTACGATGTCGTTGTTGTCGGTAGTGGTCCTGCAGGGAGCGTGACAGCAGGATACGCAGCGAAAGCAGGGGCAAACGTGCTTATCCTGGAACGCCGTACAGAGGTTGGTGTCCCTGTTCTCTGCGGGGAAGGGATTAGTAAAAACGTTGATAACTTTGAGATGCTCAAGGGGACAACGCGATGGATCGCGAATAAAATGGATGGAGCACGGATTTATTCGCCTGATGGAACACGGGTGACGCTCGCTGCGGAACGTGCAGGTAACGAGACGGGATATGTCACGTATCGAGATATTTTTGATCAAACCCTTGCACAGACTGCGATGAAGTGGGGGGCAGAGTTACAGTTGAATACGAATGTGACTGGTTTACTGATGGAAAAAGGGAGAATCGCTGGGGTGACAGCGCAACATTTTGATGAAAAAATCGAGATCAACGCAGATATTATTGTTGGTGCAGATGGTGTGGAATCGCGGGTTGGTCGATGGGCGGGGATTAAGACGACGTTGAAACCGATTGATCTGGAGACGTGTGCCCAGTATATGTTGACGAATGTAGATGTGGAGAAGGAGTTTTGTCATTTTTATGTTGGGAAAAAATATGCACCAGGTGGATATGTGTGGATTTTCCCGAAGGCGAAGGATGTGGCGAATGTGGGGATTGGGGTTCTTGCAAGTCTGAGCGAATCAGGTCTTGCGTTGCGTCTTCTTGATACATTCATTGCGTCTCATCCGGGTTTGAAGCATGGCCAGCCGCTTCGTCTTCTGGCGGGTGCTGACCCGGTGGCAGAGCCAGTGGAATCCGTCCGTGATCATCTTGTGCTTGTCGGTGATGCGGCACGGCAGGTTGATCCGATTACTGGTGGCGGGTTGACGATGTCGTTGGAGGGAGGAAAAATCGCTGGTGAGGTTATTGGGAACGCGGTGAATCAGCATCGCTTTGATAGGGATTTTCTTTCTGAATATGAGCGTCGTTGGCAGTCCGCGTATGCGCGGAAGCTAAAACGTAATTATATGGTGAAGGAGATCTTTCTTGGTTTTGATGATAAAACATTGAATATGCTTGCGGATTCTCTGAAGGATTATAACTTTAATGAGATTAACACGCTTGGTTTGGTGAAGGCATTGGTTGCGAAGCATCCAACGCTACTGATGAAGCTGTCACCTTTGCTGAAACTCTCAACCGTGTAAGGAGGATCATCATCAATATGAAATGGGGCATCGTGTGTAACCCGAATATGCAACGAGCGATTTCGTTAGCGAAGGACGTCATAGATTTTTTGAAAGAGTCGAATAGTGACGTGTATGTTGAGCAGCAGCTCGTAGATACCTTAGGGGAGAAGGGGTGCTCGTTGAAGGAGATGAACAAGAAAGCAGAGATCGTGATTACGATTGGTGGGGACGGCACCATCTTGTTTGCTTTGGCGGAGATTGAGAAACCGTTGTTTTCGATTAACTCTGGCGGTATGGGTTTTTTATCTGAGGTGGAGTCGAAATACGCGATTGGTGGGTTGAAGAGGGTAATCGCAGGGGAGTACACAGTGGAGGAACGGCCAAAACTTAAAGTCGTTGTTGACGGGAAACGTCTCCCTGATGCGGCGAACGAGATGACGGTGCAGACTGCGCAGATTGCGAAAATGTTGCATCTGCAACTTTTTGTTGAAAATGATTTAATTGAGACGATGGGTGCTGATGGAGTGATTATTGCGACTTCGACGGGTTCTACGAGTTACGCGTTAAGCGTCGGTGGTCCGTTGATGGATCCAATGGTGAATGCGATGATTATCGTTCCGATAGCGGCGTTTAAACTTTCTGCGCGCCCATGGATTATTCCTCTCGGGAAAACCGCGAAAATCAAGCTGTTACCAAAAAGTAAGGAATCAAAAATTGTGATCGATGGTCATTTCTCCAGAGACGCAACCCCGGAGAACGAGATCACCGTCACTGGATCAGAGAAAAAAGCGCGGTTTATCCGCTTTGGAGAAAGTTTTTATCAGATGGTTCGAATAAAACTCATACGGTAACCTGACATGATATTTTGGAAGAAAACAAAAACCGAAAAAGCACATCCTGCCCTGAAACAGTGGAAAATCACACGGAGATGCTTACGATTGATTCTTGAATCAGCGAAAGCGAGTTACCCGCGAGAGTTCGGCGGCTTCTTACGGGTTGACCGCGAAGAGAAAGATACGATTACCGAAATCGTGCTCCTCCCCGGCACCGTCTCGGGAGATGCACACGCGATTTTTCAGTTACACATGTTACCGATTGATTTTACAATAATCGGAACCGCCCATAGCCACCCCTCAGGAAATCCGCATCCGTCAGAAGCAGACCTTCACCTGTTTGAAAAATACGGACGAATCCACATCATCGCTGCAACACCGTACACGGAAACATCATGGAAAGCATATACCTACGACGGCGAAGAGATACCGCTGCGCATCATCTAAAAAACCCTGATGGGAGAAGCGTTTTATACACGACACCTGCTATCCTCTTTCTGGAGAGATATGACGATTCCCTCTGTCGACGTCCTCGTGTTCGCCCCACTTGCACCCCTCCTCGGTGTCCTCCTGTTTTGGTTCATCCAACTCTTATTCATTGAAAGCCAAAAATACCTTTTACGAAAAATTCAGCCGAATCATGAACCTTTCTGTCGATTCACCAACTTCATCGGCATCCTCTTCCAAACCCTCTGCCACGCACTTGGGTACACAGTCACCATCCGCGGCATCGCCAGTTTCACCATATCGGTCGACTACGGAACTGTTGCACCCAAACGAGAAAAAAAAGGTCTCGGCGAATGGGTCTCCAACGCATTCCTCTTCATCGGACCGTTCTTCATCCCCTCAACCCTAGTACTCATCTGTCTCTTCCTCCTAGGAACTCAAGGGTTTCTTGTTCCTCATCTCACCGACTATACATTTGCTGAAAGCCTGATCGCGTTCGGTACCAGTCTCTACGCTTTTTCTAAAGCATTCATCTATTTCCTTGCCACCATAGACTTCTTCAGCCCGCTTCATATCGGAGTGCTCCTGCTCATCATCTTTTTAGGACTTGGTATCAGACCTAGTTACATCGGTGAACATAAAAAAGGGAAAGTAACGATGATTTCTGATCTGAAAAATATTTACATGATCTTACTCGGAAAAAAACGATACCTCCTTTTCATCATCATAATAACCTACCTCCTGTTTTATCTCTCGTTTTTATTGCAGAGGAATATTTCTCTGTGGTTGTTTTCTTTCTTCGGCTGGCTCTCCGCGACCGCAATCATCTCTTTAGTGGTCACCCATCTTATTCTGCTGCTGATACAAACAACTGATACGATTGTAGGAAAAAAGAGAGCGCTCCCCTACATTCTTCTCCCGTTATCCTATATCCTCTTCCGGTTTGTGTTCACGGTTTTTCCCATCCCGTATTTTTTAAGTGTTTCACTGTTTCTTATGCTTCTTATCACCAGTCTGGTGGTTCTACTCTTGGTTAAATATCGGACCAATAAATTTAAAACCGTCTCGAAGATGAAACATTTGAAGAATAAGGATGGACCAAGACGAATTATTAGAGAATGAGCATATCGAGCGGATCTTATCACCGCATCCGCTTTCATTCATGAAACTCCAATCACCATGTCTGTTTCTGATTATCTGGGGCGTGGTGATAGGTTGGCTGGTTAATTTTTCAGATTTTAGAACCGTGCTCTCACCAACAGTGAACCCCTGGCTCCCTCTTCTCGCATGGGGCATGGTATTACTGTTAGTCGGAGTAATCGCCTCGTTAATCGCGATACGCTGGAGTATATTCTTCCTTTACCTTGTAGTGTTTCTGTGCGGCACAGCGATGATTTGGTGGCAGAATTGGTGGGAAAATATTTCTCTTTTTATCCCGTTTTATTCTGTTGCAGTATCCATTATTGGTTTTCTACTCGTCGAATGGTACCGACGATCCCATAAGTACGTAATTACCAACCTCCGCATCCTCTTCAAAGGCGGAGTGATCACGAAACAAGAGCGGACGATCCGCTATGATAAAATCACGGATATTAACGCGAAACAAGGGATACTCGGACAGATTATCGGCTTTGGCACGATTATCCCAGTGAGCCAGTCGGGGTTTGGAATGGGAAGCGACAAAACCTTCGCGGCAGGTGGCGTCGCTATTGGTGGAAAAAAAGCGAAAGCAGTTGGTCTTGCTGGTGGAGGAAAAGAAGTGCAAACACCGCGCTCTCGCAGCTATTTCGAACTTCATGGTATCTACCCGTACAAAGAAATAAAAAAACTGGTTGAGAACCTAGTGCAAAGCAACGTTATCACGCCATACCAACAAGAACAGGTCGCGTATCAAAAACAA
>JAZDGT010000066.1:0-2389 GCA_043806635.1 Methanobacteriota archaeon | reverse complement strand
CTCTCATCAGAAATCTTTCCAAAAGGAAAAGCCTACCAAGCTACATAAGACGATTTTCAAATACCATCGTTGTCTCCCGATAAATACCAGGAGAAAAAAATTTCGTTATTCAATAAAATATATATAGGCAGTTATCGTATTTATATTGATTTAAATGAATATTTTAACGAATCGATGGCTGCATCATTTTCGTTCGTCTCTGCACCATTCTCATCGGTGGATATTCTGTTTGTTTTTCAGCATCATTCTCCTTAGTGTTCCTGGTATTTCTTCTTCGATTTTTCCATCCCCTCATCCTCGTTCACTTACCAACTCCCAAACTATCTCTCTAGACTGTACCCAAACAAACAGAGTCATCACCCCCTACGGCGATATTAACTGTGGCCCCGTACCAAACCTCAATGTGAAAGATGGTGTTGATTTGACCCATCAATATCAGGAAGTCGGCATTCGTTTCATCCGGACGCACGACTTCGCAGGTCCTACCGATATCAGCACGATTTTCCCGAATTGGAGTGCAGATCCTACACTTGAAACAAACTACAACTTCACATCAAGCGATGTTTTCATCACCGGAATTATCAATGCGGGATGCCGCGTGTTCTACCGCCTTGGCGAGAGCGCAGGGAATAATGAAAGTCACCGCACCCCTCCTGATAATATCAGTAAATGGGCTGAAATCTGCAAACATATCGTCATGCATTACAACGACGGATGGAAGAACGGTTTCCATTATAACATCACGTATTGGGAGATATGGAATGAACCGGATCTCAACGGGTTCTGGAATGGGACCTCTGATGAGTACTACCACCTCTACCAGGCGACCGTCGAAACCCTCAAAGCCTATAACTCATCCTTAAAAATCGGTGGACCATGCACCTCTTCGGTTACGAATGGTAACTATACAACAGGGTTTTTAACCTACCTTGTTACACACCAGCTCCCCTTGGATTTCTTCTCCTGGCATCACTACGCAAATACTCCCTATGAACTGTATGTTTCAGCATGCATGGTCCGGACGCTCCTGGATTCGTATGGATTCACCGAGTGCGAGAACATCAATACCGAATGGAACGTCAATATCTTAACTCCACAGCGGGATAAGGACAATGCACAGAACGCTGCATTTACCTGTTGTAGCCTTTCAGCATTTCAAGATGCAAGACTCGACCATGCGTTTCGATACCGAGGCACGCAGGACCCAAACTGGCTGATGCGACTGATAGGATTCGACCTCAGCCTTTTCACCTACAAAGGACTGTATAAAACCCCCGCGCTCGCGTATTATGCGATGCAGTACCTTATTCAAGATACCCCCTGTCGCCTCGCTTCTCCTCCCATCAATGCCTCTTCAGGAATCACGTATCTTGTAGGAATCTCAGATGACAAAAGCAACATCACCATTCTTGTGAGCAACTACGATACTGCAGATACGACATACACGCTCAATCTCTCCAATCTCCCCTGGAACACCTCATACACCATCGTGCACTACCTCATCGATAATCATCATCATTTTGAAATCACTCAACAGAACATTGAAACAGGAAAAACATATACCACCACTCAACCGCTCAAACGCTCCACCGTACACTTCATACGCCTTACAAACACGAGTTTATTTCCAGAAGAGGGACCGCAGACGGCGCGAATACCGTTGATTTTGCGACTCCGAATCCTCGATCCGTTTACCCGTATGCTGGGAATTCTCATTTTCCTCCTTATATTCGGTTAACTTTTTTAGGGGGATATCTTAACTGAAGGGTGTCATGTTCACATTCCTGGTTTCTGAAAATAATTCGATGAGGATCTAAGCAATATCATAATCAAGGAAAAAAAAGAGAGGGTGTGACTAGTTCAAACAACTCAGCAGATACCGAAGTATTGGAAAAACGTGCGGGAATCGCTCCAAGAATTGTAGGAATGGGTGAAACGAGATACTTGTAGGCATGCTTACTTCAAGAGTCGCCCAGGCACTTTCCGCATGGAACACATCCTTGGCTTTTACCATGATAGTATAGGTCCCTTTTTTTGTGAACGTGTGGCTTAGGGTAACATTCTCATTGGAAGAATATGGACCAACCCAATTACTGTTCGTTGTATCCCCCCAATCGACATAATACAAGACATCATCAGACTCTGGGTCCATGGCACGGATTGTGTAATTATACGATACCCCTACTTTGCCTTGAGATGGCCCATCAATCGAAGGAACAGTAGGGGCGGTATCGAAAATAGTCACCAGCGTCTGCACTCGATACCCAGA
Source organism: Methanobacteriota archaeon (assembly GCA_043806635.1). Taxonomy (GTDB): domain Archaea; phylum Thermoplasmatota; class E2; order DHVEG-1; family DHVEG-1; genus JAZDGT01. The sequence goes on along the minus strand of JAZDGT010000066.1, from coordinate 120 downwards.
CAGGCCACCGCTCGAACATTGTACAACGACGCCACCAGAACCAGTTTCTCTACCGGAGGGAGTATCATCACTCATGGTTGGTGCGACAATTGTTTTCGAATACTGTCCACTGGAATCGGT
>JAZDGT010000065.1:0-2567 GCA_043806635.1 Methanobacteriota archaeon | reverse complement strand
TCTCTCGGACGATCGACTTTCATCCGTTCGAACATCATTTCAAAATCTTGGATATAATCAAGTTTAACTTTAGTTTTGTATTCACTATTTCCCATCCACGAACACCATCCATTTCTTTGAGAAAATACATAGTATGTGTTTTTTTATAGTTTATGGATGCATACGCATCTGGATATATAGGTATAGGTTTCTTCTTAATATTAGTACTGAAAAATTACGTACAGATCATGGAATCCTACCCCCATCACCCCCATAAAAATGCTTAAATACCTTCGGCATGTATTGTAGGATAAGGAGGAATTAGAAAAATGAATACAAAAATCTATAGCATGTTGATAATGTTGCTCTTATGTAGCACTGTTGTAACAGTCACAGGAACAGAACTAAAAAGTGGAAAACAACCGAGTCCCCAACCACCGATAGAGTGGACGAAAACATACGGAAGTTCAAAGATAGATTTGGGACATTGTGTACAAAAAACCTCGGATGGTGGATACATCATCACAGGGGCATACAACAGAAATGCTTATATGCCCTGGAGAGGGGATATTTACCTGCTTAAAATCGATGAGTTCGGTACTGAGCAATGGCATCAAAACCATGGAATAGAATACAACGAAAACGTTGGTCGATCCGTCCAACAAACCTCCGATGGCGGATACATTATCGCAGGATACACAGGATATACCTATCACATCGAGGGGTATGTAGAGAAAACAGATGCAGAGGGAAATATCGTCTGGTCCTCTCTGTTTGGAAAATTCGATTATTATGATAATCTGCAAAGTGCTTCTCAGACCACAGATGGTGGATACATTGCGGTGGGATGGGCAGGATCGTATGGTGCAGGCAGCGGGGATGTCTGGCTGATCAAAATGAATGCAGAGGGAGTCGAAGAATGGAATCACACATACGGGGGAACCGGTCTTGATGGCGGGAACAGTGTGAAACAAACAGTCGATGGAGGATTCATCATTACCGGCGTGGTAGAGTCTTCTTTGGGCAATAGTGATCTTTGGTTACTAAAAACAGATATGAATGGTAATGAAGAATGGAATAAAACCTTTGGAGGCAGTGAGTATGAAGAGGGGAGCAGTGTACAACAAACCTCGGATGGCGGATATATCATCACCGGATCCACGACAGCCTTTGGAGCGGGTGACGCTGATGTCTGGCTGATTAAAACCGATGACTATGGCAATGAGGAATGGAACTATTTCTTTGGGGGTACTGCGTATGATGTGGGGCACAGCGTGCAGCAAACCACCGATGGAGGATATTTCATCACCGGGGAATACACAAATACTTCATCACAGATACCTGATGTCTATCTTATCAAGACTGATGACAACGGTAATGAAGAGTGGCATCAGATCATCGATAACGACGGCAAAGAAGATGTGGCCAATTATGGGATAGAAACAACTGATTGCGGATACATCGTTGTGGGAAATACCGGGGTGTACCAACAAGAAGCAGTCGATATCTGGGTATTAAAATTTGAAGGGACGAATTCCCCACCCTACGAACCAACCGACCCTTCACCTGCCAATAACTCAAGCGACGTTTCCATTGACAGTGATCTGAGTTGGAGTGGGGGCGATCCTGATAACGATTCTGTGACCTATGATCTGTACTTTGGGACAAGTCCAATTCCACCGTTACTAGCTGAAAATATCCTAGAGACGTCGTATGATCCTGGCACACTTCTGTATGAAACAACCTACTATTGGAAAATCCGTGCGACCGATAGCAACGGTGCCTCAACCGAAGGACCGGTGTGGACGTTCACCACGAAGAACGAAATACCTGTGATGGAAATAACAAGCATTACGGGGAAACTGAGGGTTTCCGCAGTCATCCAAAACAAGGGAAATGCTGACGCCAGTAATATCACCTGGAGCATGCTCATCACCGGCGGCATTTTCAAACTTATACAGAAAAACATCACCGGCGAGGTCTCCACCCTTGGAGTGGGAAATGAGACGACGATTACCTCAGGGATATTTGTTGGATTTGGAAAAATCAAAATAATTGTTTCAGTCACTTGCGACGAGGTAGAAATACCTGTAGAAAAGGACGCGAACGGTACTATATTCCTCTTCTGGGTAAAAATAAATAGTTAACGCCTTTAATCTATTGTTATGGATTTCTCGGTGAGAAAAACCGTTCTTGATAATGTTCTCATCGAGAGCTATTTTCTTGTATTATTTCTTTGCTCAGATGGGGTTTTTAGAGCGTTCGACCGAACAATCTCGTCAACATATCTGCGGCAATCTCGTTTAATCTCCGCGAGTTGCTGCGGAGGAATACGATAGGACTGTTGTGCGAACTCTAACGCGAAAATCAATCCATGGACAAATGCGCCAAGGGGATATTCTTTATCTTTTGAGAGTTGAAACAGGTCATCGGTAATTTTAAAGACCTCACTCATGTTGTACAACGATCCCGGTGATTTCGGAACTTTGTTCTGTGGTATTTCGTTCTTTTTTTCAGTCATTTTATCACATTTCTTTTTACTCTGTTTATTTTTACTCGGGGGTAGAGCAGTTAAACCACATGGTGAT
>JAZDGT010000064.1:0-13184 GCA_043806635.1 Methanobacteriota archaeon | reverse complement strand
GAATATTTTCTCTGTTTCAGCATACTGGATATTCCCCTTTATCAGGGGTCGAGAAGATTCCTTTGCAAGGATACTTCCTGAAATAGGTAGAACGGTACTTGTAATCATCAGCAGACAGAGAACAATTCCAACTAGGGTCTTTTTCATAGTTTCTCACACCCCTGTTGGAATATCATAGGGTTCTTGTGCAGGATGCGAGTCGAAGTAAGGTATTAGTAATTCAAATGTTAAAGGTTGTTTTAAATTTAAAAAGTTTGAAAGAGCTATCGTTACGATTGTTGGAATAAGCAGCAACATTCTATATATGATTGGTTTAGGACCAAGATACGGGCGACCCCAGTAGTTCCCATCCCATGTGTGAGAAAACTCCTTATCATGGTGGAGTATTTTGGCGAGAATAAAATTTGGTAAATCAGAATAGACCATAGCATTAATCCTGTTGTTGTAAATATTATTCTGAGTAATGGAGTTCAAACATGAATAGCCAATGGACACGCCCTCTCTATTTCCTACTATGTGGTTTCCTACGATTGTATTGTTGGAACCCCCACTTACGAAGATGCCGACTCCACTGTGATTAGTGAAAATGTTCTGTCGGATTTGATTTTGACTACCATCTATCAGAAAAATTCCATGGTATTTATTTTCAGATATAGTGTTTCCTACAATCATGTTTTCAATAGAACTGACGATATAAACCCCAGCAAAACTATTATTGACTATACTATTTGCCTCGATTACATTGAAGTTAGAATGATTATTTTCATGGCCTTGATATTTTACTTCTTCACCAAGCTGTATTCCCATCGTATTATCTCTAATAATATTATCTCTAATGGGGCATTGGGACAGAATTAACCGGGTCTGATTCTCACAGTAAAAATGTTATGAAGAAATGCGATAGAGAATAATGCCATCTCACGGCGATCATCTCGTTTCTGTCTCACCAATCCACCAAACCGTCGTTTATCAGCAGAGAATCCGGATTCGCTGAGATTCCGTAGAAAATATCCTTTCAGAAACAAATATGGATCCTCGAGTACTCGTCTGAGAATTCGTGACCATTCCAGACCAACTCGTGCGATATTTTTCTTAGGGATGAGATACAACGCGGTTTCCTCTCCAAAGAGTTTGATTACTGCCCGGGAGCTGTAATATTTATCCAGTGACAGTGAATCGACAGAAATTCCTAATTCTCTGAGCATGGTCATTGCTTTGTGAAATGCTTCCATCTCAGAGCTATTGGAATATCCAACCGCGACGTAGAATCCAGTGTCAATGTCGATGACACGGAACACGTACAGGTATCCTCGTCCTTTCTTGGAGACATCGGTGCGGTAATGTTTCGTGACTGAAAGAGAATATCCGGTGCCGTCCCCAGAGAAATCACCGGATACTCCTTCATCACGGAGAAGGAGAATGAAAAGGTTATGGAGCACTGTTTTTACCTCAGGGTCTGAGTACAACCGTTCAATGGATTTGTAACTCACTTTGACGCCAAATAACGGCTCAAACAACACCAACAGGTCCTCCATGTCCCGATTGCTCTTGTTCATCACTCGGGTGAACAAGAACAACATCGTCCTTTTCCGAACATCGATCTTTTTTCGTTGTCCTGCCTTCGGTTTCGCAAAACGTATTTTCTCAGCTGCCTGATCAACATATCGCGGAAGATCTCTGAGACGTTGTTTCACCCGTTCTCGTTTCTGTTCCCACTCAGCGTATGGGTATGTGTCTTTCTCCTCGGAAAAACATTCCTCTTTGATTTCCTCGAGAACTTCAACCAATTCCTGTGCCATCTTTTCTGTGATTCTCATGCAGATAGTAATCTACAAAAACTATATATAGATATCTATAGATATCTTTATTATGCGTACTATTACCCTTATCGATGATGATCTTATATTGAAGGATAATGTTGAAGTATTTTATGAAAAAAGGGTAACGACTTTTGGGACGAGTGCAAAGGTCGATGCACCAAAAAAGTACATAGGCAAACGAGCCTATGTCATCATCCTCAAAGACTGATCATGGAATTCTGTCCCAAAGCCTATCAACGTGAAAATTATATGAAAAAACGTTTGATGTCTCATTTTTTTTATTGGTAATTTGGGCAAGTACATATGCAGGTGCCGCGTAGTTGCATACTCATCTGCCACATAGTTTTTTATAGGGTAAGAGTCATACTTTTTTCGGGATCACTCAATAGAACATACTAGGAGGAAATAACGCATGCTGCACAAAAAAATTAGCACGGATACGCTCTCGAAAAATTCTCGGAAAAAACCCAAGCGGGAACCAATTGTCTCGACTAGTTTTCTAGTCCGATGGTGTCGGGTATTGAGGCGGGTGTTGTTTACCTGGTTGTATCATGGGAGACGGAAAGCTCGTAATAGTATCACGTTTAAGATGTTACGGAATAAGAAGATCCCTCTGTATCAGGTTCCTCTTGCGACGGTTAAGGTGACATTGCATGCGTTGAAATGGATTTTTTTATTAGTGTTATTATATCTTGCGATTGGGGTTATTATTTTACTTGTTCAGGATGGGATGAGGTCGCTTCGTGATATTATTGTGTATGGTGTGATGGGTTTTGTGACGTTCTTTATGGGGTATTTTGGTTGGTATTTTGCTCGTGATGTGATACAGGTGGTGAGTAGGAGAAAAGTTCATAATGAGGACCCCGAATTATAATCAAAAATTAAGTGCTGTTAATTAGAGTATTATCCAAAATGTATTAGTGTGGTCTTTATGATTATATTTGATAATCATCTTCATTTACGAAGAGATGGACGTTTTCTTGAAGCAGTGAAAGATTTTAAGAAGGCGGGGGGTACTCATTTTGTTTTGTGTCAATATCCGATGCCTGAGGTTGTGATTAAGGAGAAAACATATCAGGGATGTTATGAAAAGACGCTTCGTATGGCAGAGGAGATCCGATCAATTATTGATGTAACCGTATTGGTGACGGTTGGACCATATCCGGTTGATTATCTTCGGTTGGTTGAGGTTTTTGGTAGGGAGCAGACGATGGCGATTATGCAGGAGGGTATGGATATTGCTGCGCGTCTTTGTAAGGAGCAGCGATGTGTAGCGATTGGGGAGATCGGGAGGCCGCATTTTCCTGTTGATATGCAGGTTATGAAAGATTCTATGATCTTGTTGGAGTATGGGATGGTGAAGGCAAAGGAGGTGGGTGTTCCTGTGGTGATCCATTCTGAGAGTACGACACCGGAGCAATGTCAGGAGTTGATGGTGTTGGGCCGACGAGTGGGTTTACCTGCGGAGAAGATTGTGAAGCATTTTGCTCCCCCATTAATTACTCCAGAGGAGAATTTTGGGTTGATGCCTTCTGTTCTAGCGAGTAAGAAAAATGTTGAGGTAGCTTTGTCAAAAGGGTCTCGGTTTATGATGGAGACGGACTATATTGATGATGTGCGTCGTCCTGGTGCGGTGTTGGGGCCGAAGACAGTGCCGGTGGTGACGAGGCGGTTGATTGATTCTGGGGTAATGTCAATGGATCAAGCGGTAGATATTCACCAGAGGAATCCGTTGAAGACATATGGTGTCGTGTTCGAAGAATGACCTAGTGATGAGGAATTTGTCGTTTATCTGGTTTTTTCCTTGATTCGTAACATTTGTATCATTTTTTATTATATTATTACAATTTTTTTAGATATTTTGTTTGATTTTTTTTAATTGTTCTATTTTATTTTATTTGCTACGCTACGAATTAACACGAGTTAATTATATATAGGATGTCGTTATTAATAATTGTATTGGGTCCATACCGGTAAACTTATATAGGAAAAAACTATAATATTATATTACAAAAAAAATAAAAAAAGGGATCAATACAAAAACACTATAATATTATAGTACCTGCCAAGTCACTTCATACCTATATAAATAACGTAGTAATAAACACGATAAAAAACCTGGAAAAACTAGGGAGGAAAAAGAATGAATAAAAAAATTTTAAACATATGGAATAAAGCAAGTATTTTAGCCGTAGTACTACTCTTTGTTGTCTCATCATGCGCAACAGCCCAAACAATTAAACAAATACGTGAAAAAAAGACCTCTACAAATTATGTAATCCGCGGTCTTGGTCCTGTCCAAGACAGTGTATTATACGCTGATGGATCCCACGTACAAATACAAACAGAATATGAAGCACATGCTATTCTCGCACCTGATTTCAACCCCGATGACATGAGCCTTGAAGAATTCGAATCAATTGTCACAGAAGCCATGAGAAATACCCAATATAATCAAAATGAGCAAAATGAACCGCTAAGAGGAGAACGTACAGGACTTGATGTTACGTTTAGTCTCTCCAACCCACCAGGAGGAGCTGCAGCTGCAGCCGCAGCAGTAGAAGCGTATTACGAGAGTACGTTTGCTGACCCCATATCGGTCACGATTCCAGTATCTTGGGCTAATCTACCCGATGGTGTCATCGGATGGACGTATACCTACTACGCAAGTTCTGTATCCTGGACGAACACTCGTAATGGATTAATTAGTGATATGGACCCTGATGATACAATACAAAACTGGCTCCCTGACGGAAGCACCATACCCGTTCGATACTCGCTTGGAACAACCATAACAAACGAGAATATCTGTATTTTCAGCAGAGCAAATTATAAAGCAGCAATCGGAACTACATCTGGAATAGACGGTGAAATTCAATTCAATACCGACTTCACTTTTGATTATGATCCAAGTAACGGTATTTCCCCGGGGACATTTTGTTTTGAATCCATCTTGGTACATGAATCAGGGCATGCTCTCGGGTTTACTTCCCGTGCAGATAATCCAGATAACAACATAGAAGCATTAGATATATTTAGATTCCAGCGATCAGATGGCAGCTATGATTATAACCCTGATACGCTCGCAGAGTTTCAAACCAAGCCTCGTTTCGTCGTCTTAGATAATGGCGCGTACACCGATGATGTCAACTCTGATCTCATTAGTGCTGAATACCGAATGTCTGATGGTAATCCTGCTCAAGCATCTCATTTCAGTACACAGATTTCTCCAGCTCAACTAATGGAACCATATTTCGATTATGGACAAACGTTTTATCCTAACTTTTTCCGAAATGCAGACATTGCTATGTTTGATGCTATTGGGTGGGACTATGCAGCAGAATCCGGATCAACCACGTTCCCGTTCTTCGATAATATCCCCTCAACTACCATTAACCGAGACCTGTGGACTGGTCTTGAAGGTGCCACCGCGAATGATATCGGAATTGCGGAACCGAGTTCTCCTTACTCACTTGATCTTGATGGATCAGCTACCGGTGGAGATAAAATACGAACTGCACGAATAGATACCACAGAATTACCCGAGATTTCCTTTTCCTATTACTATGAAAGAACCGGTGGCGGTGACTCACCAGAGTCAGGTGACGACCTCGTCGTTGAATATTACAACGACCTCCACAACTGGGTAGAAATTAGTCGTCAGCTCGGATCAGGTGCTGACATGACCACTTACCAATACGTAAACCAACAGATCACTGCTGCGGATGCATTCCATCCTGATTTCAGAATACAAATCCGCGTCATCTCCTCCCAAACTGGTCTTGACGACTGGTTCGTCGACGATGTCCGAATTGATTACGTCTACTACACCTTATCAACCGGGATTGAAGGACAAGGATCAATAGAAAAAACTCCTGACCAATCAAGCTATGCATCAGGAAGCATCGTGATGGTACGAGCAATACCCGCACAAGACTGGTCATTTGACCATTGGGAAGGAGCACTCTCAGGAAACTGGAACCCAGACAATATCACGATGGATAGTAACAAACTTGTGATCGCGAATTTTACCATGAATGATATTCTATCACCAGAATGGCGAAGCCAAGGGCAATCAGCTGATGTGATACCCGTCGGAGGAAGCGTGATACTATCTGCTCAAGGACGAGATGATCGCTCACTAGATTACGCGTACTTGTCAACGAACGAGTCCGGCGTCTGGGTAGATTACTCCCAAGGTGAATGGTGGGATCTGAACTGGAAATACCATAAGCCACTCCGGATTAACCACACTCTCGTTGCAGCACAACTCACTGACTTCCCGATACTTGTCGACATCACCGCTCCCGAATTTATTGGACATGCACAAACCGATGGAGACGACTTTGTCTTCATCGACGCGACCAATACCACTCGCTATAGCCATGAAGTAGAATACTATAATAGCGCGACTGGGCACCTTGTTGCCTGGGTGAAAATCCCACAATTAAGTGTGTCTGATTACACGTTAATCAATTTGTATTATGGAAACCTAGTTTGTGGAAATCAAGAAACCGTTGAACAAACATGGACGAACGGGTTCACCATGGTACACCACCTTACTGGTGCAACACCTACCGATCTTGATGATAGCACAATCAACAATTATGATATCATCACATCTGGTGGTGGCCCACTCTGCAACCAAGTAGGAATAATTGGGAACTGTGTGGATTTCGATGGAACGAACGACTATCTGAGAGCAGATACCTTCAATTACCCTTCAGATAGCTCATATACCGTAAGCGCATGGGCGCGAGCGGATGGAAACCCAGGAACACGAAAATACATATCTGAAGGCCACAGCGACGCAAGTATCTCGTTACTCATCTGGACAAATGAGACATTCAAAGCACGGACGCATGTCCCCAGCGGATACCCAGTCTGTTATAGTCAAACCTCAGTCAACCCGAGTAATCCACAATGGTATTACGCCACCACCCGGTTAAATGTCACCAATGATTTACTCGAAATCATGGTCAACGGTGTCTATGAGGGTGGAATCGTGTTCACCGGTGCAGTAAACCCTGCCACAGGTATCGATATCGGTGTATCCAACCTCAACAGCTATTGGATGAACGGGAAAATCGATGAAATCCGTTTTGCAAACGTTGTTCGAAGCGATGCATGGGTTCTCACGGAATACAATATGATGGCGCAGCCATCACTCTTTATACTCCCTGAACCTGAAATTCCTCTTGGTGTTGCACAACATGGTTCCCCTATGGATCTTGATACCTCACCTCATGTCTGGGTCTGGACGAACTTCACCTGGCAGAATGCATCTATCCCCGCTGGGAGAACTATTGGTTGGAAGATCACCTATGTTGATACTAGTAGTAACATAATCAGTACGAACGTTCGATCGTTCCTTGTCACTGGCGGTTCAGGGTATACCTTAACCATTCATATCGACGGTCAAGGTTCAGTATTAAAAGATCCTGATTACGCATTATACCCGCCAGATACTCCAGTTGAACTCACTGCGGTACCTGCTCTGGGCTGGCATTTCGATCAATGGTCTGGGGATCTTCAAGGCAGTGATAACCCTGATATTATTATCATGGATGGGAACAAAGTCGTTACTGCGCATTTCGTTCAAGACCAGTACACGCTCACCATCAATATTGATGGGAGTGGAACAGTCACCAAAGTACCTGATCAAGGATCATATACCTATGGAACACCGGTACAATTAACCGCGCATCCTGCAGTGGGATGGCACTTTGTGGAATGGACGGGTGATCTTGTGAGCACGAATAACCCTGATACGATTGTGATGACGCACAACTCTGTCGTCACCGCGCATTTCGCACAAGACCAATACACGCTCACCATTGAAGTACAGGGACAAGGAACTGTGACGAGAGATCCTGATTATCCAACGTACACTTATGGAACATCGGTTGAATTAACTGCGCATGAGGCTCAAGGATGGCAATTCGATTACTGGGACGGGGATCTCCAAGGCACTCAGAATCCTGACACAATCATCATGGATGGCGATAAATCCGTAACTGCGTTCTTCATAGAAATCATCACCGGGGTAGTCTTTGATGGTGATTGCACCTATGATGATATGAGCCCCGTCAATGATGTCACTGTTGAGATCGTCAACCTGAACACGGGTCAAAAATGGGTAGCTGACACCGTTGATAATCATTATACGCTCACCCTTGAACCCGGTGTTGATATTAGTGCTGGACAAACGATACGATATATTGCACGGGATACCGATAACTCAGTAAACGTTACCGATCATCCGGTAACTCAAGGTGAACTTGACTCTGGTGCAATCCATCAAGATCTCATCCTCAGGATTCACTACCGTGACCTGAAGAGTTTCCCGTTTTACTACTCACAGGTGAACAGTGGTGCTATGGTTATGAAACAAATGCTTGACTACTGCATGTGGAATAACACCCTCTATTCGCAGCCACGGGACTATTATAGCGAACAAACCATGTATGATAACTACTCTGGTGGTGACGTCATCAACGTGAGTGAGCTTGCTGGTGGTTTGAACGCAGAGATTAATGATCATGTGAATGGATGGATCTACGGGTATTTCTTCGCTCCGTCTGGGCATGATCTGGCGGTGGATGCGTTGAAGAGCGCGGTGATCTGGCTTGACTACAACATCAGCGGATCAAACGAACACCGGCAGGTTGATGTCCCGAAGCTGGGTCATCCGTATCATGTCCCGATCGCAGTACCCACTGGTGGGAACTATGATCATTGGATGGTGATCCGTGGTATTCACACGAACCGCAGCATGTGGGATACGAGTATTCCTGGTGATCATGAACTCCTCAATGGACCAGTAACCATTTATGGGTTCTGGGTGAACGACCCCAACGGTGCAGGTCTTGGTGATAACACATACGTCACATACCAGTATTTCAACAGCACCTATTTCCAACGACTCAACGTACCCGCCGATGATTATTACAACAACAAATTCGTTGTCATCACTGATCCACCACGTGATACCGTAGTGGATACAACCAACCTTGATTTGAACATGGGAACACTCGTAAAATTCACGACAACGCAAGCAAAGTTTATGCAAACCGCTCGACGCACACCAGTATTGCGTGATCAGGCAGACAAGTTACTCGTACAAAAAGCACGTACAGCTATTGACCTTGTTGTCCAAAACGATGCTGAACTTGGTCCACTCTTTAATCAGGCAATCGTTACGAAAGTAACCATGCAAGGAGCAACAGCCTTCGTAACCTTTAAGAGTGATAGTACAATGTTCACCGCATCCCTTAACGCGTTAACTGGTGAATTGAATCAATTCACCGTAGATACGGTGGTGAATCAAACCATCTCTGAATAGTTTATCAAAAAAACGGAGAACGGCCAACTATGAAATCGAATACCAAGATAGTGTGGATTATATTCCTAGTATCAACACTCATTGTTGTTGATGTGACGCCAGTGGTTATCAGTATCTGTAATTGCTCAAATCCTGCACGACCTCAGGAAGACGCGCTAAGTACATCCGTAACAGAAGGTCTTAGTGCGGAAGAGCTCGCTGCATTACAACAGCAAGCAAAGGAGGAAGGTTGGTCGTTTTCTGTTGGTGAAAACTCTGCAACCGAATACCCACTTGATATGTTGTGTGGGATGGTGGAGCCGGAGAACTGGTGGGAAGATGCAACGTTTGATCCGTGTGAACCACAGCGAGATATACCCGCTCAGTTTGACTGGCGTGATGTTGATGGCGTTGATTATACCACTCCAATTAAGAACCAGGATGGTTGTGGGAGCTGCTGGGCGTTTGGAACCATGGCACCTTTAGAATGTAACCTGAAGATACGGTATGGTGTGGAGGTGGATCTCTCTGAGCAATGGCTGGTGAGCTGTAACCGGGAAGGTTGGGGATGTAATGGTGGCTGGTGGGCTCATGATTATCATCTATCTATTCCTGATTCTTGTGGTGGTACTGGTGCTGTTCTTGAGGATGATTTTCAGTATCTTGCAGTGGATGCCCCCTGTGGATGTCCGTATCCCCATCGATATAAACTCGATACATGGGGTTATGTGGGCAGCCAGTATGGTGTTGCCCCAACTGCTGCGATAAAACAAGCGATTCTTGATTATGGTCCCGTATCTGTTTCTGTTGCAGTGGATTCCGCATTCCAAGCGTACAATGGTGGTGTGTTCAATCAAGATTATCATGGTGGTATCAATCATGCAGTAGCACTTGTCGGATGGGATGATAACCAAGGGACAAACGGTGTATGGTATTTGCGTAATTCTTGGAGTCCGTTCTGGGGTGAAGACGGGTACATGCGTATCGAATATGGATGCTCTAGTGTAGGGTATGCAACCTGTTATGTTCGTCTGCCAAGTATTAAATTATCTTTCCCTGATGGCCTTCCTGAGTTTATTACTCCCGGGCAGGAGAATACTATCACTGTTCAGGTTCAGCAGGTTGGGGATCAATACGTCCCTGATTCAGGAACTCTGTATTATCGGTATGATTCGGAATCGTTCAGAACTGCTTCTTTTGTTCCTCTTGGTGATGATTTGTATCAGGTCACATTACCTCTGGCGTATTGGGGTGACCAGCCTGAGTTCTATTTTAAGGCACAGGGTCAAACCCAAGGTGTTGTCTATGAACCCTTCAATGCTCCTACTCAAACGTTGAAAGCTCGTGTTGGTGAGCTTGCTCCTGAGTTGGTAGATGATTTTGAGAGTGATCTTGGGTGGACGATTGAAAGCGATCCCGGTGTCACTGATGGTATCTGGGAGCGAGGGGTTCCTGTTGGTGGTGGTGATCAAGGTGATCCTCCGACAGATTTTGATGGTTCAGGGAAGTGTTATCTTACTGCGAACCGGGATGGTAACTCTGATGTTGATGGAGGACGTACGTCGTTGATTTCACCGACGTTGGATTTCAGTGATGGTCTGGATGCGTATGTGCAGTACTCAGTGTGGTATACGAATTATTATGGTAGTGCAACGAATAGCGATTTATTCAAAGTCTTTGTTTCTAATAATAATGGAGCAAGTTGGACGTTAGTGAAAGATCTTGGTCCTTTCACCTTGGTTGGGTGGAAAACATTTAGTTTTATGGTGAGTAATTATGTTCCGCTCACGAATCAGATGAAGGTTCGTTTTGAGGCATCTGATCTGGGGAGTGATTCGTATGTTGAGGCGGGTCTTGATGCGTTTTCTGCGTCCGTATTTGATTGTCGTCGAAACCCGTATATCCCAGCATCACCGGTTCCAGTGGATCAGGCAACATCGGTTCCAGTGGATGTTGATCTGAGTTGGGTTGGTGGGGATCCGAATCCTCATGATACCCTGTCGTATGATGTCTTATTTGGTACGAGTTACCCACCAGTAGTCGTGTCAAGTAATCAGTCTTCTCTCGTGTATGATCCTGGTGAGCTGGATATGTACACGTGGTATTATTGGCAGATCGGTGCATGGGATGATGATCCTGTGTCTGGTCCTTCGTATAGTCCTATTTGGCGGTTCCGCACGATTGATACCATGCTACCTGAGATGCGTAGTCAGGGGCAGTCTGCCTCCGTTGTTCAGCCGGGGGGAGCGATTGATGTGTTCGCTCAGGGGAGCGATAATATTGGTCTTGATTACGCGTATTTGTCGACGAATGAGTCGGGCGTATGGGTGGATTTTGTTGGTGGTGACTGGTGGGATTTAAGCTGGGGGTATGCGAAACGTATCGTGATTAATCATACGCGGGTTGCTGGTGATCTGGTTGATTTCCCTGTCTTGGTTGCGGTGACGTCATCTGATTTCATTGGTCATACGGAATCTGATGGCGCTGATTTCGTGTTTGTTGATGCGACGAATACGACGCAGTATTCTCATAATATAGAATATTATAATAGCACCACGGGTGAGTTGGTCGCATGGGTGAAGCTCCCGTATCTGAGTTCAACGCAGGATACCGTGCTGTATCTCTATTATGGGAAACCCGGTTGTGAGAACCAGGAGGATTCTGTAGGGACTTGGCAGAATAATTTCATTCTCGTGAATCATATGACTGGTGCTGGTTGGGAGGATTTGAAGGATAGCACTGCAAATGGTTGGGATGTCACCAGTATGGGTGGTAACCCTGTGTTTAATCAGTTGGGGAAGATTGGATGGTCAGTGGATTTCGATGGGAACAATGATTACTTGAAGATATCAGAATTCCGGTTACCAAATGATAGTGCGTATACTGGTGCAGCATGGGTGTATGTTGATGGGAATGTTGGTCAGCGTCGTTACGTGTTTGAGGGTGATGCTGATGCGGCGATATCGTTGCAGGTGTGGACGAATGAAAGTTTTAAAGCACGGACGCATGTCCCGAGTGGGTATCCCGTATGTTACAGTAATACCCGTGTGAATACGCAAAATCCTCAATGGTATTATGTCTGTACGAGGATGAACCCCGTGGGTAATCTTCTGGAGATCATGGTGAATGGTGTCTCTGAAAGAGGCATTGTGTTCACGGGTAAAGTCAACCCTGAAACTGTGGGGTTGAACATTGGAACATTTATGGATAATACTGCGTATTGGATGAATGGTCGGATTGATGAGATCCGTATTTCGAATGTTACCCGAAGTAATAGTTGGGTGTTGACAGAATACAGGATGATGGCGCAGCCGTCGTTGTTTATTTCTGTTGGTGCGGAACAGGAGAGTGTTGCAGGTGATTATTATGGGTCGCCCATGGACCTCACCACGGGTTCTGGTGAGTGGGTGTGGACGAATTTCACCTGGCAGAATGCCTCTATCCCCGCTGGGAGAACCATTGGGTGGAAGATCACGTATGTCGATGGTAGTGATAATGAGATGAGCACACCCGTGATGAGTTTCCTGGTGTCGTCTCAGATGATGGAGATCACTCTTGATGGGTATTGTTTTTATGAGGGTGGTGGAGACGTTGATCCCGTGAGTGTTGAAGTGAAGAATCTTGATTCTGGTCAGCAGTGGCTTGCGAGCACTAACGGTAACTATTATAGTTTGGTTCTTGCGCGTGATGTTCTTGGTGTTGGTGATGTGGTTCGGTTTATCGCGGTTGATGGTGATGACTCGGTGAATGTGACGGATCATACCGTAACCCAATCAGAGATTGATTTGGGTGTGGTTCATCGTGATCTTGTTTTGGATGTGCATTATCGTGATTTGAAGAGTTTCCCGTTCTACCTCTCACAAATAAGTAGTGGTGCTATGGTGATGAAGCAGATGCTCGACTATTGCATGTGGAACAACACCATCTATAGTGAGCCGCAGAATGTGTACAATGAACAAACACTTTACAATATGTATTCGGGTGGAGATCAGTTGAATGTGAGTGAGCTTGCTGGTGGTTTGAACGCTGAGATTAACGAT
>JAZDGT010000063.1:0-9798 GCA_043806635.1 Methanobacteriota archaeon | reverse complement strand
GCTCTCATCATAGTGCTTCCAGTCAATGCTAACCTCTTTATGCCTCTCCCACGTTTCCTTCTTTTGACTAGTCCTGTGCATCTTTCATCCCTGAAAAATGCATGGGGCTATGTCTTTAAAAGATAATTACACAAAGCAGATGTTTCATGTATTGTCAGATGAATACAAACAAAAAAAATATAAAATAAAATGTGTTCAACGTGATTAAATACTTTGAGGGAGACGTATGATTGGAACAGTACCTGAACCAGTTATGAAAGCGATATTAGAGACGATACCGATCGAATTTTCTGTCCTTGATAGAAACGATAAAGTCCTTGCGTGGAATAAACATGCATCACGGATTTTTAAACGACCCGAAGCAGTCGTCGGACGGAATGTCCGGAATTGCCATCCAAAAAAAAGTCTTGATAAGGTTGAGAAGATTTTACAGGATATGAAAGCGGGTAAACGAGATAAAGCACAATTCTGGATTGATCTCCCGATTGGTCCGAATAATACGAAGCAGAAAGTCCTCATTGAATACTATGCTCTTCGGGATAAGAAAGGGACGTATCTCGGGTGCCTTGAATGTTCACAAAACATCGGGGTGTATCAGAACATTACCGGTGAGAAACGGCTGCTTGAATAATCGTTTTCAAAAAATTTTTTAGGGTCGGAGTATCGATTCGATATCCAATAAATACAGTTTGTTAATCCATTCGGTACATGACTGTTTATGTTTACTGCTATTGCGTCCTTTCACTTGCATGTGGGTGCGATGTGGGAGTGGAACGCAGATGATACCATTAATATGATGCATATCAACACTACGAACATCATATCGCGGAAAAGGGTTATCGAAAAACGGGAGATATCCGAGATGTCTGCGTTTAAATCGTGCTCGTCTGTTCGCTTCTTGATATTTCCGTTTTTTCATAGACCTATTCCAAATTTGTATAAATGTTATGGAAGGAGGAAATGAAGGGGAGGAAAGGATGGGATGACGGGATGCATAAATAGTCCCCTTCGCTCCATGTTGTACAAACATTTATGTCCGTCATGGTTTAAATATCTGCGAAGGAGGTCGTTAAAAGTATTACTTGGCTTTGTCTCAAAAGTATTCCTCTTCCACATATTTTCTCAACAACATCATCAAATTATACACAATGATTTTCAACGCAATCTCCACCTGTTGTGCACCACGTTTAATGGAGGTGACAGAGCCTCCAAGCCGTCGTTTCAAACCGGAAAAGACGGCTTCGATCACTGAGCGTTGATGGTACTGTTTCATCCATTTGTCTGGGTTCTTTTTGTATTGTTCCATCATATCGTAGTACGGGTTTCCGTACATGATTTTCTTATCGGGTGTCCACCCTGTGGAACTTCGTTTTGGTCTAATATATGGTGTTCCACCTTTGCCGACGATGAGTCGGCAATTCTCGGTAGACAGGTATCCGCTGTCTGCGTAGACGTTTCCGAGATCCCAGAGTGGCTCGAGGAGATACCCGAGCTGTGTGATTTCATGGACGTAAGTTTTTGTGAAGTGGAAGCTGATGATCGCCCGCCATTGCATGTCAATAGCGGCATGAAGTTTCACGTATTCTTTTGCGCGGAAGGTGCCTTTTACTTTCTGCCAGGGTTCGTTGAATTGCCGTATACTGAATCCAGTTGCATCGACGGCAATGTCTTGTCGCTTTTTTTAAAAGACATTGTCAGTTGCTGGTTGAGGTGTTGGAGGTAGTTCATCGGGATTTTTTCCATGGCTCGTTGGATTGTGTTATGGTCAGGAACATCTTTGAGTTCGAGAAGTTCCTGAAGCGATTGGTTTGATCGGAGGAGACTTTCCAAGTCTCGGTATGGCATGCCGAAATATACTTTCAAGAGGCATATTGATACCATGGATTTGGATGGATATGGTGGTCGTCCAAAGTTTTTTTCTGTCCAGGGTTCTTGGTTTTCGTTGATGATTTCTAGTGCTTTTTTCAGGAGAAAATCTACTTCATTTTCTTTTATTTTGTTATGTTTTTTCCAGTTATATACTCTCATGATTGTCATCCCATCCATGAGTGTATGGAATGCAATTAGGGGTATATGAGTTTTGAGACAATGCCGTATTACTTTTTTATAGAAAGAGCGTATTACCACCTTTCGAAGTGAAGGGCCCGTAGCTTAGATTGGTGGAGCAACCGGCTGATAACCGGTAGGTCAAGAGTTCAAATCTCTTCGGGCCCATACCTATTAATGTAAATAAAACTAGAGTTTTTCGAATATTTCTAGTATTAAGGAACAACATCATGTATTAGAGAAGTTTTTTTGTCTCCGTCATGTCAGGGTTGATGAAACCGTTTTTCTTAATTGTGGTAATCTTCTCAACAAGAACAAGATCGTAGATAGTTCCTACCGGGTATTGACATTTGAATAGTTCATAAAATTTTTTTGCGGTTTGAAGAGAATCCGCAGTAAAGATTACCATTCCATCATAGGCTCCATGGACCCAGTAGCTATCCTCGATAATCACACCTATCTTCGCCCCTGCTTTATCCAACGATCGATCAACAATATTTTTTTCAAGATATTTGAGTATTCTCCAGGTTTTTTGTCGGGAAAAACCGCACCGTTTCGCGATTTTATCAAGGCTTTCCTTACAATTTTTTTGTAATTCAAGGAGTACCTTTTTTTCATCAGCTTCTATTTGTTTTCTGCTACTTTTTGCCAATAAACTCCCCCGCTTGAAATCATTTCTATGAACAGAAATTGAAGTCTCCTTATATATTTTTTCACCTAAAAGTAAAAAGATATTTATACTATGTTTTTCTAAAATCAATATACGTGATTTTTGTTACACATTAGTAATAGTCGACCGATTTTTTTTTAAATACCTCCATATACGTTTTAGAAGAAATAACTGTACTATCTAATCAATCTCATATACACCAAAGAGGAGAATATGAAGCATGGTTATTTAATTAAAAAAATAATAAAAAAGGGTCAATTGAGTGGACTAATTCCGTTCAATAACACAGAAATCGGTGTCAACACAATTGAAATATAACCTCACCATAAGAGTATGATCATCAAGGAGATTCGTTATTATGCAAACTCCTTGAGTCTTTTAAAATCAGGATTCATGATCCCACATTTCTTCAAAGGAAACATCTGTTCAAGTAACACCATATCTGCGATAAAGTCACGATACGTTACGCTCATTAGATTACAGAATTTTTTTGCCTGTTTTATATCTTTTGCATCAAAAAACACAATCCAATCATATGCTCCATTAAGATATAAACTACAATCTATGGTAACACCTATTTCTTCAGCAAGAGGCTCGATCTCTCGTTTAATGATGATTTCAGCAACATCCTTCATAGGTTTCATAGACGCCTTAACCAGTAAAATAAAATTTTTTATATGAAGTTTTTCGCTATCAGTAACCGCATGATACCCCCAAATGATCCGATCTTTTTCTAACCGAGTAATGATTCTCCAGGTTTTTTGCCGTGAAAAACCACATTTTTTCGCGATACGATCAATACTCTCATTCGCACTCGTTGAAAGTATCTTGATGACGCGTTCTTCATCTTTTTTCATCTTTTCTCTTGATATTCTAGCCATAAACAGCCTCCTTAATGACCATAGAGCCCAATACATTACACCTTTTTAATAATTACCCTAACGTTTTTTATCCTATAACATAGGTGACATCGTGTGAAAAACGTACCAATAAAACACAAAAGAAAACAAAACAACCATGGTTTTCAAAATGACGAACACTATTTTAATTGATACCGAACCTGACCTTCCCGCGACTGACCAATCTTCGTATCAATTTTATTCTCCCGTGCTAACCACCCTAACGCAGAAAACAAATCATTTTCATTTATTTGTGTCACCCGCACTAAACTAGTAATATCAAGATCACCCCACGTCTCAAGAACCCTCCAGACTCTCCCCGCATCACCCCCAATTTTCTCCGTCAAGTTCGTCTCTTTTAACTCATAGTCATTTCCGTTTTTACATATCTTGTTCTCCCGCGCAAGCCACCCGATAGCCGTATTCAATTGATGCTCATCAAGTTTTGTTGCTTCCACTAACGTTATCTGAGAAAGCGTTCTATATTTTTGTAAAACATCCCAAACATTCCCCGCGTTTCGACTAAACTCATCAACTAAGTTGCTCATCTCATAAACCCCAAAAAAAGTAACCATTTGTAACTTATAAAAATTGTGTTCATAGAAAACAATATTGTAAAAAAAATTTCTTATGTTTCAAGACTCACACGAATCGTTGTTTTTACCGCCTCAAGCATCATCCCTAAATCCATTCCCTCGGGATCCTGAGATGACAACAAAGGAACATGAAGAAAACCAGTTTTAAACGTATACCCCTGACTATCAAGAGAGCCAAGAATAGTATACAACATAGTATTACATATATACGTTCCAGCAAACCAACTCTGCCTCGCAGGAACCCCCTCATCTCGTAGCTCACGAACAATCGCTGAAGTAGGAAGAGATGACCAACGGAAAAAAGGGCCCCGAGTATCTATCCGTCGTAACCAAGAATCCCTTCCGTTTGCATAGGGATCCCGCCTCAAATTCACCCCAATATTCTCAACATGAATAACCTTCGTCCGAGCCTCAAGACCGAGACTGAGAACAAGAACCGGATGATACAAAGAAATCATATCTCCAATGACCTCAACAGATGCATTGAAATCCACCGGTAAAACAACACCACAAAGCAAAACCGAATCCAACTCTTCCCCATCAAGAGCTTCAGCAATCACCCCAGAAGGATTCACATCAAACGAATCAAACGCTTCAAACCCCGTTATCAATACCACCGGTTTAGAAACAACATCAGTTGATGAACAAACACACCCCCAAAAACAAGTGAAAAAGATAAGAAAAAAAACACATCCAAGGTACATAACTCGCAATGACATCACTTCTATTAATCATACTTGATATTAATAATAATTATTATCTTTAAATGAAAAATCATTTATCACAGTAACTAATTTCTGCATAGGAACAAGTATCCAAATATTTATCAATAGTCCTTTATTACTGGGTAGTTGTCTCATCATCTATTCATAAGAACATGAGAACCTCTTATAAAGGTATAAAAAAAAAATATTCATTACAAGGTGGTATTCCGTATGGATGGACAACAAACCATGATGGAAACAAAAAACAAAAAAAAAGTAATAATGAAAAGTATCGACGGCAACACTGCCGCGGCTCATATCGCGTACGCGGTTAGCGATGTCGCAGCAATCTATCCGATTACCCCATCTTCCCCAATGGGGGAAGAGGTTGACGCTTGGGCAGCATATGGAAGAAAAAATATTTTTAATCAAGTGTTACGAGTCGCAGAGATGCAATCAGAAGGAGGCGCTGCTGGGGCAGTCCATGGTGCATTAAGCGCAGGTGCTCTTGCAACAACATTTACTGCATCTCAAGGATTACTACTGATGATTCCTAACATGTACAAGATCGCTGGAGAGCTCATGCCAGCCGTATTTCATGTCTCAGGGAGAGCATTAGCGGGTCAAGCACTATCGATTTTTGGTGACCACCAAGACGTCATGGCAACACGAGCAACCGGATTTGCATTACTCTCATCGAATTCAGTGCAAGAAGTCATGGACCTCGCTTTAGTCGCACATCTTTCCACCCTTCGTGCGAGTATACCATTTATCCATTTCTTTGACGGATTTCGCACGTCCCATGAAATCCAAAAAATCGATATGATCGACTATGAAGACATAGCAAAACTTGTGGACTGGGAGGGTATCAAACGACATCGACAACGAGCATTAAACCCTGAGCACCCTCATCTACGTGGATCCGCACAAAACCCAGATATCTATTTCCAGGTTACCGAAGCAGCAAATAAATTCTATCAAGCGATACCGGGGATTGTCGAAGAAGAAATGTCGAAAGTTGCGACACTTACAGGCCGACACTATCATTTATTTGATTACGTGGGTGCCCCGGATGCAGATCGCGTCGTTATCATGATGGGATCAGGGTGCGAAATCGTTGAAGAAACTGTAGGATACCTGAATAAGAAAGGGGAGAACGTCGGGTTGATTAAAGTACGACTGTATCGACCGTTCTCAATCGACCATTTCCTGAAAATGTTACCAAATACAACAAAGAAGATTGCTGTGCTTGATCGGACGAAGGAATCGACCGCGTTTGGTGAACCATTATATCTTGATGTCTGTAGTGTATTCCACGATCGAAATATGAATACTTTGGTTGTTGGTGGACGATATGGCCTCGGGTCAAAAGATTTTACGCCAACAATGGCAAAAGCGGTTTTTGATAATTTGAAACTTGATCAACCAAAGAATCATTTCACAGTTGGTATCAACGATGATGTGACTCATACCTCGTTACCTATGGGGGATCAAATAGATACGGTTCCTGAAGGGTTAATCCGTTGTAAGTTCTGGGGACTGGGGTCTGACGGTACCGTTGGTGCGAATAAGGATGCAATAAAAATCATTGGGGACAACACGCCGTTGTATGTACAAGGTTATTTTGCGTACGATTCAAAGAAATCAGGGGGTGTGACTATGTCGCATCTCCGATTTGGGAAATCACCAATACACTCGTCATATCTTATTGAAAAAGCGGACTACATTGCATGTCATCAATCCTCATATGTAGATAAATATAATCTCCTTGAGGGAATTCGTGAGGGTGGTACGTTCGTGCTAAATTCCCCGTGGACATTACAAGAGATGGAGACGTATCTACCAGACTCGTTGAAAAAAACGATTGCACAGAAAAATCTTAAGTTTTACAACATTGATGCGGTGAAAATCGCTGAAGATATCGGTCTCGGTGGCCGTATCAACATGATCATGCAGATCGTGTTCTTCAAACTCTCCAATGTTCTCCCTCTCGATGATGCAGTAAAATATCTCAAGGATGCGATTGCGAAAACTTATGGAAAGAAAGGACAGAATGTTGTAGAGATGAACTGGAAAGCAGTTGATGCTGGTCTGAAAGGTATTAGCGAGGTGAAATACCCGTCATCTTGGACGTCGCTTCCACCAGATCAACATGTTGTACATGATGAACCAGAGTTCATAACAAAGGTCATGCGCCCGATGCTCGCTCAACAAGGTGACAAGCTCCCAGTGAGCGTGTTTACACCAGCAGGTATTTTCCCACCAGGTACAACGAAATATGAGAAACGTAGTGCCGCAATTAATGTCCCAGAATGGCTCATGGAAAAATGTATTCAGTGTAATCAATGCGCAATGGTCTGTCCACATGCAGCGATCAGACCCGTGTTGGTAACACCAGATGAAATGAGCACGGCACCAAAAGGGTTCACCGCGAAGAAAGCTGTGGGGAAGGAAGCTGAAGGGTTACAGTTCCGGATCCAGGTGTACACCGAGGATTGTATGGGTTGTGGTAATTGTGCTGATATCTGCCCTGCAAAAGAGAAGGCGTTAGTGATGAAACCGATAGTGACCCAGAAAGATATCCAGATCCCGTTACAACAGTATACAGAAACGATTCCGATCCGCTTGGGCGGGTTTGATAAATATTCAGTGAAAGGGTCACAGTTCCAGAAACCTTTACTTGAGTTTTCTGGTGCATGCGCTGGATGTGGTGAAACACCATATCTGAAAGTGGTGACTCAATTGTTTGGTGATCGGATGATTATCGCAAATGCGACTGGGTGTTCATCGATATGGGGTGGATCTGCTCCCTCCGTACCCTTCACCGTCAATGAGAAAGGTTTTGGACCTGCATGGGCGAACTCGTTGTTTGAAGATAACGCAGAGTACGGATTTGGTATGGTACTCGCTACCACCCAACGACGTGAGAAACTTGCTGATCTTCTCACCCAATTAGCAGAGGAGACCTCCTCGAAAGAGTTGAAAGAGGCATGTTCAGGTTGGCTTGACCATATGTATGATGCAGATCTATCAATGGAATACGGAATAAAAATCAAAACGCTACTCAAAACTATGCCTGCTAATGGAATAGTAAAACAGATCCAGGAGTCCAGTGATTTATTAACAAAGAAATCAATCTGGGCGGTTGGTGGTGATGGTTGGGCGTATGATATCGGGTATGGTGGTCTGGATCACGTGCTGGCGATGGGTGAAGACATCAACATCCTCGTATTTGACACCGAATTGTATTCGAATACAGGTGGTCAATCATCGAAGGCTACACCGATAGGCTCGATAGCAAAATTCGCGGAATCCGGGAAGAAGACGAAGAAAAAAGACCTAGGGTTAATGGCGATGAGCTACGGGTACGTCTACGTGGCATCAGTTTCGATGGGTTCTAACAAAAATCAATTCTTAAAAGCGTTAAAAGAAGCAGAATCCTATCCCGGACCCTCCCTCATTATTGCATACGCCCCCTGTATCAACCATGGGATTAAACAGGGTATGGGGAAATCCCAAGAAGAGGCAAAACGCGCGGTTGACTCTGGGTACTGGCCATTATACCGGTATGATCCTCGATTAGTTACTGAAGGAAAAAAACCCTTCCAGCTTGATTCAAAAGAACCAGACGGCAGCATCCGTGAGTTCCTCATGGGTGAAGTCCGTTATGCTGCGCTCACAAAAACATTTCCTGGAGAAGCGGAAAGGCTTCATAAAAAACTCGAGGAAAATATTCAATCCCGGTATAAAATGTATAAAGCATTAGCAGAAAACCAGTAGGTCGTTGTTCACCAGCTGGAGATATGCTTTCGAAATACTTAATAAACAGAAGATATTTTACCGGTGAGATAGATTCACAGTGAAGAAGAGGAAAACATGGGCGAATCCATAGATGAGATGATACGACAAAAGGATACGTTTCAAATCAAAGCAAACGAATTACGGAAAACACGGGATGCGCTGCATAACAAATCAAAAAAAATGGCTGATGAACGTGACGAATTAACCGCGCAGATCCGAGAAATCAGAAATAAAATTAGTAATCATAAAAAAGCTCGTGATGAGTTCAATGAGCGAGTGAAACATGCGAAAGAAGAGCGGAATTCACTTATTGTAAACCATGGTAACATAAAAAAAACTGTGAGAATATTAGAAAAAGAAAAACTGATGAATACCGGAGTAAATCTGACTCTTTTAAAGCAGACGTTGCGGAAGTTAGAAAACGAGCAGATGACGCAGATTCTCTCTGCACAAAAAGAAAAAAAATTGATTGAATCGATCGCTCATCTTCATATGCAAATTAAGGAACAAGAAGAGATGCTGCGAGCGGATCCGAAATTGAAAGAAGCAATTGAAGAAGAGAAAATCCTGGGTAAAAAAATTGAGAAAATCCATGAAAACATGGCGAAGCTCGCGAAACGTGCTCAGGAAGAACATGAGAGCATGATTGAATTAGTAAAATCGTTGGATACGTTAGGTAAAAGGGCAAACGAGCTTCAAGAAACTATTGTAATGACAAAGATAGAAGCAGACAAGGTTCATAAAGATTTTATTGAACATGTGAATCGGATTCATGAGTTAGAACGCACGATTTCTGAGACGGAGAAGAAAAAATATAAAGAGAAAAAACTTGCTGATGTCACTACTGCGCAGAAAGAAGCGAATGATATTTATGAGAAGTTCAAACGTGGGGAGAAATTAAGTACAGAGGATTTAATGGTTCTCCAAAAGGCTGGCCTTATTTAAATTCGTTTAACCAGGGGGAATGACGCATATGCCTTGTGAAATGTGTGGGAAAGAATATCGGGGATGCAAACCAGCTATGATTGATGGAGTGAAAATGATGCTCTGTCCAGAATGTATGAAATATGGGACTGCGATTC
>JAZDGT010000062.1:0-3038 GCA_043806635.1 Methanobacteriota archaeon | reverse complement strand
CATTGCCAGCGAATCCAAGATCTTTTGGAGAAATCTCGTCAAGGTTTGCGACGACGATAGCACCGGTTGCTTTGGCGAGTTTATCCATGTCGCTTTTCTTCGCTCGTCTGACCGCGTAGATGCCTTCTTTGGAGAGGAAGTGTTGTGCAAGGTCATCGATGCCTTTCTGACAGATCAGGACGTTCGCTTCGCTGTTTTTGACTTTTTCGACCAATTTCCGCAACAAGGATTCCTCTTCATCAAGGAAAGCTTGCAGCTGGGTAGGGTCTTGGATTTGAATGCGTGCATCAACCTCTGTTTTTTTGATTTCTAAGGCTGCGTTCACGAGTGCTATTTTTGCGTTTTTCAGTTGTCGTGGCATTCCCTCATGGACGCGTTCTTTATCCAGGATGATTCCTTTTATGATCCGGGTGTCCTGGATGCTGCCGCCGTGTTTCTTCTGGATCTGGATGTTGTCCATATCCACGATGGTTTTGTCACCGATTTGTTCGGCTATACTGGTGATTGCGTCAACGACGACGTCCGCGAGGAGTTCTTTTGATGCGCTCGCACCTTTGCTAGCCATCGATGTCATAGCGATGTTTTTTAAGGTTTTTTTGTCACCGTGTTTAATAGGGGTTGCCATTTTGTTGAGCTCAGCAATTGCTTTGGTTGCTGCGAGCTTGTATCCCGTGCAGATAACGGTTGGGTGGATGTTCTGCTCGATAAGTTCTCCAGCGTATTTTAACAACTCGCCGGTGAGAATCACGGCTGATGTTGTTCCATCACCGCATTCGTCATCTTGTGATTTGGCGACTTCTACGATCATCTTTGCTGCAGGGTGTTCAACATCGATTTCTTTGAGAATGGTTGCTCCATCGTTCGTGATGACCACATCACCCATGGAGTCGACCAGCATCTTGTCCATTCCTTTTGGACCGAGCGTTGATTTCACTGCGTCTGAGATTGCTCGTGCTGCCATAATGTTGTTTAATTGTGCGCCTTTTCCTTTTTCTCGCTTCGTTCCTTCTCTAAGGATGATAATTGGTTGCTGTCCTCCAGCCATCATAATGTTTGCCTCCTTTTAACTCTATTAAAAGCAAAAAGAGCATGTAGACACTTCAATATAAAGGTTGCGATTGCGGGTTCTGTCTCTTTTTATGGGGTCATTTTGAGGTTGGATTTTTGAAGTGATTTTAGGGTATTTTGACATAGATTCTAGACCTTCAAATATGGAGTAGAATGCTTTTCACTTTGATATTTTCCTGTCACAACCGATAGTGTAAAATACTAGTGTAACGTTACACTAGAATATGTCATTTATTCGTAAAATCAAACAGAGAGGCAAAATCTACTATTCGGAGGTTGAAAATGTATGGATTGATGGGAAATGCGTTCAGAGGCATATCCGTTCATTAGGTACTGATCCCAAGAACCCGACAAATTTTAAGATTGAACCAGTGCATTTCAGCTATCTCGCAGTCAGGCTTATGCAGGGAGATCTTACTCCTAATGAGGTTTTTGAACTAGTGGAAGGTATGGGTCAGCCAGTTAGAACGGATCAGCTTGAACGTATTGGTATTTACTATGATTTTGGAAAAAAAACGTTCTCTATCTGCCTATTTTACCGGAAGAAATCCAAAAAGTCTCAGGGAAATGTCAGAAATGCCGGAAAAAGTTCAATGTCCAGAAGACAAAAGAAAGAATAGTCAAGACTCTTGCCGGTGAAAGAGTCCTCAAAGTCTGTTTCACCTATTGTAAAAAACATGGCGCAGCTAACCAGGCATTGATTGCGGTAGTAAACAGAATATGTCCCCTGGGCTACGTCTTTGATAGCAAAGTAATGATATCTATTGGTTTTCTTAGATGGTTCTGTAATCTTCAGCGTGGGGAGATACAATTGCTTCTTGCTGCAAGAGGGATACATATATCCACTGGGGAGATTTCAAACCTTTCTGAGGAGTTCCTGCTCAGGTTTTATGTTCTTCATAGAAAACATGTTCCAGAATTAAAGACGGTTTTTGAAAGGAAGACTGGCATGGTGCTTCATCTTGATGGTACGGGGGAGACAGGTGATGATATTGTTTTCTCTGCGAAGGATGGTATAACTGGTATTACCGTAGATGCGCAGATAATGCCTTCTGAGAGTAAGAAGTATCTTACGCCCTTCCTGGAGAGATTACGTGGTTCAGTTGGTATTCCCATTGTTGTTCTTAGAGATATGAGCAGTCAGATCCGTGATGCTGTCTTGGAGATATTTCCTGATGTCTTGCAGTTGATCTGTCATTATCATTTCGTTAAGAATCTGGGGAAGATTCTTTTTAATGAACGGTATGAGACCCTTCGTAACTTCATTGTAGATACAGAGATACTCAGCCGGTTGGCTGTATTGAAAGAGAAAGCATTGAACGATGATGTTTCTTCTGATATGTTGGTGATGGGGGAGCGTGCATGGGTTGCTCTTGCTGTAGAGTATCTGCTGTGGCCTAGAGAGATAGCTTCTGGTTATCCTTTTGTTCTTCCTTATTTTGAGATCATGAACCGAGCAGTGGAGATCGGAGGCTGGGTGAAAAGAATTATACGATGGAATGCAGGTCATAACCTTGCAGTTCATGCAGTTTTGGAGCTTTCTGAGAGGATGGATCAGTTAAAAAAGACAAAGCAGGTGATGCAGCAATATTATCAAGTCGAACGAATATTTGGTTGGTTTGAAGCGGTTAGGAGAATCCTTGATGTAAGCAGACATTTAAGTGATAACGGACAAAAGAATGAACCCCTTGATATTAAAAAAGTCAAAGAACAGATGGAACAAACTCTTGATAGAATTGAACGAGAGGGAAATGAATTAGATGGAGAGTTTCATGCTGTAGCAAAAAATATTAGGGGGCAATTCCAAGGACACTGGGATGAACTTTTCACAGAAGTCTATGATAGAAAAGGTAACCCTGTAGAGATTGTACGGCACAACGGTATTGAAGAACGCAGTCACAGATGGAGTAGAATGCATACACGAAGACGCACCGGTCGAAGTGGAACAACCAATGATATGGCGAAATATG
>JAZDGT010000061.1:0-29218 GCA_043806635.1 Methanobacteriota archaeon | reverse complement strand
ATGGCGGCAGAAGAATTTATCGACCCTGAAATTCTTGAGAGCCAATCTGTTTACCCATCTTCAGATATCCTTAATAAATGCGAATTTTTTAGGGTATTAACAGGTGATCTCCTTAGCGAAACGAATAGGATATGGGCTGAGTTGCAAAGCGAAACGTAGTTTGCCAGCATAAGAAAACAATGGATAAAAGTTAATAGGAATTTGCTATGATTCGAAAAAGCATCCGAACGAAAATCATATTGATTTTTATTTTTTTGCTTTTATTACCTCTAATATCAACGAACGTATTTTTAACAATTCAAATGCAAAATGCTTTACAAGAAAATACTCTTTCTAGTTTTAGGATTATTGCAATAGAAATCAGTGGGGAAATCGAACGCCTTGTGAAAAATACAAGAGACGGCATTGTCATCCTGGCAAATAACCCAATTCTACGATCAAAGAATGCAACTACATCAGAGAAGCTTAAACAATTAATGGCGACCCAGAATTACCTCAATATTTATGATGATATTACTTTACTTGATACTGAAGGAAACGTTATTACGTCAACTACCTATAACTATCGAGGCGAATGGCGTACTAATGAATGGTATATTCAGGCGTTAAATGGAAGTGTTGTCGTTTCAGACGCCCACATCATTTTGAATCCCTATAAAGCAATACTCCTTTTTTTGTCTCCGGTGATAACCGAAAACGATGAAATTATAGGGGTTGTGGCTGGGCAATTCGATATTAGGCAAATCTGGGATATTTTAGATAGTGTCACTATCGGGAGAACAGGGTTCATACAATTAATAAACGATAACCATAAAATACTCTCTCATCCAAATAAAGACAAAATTTTTGACAAACTACCGGAGGCGCAGTGTACTATTATTAAAACATATTATCCGGGTGGGGCAGCAAGTTATAGAGATACAGATGGAACAGAAAGTATGTTTGCGTTTACTCCTCTTCTAGCTGACACCATTTATGACGGTAACGGTTTTTGGACTGTGATTGTAACTCAAGACTCAGAGGAGATATTTGCCAGTGTTATTTCTTTTCGAATACAAATCTTCCTTCTAGCCTTAGTCTATGCTGGAATTCTTATTGTTGCTAGTTTTATATTTTCACGTGGGATTATCACACCAATCAGATATTTATCAAACATAACAAAAAAGATTCGTGAAGGTAATCTAGATGCAGTTATCGAGGTTCATTCAAATGATGAGATCGGTGATCTGGCAGAATCATTTGAGAAAATGAGAGAATCACTACGAAATACAACTAGTAAGTTAATTGATGCACGAGAGAGTCTTGAGAAAAAAGTAGAAGAAAGAACATTAGAGCTCAATGAAAAAATGAAGAAATTACAAGAAAGTGAAGTTGCCACCTTGAACATCATGGAGGACTTACAACAGACAATTGATAAACTCAAAGAAACACAAACAACAATAGAACTCCAAAACATTCAATTGAAAAAACTCGATAGAATAAAATCAGACTTCCTCAACATTACTTCGCATGAGCTTCGGACACCGATGTCCGCTATCAAAGGATATATTCAGATGATTATGAAACAAACACTTGGTCAAATCACCAAAGAGCAACAGCAAGCGCTCACTGTTATCCTCCGAAATACCGACCGACTCGACAACCTCATACGAGATATCCTCGATGTCTCACGATTAGAATCAGGAACCATGAAATTCGTACCAGAAAAAATAGATACTAGAAAAATGGTTAACGAAGCAGTTGAAACAATGCAACCAACCGCAGATCTCAAAAACATAAAAATCAACACTGAGATAGAACAGGATATACCTGAAATGATAGTTGATCACGAACGTATCAAACAAGTGATTATTAACATTGTAAACAACGCGATAAAATTCTCACCAAACGGCACTATCATCAATGTTCGAACAAAAAAAGATAAAGACCAGGTCTTATTTGAAATTCAGGATTTCGGACGGGGCATTCCAAAGGATAAACGGGAGAAGATTTTCGAAATATTTTATCAGGTCGACTCTGGCATGGATAGAAAATTCGGAGGAGCCGGCTTGGGACTTGCTATTAGCAGAGGTATCGTGCTTTCCCATGGTGGAAACATCTGGGCGGAAAGCGAACCAGGTAACGGAAGCACCTTCCGATTCACCTTACCAATCACACCGGTTCAAGACCTCGAAGGCAAATTCAGAGATGTGGACATCTTTAAATTGAAAGATGCCAAACGTGCGATAGAAAACGATTTAAGAAATAAAACCGTTATATGGGAAGAAGAGACTAAGGAAAAAGGAGAACAGCCATGACAAAAATAATGATTGTTGACGATGAAACCGACCTGCGGGAAATGCTTAATATCATGCTCTGCAAAGAGGGATTTGAAACCGTTACCGCAGAGAATGGCGAGGATTTCCTCAACAAAATCGATGAGTTCCAACCAGACCTCGTCACTCTCGACGTCATGATGCCAGGACTCACCACCCGAGAAATCCTGGAAAAACTCAAAGAGAAAAAAACAAAACCAAAGATTATCCTACTCACAGTCGTGCGATATTCAGAGGAAGAAAAACAAAAGTTATATCAGAGGGGAATCGTCGATTACGTCACCAAACCATTTGAGCTTGAAGAACTAATGAACCGTATCCA
The DNA here is from genome assembly GCA_043806635.1 of Methanobacteriota archaeon. Classification (GTDB taxonomy): domain Archaea; phylum Thermoplasmatota; class E2; order DHVEG-1; family DHVEG-1; genus JAZDGT01. The sequence continues at coordinate 26,581 of JAZDGT010000061.1, read as the reverse complement.
TAAACTCGTTCTGCAACAACCACCTATCACATAACGTGGGTTCATCATTGTATTCTCCCTTCAAATAAAAAAAATGGTATGAACACTATGGAAAGCAACAACCTCTCCCTCCAACAAAAAGCTACCACAGACGACATTATTAATATTAATTATTGGAAGGAAGTTCACAAAGAAATAAATTCGCTGCTTAAACAACTCCGTGGTATCATTCTTCTCACCCACAACTCTATCGAATTCACTGATCTTATCGACGTGTTAAAAAAAATAAAACCAGAACACATGCAAACAATTCTGTATATCTCCCTTGTTCGAAGCTATGACTTCATGAGAATGGCGTTAAACCAAAAACAACTGAATAATAAAAAAATCTTTTTCATTGACTGCGTATCAGGGTATGCCTTCCCTGAAGAAATAAATATTGATAACTGCTTGTACCACAAACCACCAAACAATCTAGAACAAATGAAGCAACTCATTACCTTCGGTATCGAAAAAGCAGGACCGGACATCATCGTTATAGACTCCTTATCCCAATTCATTAATTTTACCAAACCCACAGAGCACGAACTCAGCGATTTGTACAAATTTATCCACGAACTCAAAGAAAATGCTTTGAATATCATGCAAGACACCTTTATTCTCCTCTACGACACGAAACTCGGTATTATGCAACACCTCCCAAAACTATCCTTCAATCTTATCTTAAAAATCGAAATCATCAAAGAAATGCCTCGCTGGAAAGACTGACAGAACACCGATGTATACAATAAAATTAAATAACTTACCCGGACTATCGTAACAATCAGATGAAACAAGAGGCACATTTTTGGAAACCAGTGAAAGACAAAAAAGTACAGTGCCAACTCTGTGCTCACACCTGCACAATCACGGAAGGAAAGACTGGAATCTGCGGTGTCAGGAAAAACGAAAACGGGTGCTTATACACCCTTATTTATGGTTTATGCTCCTCTATCGCTGTTGATCCTATAGAAAAAAAACCCTTGTATCATTTTTACCCTGGTTCCCAAGTGCTCTCGTTTGGATCCGTGGGATGTAATTTCCGTTGTGATCATTGCCAAAACTATACGATTTCTACAATGGCTCCAGCGGAGGCCCATCTACGAGAGGTATCACCAAAAGAAGCAATATCGTTAGCAAAACAATCCGGGTGCTCAGGTCTTTCCTGGACGTATAACGAGCCGACGATCTGGCATGAGTACACTTTTGATACGGCGAAACGTGCAAAACAAGCAGGGTTGTATACTGTGTATGTGACGAATGGGTATATCCAGGAGGAACCGTTGAGGGAGATCTCACCGTACCTAGATGCGATGAATATTGATGTGAAATCGTTCTCGGAAAGCTTCTATAAAACCGTCTGTAAGGCGAAATTGAAGCCAGTACTCGAAGCCTGTGAGCTTGCGAAACAATTAGGTATTCATATTGAGTTAACGTATTTAGTAATCCCTGGTTTAAACGATGATTTGAAGGAAGTGAAACAGTTTACTCAGTGGATATCTCAGAGTTTAGGGGTGGAAACACCTGTTCATTTCTCCAGATTCCATCCGGATTACCAGATGACTGAAGTAAAGATGACGCCTCTAGAAACATTAACCTCCTGTTACACGACTGCTAAGGAGGCAGGTCTTCTTTTTGTGTACGTCGGCAATATCCCCAGTAACGAATATGAAAACACGCATTGCCCCCATTGCAACACAGTATGGGTAGAACGTCATGGGTTCACTGCTAAGGTTATCGGTATACAGGATGGTAAATGCACGCAGTGCGGCACGCATGCTCCTCTCCATTTATAGAAGAAAAAGATGTGATATTCCAGTTTTTGATTAAAATTGTAAATATATAATAAAAAGGAAAAATTTAATAAAGGGGGAAACATACTTATAATTAAGGATTAATAAAAATAATAACCTATAAAAATACTCCCAGTTTGGTGAACGAGAATATGGCGCTGAAAAAGAACGATCAAATCATTATCATATTGGCTATCTTCGTGATCATCGTCGCCGGAATCGGTATCGCACTCTACTCACAACCCGTTGAAACCAATACGGTGACACAAAATATTTTAGAAGACATGAAAACCTACGAGGTTACCTGGCATCTACAAAACGCCTCCATATCATCTGTAGATGAATTCGCAAACAAAAAAGCAGCCTACGAAGGAACACTCACCATCCCTCGAGGGAACCTTAAAAGTATTACGTTTAACATGAGCTGGGTGGACAACAAAGCATTCCTCGGAATCTTCGGGTTAGACACGCTCACCCTAGAAGTCACAGCACCAGATGGGACCACAATCAGTGACTCCATGAAAAGCATGCGCCGAACCAAAGAAGGAAACATTGTCCTCACCTTCAACAACATCAATGACCGTGAACCAAGTACCATCCCGTTTGACGCACAAACTCTCCAGGATGCACAACAACAACTCAAACAATCACCCTACTACAACGATAAATGGGTGGATGACGAGTTCACCGTGAAAGTCAGTGTGAGCGTCGGTGAAATCCTCGGGAGGATACGACCCCGAGACCAGGGGAACGCATTCACCATAGATGTCGAATACCAATATTACAGTGGCTCCATCGACGAAATCAAAGAAACCATACACCAAGCAGATGAAGACGTATTCACGGATATGAGCCAGCAACACTCAACCATCGGAATCATGGTCACCACCGGAAGCGGCGTCCGCTGGTAAAAACTCCTTTTAAAACTTTTTTTTAGTATTTAAACCTCAGGAACGCGGCAACACCACCGATACCCTCGAATTTTTTCCCTGCCTCATGCAACCCGTTAATAATCGTGAATTTACTCTTCGTCTCCCGCGCCCGATACAATAACTGCTCACCCTCCTTACTCCGCACCAACACATCCAAGATCAACAAATGCTCAACCGCACCTCTAGTAATCGCATCAGAGACCTCCTTCGTTCCATACACCACGGGACCATCCTTCTTTATCTCCTCAAACACCTGCTCCACCAACTTCGTCTCAAAAGACATCCGATTATCCTTCAGAATACGCTCCGCAGCACCAACCTTAATCGCCTCATGAACACCATTCATCCCCGCATGACCCGTCGGATACACCAGCACCTCATGAAACACATCAGGAGCCTTCTCCCGCCCATACTTCACCAGATGCTCCCGGGCGAACCCAGGACCAACAACCACCAACGGCGTCTCCCCTTTCTTCGTCGATTTCACGACCGCGACAACCTCCCCATAATAATCATAGCCAGATTCTACCTTCGTCTCATACATCTTCCCAGAGCGCCTCGAATCAATATCCGTCACCCATTGCACCCCACTCTGCCGAAGAACCGCCACCGTCGCTTCATCCTCATCCAAGGAAACAAACACCACAACCGGCTGCGTACGCTGACGCACCGCCTCATCCAACCGATCCAACTGAAATGATTTCCACCGCTCCTTCACAATCGAGAGTTTCTCCATCGCATCCACAGTCACATCAAACGTATGATACGACCCCAAATCCTGGGGCCCCTCACGAATCACCCCACGGATACGCAAACGATCAGAAAACTCGTGAAAACCGACTTCCTCCACCACAACCCCCAGTTTCATCCGCTTCTTCTCACTCTTCTTCGCCCGTTTCATATCATCCTGTTGACCCTCAATCGTACGAAACGTCACCATCCGAACCAGATCACCTTTATCAATAATATTATACAGATGCCAGAGGTCATCCGGGTTCTCCGGGATCACCCCCACCTCACCATGTCTCAAATCCTTAAACACAACCTGCAAACCCACACCTCCTATCCTGTTCCAGAAAGCTCAAACCCGATGGTTCTTTTCACCTGCACATTCCCCGGCGGCAACACACGAAGAACATCATCAACAGAAACCGAGAAAACCTTTGCTAACATCCGAGCAAGACTACTACTTTTCATCGCACCAGACTGTATCACCACATATTTCTGAGAGCAATCCTTCACCGCACTCACTGGGCCAGCCATAACCCGCCTCATCCCATCAACCATGATCTCACCCACCGCAAGCTCAAGAGTACAACGAACATAATTCCGTTTCCCTCGAATCACAAACGCACCACGAGGCAGAAACTCACCACTCTGCGGCGTTTTACTCACCTGCTCCGGTAACACCCAATACACCTGTGCCTCACCAAACTGCTTCCACGCCTTTGAAAAACACGCAGCAAAAACACAGGCTTCCTGAAGCGTCTCATCAGAAATCAGGAGGAGATCACCATGAATATCCGTATTCTTCACAACACAACTCGCAGCACCATGAACATCAGCGTGAACATACCGATCATTTTCCTTCAAATATTTTTTCACAAGAACATCGTTGCTTTTTGCATCGCGGCCCGCGACAACCACATTCCCTTCACTGGAGAGGAACCAATGATATTGTTCGAACCAAAATCGTTTTCCTTTACTCTCTTGTTCATCCTGCGTCTCGGGGGTGCTCATCAAGGTTTTTTCTTGGAGACGTTGGATGGCGTTCTTCGTAGCCTGAATTGCTTTCTCTGCGCCGTCTATTTTCTCTTTGTATTTCTTGCTGTCTTCATATGCGTTCTGAGCGTTTTCTACAGCGGTTTTCCGGAAATCTATGATGAGTTCTTTTATCTCCCCGTTCGTGCTAGGGAGAATAATGTGTAAGGTATCGGAGAGTGGGTCGAATGTTTTGACGAGTGGATTTTGGTTGATGCGTTGTATTTCGTCGTCTTTCTCTTTTTGTTTTAATACTTGGCTGATGTCGTCTAGTAGGGCTTGGCATTGCTGGAGGTGAAGATAGATGAGGTCGCCTTCTTGTTGTCTTTGTTTGATGAGGGCGGTGAATTCTTCGATGGACTGGGTTTGTTGTTGGAGTTGTCGTTGCAGTTTTTCAATGATTTTTTGTTGTTCGGTATTTTTTTGTTGTTTCGGTGTGATTTTTTTCTTGATGAAGAGTTCAAGTCCTCGGCTAAAACTATCTAAAGGTACGACTTCTTTGTTTTGATAGCTGAGGAAGGGGAAAGGGAGGAGGTCGATGAGGTCTTCCTCTTGTTTAATGTAGACTGGGTGGAATTCTTTGTTGTTAAACTGTTCGAGAAATGAGGTGAGTGTGGTGTAGAGTTGTGTAATAGTTTTTTCGTCGAGTTCTTTGATGGTGGTGTTTTTGTTTATTTGTGCGCGGGTGCAGAGTTCTTCAGCGTAGGTGCCGCTAAGGTTTAGGGTGACGGCAAGTGTTCGTACGATGTCTCGTTTACTGGTTTTGAGGAGTTCGTGAAAGGTGCTAGAGTCGAGGGTGAACGGGTTTTTCTGCGATGGTGGTGGTTGGTAGGGTTCGTGTGGTTTGATGGTTCGTTGTGCCCAGTGTTGTGTAAGGAGGGAGTGGATGATGATTCCTTGTGAGTTGACGAGGATGATGTTTCCGTTTTTAAAGAGTTCAAGAATGAGAAGATATTGTTCTTCTTTTTTTTGGATGGTGATTTTTATGATGCGGTCGAATTCGTGTTGGGTGATTGCGTGGATTTTTCCATTGAGGATGTGTTTTCGTAGGGTCATGGTGAAGGAGGGTGGTTTGACGAGTGCAGTGAATTGTGTATCGGTTCTGCAGAGGAGTTCATTGTTGTGTATGTAGAGTGTTTCTTTTTTGTTGGTATCAGGATTTTTTACTCTGAGGATGATCTCGTCGCGAGATATTTGAAATATTTTGTCGATGTAACTTCCAACGAGTTCTTGGAGTTCTGTGACGATAACGTAGATGTCGAAGGAAGCGAGGCCTCGTTCTAGCATAGCTAGGGTATTATATGGTTGATGTTTAAAAAAGAGTGGCATTGTTTGTGTATAGGGGTTGTTGGTTAGTTGTTTCGTGTGAGGAGTGGTTTGATGTTGAGATTAATGTATCTGATGGTTTTCCAGTCATGTGCTTGGTACCCGAGGAGGTCATAGACGACAGCAGTGATATTGTGTTTTCTTATGGAGGTTGTGTTTAGATGCCATGTGTAGGGGGCTTGGGTATCGGTGAAGGCTAAGGTTGTATCGTAGTAAAACTCTACTTTTTGTATCGGTGCAAGTCCTGGTTTTACGTCTGCCCATACCCAGATATCATGAAAGACGAGTGTGTTGAGATCCTGGAAACCGGGTCGTTCTCGTCCGTTGAAGTACCATTTTCCGAAGCGCGGTGAGGTGATTTTGATTTGCGGATGAGAAATCCCATAATCGCCGAGGTACGCCATAGTAGCAACGATGAGTCGGGTGGTGTTCACGAGATAACTAAAATTGACGTTCTCTAGGGAGTCTTCTGGTGTGTGCATGTAGGGGTTCCATTCTTTTTCGAAGAATGCGACGGTTTCAAAACCGTATTCTACGAAGGAGAAATAATCGCTACCCCCTCTTCCGGCTGCTTCGTTGGTGATCCCGCGGGTAATGGTGAAGCCGAGATCATACGTGGTGTTCAGTTCTTGGATGAGATCAAGGATCCAGCGGTTGTCCTCGGTTGCGTAGGATCTGACTTGTGTCGCGTTTTCTCTGCTGGTGGCGTATCCGATCATGTCCGCGTTGAATGCGACTGCAACATCGGTGTGGTTTTCATAGGTTTCTTTCGCGTAGTCATGACTTCCAAGGAGTCCTTCTTCTTCGCCAGAGAACGCAACAAACTTCAGTGTATAATTAAAAGAGAATTGGCTGAGGACGTATGCTGCGGCCATGACGGCGACGGTGCCGTCACCGTTATCATCTGCACCAACTGTGTTTTCCACGGAGTCGTAATGAGCACTAAACAAGATGATTCGATCATGTGCTCCTGGGAGGGTGCCTTCAACATTCTGGCTGTTGAATCGCCCAGGGTGCCATCGGTTCCCCCATGCAGCCCAGGTTTGATACCGTGTCATAAGACCCATGTCTTTGAACTGATCGTGGATGTATGTTGCTGCCTGTTCGCAGCCTTTGGTACCCGTCATTCGTGGCCCGTAACTAACCAGGGTTTCTAGATAGGTTCTGAGGAGGGTCTCATTAATCATGGAGAGGATCGTGCTAATTTTTGGGTCTTGACGGAGTGGTAAGGATGCTTCGGCAGCAATTAATGATGTATTACTTTTTATGGGGGGAAGAAGGGAAGTAAGGAGGATAGTACTGATAAGGAGTAGGATAAAACGTTTCCCTAGAGAAGTAGAGGATCGTGTGTGACGCACCATAGTTTTTTTTCTCTTAGAATTATAATAGCTGCGTAATTTTATAAATGTATCTATATGTAAATTTTTTTGTGTTATAAGGTAATAATAAAAGAGTTTGAAGAATGGGATGGGAGGTGCCCAATTTTTTTAAGGAGAAAGGAGAGATGGGATGCAATAGTTTTGGATGGGATACTTTTTTAGGAGGATGTGGGCACCTCGTTGGAGAGTGTGAAACGAAGTTTTCCAGGTTAGCGCCTCCCCAGGGTTGCCAACCGTGGAGTGGTGGTGTGTGTTGTGATGGGATTGAAGGTTTGAATGAGGTATGGTTTGGTTGGAGAGTGTTACCATGATCTCTTATCACCACTTTGCCATGCAATACTGCTTAGCAAATACTACATATATTATTTAGTATATAAACATTTCTCTTTGTGCATTGCGGAACTGATAACCAAAATCGAAATGCATAAATACACACGAAAATATATGACCCTGTGGAAGACTACCAAGAAGAACTCGCCCTCATCAAAATCATCCTCAAAAATAACCCAAAAGGCATGACCGTAACAGATATAGCCAGAGAAATAGACATCAACAGAAACTCCGTAGCAAAATACCTCGACATCCTCGTCATCTCAGGCCACGCAGAAATGATCACCTTTGGCCCAGCAAAAGTCTTTTTCCCCTCACGACGAATCCCCATCTCCTCACTCATCAACTACATATCAGACTACATCATCATCCTTGATGAAAACCTCAGAATACTCCAAGTAAACGACGTTTGCCTCCAATTTTTTAACACACAAAAAGAAGACATCATTGGAGAAGAGATCCACAAAACCATCCTCCCACGACTCCACGCAGAAACACTCTATGCAAAAGTAAAAGACGCGTTAACCGGAAAAGAATACTACATCGAACTCACCATACAACTCGACGAAGGCATCGTCTACTTCCAAGTCCACCTTCTCCCCACAACCTTCGAAGACGGACGACAAGGAGTCACCTGCATCCTCACCAACATCACCGAAAAAAAACACATCGAACAAGCCTTCAGAGGAAACAAAAACAAACTACCACCACAAAAATAACCTTTTTTTAGACTTGAGAGTACACAATCAACAATGGTACCACCAACACCAGAAGCGTAATAACCGCATCTGTTTTCAAATCAAAAATATTAATCCACCTAAGTATCGCAAGAAGAACACAACACAGAATAAACACTGCAATCAAATTCAATGCTAAATACCCAACCGAAAGCAACACGTCCCGAGAAACCAACACCCGCTGAACAGAACCAAGACCAATAGAAAAACACGCTAAAATCCCAATCGTCAGCTGCGCCTTCGTTAACTCTCTCATCCAAACATATTAGTCAATAAAACTTTATAAAACTTTGTAACAACCAATACCACTAAAAAAGCCAAGGTGACAGAGTTTTTATAGAAAACCCGCGTTTGTCCCCCTCACCAGCATGAAAAAACCCCTTTCAAAAACTACATTCAATCTGATGATGCTCCTCTGCATCATCGTCTGGGCGCTCGCTTTCCCCCTCATAAGACTCGCTCTACAAGACCTCTCATTTACTAGCCTCACCATCCTACGATTCATCATCGTCTGCCTCGCAGCACTCATCATCATCGCCGTCCAACCAAGAAAGTTCTCCCCTCTGCAAAAAAAAGATATCCTCCCCATATTCCTCATCGGGTGCTTCGGCGTTATGATGTACCACTTCGGCCTCAACTACGGCGAACAATACGTCACCGCTGGCGCAGCAAGCCTACTCATCGCAACCATACCCGTGTTCACGATTATCCTCTCCATCATTTTCCTCAAAGAAAAACTCACCCCTACAACAATCATCGGAGTCCTCCTCGCACTCATAGGAGTATTAATCATCTCCATCCTGGGAGCACAAAACACAGCCCTAGAAGTGACACACCTAGGCGGTGCGCTTGCGATTCTCATGGCTGCAATCATGGGCTCACTATATACCATCGCAGGAAAAAAATTACTCGCCCGCTATTCCGCTTTATCACTCACGCTCTACGCCATGCTACTCGGCAGCCTTGTGTTACTCCCTACCCTCCTACTCACCCCTACGTTTATAGGAGAAATTACTCATATGTCACTCGTAAGCTGGTTCGCCGTAATCTTTCTCGGATTATGCTCAACAATAATCGGATACGTCTTATGGTACGTCGCACTCGAAATAAAAACCGTTTCCGAAGTAAGCGTCTACCTCTATGGAATACCAGTCCTGTCAACAATCATAAGTTATGTCTTGTTTGGTGATCAAATCACCATATTTTTCCTGCTTGGTGGAGCGTTCGTCATCACTGGATTACTCCTTGTTGAACGAAGAAACAACCGCAATAACACAAGAAAGAATCATGATGGGACGACCCATTAATCAAACAATCAAACGATTCTTCGAAGAAGAACAACCGTTGAAGGGTGAGAAGGTTTTTATAATAGTTTATGCTTATTTGATGAAAAAAGGATGTGGATGAGAGTACACTATGCGATTTAGCAAAATTGCTGCCCTGAGTAGCGTTATTCTTTTTCTTTGTTCCTCAATATTCTCATGTACTACACTTGCAGCAGAGAACGACCCTGAAAGCCGAGTACTCGGAGTCTTCACAATCACCTACGAAACAGGGACCCAACTGATGGTGGACATCACCATGGATGTCCAACAGATAACCACAGATAGAACATACACCAAAGAAGACATAAAAAATATCCAGGATCAACAAGAACTCGGTGCTCTCCGCTATGCCGTATTCCTCCTCCTCAAAGACCAAATAAAAAACATATTCTTGAACGCAACACTTCAGAATTTTGCTATGCCCGTCTATAAAAATGAACACTTTAACGAAGTACTAAACGTCACGCTCCCCCCAGAGTTTTTTCAGCTAAGTCGATCGATAAACAGCTCCGAGTTCATCAACGGCGTCCTTGACATGAACGCTATTGTATCATACGTCTATGATTTTTATGCAGAAGCAGGATGGAATAACACGTACATAATCGTCCTTCCAGAGTCACTACAATTCCGTAACACAACAGGAAGAGTGAACGGGAATAGAATACAATGGGATCTAGATAACTGGAACGGACGACACTCAAGCAAACGAGCATACCTTTCCCTACAATCAGTTCACCCCACAACCCCCACCATGCATACGGAAAATATTACCTTGGCGTTTGGGTTAGATGCGGCACGAGTCCAAAAAACCGATTTTAAAACAACCATTAACATAGAAAGTATCAATATCAGCACCTACAGCACACTCCCAACAACCATTATGAATCTAGCAACACCTCCTGCGGACGGTGTCCGCTTACTCATACACTATGGTTTCTTCACATGGGATGATCTCTACCAACAAACCCTACAAAAAATAGAACATGCCATTGTCAGTACTTTAGAGACATCGTCTTTTAACCAGAGTCTAGCACTCGTTTTCTCCTGGAATACAGAAACCGCACAGAACTGCACTACACCATACACGATCACCCACATGAATACGACACCAGCGATCACCGCAACATGGACAGATACTGATGTGAACCTACGAATCCTTAATCTCACAGCAAAAGCCATGTTCGGACTCATCACCGCGGGCGCCCAAGCAGAACTCATACGCACAGACATCAACTTCGGTACCAACCTAGGAAAAATAGGGTACCCCTACACATGCATACTCTCACTCCCAGCACACGTATTTATCAACAATAAAAACCCGTACACCTGGAACCAGAGCGCAACATTCTCCGGGGCGATGAACTCAGACATCTCACCTACCTACGCTGAAGAACAGAAACGTATGAAGGTAACAATCGAAATAACAAAAATGGATCTCAACATCCCAAGTTTCATCACAGGAAAAAGCGAGTTAACCGCACCCGCCACATTAAAAGAAGATGAAGACATCTACGTGACAACGCTTCCCTCAGAGTTTACCCTCCCCGATAAAATGTACATCGATTATTTGAACGCAGATGCATTCCGATTATGCGTCGATGAGCAGGTATTTACCGATGAGGAAATAACAGCGTTCTTAGCGAACCAAAAACAAGATTTTGAACAACGAATGTCCACGATTTTCAACGGCCAAAGCATCGCTGGTTTTAGTGACCGGAAAATGTTTAACACGTCGTTACAATGGGATGGGGATATCGCAAAAATGGATGCAAACGCCCCTGTAACCGTTTCATCCACCGCAAATAGTTTACACACGGTACCATTCAACATCTCTGTTGTTCCTCCATCCTTTAGTTTCTTTACTCAACAATTCACTCTCAAGGGATTAGATGACCGAGAGGTTACCTACCGGCTTATTTTCCCGAATGGAGTCTCTGTCTCAGCGACCGATGCACTCGGGAAAACTATTGTAACAGGTGAAACTGAGAAAGGACAACAGTACATTGAGATATATTTCGAAAAACAAGAAGCTCTTGAGGGGGACGTGATTTCGTGTACACTCACGGCATCCTCAATCTTTGTGCTTGCGTTATTCTTCCCCTGCATCTTGAGCTTGATACTGGTTGTTATTCTTGTTCTCGTCATCTATATTATTAATAAAAAACGGAGAAGTAGAGGAATGCCACGGAGTCGTCGGAGACGAACTGAAAAAGAGGCGGTTGAAGAACAAGACGAGGCACAAGATCAGGAAGAACCAGATTTCTACGTCCCACCACCGCCCCCGTCATCAAGACGAAAACGATAAACATTTTTGGGGAGAACTAGGTTTATTTATTTTTTTTCAGAAAAGGTAAGAAGCAAAGGAGAGACGGCATCGTTTTTAACAGAGGAATTACGAGTTTTGATGGGTAATCAATATCCCCGTAGGTATTGATGACGTCAATGATTTTTGGGTTATCGAATTTAGTTATATATTGATTTAAACGAGTATCAGATAATCGGGTGAAAATCCTCCGAAATCTCATCCCAAGTTGAAGTTCTTTTCCAATATCTGCAGTCCACAACGAATGATATTTTTTTAAGGTTTTTTGGGTAAACTGTTTGTGTTGAAGTGCTTCTAAAGCGACATCAGCGCAGTGGTGCGCACAGAGTAAACCGGTGTAGAGCCCACCACCTGATGTTGGTTTTACTTGCGCAGCTGCGTCACCGACTATCATCACATGAGTATCCGTAGTTTTTTTTAATGGGCCGAGGGGAATCATGCCTGCTGTGTAGGATAGGACATGGGATTTGTGGAGGAGGTGCGCGCTCGCTGGGTGAGTGAATAATTGTGTAAAATAGTATTTTGTTGGGTGCGAAGATGGATGAGTTGTGCAGACACCTGCTCGGGCGGTTGTGCCTTTTGGGTTCGTGGGGATAATCCAGGCGAAGAAACCAGGGGCAATATGTGCCCCTACAAAGATGTGTACTTGTTTTGGGTCTATGGCGAGGTCGGTGATGTCCGCGCCTATTCCTTGTAACATTTCGCGGGGTTGTGGGAATTGGAATAGGTTTCGAACTGTTGAGCGGGCGCCATCTGCACCGATAAGAAGATCGCAGGTGTTTGTGAGTGTTTGTGTATGGTGCTGTGTTTGTACAGTGATGTTTTTAAGAGTTCTGCGAGTTGCAACGAGTTTTGTTTCGAGGAGAATGTCGACTTCCTCTTTTTTTGCGTGGTTCACGATGGTGGCATCGAACTTGGGGCGGTCGATTACCGCAGCATGAATTTGATTGCCACCGAGGGTAAGTGTTTTACCTGAGGGGGCATGAATAGTCGCGCCAAAGATTTTGTTTTGTATACAGGTGTCGTCTAAGTTGGTGAGTTTGAGGACGCGTGGGTTTACGAGCCCTGCGCAATGCAGCGGGTATCCTGGTCGTTTATGTTCTTCCATAAGAGCGACATGGTATCCTGCGTGAGCAAGTGTTTTTGCTATATACCCGCCGACTGGCCCTGCACCAGCGATTATGACGTCGTAGTGGTTCATAATTTTTTCCTTGTATAGCACCAAAGATTTATAACAGAAACGGTGTTACCCTGGGCTATGTTATTTCCAGTGTTGACTATGGGTTCGGTGTTTATATTTTCGAGGCGGAACCAGCATGAAAATGAAGAAGAGACGACATCGTGTGAGAATACCTCGCTTCTTTGTCGTTTTGTGCTTGATGGAACCGGGAAAAAAGTTGGGGAGACGATAGCGGTTTCTGACGATATTGTTATTATTAAATCAGGGAATAAATATTTTGGTGTTCCCGTGAAGCACCTTGAAGATGATGGGAAAACGATGTTAGTGAAGGGGTTAGTCGACTATAGTAAAGCAGAGGAGCTTGGTGAGCAGTGGAGACAGAAATCGTTTCGTGACCTGAACCAGCACTCTGAGAAAGATGAAGGGAAAAATGGTGGATTTTGAGTATAAGATGGTCCTTGTTGTAAGGATGGATCTGAAACTTTCACCGGGTAAACTTGCGGTGCAGGTAGCGCATGCTGCGGTTGCGTGTTCGTTGCTGACGAAGAAGGAGAAACCGATATGGTTTTCGAAATGGCAGCGTGAGGGGGCGAAAAAAGCAGTGGTGAAGGTTGCTCGTGAAGATGAGTTTTATCCGTTGAAAGAGAAGGCGGAGACTCTTGGTATTATCACGGATTTGGTTGTTGATGCGGGGTTGACGGAGATTGCTCCTGGGACTAAGACGGCTCTGGGGCTTGGCCCTGCCCCATCGACTCTTATTGATCAGGTGACTGGTGAGTTACCACTAGTATGATCGTTCGTCTCTCCGTTTTTCATTTTCAAAGAATATAATTGAGGGGTCAATCAAGAGCATATTTTATATATTATTATGTATATAATATATAGTGGAGTGATAATGCGGCAGAAGACACGAAGCAGTATAACCTGTTTCTTGCTCATGATATGTATACTACCATTGGTTGGGAGTATACCAGTAAAACCTGCAATTCAGATGAAGACAGATGGCCCGCACCTTGATTTTTTAGTTGGACCTGAGCTCGTTGGATGGGGAGTTACCATATGGAATTTCGGGTCAGACCCTGCTTTTTTTATCCATTGGAAAATAAGCACCAGAGGGGTGAACGGGACGCGAGTCCTTGGTGGGGACCGAAGCGGGATTATCCTGTGCCTTCGCCCCATGCGTTCACAATATATGACTCGACTCACCCTTCCTCAGACGAAAATCGTGCAACCACTCGGGCGTGGTGAAATAGAAATAACGGTAAAACTAACCTGCCGAAACGCGGGTTACGAGACGAGTCTTACGAGTCGTTGGATCGTCACAGGTTCAAAAGTGTCTCCCGTACACCATTTATTTTAATGGGGCTACGAGGTCGTACACTTCAACTTTTTTTTATGTGGTAGGTGCTGGTGAATTCTTTTAATGTTTTTTGTCTATCGTCGGGTAAAATGACTTCCCGTTCTACTTCTTGCCACTCCAAACCATATTCTGTGAGTAGTTTTTTCACCATATCAGGGACGCGAGGGGCGCATAATATCCCTCGTACTTGTGCCTCTTTCACATCTTTCTTGATGTCGGTGACATACATTCGCAGTTGTTGTACGGCGATGAGCGTGGCGATACTTCGTTTTACTTCAATGATAACAGGAGTATGTGTTTTATCATACCCATAGAGATCAATTGAACCGGATTTCACCTTTTTTTCTCGTTTCGTAATACGGAGCCCGTCTTCAATTATCTCAGGATTTGCAACAATTTTATTCACCACATCGGTTTCCATCCCCGCGATGATGAGTGTTGCGCGGTCGACAAGATTTGAGACGGTTATCGTTTGAATTGTACGAAAAACAATTCTCATTTTTTCTGGTGGTTTAGTGTGATGAGATTTCATCACCAGCTGATTTTTCATGATGCAAAACTCTGTTCTACTTCCAGAGGGTTGCCAATTTACTGGCTCACGCATTACCGGTTGATGAACGAGGACTGCGCCGTCTTGCTTGATCATCACGATTCGTTCTCCCCAGTCTAATAACGATCGTGCACGTCCTGAAAAATCAACCATGCAATCCCCTAGAAGAAGAAGCGTAGTCTTCTCCGGTGTCGAAGTATGATGTGTGGTGATAAAATCGAGTGCATCTATGGCGCTTGGATGAAGAAGGGTGTTTGTCAGGGTGATACGCTCCTAGAAAAAACAATATTGTTAGATGCTGAGACGCGTCTGACTGCGCATCTTATAGTTTTCAAGTTCTTTGAACATGTCATCTTCTTGTAACACCTCTAATAACTCGTTCGAAGAAGACGGGATGTTGATTTCACGTGTTCGACCGTATCTTCCTTTTGATATCACCCGTGCATTGATGATCCCCAGCATGTCTAACTCAGAAATCAGATCGGTTATTCGTCGCTGTGTGAGACAATCATAGCGCGCTTTTTTACACAGATCCCGATATATCTCGAACACTTCCCCCGTAGTCATTGCCGATGTTGCCCCTGCTTTTTTACTTTGTTTATCAATGATGAGCGAAGAAAAAAGGATGAGTTTCGATTGATTCGGTAACGTTCTTACCACCTCAGTAATATGATCGAGTTCGATTTTATGTTGCGCCTGTCGGACATGCCGAGTAGTAACCTTGGTGGTTTTTTGTCGTTCTGCAAGCTCTGCTGACACCCGAAGGAGATCAAGCGCTCGCCGAGCATCACCATGTTCTTGAGCTGCCAATGCAGCACATAGAGGGATAACATCATCTTCGATACAGTTTGGTTTTAGCGCAGTGGACACCCTGTGTTTTAAAATGTCTTGTAACTGCCTCGCGTCATAGGGGTAGAACACCACGTTTTCTTCCCCTAAACTCGATTTCACACGGGGGTCCAAGAACTCGGTGAATTTTAGATCATTCGAAATACCAATCACTGAAACCTTCGCATTTTTAAGTTCGCTATTAATCCGTGAGAGATTGTATAATGCTTCATCGCCTTTCAGTTTATCCACTTCATCAAGAACAACGATGTTTACACCTGCGTCTTTATCCATCATAGCTTGTACTTTACTATAGACTTCATCTGTTGGCCAACCCGTAAAAGGAATGTGCTCATTCCATTCTTGTATGAACTGGTTCGCGATGTTTTGAAGTAAACGATATTGCGTATCGACTACTTCGCAATTAAGATAGATAAAATGTACGTGTTTTCCTGTTTCTCCCCCCTTTTTTATGAGTTCTTTTCCAACAAATTTTACTACCGCGGTTTTCCCAGTCCCTGTTTTACCATAAATAAAAATATTTGATGGCGTTTCTCCTTTTAATGCGGGTGCAAGTACAGAAGCAAGATCGTTGATCTCTTTTTCCCGGTGGGGGAGTATCTCGGGCATATAACTCGGTCGCATGATTTCCCGGTTGACAAATAATCCCTCGTTTTGCAAGAACTGCCCGAATAAATCACGATCGATAGCGTCCTTTACCATTGAACATTACTCCTCCCCAAAGATGATATTTGTTTTGGCGGTAAATTGCTAGTAAGCAGTTAATGTATAATAAACTTTATGTGGCTGTATCGCGCATAATTTTTTTGAGATGTTTCATCTTATAATGATTGATGGGGGGGAGGGGATTGTTTCCTGTGGAAAAGATGTGTTTGGATGTATAAAATTTAATAATTTTACTATAATTATATTTTTAAAAATCAGAACATTTAAATAGCCACAATTTCATAACATAACGGGTATACTTCGTCCTTGTTTTTTATATACTTCCATACTTCATACCCAGATTTGTTTTCCACAGGAAATGAGGGGGTCTGGGTGTTAAAGAAAAAAAGATTGTGTTATAGGGTCTCTTTATCACTAGAAAATATAAAAAAGTAGAGACGTCGCTTGTTTGGTGACTTAGTATTAATTCCCGACAATTACGACATCTTTCACTGATTTAATCGATCCAAAAGGAAAGAGCAAGTGCCCCATTTCATCAAGATGATATAACCGTGGGTCGATGTCTTCAGATGGCTCTACAAGTATGTTCAGTAATTCTCCTGTTCTTTCATCGAATAATGTGTTCCTGAGAATCCCGAGATACAAGCCTTCTTCACTCATAACTGTTTTTCCTCTGAGCTCGTTTTCTAATATCTTCATAGGTATTTTTCCCTCCTTTTAATTATATTTGCTTACATATATTGAATGTCTTTGTCTTTTTTATCCTTTTTGGCGATGCTGTTACCTAGTTCTGCAGACATTTTTTCATAGATTTTAATAACTTCAGGTGTTAACGTTGCACGAACCGTCTTCATCGCTTCGTCAAAGTGTTTTTTCTCAACCGTTTTTGCATCCATGTTTTTCCTGACGGCAAGCATCGCAGCCTCTCGGCATAGTGCTTCGATATCTGCGCCAGAATACCCCTCCGTTTCTTTTGCTAGTATATATAATACTTTGTCCGTGTCTGACAAATCTTTGATGTTAATTTTAGATCTGCGTTCCCTTTGTTCTAATTTATCTGTATCTGATTGTGATATCACCTCTCCTTTTGATTCCCTTTTCAATATATCTGCTTTCTCTTTTTTTATTTCATTCTTTTCATTCTCAAAATCTTCTTCAATTTTTTCTTCAATTTCTTTTACTTCATTCTTTGTAATTGCTAAAGGCATCTCTCTCGTATGAATCTTAAAAATATCTAAACGTGCTTTTTCATCTGGTGATTTCGTTAAAATCATTTTGTCAAACCGCCCCGGTCTGAGCAACCCCTGATCGATAATATCAGGACGATTCGTAGCCCCGATCACCACCACACCCGCCATGCTCTCTAATCCATCTATACTTGTCAGTAACTGGTTCACCACGCTATCGGTGACATGGGAACCCGAGTACATGCCTCGTTTCGGTGCAATCGCATCAAGTTCATCGAGAAACACGATCGTTGGCGCGACTTGACGTGCCTTCTTGAAGAGCTCTCGAACTGCTTTTTCGCTCTCCCCGACCCATTTGCTCATCACCTCAGGTCCCTTAATGGAGATGAAGTTCGCCTGTGACTCGTTTGCGACGGCTTTTGCAAGTAAGGTTTTCCCTGAACCTGGTGGGCCATAGAGGAGAATTCCATGGGGCGGCCGGATCCCCATCCGTTTGAACATATCCGGGTATTTTAATGGCCATTCCACCGCCTCTTTGAGATGTTGTTTTGCATCCTCCAATCCTCCGATATCATTCCAGGTGATCTTAGGAATCTCTATAAAAAATTCGCGCATTGCCGACGGTTCGATCCCTCGATGCGCATTTTTAAAATCATCCATGGTGACAATCATTTTTTCTAACACATCAACAGGGATCGGTTTCTCTAAATCGATCTCCGGAAGGTAACGCCGAAGCGCACTCATCGCCGCCTCTCTGGCAAGAGCCGATAAATCCGCACCAACAAAGCCATAGGTGATCTCAGCGAGCGCGTCGAGATTACACTCCTCAGTCATCGGCATGCCTCGTGTATGAATCTGTAAAATCTCTTTTCTCCCCTGTCTATCTGGGACATCGATACGAATCTCACGATCAAAACGCCCAGGGCGCCGTAACGCAGGATCAATCGCATCAGGGATATTCGTCGCCGCGATCACAATAACTTTCCCGCGACCTTTCAATCCATCCATCAACGTCAACAACTGAGACACCACACGACGTTCTACTTCCCCATGAACCTCGCTCCGTTTCGGCGCGATCGCATCCACCTCATCGATGAAAATAATCGAGGGAGCATTTTTCTCCGCCTCTTCAAAAATCTTCCGTAAATTCTCCTCACTCTGACCATAAAACTTTGACATAATCTCCGGGCCGTTAATCGTATAAAAACTCGCTCCTGACTCGTTCGCCACGGCTTTCGCGATCAACGTTTTTCCCGTCCCTGGAGGACCATGCAACAATACTCCTTTTGGTGGGTCAATACCCAAACGATCAAAAAGCTCAGGATGCTTTAACGGAAGCTCAATCATCTCCCGTACTTTTGACAACTCATCATGCAACCCACCAATATCCTCATAACTCACCCGGGATACCTCTTCGGAGACTTTCGCAGCCTCTTCCCGCACCTGCAACTGAGTCAATTCACTAATAGAAACGATCCCTGCAGGTTTCACATCAACAATCACGAACGGGAGCGCACTCCCGAATAACGCGATACCAGGGATAACCACAGAATCTCCTTTAGTTAACGGCCGTTTCAACAACCCCTTCTGGATGAGATGCTCGATACCGGCACCAAACTGGATTTGTTGCCCTTCAGAAATCAACGGTGCAAGGATAACCTCTTTCGCTTCTTTCACCTCAGCGCGTTTAATTTTCACGCGGTCACCTAACCCAGTACCTGCGTTTTTCCTAGTCAAATTATCAATCCGAATAATCGCTTTACTCTCGTCAGAAGGATGCGCTCGCCAGACGACCGCTGCAGTCAATTTCGCCCCTTCGATCTCAATAACATCACCAATAGATAAATCAAGATCAATCCTCGTCTGATGGTCAATGCGTGCTCTTCCGTACCCAACATCTTGTTGAAACGCTTCTGACACCTTTAACACGATTTCATTTTGTTTCATATAATGCCCCCACCATTTTGAAAATCAGGGGTAGCAGAAGACCGTCCCTATTATAAATTTTTCCCTCATATGCGTGAGTACACCCCTGAAAAGACACCGATAGTTAAATAAATAATTACTATATTTTATTTTTTATAAATTAAACGTATTAAAGACGCATATCGCGATTCGTGCTTCGTACAAAAAAAATGGGGGAAAGAATATGAAGTTGAAAACAATCGTTATCGTATTTTCAGTACTTGGGGTGATATTGCTCTACGTTTTATCTCTATTCAGTCAACCAATACCCGTTGCTCTGTCGGAGGTATCACAGCATGAAGGAAAACGCATCTGTGTAACCGGTATGGTGTTATCTCATAGGGTGACGAGTACGGGAAGTGAGCTGATCGAGATACAAAACCAGAATATGACCGCAGCGAACAGCACGGTTGTCACCTTGTATGTTGAAGAAGAAACACAGGTAGGATTCGGGGATATTATTCGGGTGACCGGAAAAGTACAGAACTACAAGGGGACCTGGGAGATCGTGGTCAGCGCTGCTAATGAAATTCAAATTCTTCAAAGCACGAGTACTCTTTGTGTTCCTCTTCGGCAACTCGCTTTAGCGCCTGAGCGATATATTGATCTTCCTTTGAATGTCTCAGGTGTTGTGGATGTGTTAGGGGACGGTTGTTTTTCTTTGGTTGATGATAGGGGCGAGTATATGTTGTCTGTTGTGTGTTCTTCGTCGGTGATTTCGGGTGTTGGTCTAGGTGCTCCTCTTGTGGTCTCGGGGAGGTTGAAATATGAATCGGAGGGGTTCAGGTACGTATTTTCAGCCTCCTCTGTTTTTTCTGGTGGTCAGGATGACTGGGTGGGGTAATGTTGCTGCTTTATCTTTTTTTGGTTATCGTGTTTTGTGTTGTTGGGGCGTTTATTGGGATGCTTACTGGGTTGTTGCCTGGGTTGCATGTGAATAATATTGCGTTGATTCTGGTGTCGTTGTCTGGTGGTATTATTGCGTTTTGTGCACCGCTGAGTGGGTTTGGTGTTTCTGAGTCGTTTGTGTTTGTGTTGATTTGTTGTTTTATTTTAGGGGTTTCTGTTAGTCATTCGTTTCATAATTGTCTTCCTGCGACGTTTCTTGGTGCGCCTGATGAGGATACTGCGTTGTCTGTGTTGCCTGCGCATGCGTTGTTGTTGCAGGGTCGTGGGTATGAGGCGGTTGTACTTTCGGCGTTGGGGAGCTTAGGTGCGATTTTTGTGTGTTTTCTTCTGTTTTTTCCGCTTCGTTTCGTTATTGGTGAGCCGTTTTCGTTGTATTCGGTGTTGCAGAAAAGTATGGCGTGGATTTTGATCGCGGTCGTGGTGTTGATGATTTTTACGGAGAAAGGAAAAATTCGTGTGTTTAATGTTTCTGGGAGGGCGTCGTCTTTTTTTGGTATGTTGTTTGCGGTGTTCTTGTTTTTTCTTTGTGGTTTTTTTGGGTTGGTTCTTCTTGATTTCTCTGTGAGTTCTCCGTTTGGTCTTCCTGCTCCGGTGTTGTTTCCTGCGCTTGCGGGGTTGTTTGGTGCGCCGACGTTGGTGACGTCTCTTCTTTCAAAACCGGTTATCCCGGTGCAGGTCATCACTCGTGTTGAGTTGTCGCGTAAGGAGAAAAAGACGTCGGTTGTCTCTGTTTTTGCGGGGAGTTGTGCTGGTGTTTTGGTGTCGATTCTTCCAGGTGTGACGTCGGCGGTTGGGACTATTCTTGCGATGACGTTTCGTGGGAAGGCGGATCATGAGCAGACGATTATGACATTGTCTGCGGTGAATACGGCTGCTGCGTTTTTTGTTGTGGTTGTATTGTTTATTTTGTTGCGGGCGCGGAGTGGCGTGGTGTTGGCAATGAGTGAGTTAATTGCTGTGGAGCAGTGGGGGTCGGTGTTGATGCCTTTGGATCTAGTGTATTTTTTAGTTGCTATTTTGGTTTCGGGTGTGGTGTCGTTTGGTTTGGTGATTTGGTGTGGGAGGTGGTTTGCTCGGTCGTTTGTTCGTGTCCCGTATTCGTTATTGGTTGGTCTGACGTTGGTTTTGGTGTTGGTTCTTGTGTTTGTTTTTACGGGGGTGTTTGGGGTGCTGGTGTTTTTGGTTGCGACGTGTATTGGGTTACTTCCGGTGTTGTGGGGGGTGCGGCGGAGTCATTGTATGGGGGTGTTGTTGATTCCTGTGATTTTGTATTTTTTGTAATTCGTGTCATAAAATACGTGTTTTTATCATGTAAATTGAGAACGTCTTTGTGGCTTCTCCTTTCTTGTATGGTCTCCTGAGTGCGTTATGGAATATTCTATTGTTAATCCTCAGAGAAATCGCTATTCGTAATACTGTGTTTCCCGGGTAACCCTCTTTTCTTTTTTTTAATAGTTCATAAAAAAATTTATTATGGTTTTTGAATCACTGCTGTTTCCACAGCATTAAAAAATTCATCGATGGGAATATTATGTTTTTTGGCAAGCAGGAGTGCTGCTACCTCAGGAAGAATCTGTTTTTCATCCTGTAGCTGCTGGATATTCTTCCGTATCTCCTCTTGTGATTGACCAGTCTGGCTACTGATACGGTCGATGAGGGTAGGAAGTCCATCGATGTTTTTGGATATTATCTTGGGTTCTTGTGTATCGATGGAATGAGGTTCGTACTGTTGTTGTTTTGGCTGGAATCCTGTGGGTATCGCTATTGTACTAATATCAAATGTTGGGGTGATCATATTTTTTTTCTTTTCTAATAAATGTTGTTGTAACGCATACGCAACAAAATTTTTTGCTTGTTGCGAGGTGAACCATCCGAGTTCGAGGGAGAGGGGGAGGTAGAGCTCTGATGCTTTGAGCTCGGTTTTTCCGCTTCTTTTAAAAATGAAGGTGATGATGATCTCTGCTTCAGAGGTCATAGGATTGATATCTCCTGGATGGTGCTGATGTCGGCGATTATTCCTGATATTCCTTTGTTTTGCCAGTAGATGACGTTTTCTGGTTGTGATTCGAATGTGTAGAGTTTATGGGTTGCTATGAGGTCTTTGAGGTAGCTTCCGAGTGTGGAGTTTTTGTCTAGTTGTTGTTTGGTGTTGAGGACGAGTATGCCGTCGACTCCGTAGAAGACGGAGGTGTTCAGGTCTCTTGGGGTGGTGTGGAGGAGATCGATTGTTGCGTAGAGTTCGTCTTCGGTGACTTCCTTTAATGCGGGGAGATCGATGTCAGGCCAGAGTGTGCTTCGTATAGTGATCATGGATGCGCCGGAGATGACGACGTCGACGACATCATCGATACTTCGTGGGCCAGTGTCTGCCCAGAGGACATAGTGTTCTGCGAGTTCTTGTAAGAGTTCAAGGTTTGGTGCGTTTTTTTCTTTTCCATCGTAGTCAACAACGTAGATTTTTTTGTCAGTTTCAACCCTTTTTTTGATTTCTTGTAGGGTGAGAAGGCGTTCCTCCTGTTCTGCCCAAAGTTTTTTCTTTCTGATAGAGATAAAAGGAATAAGTTCCATAAAAAAAAGAAACAGGAGCGAGTCTAATAATGTTTGTTTGTTGATAGAGAAAAGAGAAGGAAGGAAGATTTTTTTATCTTCCGAGTCGTCGTTCGGTCTCCGCTATTTTTAATCGTGTTTTTATGACCGTGTCCGGGTTGAGTGAGATGCTGTCGATGCCGCATTCCACAAGGAATTCGGCGAATTCCGGGAAATCGGAGGGTGCTTGTCCGCAGATACCGACTTTTCGTCGTGGTTGATGTTCATGAGCAGTTTTAATTACGGAAGATACAAGTCGTTTCACCGCATCGTTCCTCTCATCAAAGATATGTGCCACAAGGTCTGAGTCACGGTCAAGACCAAGAGTAAGCTGTGTGAGATCATTCGAACCAATACTAAATCCGTCGAAGATATCTGAGAATTGATCTGCAACAATGACGTTTGAGGGGATTTCGCACATCACATAGACTTCAAGCCCGTTTTCTCCTTGTTTCAGACCGTATTCGTTCATGATCTGGATGACTTTCCGTCCTTCTTCTGGTGTTCGGCAGAAGGGGATCATGGGTTTGATGTTGGTGAGCCCCATTTCTTCTCGTGCTTTCTTGAGTGCTTTGCATTCTAACCCAAATGCGGGTTTGAATTTCTTATCGTAGTACCGTGATGCTCCTCGCCAGCCGATCATCGGGTTGTGTTCTTCTGGTTCGTAGAGGTATCCACCGATGAGGTTTGCGTATTCGTTGGTTTTGAAATCGGACATACGGACGATGACGTCGTTCGGGTAAAACCCTGCCGCTATCTTGGCGATGCCTCGTGCGAGGGTGTCAACGAAGAACTCGATTTTATCATCGTAGCTCATGCTTCGTTCGTCGATTTTTTTAATGACGTCCGCGATTTTCTTATCCTTTAGTGCTTTCTTTTTCAGTTCGTTGTATTCGAGCAGCGCTAAGGGGTGTATCCCGATGTGGGAGTTGATGATGAATTCTTCTCGGGCGAGGCCGACGCCATTGTTCGGTATTTGCCCTTGTTGGAATGCTTGCTCGGGTTGACCAATGTTCATCATAATGAGTGTTTTGGTGTTGGGAAGCGAATCAAGCTTAACTTCATCAACATGGTATTTGAGAAGCCCGTCGTAGATCCGTCCGGTACCTTCAGAGCAGTCAATGGTGATGTTTGAGCCGTTTTTAATGGTCGTTGTTCCGTTACCGGTTCCTATGACGCAAGGGATTCCGAGTTCACGGGATATGATCGCAGCATGGCAGGTTCGACCACCACGGTTCGTCACGATTGCGCCAGCGATTTTCATGATAGGCTCCCAATCCGGGTCAGTCATATCCGTGACGAGGGCTTGTCCTTTCTTGAATTGACTGATGTCTTTTGCCTCTTCAATTATATTGACTTCTCCTTGGCCTATTTTGCTGCCTACTGCTTCTCCTTCTGCAAGGAGCTTCCCTTTTTCATCCAGCACATAGGTTTTCATGGTGGTCATATCTTTCTGGGAGTGGACTGTTTCTGGTCTAGCTTGAACGATGAACAGTTCCTTGGTTTGTCCGTCCTTCGCCCATTCGATATCCATCGGTTTATGGTAATGTTCTTCAATGATGCATGCCCAGTTTGCGAGCATTAAAATCTCTTCATCAGTGATAACGAAGTTCTTCTGGTCTTTTGGGCTCACCTGTTGTTGTTTTGTTCCCTTAGGACTATATATTAAACGTTTCTCTTTTGTTCCTAGTTTTTTTTCGATAATGGGTTTAAACCCTTTTCGTAGCGTGGGTTTGAATACGTAGAACTGATCTGGGTTCACTGCTCCTTGCACAACGTTTTCACCAAGACCATAGGCGCCAGTCACATACACGGCATCCTGGAACCCGCTCTCTGTATCAATCGAAAACATGACACCAGAACATGCAAGATCGGAACGTACCATCTTCTGTACACCGACGGAGATGTAGACGCTGAAATGATCAAACCCTTTATCCACTCGGTAGGAGATCGCACGGTTGGTGAACAAGGATGCGAAGCATTCCCGTACTTTCTGGATGAGCGCATCTTCACCGCGTACATTCAGATAGGTTTCTTGCTGTCCTGCGAAACTCGCATCAGGTAAATCCTCAGCGGTTGCGCTACTACGGACTGCAACATCAACATTTTCACCATAACGAAACTCCATCTCACGGTAATGCTTCCTGATGTCCTCCTCCAGCTCAGGCGGAATCGGCGTTGTTTTAATGAGCTCACGTATTTTTTGTCCTCGCTCCGCAATATTCTTCACATCATGAGTATCCAGATCCGCGAGTATCTCCCGAATCTTCTTATCAATCCCTGCTTTCTCAATCATGTATTTATACGCATACGCAGTCACAGCAAAACCCGAGGGAACCCGAACACCTTTTTGCCCAAGATTCCGAATCATCTCTCCGAGAGATGCGTTCTTCCCACCGACAGAGGGCACATCACCGATGGTGAGATCTTCAAACCATTTCACAAATTCTTGAATCATTGACGTCTCTCCTTTCATAAAGAGAGGTTAACACTCATTCACATATAAATCCTTTTTGAAACAGAAAGGATTGGAATAAAAACAGAAAAATCGTATTATTCTTCCAAAAAGACGGCTGCGGCAATCACCGTGGTCCAAAGACCGTTTTTGTCGCCTTCTGCAGTTTGAGCAACACTCTGAGTGCGAACAATTTCTCCACTCATTTTGTATTCTTGTTTTCGTTTATCCCATGCTTTGTCTGGGTCAAAATCTAAGCCGAGCGTGGTTGCAAGCATCGTCGCCGCAAGATCCTCCGTGTAATCCTCAAGTTTTTTACTCACCACACCGTAACAATGATGCTCTGAGATGTACCCATATGTGTCTTTTTCTTTTGGGAGGGCTATACCAACTGCTGCGCCGATAAGCCGGTTCGGTTCATTTGTAGAATTTCTTGACATGACGACGTAGGTGATCTCACCCGCACAGAGGTCTTTAACCCCTTTTTCTTTTGTGATGATTTTACAGTTCGGTGGAATAATACTTGAGACGTAGACGAGGTTGCATTGTTCGATGTCCGCGTCACGTAATGCAAGCTCGAATGCTTGCAATTCGTGTTTATGTCTACCGACGCCTTTCGTAAAAAAGACCCGTTTTGGTACCATGATTGCTTCTGAAATGAATTATGTTTTATAAATATATCTATAGAGAACTATGCTATGAACAGTGTGTTATTGTGCTTCATCGTTGTCTTTGTCTTTTTGCCCGCTCTGTTTTTTCAGGAGGTCCTTCATCTGCTGTTGGATATCATCTTCCTCAGATTCTTGAGTCTCTTCGTGTTCATCTTCTTCATTTTCTTCTTCAATATCTTCAGCGGTTATTCTAGCACTCGTAGATTTTTTTGGTGACGTTTTCGTCTGTGTCTTTAATAAGTCCCTCATCTGTTTTTGAAGATCTACTTGTTGTTTTTG
>JAZDGT010000060.1:0-8181 GCA_043806635.1 Methanobacteriota archaeon | reverse complement strand
TGGTTGACCGCAGAGGGTTTCATAGAAGAACGTCCGTGCGATTAAGACAGTAACATCTTGTACATCCCAGCCGATAAGACGTCCCACCGAAAGATTCTCATTAAGTGAATAAGGGTTATCTGATGGCAACCCTCGGTCAGGGATATCTTCTTGCGAGGGACCGAAGTAGTACATCGGAATCATGGTGGTATCAGCAAGAATAGCAAGCCAGGCTGGCCCGTTGAGATACCCACTGAGAAGATCATGGGTATCAAGAGCGCCTAACGTTCTATTGAGTTGTTGTACTGTCGCGTTGACTTTCTTGTTCGTGAAGGGATGTAACGATTCATTGTACCAGGGGCCGGCGCCTGAACCTTCTGCAGCTGATGCATAGAATGTATCGGTGAGCTCCCAGGTGGCGTTGGCGATGATGAGTCCGCCGTGGGCTGCGGTGAGATACGGTGCGATAATGGAAAGATTTGGGATAAGCGGGAGATGCGGGTTTCCTAATGTGGTGATGGTTGCGGTGATATTGATATCGGCATCGAACCAAGATATTCCCCGCTGGATGAAGAAGCCGCCTTTTATCCCATTGAATACCCTTACCTGAACGGTGAACGCTCCAGATGCATTGCACGTGAGTGTCTCGAGGTACGTGTTTCCGATGTCATAGCCCATGCTGTTGGCGTAGGCGACGATATGTCCTTGTGTATCAGCAAGGGTCATGAAAATAAGAGGGACGATTGGAGAAAAGCGTTCAAAAAACGGTCTTTCTTTTTGAAGAATTTCTCCAGAGATATGCACTCGATTAATGCCTTCGGGGAGGGATATGCTATACTCTCGGGTATCATTTCCAATTATATTGAGTTCTTTGTTCAGAATGATGATTTTTTTATTGATAATATGATCCGTTATTTGTATTTTCGTTGTGTTGATGACCACTGGTGGTATAACATCAGATGGGTTGGTCATGGTAAGATAGTTGATTACACCAAATTGCCCTTTAATAACGGTGAGGATAGTGTTGGTGATTGCTTCTTCATCAATAAGATGTATCACAGTGACATTGGTTAGGTTGAGAGCCATATCTCCAATGATATAGGCTTGGATTGTTTGTAGCTGTGTGCAGACAGTTTGAAGCGCTGCGGCGTTATGGTCATAGATGAGGATTGGCAAGTTGAGGTAGCTTGCGAGTGGTGTTGCAAGGAGACTGAGCTGGTATGCATCCTCAGTACCATAGGGGATGATGAGAACGATTGGTGCTGCCGCAAACGCTTGTGTTGCAAGAGTTAAAGCAACTGCGGGTGGAGAACCTAATACCTCTGTGGCAGGATAGGAAATATTAAGGTGTTCACCGAGAATGAGAAGGCTGTGGTTATTTGAAGAAAAATACGTCTCCAGAAATCGTGTCTGCGCATCGTTCAGATTGCCTTCATGCTGGACTAGCAAAGGGATTAATCCAGTGGTATTCGCTGTTTTGTCGTACCAACACGCAACACTCGTACTTATGAGACAGAAAAATGGGTTATTATCAGGTACAATCACGGCATCTGCGATGGATAAGCGGGTGGATCGATCATAAGAAATGTCTGTTGGATCGTTGATGGTTCCATCTTGTGCGTTGCTCTGCACTTGTATGGGCGAAAGAAGGAAGATAAGAACTAGGAAGAGAGCGGACAATGTTTTCATCATGTATATTTATAAAGAAATGGATATTAATAATCTTTGCATTTCCCGAGACAGGTACATATCATCGAATTCATTTCAATGATTTATTGCTCCTTTTGTTCAAACCATGATTAGCATTGTTTTTAGAGAGAGACAAGTTTTCTTTTCTCTGTGTATGTTTTATTTTTTTCAGTGAATAATATTTATATAGGCTCAATATGTATAATATCTGATTGGATCGAATATTGTTGCTGGTTAAGGGAGCCTGCTATGTATAAGAAATTGAGTAGTATCTTTATCGTAGTCATTGGAGTTTTTTCTCTTGGTGCGGAAGCAGTTTTCATTGACTCTGCGATTGTAAAAACAGAACCGCAATCTCTCATGCTCTTTGATTTCAGCTCCGAGGTAATGATTACTGTGAACACCTCGGGTGTCGCGTATGGTCATGAGCTGCTCTGGAAAGCGAATACGACTGGCACCAACTATGAGGAATCCGCGGTGACCTACGCCAACGATATCGCGTATATTGGCTCCTGTAGTACTCATGGAGATGGTCATGATAAAATCTTTGCTGTGGACACAACCAATGGGGAAATTCTTTGGAGTAACTACACAGGACCTGGATATGTTGGTCCTGTAATAGACGGTGATGTTGTGTATATAGGGAGTTGTTCCCATGGCCTTGATCCCGGTAACGAATATATGTATGCATTTGATAGATTCAGCGGAGAACAACTTTGGAAAACCCCCATTTATGGTGGTATTGCAGAGTCAGTTCAATATGATGAATCCAAGATATATTTTTGTTCTGGTTTTTATGAGACAAAAATGTATGCATTGAACAAGGTCGATGGCAGTATCAACTGGATTTTTCCAACAGGGTTTAGTGTTTGTCCGAATAAACCGATGCTGAAGGATAACGCGGTCTACGGTGCTTTCTGGGACAGTTATAACGTGGGTAAATTGTATAAAATAAACGCCAGCAATGGGCATGAACTATGGAATGTTTCCTTATCTGCCGGTCCCTGGGATAATTCCATCACCGCAGATGGTCAGGGACGAATTTTTTTGGCAATCTATTATGACAACACGATGAACACGTACAACGAAAGCGACGGACAAATGCTCTGGAGTTACCACCTCCACGCAGGATCGTTGTCATTTAACGCGTATCACAATGGGCAGGTGTTTATCGCAGATACCCTAGGGTATGTGTACGCACTGACTGCTAGTACCGGTCATCTTCTCTGGGAAACAAAAGTTGGTGGCACCTGCGATATTAGCTCGCCAACGTTGAGTGGTGGGCTCCTCTTTATTGGGACACGGGATGGTCCAGATGGCGCCTTTTATGCGTTAAATGAAAGCACCGGAGCGATTCTGTGGCGGTATCCCATTGGAGCAAGTGTGACCGCGCCTCCCTCGATTGTGGATGGGATGATGCTCTGTGGATCAGATGGGTGGAACATGTTTGCATTTGATGTTGGCGTGGGTGGTGGTGATTGGCTGTTGCATCGGTACGATCAGTGGAACACCGCGTATTCCCCCGTTGGTCTTACTCGATGGGAGTATGTACAAGCAGCATGTAGTTCTCAGCAGGATATCATCTCATGTGTGGTCGAGAACGTCTATGATCACGAGGTGCACAATATAACCTTGTGTCTACCGTTTTCTGCGTACTGGTATTTAGAGACGGGTGAACTTCTGAAAGAAAATTCTGATACCTTTACTCTCGAATCACTCCCGAGTGGAGGTGCACTAACCCTTTTAATTACGCAGGAGCCGTTGTTTCAGGTGATGATCACAAAACCTGAAAAGGGGCTCTATTTTGCGAACGTGAAAGTAATGTCTTTCTTTTTCCCACTAGTTTTCGGTGCGATTGATGTTGAGGCGACCATGCGAGATGTGAATAAATCTAGTGTCGACAAGGTGGAGTTCTACATTGATGGCGAACTGCAAGGTGTTGATACGACGGCGCCGTATAGCTGGCATTGGAGCAAGCGGTCCTTCGGCGTTCATATGATAAAAGTTGTTGCATATCAAAATGATAATTCTCATTATGATGAACTGAAAGTATGTAAAATATTTTGATCACCAGAAGAAAAACAAACCATTTCATCACTCTAATGAGAGAATAAATATCGACGGTAATATATCGTATCTCTCTGGGATTATGGCGATACCATGGAGAAGAACGGTTTGCTCCTTGGGTCGGTTGTTATCATTCTGCCGTTGGTTTTTTCGCTTCCAGCCTATCTAATAAAAATTCTGCTCTACTGAGGTTTTACTGGTTCGTTTCTTTACCTGCAAATTATTAATGTATTGGAGTGAACGTTACTTCCATCATCTCAAAATGATTGGATTTTGTATGTTTTTATTGGTATAACTCGCGAGTCTGAGATGGTAACTTTGTGTAATACGTTGGGCGTTTTTGCTGAAAGGTACTCTGTACAGCAGTCGGGTTTATATACTAATTAGTCAATAATAGTATCATTGAATAAGGGGCGTAATTTATGAGAAAATGGCTAAGTATACTCTTTGTAGGAATTTTTATTGCAAGCGGGTTTGGAACAGTATCAAGCAACGTTTATAACACCAGTACGGTAACGACAGGAACCATTGCAGATGTCGTTCAAATCGATGTCTCGTCGCTACAGGTTATCGAAAGTGAGTCCGACTACCTGACCGTTCGTCTGAGTGAACAAGAGTTGTATCTGATGAATCCTGGTCAGCCGATGGTTCCACGGGTGTTAAAACATTACGAATTACCATTTGGTGCCACCAATGTGGAGGTGACCGTTGAACCAGTAGGGATTCAAGAACAGACGTTGTCAAAAGAAATCCGACCAGCACCGGCACCAGCCCCCTACACACCACAACCGAATACTGTTCTCCGATCTGAGAAAGATGCACGGGTGTATGCAAGCGATGACTTGTACCCAGAAACGTGGTATGGGTTTCATGTTGGTTGTGGGATAAATGCGAAGAGCGAACATGTGACCTATTTAACTGTCAATCTTTTCCCTGTACGCTATCGACCCACGACCGGCGAGCTGCAGGTTGCACAGAAATTTTATATAGCCATCCAGTACCAGCAACCAGCTGGTGATGTATTCCCTGCAAAAAGCACCTATGACCTTGTCATCATCGGTCCATCGAAATTTTCATCAGAGGTTCAGAGGTTAGTAGATCATAAGATCAGCATGAGTGTTTCGACGGTTTTTAAAACAACCGAGGATATTTACGCAGAATACTCTGGTGTTGATAAACCTGAACAAATAAAATACTTCATTAAGGATGCACTGGAAACCTGGGGAGTGAAATACGTTCTTCTGTTCGGCGGATTGAAATCAAATATATACGCAAAGGCAAAAGATGATGTGAATCAAGGTTCCAAGGCATGGTATCTGCCGATCCGGTATTCGAACTTCCAATGGGATGGCGATTCGCATTACAACTTCACCAGCGGTGAGCCTGGCTATATCTCCGATCTCTACTACGCGGATATCTACAAGGAAGGCGGTGTTTTTGACAACTGGGACTCCAACGGAAACGGTATATTTGCGGAATGGTCCGGCTTGCTGCGTGATGAGCTGGATCTATATCCTGATGTTGCGTTTGGCAGACTTGCGTGCAGAAACATGATGGAAGCAAAAAACGTAATCGATAAAATCATTAATTATGAGAAACAACCTGCTGACCCAAGCTGGTTTAAGAGAATCATAGTGGTCTCGGGAGATGGGTTTCTTGATCAAGAGGACTGGGACATCCAATGGAACACCACTGGGCTGCTGAACGGGGAATACACGATCTCTGCACAAAGCGTTAATCCGGAGTTAGAGGAAGGTCCTATCGATGTTATTCACATTACCTTGGATAAAACCGTTGCGACGAATATTACATTCAACCATGATGACCACCTCAACCCTGCACTCCAAGATGGCTATCCCGCGCCTCCTATTGCAGAAATCGTCTCGATATCAAATGGGAACACCCTTGGCAACAGCGATTATACCTATACGCCCAACGATGGGGAA
This sequence comes from Methanobacteriota archaeon, assembly GCA_043806635.1. Classification (GTDB taxonomy): domain Archaea; phylum Thermoplasmatota; class E2; order DHVEG-1; family DHVEG-1; genus JAZDGT01. The sequence continues at coordinate 2,500 of JAZDGT010000060.1, read as the reverse complement.
GCATATTGTAACGATCTGTATTGGTGGGCAAACATCTCTTATGTGGACGGTGTTCTGACTATTCGGGGAAAATCCTATGACCCCAAACCATACGGAAATCTCACGGACCTTTCGGTTTGGATACAAAATAGAACCGGAACAACCGTCTTTGACGCCACCCGCCAGCACCTCGAGAACTACTATGAGGGAGAATGGGTCGTTGGTGAAAAAACGCTCCATGGACGTGGAGGCGCCCTTACCTACATTTCCGATGATTTTGAAAAAAACAGTGTGTTCACCTCCAACGGGAAATGGTTTGATCAGTCTGACGTCATCAACGAGTTCAGCAAAGGATATGGTCTTGCTTATTTCTCTGGTCATGGGAGTCCAGGATGGTGGGGGGACCATTACCCAGGCATACCTGGGAACCGGCGGTACGGTCAAGTCCCGGGGCTTCTCGTCATGCAGGTGTCACGGTACTTCCCCTTCATAAAATTGCCAGTCCTCCCTATGCGGAAATTAACCAACACGGATAAACTTACAGTGACGTGTGTCGGGGGTTGTCATAATAGCATGTTTAGCGTTTCTTTGATCCCTTCACTTCTGGATGGTCTCCTTCCAATGAACATGTTCACATACGGAACACCACTGCCTGAATGCTGGGGTTGGTATATGGTGAAAATGCCTCATACAGGTGCGATTGCGACGACCGGGAACACCGGTTATGGCTGGGGTTCGGAAGGCGATGTGTGTACCATTGGTACCGGTGACGGGTGGCTGAACACCGAGTTTTTCAGACAGTACGGGGTAGAAAATCAGACGGTCTTGGGGATGACCTATACGCAAGCTCTCTCAAGTTATATCACCAATTTTAAAACCTTTGAATATAACTATTGGCGGTATGACCATGGATGGGATGGCATTGATCAGAAGACCGTACAACAATGGCAGCTGTTAGGAGATCCTAGTCTGAAAATCGGTGGATATCCGTAAATTACCATCCTTTCTTTTTTTTTCATATTAAGGATGTTATCTGCCGCGTATATGTTTCCAATGAGAACGATTCCCCGTTGTGACCTTTTTATGATTCGAGTGATATACTCCAACAATGTTATTTAACTTTGAATTGTTCCGTATATTGAATGGTATACCTTTATCGATGTAAAAAATGTGAGATTAAATTTCTCGTCCCGTTGAAAATTCTTATAGAAGATGATCGTACCACGTATGTTTGTCCAAATTGTAAAAACCGCAATTGGGGACCGCTTGATTGGTAACGCCTGCTAAATTATAGAAGATTTTGAAAACTCTATTATAGGAATATATTTTCGGCCCTCAACCATCCCTTATACATAAGAGTTGGGGGGGTGAGTTTTGACCGTTTTATTCTCTAGCGATATCCTTTGACAGAAAAAACATTGACGTCGAAGTCTACGAACAGGGCGTACTGATCGAAGAACAAACCCCCTTCGGGGAAATTACTGACGGCTTACGCTAGCTGAGATGTAGTTCCAATCACCTATTCTCTCACCAAATTTCAACCTGGGGGGTGGTTCACCCTTCCCAGACCAGACAAAGTCCATCTTTTTACCACATTTTGGACATATCGGAGACCACAACTCATTGAAATTGAGGAGTTTCGTCTGAGCTATACTTACCAAGCCCAGTAATCTCTTAAACTTACGCTTGATTCCACGACTGTACACCCCATAATGTCGTATAGTCTTGAACTGCTTATCCGGGATATGATCGATCACCGCATGGATGAACTCCTCCACATCCATCGTCACATAATGCCTGATGTCAACATCATCTTCATACCAGAACACAACATGTTTTCCATCATATGAGACAATCCTGCTTTCTGCAACAGCAGGATGTCGGATGTACCGTCCAATGTACTTGATCATCTTTTTCTTGTTGTTGATGGTATCTTTCGCTCGGATGTAAAACCCTTCAGGATACCGCTTAAAGAGATAATCAATCAAACTCCTATTTTCCAACGTATCGTCAATCATTTCTTTCAATCTGTTAAGTAGCTGATACTGCCACGACCTCCTCATCATTGGATATGGAAAATAATGCAAATCCACCCACATACCATTATTCTTAAACCCACCCTCAGTCACCAGACAATGCAGATGAGGGTTGAACTTCATATCCTTCCCATATGTATGCAACACTACAACGATGCCTGGAACAGCATTATAATTCAACTTCCACTTAATCACATCAGACACCATGACAATAGCACAATCCATCAACACCTTCAACAACGTCCGATCCTCATAGAAAACAGAACGAAGTTCCTCAGGGATCGTCAACACAACATGTCGATGCTTCACATCAAACATTTTCCGAGCGATACTATCGGCCCACTGATCAGTAAATCTCTTCCCACAATGCGTACAGACACGGGAGTTACACCCAAAATGGACAACCATGACCTCACCACAACCAGAACACCCAAAGAGACGATACCCACGCTCTGCACAAGAGAGCATCTTCTCCACCTCTACGA
>JAZDGT010000059.1:0-50925 GCA_043806635.1 Methanobacteriota archaeon | reverse complement strand
AAAAATAATCGAATCATTAATATGATGATTATCGTTCAGAGGGTGGGTGATTTCTTTGGTAGATGAGACAAAATCGCGGTTACTCTCAGGGTCATTGTTCGGGTTTTTTCAGACTATGTTGATGGCGTTTGCTATGCTGATTCCTACGTGGTATTTTTCTTCACTTTCTCTTGGTATTACCGTGTTTGCGTTTCTTCTTCTTATTGGGGATGTTTTTTCGTTTCTGATGAAGCCGGTGATTGGATTTCTGACGGATCGTCATGGGGAACGCTATTATTTGATGATTGGGGGGCTTTTGTTTTTCCTGCCTTTGTTCCTTATTGGGCAGACGACATCGATTGTCTTGATCGTCTTTCTGAAAATCGTCTCGGGGATTGCGAGTGCGTTGGTGTTTGTGCTTATCTTGATTTATTCTCTACGTCTGGTGAGAGAAAAACCGGATAGAAAGGTCGGTTTGTTTGGCGGCTTGTACAATCTCGGGTGGATTGTGGGGTTGTTAATCCCGGGTTTGTTGTTAGATCGGATGCATCCTCAGCCAGGGTTTTATCTTATTTTGTGTGCGGGGGTCATCTGGCTTTTATTTATGTTCCGGTTCGCGAAAAAATATGAGAGTAAGGTTTCAGTGAAAGCATCATTCTCGTTTGTGAAGAAAATCCCGGTTTTTATCGTGTTAAAAGCGATGGATCTGGCTATGTTCTCTGCGTTTCTTTTCTATTTCTCAAACTATGCGCTGACGGTTCTTCAACTCCCTCGGAGTCAGGTATCTTTTATTGTTGTGACTGAGGTGTGTTTCTTCGCGTTAAGCATGTTTTTTGTCGGGCGAATCTCAAATAAAAGCTCACGGAGGTTCTGGGTTCCTCTCTGTATTTTGTTCCATGTCCTGGGTGCGGGTACTCTGGTGTTCGCTGCGTATCAGAATATCCTTGTTTTGTACTACCTTGTTGGTATCTTCATCGGGATAGCGGGAGGGTTTATTGATATTTGGATTTATTCACAAATCAGTGAACGTTTCGCGTCTGAGGAGAAAGGGAAAGTGATTGGGACGTTGGGGTGGAGTTATGATTTAGCGACGATCTGCGGCGCAGGAGTGCCGTCGCTGTTTCTCATCATCACGACCGGGATGTTGAATCCTCCGAGTATCGGCCCTGCGGCGTTCACCTCGTTATTCGTATTCCCGGTGGTTATCCTTATTGCTTTTCTTGTTGGCCGGAAATATGCGATGATATAATTTTGTTTGTACGACATATGAAAATATTGCTCATTGTAACACATAGTCTTTTAAGGTATTTTGATATAAGTGATACAATGAGGTAACTAGTATGGGGAATGAGCACTCGTTAGAAGAGATTCGGATGAAGGCGCATCAGGTGAACTGTGAGTTATCAGAAGAGGGTTTTTCCGCGCGGGAGATTGAGGTGATCGGGTATTATTTGAATCGGATTGCGGCGAGTTATCTAAGTTTTTTTACCCATAAAGAGTATGAGAAAACGCTGAAGGAGGCTCCCTCGTCTGCGCCTGTGGAGGAGTCGTATCCACCCGTCAAAGAATAAGGATAAGAGTCTCATAGACGTTGTGTTTTTTCTTGTGGATGCACTATAAGTAAAGCACAAAAATATAAATATTTTTTTATGAGAATATAAATTGGGTACTGGTTGTACCATAAATCCTTTATAACTAGAACACCAACATCACCACCGTAGAGCTATGAAAGTCATCGGATTACTCTCCAGCCAAGAAGAAGCCATCGAACTCCGATATATTGCACAAGTCTGCACCGTTGCCGAGAGAATCCGCTTCGTCGTCCACCTCGACCGCGCCAAAAAACTCATCAGAAAATAACCTCCACATCATCAAACTACACAACCTTTTTAGAGGCATACCCTTTTTCACCATTGACTGAGGAGAAGACTATGACTGTTATCATTGTGTCATCGCTTGAAGACACAGCAAGCACCACTATCAAAGAATCACTACTCCAACAAACACCATGGCAAACCATCAATGAGTTCCAAAACAACCCAGTCTACCGACACACAACAGATCAAGACATCTACCTCATAACAATCACCGATAGCACCATCCACCACGAACACCTTGACCAAGAGATCACACAAACCCTCCACATCACCCCAACACAACTCATCTTCATCTCACGACATCGAAGCCAACTCGGTGAACCATCCCTCACCGTCCACCCCATCGGAAACTATGGACTCGCAGAATTCGGCGGCAGACCACACACCCTAGTCCCCACCGCACCACGACTCATGACCCACCTGCTCAGACTCATTAAAAAAAACCTCCAAAACACCACACTCACTCATCACGTCTGCTACGAAGTCACCCACCATGGACCATCACTAGAAACACCCACCTTCTACACTGAAGTAGGAAGCACCGAAACCGAATGGAAAAAACAAGAACCAGCCCACGTCATCGCCCAGTCCCTCCTCGAACTCCTCACCACCTACCGCCACGAGAAGGACCTCCCCAAAAACATCCCCGTACTCGTCGGCATCGGCGGAGGCCACTACGCCCCACGATTCACCGAACTCACCTTTCAAAAAAACATTGCTTTTGGTCACATGATCCCCTCATATCATATCGAAGGAGGGAACATCACCCCAGAAATGATACAAAAAACCATGGACGCGACCCCGAATGTACAAGGGATTTACCTTCATAAAAAAGCATTAAAAAAATCCCAGATCACCGAATACAAACACTGGTGCAAGGACCTCGACATCCCATTAGTATCAAGCAAAGAGTTACCTGATCTCACGTAAACGGGATTTCGCAAGAAGATGTGCACGACGTACCGGCTCAGGGTATCTCCCAACGCTCACCTTTTGAACAATCAATTTACTTGTCCTCAGCGAGACGCGATGCCCCGGAGAAACATACACCGGTTTCTTCGAGGTTTTCGAAAGAAAAAGAAGATTCTCAGGTCGTACAAGATTTTTATATGGTGTTTTCGCGACACCAATACTGGGGAGATCAAGCACCACCCCCGCATGAGACGCCAACCCGCATCCCCGCGGATGAAGCACACCATTCCCATCAAACAACACAACAGACAGCTGGTGTTTCACGGTATTCATCAATTTCTCAATAATAGGGAACTCTCGATACGATAAATACGTTGGAACATACGGAAAAAACGTTTTCGATAACACCGTCGTCTCCTCCAGAATCTTACCCTGAGGATACTCCATAAGCACGTACGCGGCACACGCATCATCAAACGCGTTCGGAGAATACGCGACATCAACACCAGCCACCGTAACAATCTCATCAAAATCATCAGTTACCATAATTTTCTTCTGAAGCGTTTGTTGTTCTTTTTGCAGAATCTGTAACGGATAAGTGGTCTGAAAATCATTAAAAAACACACGCTCGAAATCAACGATTCTCCCATCCTTCACTAGTATGTTATCTCGCTGTAATCTCCTGATCTTATCAGGTATTCCTAGTCCGAACCCCCCCAGTCGACCATCAGAGTGAACCAGTTTGTAACACGGCATCGTATCCGCATCAGGGTTCTGATTCATCATCCAACCAACCGAGCGTGACGCCCGGATATCACCCAATGCGGAGGCAACTGCGCCATATGAAGAAATTTTTCCGTCAGGGATTTGCCGTACGAGGCCGTAGGTGTAGTCAAAAAGGTTCATATAGAAACATCATCTATGCCCTGTAAATATTTTACTCTGATCTTAAAGATTATTATGTGGAAGTGAGACCAGTAATGAATTCGATTAAATTCCTGGGCACGGCAGGAGCACGATTCGTGGTGATGAAACAACTTCGAGCATCCGGTGGATTATGGATATCCCTTGATGGGACACAGGTGCTCATTGATCCTGGTCCGGGGTCGCTTCTTCGCATGCTTTCAAGTAGGCCGAAACTGGACCCAAAAGACCTTGATGGGATTATTCTGACGCATCGCCACCTAGATCATTCCAATGATGTGAACATCATTATTGAAGCGATGACAAATGGAGGAACCCAGCGGAAGGGCGTAGTGTTTGCTCCCCGTGATGCGTATGAGGATGACCCCGTGGTTCTTCAGTATCTCCGCGGGTTTGTTGAACGTCTGGAGGTTCTTCAAGAGAACAAAACCTATCATCTGGGAACCATCAACTTTTCAACCCCAATCCGTCATCAACATGGAGTGGAAACCTACGGGTTAAACATTCAGGGGAAACATCAGAGTATTTCATTGATCACTGATACACAATATTTTCCTGGGCTAGAAACGCATTACCATGGTGATGTTCTTGTTATTAATGTGGTTCGTTTTGAGGAGAAACCTGGATTAGAGCATCTCTGCGTAGATGATGCAGAAAAAATCTTTTCTAAAAATCAGCCTCAGTTAGGGGTGATCACGCATTTCGGGATGACGGTGCTGAAGGAGAAACCATGGGAGGTGGCTGAGATGTTGTCGCAGAAGACCGGTGTTCATGTACTCGCAGCACGGGATGGTATGACGATTAATCTTGACCAACTTAACAATGACGGATAAGGCATTCGTGATCTAGGAAAAAAATAGGAATATTGGAACCACCGTTTAACGTACACATTCTATGTGTAGGAAAACCTTATTATCTTAATGCTGCGATACCGGATTCGCTTCACCAGAACCAATATCATGGTGATGCAGGAGAGATAACAATGATTTATCGAAGAATAATCTGCTACTTAGGCATACTTGTGCTGTTACTCGGTGGACTCACAATACCAATCGGGTCTGCGAATCCCGCGGTGATGATTACCTCATATGCTCTGTCCCCTGAGGTCCTTATGCCGGGTGATACCGCGATGTTGACTTTGACGGTGAGAAACGCGGAAACGACAGGGACCCGGACCACGGTCTCGGTTGATGGCTCATCGAGTACAACCCTGATTCAAACACTTGGAGCAAGTATTGATAACATCTGGATCGTTCCTGCACAATCTGGTGGGAGACATATCCGTGCGACAGCGAACTATGAAGACCTCGGGTATCTTGCCTCGGGGGCGAGTGTGGATGTGAGTTTTAAACTCCTTGTTGATCAGAACATGACTGCGGGGTTGTATTTTCTTACCGCGCGTATTGACGTTGCATCCTATGAAGATGTGCAGTTCCCCATCCCCGTGAAAGTGAGTAATGCATCTGTTGAGTTGCTGGCTACCTCGGTTCCTTCGAAGATTTCCTTAGGGGGATCAACAGAGATCACGTTTACTACGGTGAACAAGAGAGATGCTGCAGTTGAGGGTGTCCAGATTTCTCCTTCAGAAGATATGGGTTTTGAGGTGGTGCCAGAGTCTGTGTACATCGGTTCTTTAGCCGCGGGTGCCTCTGAAGAGGTATCATTTGCGGTACGACCTAATGCGCTTGGGAGCGCGAATCTTTCTTTTGATGTACGGTTCATGAACGGTGATAACGAGCATACGAAAACATTAGTGCGACCAATGGAAGTAATTGAGACTTTGGATGTCGCGCCGATCATCACGAGTTTCCCGTTGAGTATTCAGAAAGGCGGGTCTGCGAAGATCAGTGTTGAGGTGTATAATGCGAAAACCGAGAGGATCACTGGAGTGATTGTGACCCCCGTGAGTAACGCAACTGTGGTGCCTTCACAGTATTTTATTGGTGCCATGGATCCTGATGACGTGTTTTCTGCGAGCTTTGATATCTACACGGATACCGTGGATTTTGGTAGCCATACGATTGGGTTTATTGTGACGTTTAAACAAGCGGATGATTTTTATCAGACACCGATGGTGAGTAAATCGTTTTCTGTGGTGTCTGGTCCGGGAACGAGTTACCAGACGTCAAGCGGTGGCACTCAAGGATCAACAGGTATGGAGAATATCCCCGACACCGGTTCTATCGCCTTTATTTGTGTGGGATCAATTATCGTCATTGTTGTCGTTATCGTCGTTATCGTCTTACTTATTCGGAAGTTGAGGAAACGGCGGAAGGACACATGACGAAGGATGTCATTGTCATTAAAGATCTCAGTAAAACGTATGGGCGAGGCCATTTGCGGGTCGAGGCGTTAAAAGAAACAAGTCTGAGTATTGAGCGGGGCGAATATATCGCGATCATGGGGCCTTCTGGTTCGGGGAAGAGTACGCTGATGAATCTTTTTGGGTGTTTGGATAAGCCGACGACGGGGAAATTGTTTATTGACTCGGTGGATGTGTCACAGTTGAATGAGAATCAGCTAGCGAAGATCCGGTGGGAGAAGATCGGTTTTGTTTTTCAGAAATATAATTTGATTCCGACGTTGAGTGCGTTGGAGAATGTGGCGTTGTCTATGGGGTTTGCGGGGGTGAAGACAAAGGATCGGTTAGAGCGAGCATCGAAGCTGCTAGCGTTGGTGGATTTGGGGAATCGTGCGGGCCATAAACCGTCTGAGCTTTCTGGTGGGGAGCAGCAGCGGGTAGCGATTGCGCGTGCGCTCGCGAATAACCCATCTATTATTCTCGCGGATGAACCGACGGGTAACATTGATACGGTGTCGGGGGGGAATATCATGGGTATCCTTGAGGATATTAATGCGAAGGGGGAGACGATTATTGTGGTGACGCATGATCCGGTTATTGCGAAGCGGGCGCGTCGGGTGTTGTTGATTCGTGATGGCGTAGTGCGTGAGGGGAATGCTTAGCGATCATCTGAGATTAGCGGTGAAGAACATTCGTGCGCGTTTATCTCGGTCTATTCTGACGTTGTTGGGTATCGCGATTGGGATTATGGCGATTATCTCGTTGATGGCGCTTGGTGAGGGGATGCAGCAGGCGGTGACTGGGGAGTTGTCTTCGTTATCTGATGTGATCATTGTGACGACGGGAGGCGGATTTATTTCTGCGTTTGGGGGCGGGGGTGGTTCTTCGGGTGAGTATTTCACGGATCGGGATTTAGCGGATATCGAGCGTATCCAGGGGGTGCGGGATATTAGTACCCAGTTGTCGGGTAGTGCTCTTGCGGAGTATAACGGGGAGACGACGATTCTGTCGTTGACGGGTATGGATATTGAAGTGATGAGGCTGCAGTATGCGAGTCAGGCGTTGGAGGCTGGGGTGTTTTTAAATGAGGGTGAACAGAATCAGATTATGATCGGGTATGGGACCGCACATGACACGTTTGATGCGGATATCAGTGTTGGTGGGCGGGTGATGATTCAGGGGCAAAAGTTTTTTGTGACCGGTATTTTTGCGAAGCAGGGGATGGGGGGGATCTCCTCAGATACTACTGTTCTGATGAGTTCTCGTGATTTTAAGAAGCTCACGGGTCAGAGTAACATCAGTCTCGTGTATTTACGGGTGAATAATGTGAATGATGTTGAGTCGATCGCGGTTTCTGTTCAGAATGCGGTGAATGAGAATCATGGGAAGAAGGATTTTGCTTCGGCGACGACGATGACGTCTATTCTGGAGACGGTGCAGTCGATTATCGGGATTCTGCAGATGGTTTTGGTCGCGATTGCGTCTATTGCTTTGGTTGTTGCTTCGATCGGGATTATGAATACGATGTTGACGTCGGTGATGGAGCGGACGCGGGAGATCGGTATTATGAAGGCGATTGGTGCGACGAATCGGGATGTGATGAGTATATTTATTCTGGAGGGGATGTTGGTGAGTAGTATCGGGGGGGTGTTTGGTATTATTCTTGGGGTGTTTGGGTCGCAGGCGTTGACGCTTATCTTGAGTAGTTTTATGAGTATGGGTGGGTCGACTCAGCTTACTGCGGTGATTACGGTGACGTCGGTGGTGCTTGCGGTGGCGGTGTCATTGATTGTTGGTGTTCTTTCGAGTCTGTATCCGGCGTGGAAGGCTGCGCGGATGAGCCCGATTGAAGCGGTGCGATACGAATAAACGCTTGTGTTAGTTTTTTTTAGGGTTTTCTCCTGTTGGTGTTTTGTCTGTTTTGACATTCTGTCACGGTAGGTATATAAAGGATGACAGATAGAGTATATCATGTCAATAAATGACAAGATGGATGGTGAGAAAAAAGATGGTGACAATTGAAATCCCAGGAAACATTATTGTGCTAACTCAAGTATTAGGGCACACCCCATCCAATCTAGGTCATACTCCATCATATCTTATAGTATAACAAACTATTAGATAATACACAGACTTAGAGGGGATTAAAAGTTCATGGGGGATTTTTATACAAAAAAAATAGATACAGCTAAAGAAAGATTTTTTAATTCTATAATTGTGGGAGGCATCTCAATTTATAAAATTTTTCTGTTACAAAAAAGGATTGCTTTTTTATTGTCCCAGAGAATTTTGTGTTAATTTCATCTAAAATTTTAAGGAGTTCATCCATATCTTTTACAATAAATTCAGGTTCTAAATCAGCCCAGCCAATGGACAAATTCATAAACTCAAGATATGGTTTTTCTTTCAAATAATTTAGAATCGGTTTTTTCAATTTATGATCCTTAAGAAAAATATCGGCCCTATAATGGTGAAGATCCAATTTTGAAAGATTAATATTTACTCGAAAAGCATTAATTACTCCAGATTTCACTAAATTCTTCAATCTATAATTTACGCTTTGGGCAGATATTCCTATTTTTTTACCTATATCAACAAGAGGTAAACGTGCATTTTCAGCAATTTCATTTAAAAGTTGATAATCGGTTTTATCTATATCAACTGGTTTTCCGCCACAGGCCACTTCATACATTTCTCTACTGTGTCTGTCCCCTTCATCGGGTAATAAAAACGATTTTCGATAACATGCAGCATAGATATAAATTGAAAGAGCATATTTTTCAAAATAATCTTGATACAAATCAAGAGTTTTTTCCCAGAACTGATAGAACTCAAAAATATCCTTAACCCATATAACTACATCTAAATCAATTTCAGTCTTCATGGAAACGACAACCCATGAATTTTTATAGTCAACAAAATATTTAATAATTTCCTCCTTTAAAGAAGAGGTTATGTACCGAAAGTTTATATAAATTCTAAAAACATCGTATCCAAGTTTAAATGTATTAATAGCTGTCCAATAATTTTCAATAACCCCTTCTTCTTCCATTTTTTTAATTCTGTATGAGACAACATCTTTTTTTAATCCAACTTTTTTACCAATCTGTGTAAGAGATTGTCGTGCATCTATATCTAATTCGTATAGGATTTTTCTGTCTTTTAAATCAATTTTAACCATATTATTAATACATAATACTTATCTTGTTAAAAAATTACCTATACCCCCAAAAAACAATAATAAAATTAATTAAAAATCTGTTTTTGGCAGCCAACGCTCTTTATGGACAGCTTCATCCATCCAGTATTCGTACTTTCGTATCGCTTCTGGAAATTTAGATTCGATCTCATCCATTAATTTCGATAGTTCATTAATATTGCTAATGTATATTTCAAAACTTATATCCGACCATCCGATATTCATAACCATGATATCATAAATATTTGGTTTTTGCTTGATGTAATCTAATATTTGTTTCCTCAATAATTGGTCTTTTAAATACAAATCTATGGCGCATCCTTGCAATCCAAATTTTGACGGGTTAATACGAATACGGAATGCATGGATGATCTCCTTTTGCATCAAGTGTTTTATTCGATAATTAATCGTCTGAGAGGTACTGTGAGTTTTTTTTGCTAAGTTAAGGAGTGGAATTCTTGCATTTAACGCAAGTTCATTAAGGATTTTGTAATCAAGTGCGTCTATTTGGATAGTATCTCCTTTACAGCTCGTCGTATAAAATTCTCTTTCAGATGCGGTTTCTTTCTCATCAAGTAAATATGTTTTTTTACATGCTATTACTTGTGTTAATATTGAAATGGTACTGTCAGCAAAATATTTACCATATAATTGTAGTGTGTTAATCCAATAGTGATTAAAAGAATATATGTCTTTTACCCAAAGAACAATATCAAGATCGACAGGTCCTTTATATGTCAGTACAGCCCAGGCATCCTCATTTTTTACAAAATATTGAATAATTTCTGTTTTTATTTTTGCTGTTACATCGATGAATTTTATATATATTCTGAATACGTAGTATCCTAGTTTATATGTATTAATAGCTGTCCAGTAGCAGGTGATTATTCCTTCGTCGTCCATCTTTTTAATCCGATACGCCACCACATCCTTGGATAATCCAACTTTCTTCCCGATTTGCGCGTTCGATTGTCGACAATTCAAATCAAGTTCGTAGAGAATTTTTCGATCCTTTAAATCTATTTTAACCATATAAACAACAAACAGAAAAATCATCTCTCTATATTACTGTTGTGTATGAAAATATATTCAATACCTCTAAGATAAAGGAAAAAATATAACTAATTATGATTTAGGGGACTCAGGTAAACATCGTAACTTATAATCTTTAAGAGTGCTAAAGTAGGTATATTTTTTTATAGCACTCGGAAATTTTACTGATATTTCATCCATAAGTCTAATCATTTCATCAGAATTTTGAATCACCAACTCGACCTCGATATCAGCATATCCCGCAGATGTATTAATAAATGTCACAAAAGGATTATTTTTTAAATAATCAAACAAATGTTTACGTTGAGAAGGTTCTTTTAAATATATATCAACCTTAAAATGTTCAAATCCCAGTTTTGAGTTATCCACGTTGACACGAAATGCCTGGATTACATCGTTTTTCTTCAGATTTTTAATACGATAATCAACTGTTTGAGAAGAACAACCCAATTTCTGTGCAAGATCCAACAATGAGATCCGTGCATTTTCCGCAAGTTCATTCAATAAACGATAATCAAGCTCATCAACATCAACAGGTTGACCTCCACCAGTTAGACGTTCATATGTATCTCTATCTGATTTTTCGTAATTATCATGGATAAGATACGTTAATGGATAGCAGTATGCTTGAAGATAAACCGAGAAAATCTTTTCTGCAAAATAATCCCCATATTTATCATTTATTTCATCCCAAAATTTATAAAAATCAGGAATACTTTTAATCCAAATTACTGCGACTAAATCATAGACACCCTTTATAGTTCCGACAACCCAAGTATTTTTATAATTCACAAGATGCTGAATAATCTCGTTCTTAATTTTTTGATTCGTATTTTGGAGAACAATATAATAGCGAAACACGTTATAACCAAGTTTATACGAATCAATCTGAGTCCAAAAATTTGTAATAACACCCTCATCCTGCATTTTTTTTATCCGATATGAAACGACGTCTTTTCTTAGTCCAACTTTTTTACCAAGTTGACTAAAAGACTGTCGAGCATCAAGATCAAGATAATACAGAATTTTCCGATCTTTCAAATCGATTTTAACCATCTTTACTACAAAATCAAAAAATGAATCCGTATTTTAGTACTTTGCCATAAACTATGAAAATAGGGTTTTAAGTGTTTTTCAACAATATAAACCAGTGTAAACACCTAAAAGAAGATCGATTCTTATGAAAAAAATATTAGAGGACATCACAATCATCTACCAGGATGGGACCACAGAACACTATGACATCATAAAACTGTCAAAAACAGGAGTAATCACAGGCCGTATCATTAACACATCGACAACCAAAGAAAATCCCTCAGGTTACGAGATTGTCTACTACGGATTTATTCCCAAACACAATATTAAACAGATCAAAAATAAAGCAGGAATTGAAAAAAGGGAATCGAATGAGAACCATTCCTGAGTTAATTATATAAGCGTTTTTTCGATTGATTATACTTGGTTGGAGATGCATCAAGAACCAAAGCGAGTATTACTAGTGGCAATGCCGTTTGCTGGTGTTGCTATCCCGTCTATTCAACTCCCTGTTTTAGAAGGATATTGCACCGAACGAAATATTCCCATTCAAACAAAACATCTCTATCTCAAAGCCGCTGAAATCTACGGTTTACACAACTACAACATGCTGATCTATCAACCGAACGATTCCTATACCGCACAAATGATTTTTTCTAAATATGTCTTCCCCGATCATTGGACACAAAACCAGGAGAAATTCCATGAATACTATGACAACCATATCGTGAACACCCCTGAAGAACAGCAACGATTCCCTTTTCAGAAATATGTAGAACTCACTGATGTTTTTTATCAATGGACCCTTGATCATGTCGACTGGAAGAGTTATGATCTCATTGGGTTCACCCTAAACTACGGCCAATTCCTCCCCTCGCTTGCGATCGCAAAAAAAATCAAAGAACAATGGCCAGAAAAACAGATCATCCTCGGTGGTAGCCGAACCATCGATGAACTAGGAATCAACACCCTCCGAGCGTTCCCCTACATTGATTATATCGTCTCCGGCGACGGTGAAGATTCTCTCTACCGACTCGCACAAAACACCGAAGACTACGAAACCATACCACGACTCATGTACCGAAAAGAAGACGAAATCATCTGGAACCAAACTGAAGAAGTCGTCAACATTAACAGCCTCCCTATACCCTCCTACGACCCATTCTTCAAAGAGCTAGCCGAATCCACACCAGAGATCCAACAATTCTTCCAATACTATGGGAGATTACCCGTAGAAGTCACCCGTGGCTGCTGGTGGAACAAATGCAGTTTCTGCAACCTCAACAAACAACATCATCACTACCGAGAAAAACATGTTAATCGTATAATCGAAGAAATCATCTGGTTAAGCAACCGATACAAAATCCTGAACTTCCAAATCATCGGGAACACCATCCCGAAAACCGCGTACCGAGAACTCTGTGAAAAACTCAAAACCTTGGGCAATGATTACTCGTTCGCCGCGGAAACCCGCGCGGACCAACTCCAAAAAGACGATTACACACTGTTAAAAGACGCAGGATTCACCACCATACAAACCGGTGTCGAATCCTTCAGCCCCCATTACCTCAAAAAAATGAACAAAGGCACCCGCGTCATACAAAACATTGCTACCCTAAAATTCTGCAAAGAAAACCATATCACCAACCAATACAACCTCCTCGTGAACTACCCGAACGAGGATGCTATAGACTACGGGGAAACACTTAAAACCGTCGCCCTCATCCAATCCTACCTCGACCCCCCACAACTCTGCCACCTCAGAGTACTCTACGGCAGCCCTATACAACAACACCCGGACCAGTTCAACATCAACCACCTCACCACAGCACCCATCGACCACCTCATGTACCCACCAGAAATCCTCGAAAAACAACTCAACTTCGTCTTCAGCTACGAACAACGAGAACCCACCCCAAAACTCGACTGGAACCGCCTCATCGACGACTGGCGAAAACTCCGAGAAAAACTCGAAACCAACGCGTTACGAACTAAGTCCCCCATCGACGAACACATCTTCTACTTTGTTGACGGAACAACCTTCCTGAAAATCTATGATAAAAGAGACCCTGAAAACATCCACATTTATATCCTCGATCCAACTGAACGAGTAGTCTTCCTCACCTGCATTGATGTGATCTCCTTCTCAGATCTGCAAGAACAACATCCGGACATCCCAGATTATCAACTCGCAGCAATCCTCCATTCGTTCGAAAAAAACGGTATCATTTACCAAGAAGATGACCTGTATCTCAGTCTCCCGCTTCGATATAATCTCACCAACCCGCATCCGATACAAAACATACAGCAGTGTACACTGAACCAAGTTGAACAGAGGTAGGCCGAAAACCGTAAATACCTGAACAACCATTGGTTTTCCCTAGGGGAGTCTGTATGAGAAAAATCGTAATAATAAGTATCTTCCTTCTTCTTCTCAGCACCGCAGTAATACTACCCACAGCAGCTACGCCACCTGATCAAGGCGAGGTTGATTTATTGCTTTTAGGTGGAGTCGGTGTACACGGTATCGTCATCAACAATCAAAACAACACCCTGCATGGAAAACTGGTCATCACCAACGACTATGGTAACACCACGTTAACATTCACCGTCCCAAAACAACGTAACGTCATCGTGAACAGTTTTCCGTTCGGTATCTATCGACCAATAACTGTGACACTAACTGTAGGATCGCAAAAACTCGAAAAAATAGGGTTCGTCTACCTTGGATTCTTCGTCTTCCTCGTCTAACCCAACCCATTCAACCGGAGGAGAACAACTCTAGGGGGCAACAGAGTTTTTATCAGCAAAACCCATATCAACCCAAATATGACACAAGCTCGATTGCTGCTCCCTCAGTATTACGGTATCCTTGAAAACGAACGCACTGCACGCTACCTCGACTGCAAACATACCCCGACTGTGTTCAACCCGAAAGCAAGAACCGAGGATCTCTGGAAAATCCATACAAACACCCTGAAGAACCCTACCATCAAGAACACTATCCCATCGCAATCCTTGCTTGATCTCAAAATCGAGCTCGCCAACCGAATCTACCAGAACTGCTACCTCTGCGAACGACGATGCACCATAGACCGCAGAACACAAACAGGGGACTGCGGCGTCCAACACGCACAAGTCGCCTCAGAGTTCCTCCACCTCGGCGAAGAACCACCCCTCGTCCCCTCATACACCATCTTCTTCTCAGGCTGCACCTTCCACTGCGTCTTCTGCCAAAACTGGGATATCAGCCAACACCACACCGGCCACCTCATCAAACCAAGCATACTAGCCGAGATGATCCAGAAACGACATCACCAAGGAGCAAAAAACGTGAACTGGGTCGGTGGAGACCCCACCTCCAACCTCCCCTACATCCTCACCGTCCTCAAACACTGCACCACCAACCTCCCCCAAGTCTGGAACTCCAACATGTACTGCAGCACCGAAACTATGAGCCTCCTCAACGGAGTCATCGACGTCTACCTCACCGACTACAAATACGGCAACGACACCTGCGCAAAGCGACTCTCCCACGTCAACAACTACACCCAAATCATCCAACGCAACCACCAGCTCGCCTACCAACAAGCAGAGATAATCATCCGCCATCTCGTCATGCCCCACCACACCACCTGCTGCTCTACTCCTATTCTCCATTGGATCCATAACAACACCCCAAACGCACTCGTCAACATCATGCCCCAATATCGACCTGAATACCACGCGTTGGACTACGACGACATCAACATTCCAGTCACCAAAGAAGAATACACCACAGTTAAAAACCTCGCACAACACCTCAACCTCTACGAAATCTAAACCACCTAAAAACGAAAACAAAATTTTTTTTACACGAGATACTGTCGATACCAGATATACGCAACCAAACCGATAATAAGGATAACACTCACTGCGATCACAAGAAACCAATACGGGAACCCTGCAGTATCAACCACCAGAACAGTTGTCGACGCAGACAGAAAACCTGTCTTCGTCACCAATACATCCACTGAAGAATCCCAACTCACCCCCGGCGTAGTAAACGTCACCACACCACGATAATCAGTCACCCGAGTCACTCCAGAAAACGATACCCGCGCGTTTGCCACAGGATACTCGTTCGTATCACGAATCGTTACCACGAACTCTTCATCCTCAGCCACCCGCGGTGTCACATAAATACGAAGCACCAACGACTCATTCACCACACCGCGATCAACCACAGCAATGTACGCGGTTGCAGGCACAAACCCCGCTTTTGTCACATCAAGAGAAAAAAAGGTATCATTCACAACCAATGGTGCAGTGAACCACACCGTCCCATTCACCCCAGAAACCTTCTGCATCAAATAAAAACCAACAACCGCATCAGAAACAGGAACACCCGACACATCAGTTACCCACACCGTGAACACCGTCGACTCATTCACAGTCGCATTCACTGTTACCCTCAACGATTTCTCAACCGTCTCCAAATCCCGTATCGTAATTATTTTCTCTCCGAAAGCATACCCCGATTTCGTCGCATACAAATAATACTCCCTATCCATGAACACATACGGTACAGTAATCGTGAGAATCCCTTCCGCATCTGTTTTCTCATCAACCTCCTGATCACCCTTCCAGATGCTTACCCCCTCCACCGCCGAACCAGTCGTATCCGTCACCGTCAACAACAGCAGAGACCCCTCAGCAACCTCAGAGGAATCAGGCTGTATCCGCAAACTCTTCACTGCATCCCTAGTAACTAAATGAACCGGGATCATATCGTCATCAAACGTCCTATACCCTTCTTTACTCACCGCAAGAGAAAACTCTGTATCCTGGTTAACCTGCGGAGAAGTCAACCGTGTTTCCCCAGCACTATCGGTCACATTCTGCAGATAGTTTTGGCCCTCATACCAAAGCGTCACTTCAACATCAGCAAGACCACCACCTGCAGTAATCACCCGCACCAATATATCCTGCTGACCGGGTTCCACAAACGACGGAGCGATCACCTCCATAAGCCGTTCCCCCACCCCATGCTCCTCAACGGTCAACATACTCGAAACAGAAGAAAACCCGGTTTTATTCACCACCACACCATACGAGGTCGTCACCAACACATCAGGCGCACTCAGAACAACACAACCGCTTGCATTCGTCAAAAAAACCGATGATAAAAACCACACCGACGCATCAGAAATCGGCAATAACCCATCCGTCACAAAAACCGTAAAATCCTCAACTTCCTCCACCGGCTCCATCGGCAGAACAAGTGTAAGTCGCCCTGAACTATTCTTCACAAAGATATCCAACAGCCCAGACTTACTCCCATCCAATGTACTCGTGGTGATCGTAAACCATTCACCATCAGGACCAACATGGGGCATAATAAAAAACACGAGACCAGTTGACGCATTCGAATACTTCACCAAGGGATCCCTTTCAAAAACCACGCGTGCCTGAACCGGTTTCCCTGCAGACGTTACCGTAAACCAAACCGTTTCCTCCTCAAAAACATTCGATGGACCATCCACGGATAACCCCTGCTGTGCATTCACAAGAACACACCCGAGTACACTCGCCAGAATAAGCACACAGACAATAAGCAGAACAACAGCAGATGCACATCTCAGCACCAATTATCCCTCCTCGAAATACTCACTAGTCACAAGACCTCGGAACTCCACACACCTACAATCAAAAAACAAAGATATCCTAAACAATATTTAACGTTTTAGTCCAACATTCACCTCTAATCAACTATACCTCAATACTTCTCTCCTCAACGATCCGTGCTCTCCCACCAACCTGCACCGTATCATTCATAATTTCAACATACACCCTACCCGGTCGATTAATGATGTCCCCCTGCTCACAACAAAACCTACTCCCCCGTCGTATCCCGTTCTTAACCAGATAACTCACTACTGCACCGTTCGCAGTACCCGTCACCGGATCCTCATTCACCCCATACAACGGAGCAAAATTCCGCGCATGATACACTGAATCCTCCTCAACCGTCTCAAACGTAAACACATGAACACTCCCCACCTGCAATCGACGACACAGCTCCGCCACCTTCACGAAATCAGGTTTCATCCGTTTCAAAACATCAAAAGAACGAACACACACCGGTACGGTAAACAACCCTGTAGACACAACCTGCTGAGGCAACGAACCATCAATATCCCCCACTAAAACCCCTAACACCTCAGCAACATCAGAAACATCCCACGATACCTCTTTGAGTACTGGTGCACCCTGCGTCATCATCACTTTATCAACCACACCCTCCTGAAACACGATACGCACCGGTAACACGCCGACATTCGTCTCCTGCGTCACCACACCACTAGAGGATATCACTCGTTTAACCGCCATCGAAAAAAACGTCGCAATCGTAGCATGACCACACAAATCAACCTCAACCACAGGAGAAAAAAAACGGATCCGATAATCCGCTACCGTACTCGGGAACACAAACGCAGTCTCAGACACCCGTAACTGCTTCGACACCTGCATCATCTGCTGATCCGTCAACACCGGGGCATCAAGCACAACACCTGCTGGGTTACCACCTGCTTTGGTTTCAGCGAACGCATGCACCAGCAACACCTTAATTTTCACGCGAATACCTACCGCTGTTTATCGAAGGAAATTCCAGGTCTCCTGACCAAAACATTCATCCTCAAACCTTCTCGCCAACACCCGCTCCTCCTTGCTCAACTCACCAGCAACAAGCTCAACAGCAAACTCATCCTCAAAACCCGTCTTCATCGCCACAGCAACCTCCTCAAAACTAAGCATACGACCAAGAACATGTTTTATGGACGTTACCCGCTGTTTCACATCCGCGATAAGCTTATCCTTAATCTTCTCATTCGGCACCTGCAACAACGAAAACATGGTCTCCACATCCACATCCATGAGGATCGTCCCATGCTGCAGCACCGTATTCATCTTCCGAGTCTGCGCATTCCCTGAAATCTTCTTCCCCTCCACAATAATATCATTAATCGGCGCATACGTACTCATGATACCGATTTCTTTGAACCCCCGAATCAACGCACCACAAATACGCCCATAACTCTCCAGAATATTCCGAGAAATCTCAGGATGAGACTCAGGGACCACGATACTATACGTCAACTCCGAATCATGAAAAACGGCACCTCCACCCGTGATCCGACGCACAACATCAACACCATGATGTTGACACGCCTTAAGATCAACCTCCTCAGAAATACTCTGAAAATACCCAAGAGAGATCGCTGAAGGACGCCACCCATAAAACCGTACCGTCGGAGGAACCCTCCCCTCACTATTCGCAACCAATATCGCACGATCAATCGCCATATTCGAAAACGCAGACCCATACCCCGTCTGAAGAAAACGCCACTGCTCACTCATTTTCTACACATCACAATACCCGTGGTTAACCCTTCCACATCCACACCAATAAACTGAATATCATTATCCTGTACCACCTGTCGTATTTTCTCTAATACGCACTCCCGCTCCAACACGATCCCCCGTAATGCATGCTCAAACAACTCCACTGCCTCCTCAGGATACATAAAAAAATCACCCATAATACGAATCTCACGGATAACCTTCGTATGCTCATCATACTCCAACCGAATCTTCAACAGCTTCCCTTTCGGCACCTTATACACTGACTCCGACCGCATGACTCCACCAAATACTCAACAATCAGACCAACCCAGTACATCTCATTCCCCTAAAAAAGCTTTCTCCGCATGATACGAACTTCGCACCAACGGACCAGACTCAACATGCAAAAAACCCAAATCAAGAGCACATCGTTTCAGCTCATCAAACTCCTCAGGCGTATAATATTTACGAATCACTGCATGCTCCTTCGTTGGTTGCAGATACTGCCCAATCGTCAAAAAATCAACCTCAACCGATCGTAAATCCGCCATCGTCCTCATCACCTGCTCCCACGTCTCCCCCAAACCCACCATGAAACCAGACTTCGTCATCATACCCGAAGAAAACTCATTAATTGTTTTCAACACCAATAAACTCCTCCGATACTCCCCACCAGGTCGAATCACCGGAAACAACTCCTCAACCACCTCAATATTATGATTCATCACATCAGGACAAGACGCGACCACAGTCTCAACCGCAGCCTTATCCCCCCTAAAATCAGGAATCAACACCTCAACCCGACACCCAGGATTCACCTGCTTCACCGCTCGTACCGTCTCAGCAAACACACCCGCACCACCATCCACCAAATCATCACGAGTCACCGACGTCACCACCACATACCGCAACCCTAACCGCTTCACACTCTCCGCGACATCACCCGGCTCATCCACATTCACCGACAACGGCATCCCATGACAAACATTACAATATTGACAACCCCGCGTACATATATTCCCAAGAATCAAAAAAACAGCGGTACCACACCCAAAACACTCCGCGATATTAGGACACCGCGCCTCCTCGCAAATCGTATGTAACTTAGCAGAACGCAACAACTGCTTCATTTTCACATACGATTCTCCACCACCGATTTTCACTTTTAACCAGTCAGGATGTCGCCTTATCATTAAGATAGGAAAAAACCAATGGTGTTTATAGAAGTTTTCCTAAAAAAAAAGAGTACTCTAAACACCCATAGTCACTCGAAGAAGATCACGCAATCCTGGGGACACACCAAGAATAAAAATACCGATCTTCAACAAATTCACCAACCGTAAATGCTGCTGCAAATCCTTCTTATACAAGACATCAAAAAGATAAATAACCAGGATAATCAACAAGAATTTCACGATGGGGAACAATGGTGGCCAAATCATCATCAACGTATTCGACGCAGGATGCTTCTCAAGATACGATGGCAACCCCATATGCAACGGATCATAGATGCTCACATAACTGGTCAACCCATCAATCATATGACCCCCAATCATCGCGAGATTCAAAGGCGATCCATATACACCAAACGCTTTATGCTTTTGAAACACGCGAGCAATAAGATATACACCAAGAAGAATCAGTGTGACAAGACCACCGATCAACAACAACACATCAACGCGAACCCCGTACGAGACACCCCATCGATCCCCGATAAACCATTTCCCAATAAGGAACAGACAAGGCAGCAACACCAATAAGCCGCCAGAAAAAACAACCGAATTCGTAGATACGACTTGTTTTCGAATAAAACGATAAAAGATAGGCAGAAACGCGACCAATGAAAGAAGAGAAAAAACACCAGGATCAATACGAAGAGCACCATACGAGATTCCAAGAATCCAAATACCGGTATAACACAAATCAATAAAGATAAAAAATAAAAATGCGAAGATGACCGACCGTTTTAACAACCACTGCTGCCCACGAGTCTCAAGGAAGTATCCTAATAGTAAAAACACTAACACATACACCGTGGTTTGCAGATAAATCAACGGAGAAATAAACCAATACACAACCGATTCAGAAAAATACGTGGTATCCTCCAAGACACGAGTTACCGGACCAAACAAGATATACGGGAGTAATGCAAGACAGAAATACCAATCCACGACGATTTTAAGTTTTTTCAGAAGATGATACAACCCATACAGAGCACCAATAAGCAGGATACCATACGTTATCTCAGAAAAAAGAGTATATCCTTCATTCGCTTGCACACCATGCCATGAAACCGGATGACCCGTAGCATCAGCGACCACAGGCCCCCAATAATATTTCCAGATCCACTCATCATAGAACAGAGACGGAGCAACCAAACACCCAATAAGAATAACACAAAAAATACCGAGTAAAAACCCGAAAATAACAGAAAAACGATGCATTCTCAACCAGTCTCTACTCGTAATAACCATCTCGAGCAGCCATAAGTAAAAAATAATATATTAAACCAGCGGTATACCCTACAGGATTCCTATGGAACGATTCACGAAATTAAAATCCATGATCTTTCCTCGAGAAGTCATCGTTGGACATAACACTACCGATGAAATAAAAGGGATGTGCGAACGGATCACTACTGGGAAGAACGTGCTCATTGTCGCTGATAAAAACACAAGAAAAATATCAGGAAACCATATTGCAAACCTTCTCTCAGGAACCGGGTACAATGTCGAAATGACGATTCTCGCTGAGCCATTGATTAAAAAGGATATACCTGTGTTTTGGCCGACAATCCGAGAGGTTGAATCAGCGATACGAGCAGCACGACGTCATGATGCGGATATTCTTCTGGGAGTTGGTGGTGGATCTGTAATCGACGTGACCAAACTTGCGGCATCTGAACTCTCACGGATTTTTGTGAGTGTACCCACTTGTGCATCCCATGATGGGATCGCCTCACCCCGTGCCTCATTAAAGGATAGACGAGGATCAATATCAAAAACTGCTACTTCACCACTCGCGGTTCTTGCAGATACCGCGATTATCTCCAAAGCACCATACCGGATGCTCGCATCAGGATGCGCTGATGTCATCTCCAATCTCACCGCAGTAAAAGACTGGGAGCTTGCCTATCGACTGAAAAACGAAGAATTCAGTAACTTCGCCGCATCTCTTTCCACCACAGCATCCAATCTTGTATTGAATAAAGCAGAGGACATTAGATCAGGACTTGAGGAAGCAGTCTGGCAAGCAGTAAAAAGTATGATCGTCTCAGGGGTCGCTATGAGCGTCGCGGGGAACACACGTCCTGCATCAGGAGCAGAACACATGTTTTCCCATATGCTCGACCGGATTGCTCCAGGGAAAGCCATGCATGGTGAACAATGCGGGGTCGGCTCTATCATGATGATGTATCTCCATGGTGGAGACTGGATGGCTATCCGGGATGCTTTGAAAGCGATAGGGGCGCCCATCACAGCAAAAGGATTACGAATACCTCATAAAAAAATCATCGAAGCACTCATCCACGCTCAGGAGATACGACCTGATCGCTACACCATCCTCGGAGAACAAGGACTTACCATCGATGCAGCTAAAAAACTTGCGAAAATCACTGGTGTGATTTAATAATGACCCTCATCACTTTAATCGGGGAGCATCTCGCAGAAACCGGTCGAACCTTCCAATACCTCGGGCCTAACAACGACTGCCGGCAGTGTAAACTCAAAACGGTCTGCTTCAACCTGAAACCAGGGAGAAGCTACGAAATCATATCAATACGTGAACATAAACACACATGCATGATCCATGAAGGCCTCGTCGTACCCGTGGAAGTCAAAGAACTCCCGATCCTTACCACCGTGAATGATACCCTAGTTGTGGGGGACATCATCACGATCGAAAGAGGAACGTGTCATCATATCGGATGCCCAGAATATGAACTCTGTACCACCCCAGCACTGCATAAAGAAAAAACCTACACGGTCATTAAAACCTACGAGAAGATCCCTTGCTTAAAAAACATGAGCCTTCAAAAAGCAGAACTCAATGAAACAACTCAATGACACAACACATTATCAATTAACCCCGCAGTATCAACCAAATGATCAATTGACCCCATCGGGTCTGTAACGATTTTTTCCCATGATACTGTATCCCGATTTACTCCTGAAGTAGTGGTATGCGTCCTATATGCTACCCCTATACATATCACCGAAGTCCCTGCCACGGGGCAATTCCACACCTCACCAATCACACTTACCTCCTCCGAAGGGGTAAGACTTGTATCCACACCATCATACACAGAAAACAAGGATTTATGCCCATTCTGAAGATACCGCTCGCCACTCAGTCGTGCAGTCCAATTCAACTCGATATCCTCCTTAAGTGTCGCTGCGATCGTCTCCTGGGTTTTTTCTTTGAGTTCATCCTCATCAAGTAAGACTAACGATTTCAGCGTCATCACTGTTAACGACCCCGGATAATCGCCAGGGACTTCATACGTTACACTCAAAATATGCTCCAACCCGAGAAACTGTGCAACATTATTACGCAACGAGGTGTTCTCATACCAGCCATCAGTTAACACGATATCTGGAACATACGCACCCGTCACGGATAAACAACCAGAGCATACCACTATGAAGATACACACTAACGAAATAGTAGGATATAATAATCTATAATAATTTGTCCCCTGTTCACCCCTCACCATCATCACAGTATTCACATCGACTATCCTCTACTTTAAAGTAACGACCCCTCTACATAAATACCCGTAATAACGCTAAAAAAAACAGATCGGATTGCTACAAGTTTACAAGCCAGCTTCTTTTTTCAACAGTTTCGCCTTATCTGTTTTCTCCCAAGTGAAATCAGGGTCCTGTCGACCAAAATGACCATACGCCGCTGTTTTCTTAAAAATCGGTCGCTGTAAATCAAGAACCTCGATAATATCCGCTGGTTTCACCGGGAAAAACTCGCGAATCAAATCACCGATTTTATCAAGAGTAATCTTGTTCGTACCAAAACAATCAATATTAATAGAAACCGGTTCAGCAACACCGATCGCATACGCAAACTGGATTTCACATTTCTCAGCGATCCCTGCAGCAACAATGTTTTTTGCGATATACCGTGTTGCGTACGCAGCGCTCCGATCCACCTTCGTCGGATCCTTCCCAGAAAATGCGCCCCCACCATGTCGCCCAACACCCCCATAGGTATCCACAATAATCTTTCTTCCCGTGAGCCCCGCATCCGCATATGGGCCCCCGCGGACAAACGCACCAGTTGGGTTCACATGGTAGACCGTGTTTTTATCAAGCCATTCATCACAGACCGGAGTGATCACTTTCTCAATAACATCTCGCCGTATCCGCTCATTGGATACCCCAGGGTCATGCTGGGTGGAAACGACAATGGTATCAGCCCGAACAGGTTTCCCTTTCGTATCGTATTCGATGGATACTTGTGATTTGCCATCAGGTCTGAAGTAGGTGATCCCGCCACTTTTACGAATATCAGAAAGTTTTTTTGTGAGTTTATGAGCAAGACAGATTGGTAACGGCATAAATTCTTTGGTTTCGTTACACGCATACCCGTACATCATTCCTTGGTCACCAGCACCTTGTTCTTTATGGGTTGTTTTCCCAGCGGTTACTCCTCGGGAGATATCCGGGCTTTGCTCCGTAATCTGCACCCAAACCGAGCAGGTTTCCCATTCAATACCATATTCGGACCTGGTATAACCGATTCCTTTGATGGTGTCTCGAACCACGTGAGGGATATCGACGTAGGCTTGGGTGGTCATTTCTCCGAATACCATGACGCCACCGTTTTTTGTCGCGGTTTCAATCGCTACTCGGGAGTTTTTATCTTGTCGTAAGGCCTCATCAAGAATTGAATCAGAGATAAGATCACACATTTTATCAGGATGCCCTTCTGTGACTGATTCAGAACTGATAATCCATTTTCTTTTTGTCATAATTTTTTCTCACCCATATGTTGTTCTGTGTTTTAATCTGGTATAAGGGACACCACAACTTCTTAAAGTTTATTAATTTTATGAAAAAAGATTATAGATATCCCTAAAAAGAATAAAAAAAAGAGGGGGTAAGGGATTATTCGGTCATCTTCCGTGTCGTCCACATGTTTTCATCGATCGTGTTATAGATATCGTCGTCAGACACATTTTTCGCTTGTTTCTCCAGGAGGATGTTACGGATTCCTTTTGCTTCTTGGGCGTATTTCATAATGACTTCTTTCCGTAACCGCCAGTAATGAGTACGCCATTCTCTTCCATCATAGAGAGTGGTCTCTTCACGTTCCGTCGTAAGCATTCCTTCTTCTTCTAAAATGTAGAACAATTGTCGATCTTCAGGGTCGAGCACATTATCGATTACTCGGTCATCAAAACCGAAGATATCCATAACAAACCCTGCGTCTCTTCGTGCTTCCTCAAAATCGATACCAACACGATTCGCGATTGCTTTTGATAAATCAGCCAACGTAATAATACTCATATGAATCCACGGTCCGTTCCTTTTCTCTTCTTACAGTACCTTTTTTTTATTTTTTGCCATTACAATGTGGTGGAACTTATATATATAGTTTTCTATAATTTAGTTAACGACATAAATAATTGGAAGGATTGAGATTGAAATCATGTCCTGCTAAGAACCTATCAATGCTCAATTGCATTTTTTCCATGCTTTGAAAATAGGTCGAGTTTGTCACCTGTTGTCGTATGATTTTCCAACAGGTCTCCGTTGGATTTAACTCTGGTGAATAGGGTGGAATGAACTCTATTTTGATGGTTTCATCTAAACTCTTAAGATATCGAAGAATCGTTGATGATTTATGATATGAGGCATTATCAAAAATAAACACATATTTCCCCTTTGGAAGATGATGGAGTAAATCTTTAAGGAAACTCCTGAAGGTAAGAGTGTTTAATGATTCATGCCATTTATAATAGAGTTTCTTTCCGTTGATCAGTGCTCCTATAATGTTACTTTTTTTGTTACTCCAAAAGAAAACACCTGTGGGTTTCTTTCCTTTAAGGAACCACACCCTTCGGTAAACAGGGACAATTCTGAAACCAGCTTCATCAAAAGTTACTACTGTATGGTCCACATACTCTTGGTGGAGTTTTTTTTAAACTCGTCTCTAAATTTTTTCTGTGCTTTCTCATCCTTTTTGATATGATTAACGCGAGGAGTTATCAGGGAAAAACCCATCTTATGCAATAACCGCTCTATGTGCCGCGGTGTATAGGTTTTTCCTGTTTCCTTCTTGATAAAAATAAGGATTTCCTTTGACGATAAACCTGCTCTGTCTGTCTGCTCCAGCATGGCACCGGTTATTTTCTTTTTCATGTGTTGGAGTTTTTCTTCAGTTAACGGTGTTGGTCTCCCCGGACGGGGTTTATCTTCCAGACATCCTGTTTCATTATACCGACGAGTCCAATAGGAAACCGCTGATTTGCTTACGTCAAGTATCTTTCCAACTTCGACACAGGTTTTACCTTCCTTCCTTAATTTTATTATCAATTCTCTCTCTTTTCGTTTCGCTAAATTCATGAGTGCACCAAAAGAGAATATGGATTTACTACTATTATACATTTTTCCAAAAATTAATGTCGGTTACTAATTGATGTTCCAGGAGGAAACCTCCTATAAAAAAAAGAATTCCCCTCAAGAAAAGAGTTCATCCTAAATACTTGATTCTCCATACCCCTTCTCAGCTATGCAGAAACTTGAAAAGAAGACACAACATCACCTAAGTTACATCTTAAAAAACCTGAAAAAAACAACCCTCTCCAAGCACCATGTCGTCCTACTCCCAGATTTTTTCGTTGATCATTTCCTTCACCTCGACACCATCGAGCAGGTATCAAAACAGATACAAACCATACATAAACAAGGCGGGGGAAACCTCCCTGGCGTCCCTCAAACACTTTCTTCAGGGGGGAACGCCGCAAATACTGCACTCGCATTAGCAAAACTTGGTATCAGTACACATCTTATCTGTCGAACGAATGCCCTTGGTTATTACCTCCTCCAGTTTTTTTTAGGTCAAGCACATGTTGATCTCTCCGGAGTAAAAACCGATGGTACCCTAGCTCTAACCACTGCGCTTGAGTTCGGGAAACAACATGTGAACATAATGCTGGGTGACCCTGGTTCAGTCTCAGATTTCTCCTACGAGCTTCTCGACGATGATGATCTCCGACGCATCGAACAAGCTGATCTTGTCTGCGTGGTGAACTGGAACCTGAACACACAAGGGACTGATCTCGCACAAAACGTCTTCAAATACACAAAAAAACATGGTGGTAAAACCTTCTTTGATTCCGGGGATCCCTCGCCTCGTAAAAAGGACATCATTAAATTACAGGAGAAAGTACTCAAGAGCCCTCATCTTGATATCTTCGGGTTAAACGAAAACGAACTACGATATTATAGTGGCCACCAGCAGAGTACCACAAAAAACGCATTGATCACTGCAGCGAAAACCTTAAAAAAAACCGTACACGCCCGACTTGATTTCCACACCGCACATTTCGCCTGCACCTTATCAGATACACACACTATAGTCCCCACCTTTACACCCGCTGGAATCAAACGTACCACTGGTGCAGGTGATGCGTGGAATGCAGGAGACATATTCGGTGAACTCCTCGGATTCACCGATGAAGACCGCCTCCACCTCGCGAATCTGATCGCCTGTTATTACATCTCCGCCCCCTATCCCATTCATCCCACTATACCGGATTTGCTAAAATTTATAGGATAGCCAACAGAGACACATCGATCATTTTCTCAGAAAAAAGAGAAAAAATATTAAAAAAAAGCCGTGTTTTTTAACAAAAAAATAGAAAAAAACGTTATGTTTAACAGATGTAATTTGTATAATAAAATTTATATACCATATCAATTATATAACTTACAGAATGGGGGAGAACAGAACTTCTTTTCAATCTCTCCTCACCACCTTCAATCTTCCCCCATTCTCTCCTTAATAACACCTAAAAAAACGCTGAAATCTATACCAGCTTTTACGTATAAAGTACGTTCCCTACTTTTTCTGATACGACATCTCGATATCGCTCATCCGTCACAATCATCACCACCCAATCAGGGGTAACACGAGACCGGATTGCTGCAGCAATCGACGTGAAATCATCCAGAGACATCGCCTTACCATTATCAACAACTCGAATATCCGTATTATTAATCCTCGGCTCCGCTTTCAACAACTCAGCACGAGGAACATCAATAATCACATGCCCCGCGGGAATCTTAAAAAAATCCTCAAGCTCCTGCTCTTTCTCTCGTCGCTTCTTCACATCCTCTAAACCAGTTAACACACGAAGCTGTTCAGTATCCAACTCATACAATGACGCAGCATACGCCTGTTTAAACAACTGGCGATACTTTAACCGTGTGACCATCTCCTGCTGAAACCTCCCCTGTTTCTTCAACTCATTAATAATCTCTGCATCAGTCATCCTAAAAAACTCAAAAGGTTCTGCATGAGACAACTCTTGTATCGCCTTCGATAACATCAACTCTGCGATCCGCACCGTTTTATGAAAATACACAGAGGAGTACATTAAACCACGAGCAAGAAGGATGTTCTCCACCACATGAACACCCTTACGATTCACGGCAAACCTCGACTCATGAATCACCGAAGTTTCCAACAACCGCTCAACATCAATCATCCCATATGCGACACCCGTATAATACGCATCACGCATCAAATAATCTAACTGATCAACATCAATCGCACTATTCACTATTTGACCAAGATACGGTTTTTTCGGTGTCATCCCCCGGATAATATCCACAATCTCCTTATGATTCACCCCATACTCCGCAAGCAAATCAAAAACAGGACGAACCTGAATACTCTGTTTCTCCCAAGGCTCAACAATATCACATTCACCCAAAATCAACTGTTCTGTCACCTTAACATGATCAACGCCAAACTTTTCCAGTAAAATCGCTTCAAGAGTATGAGAAAACGGACCATGACCAATATCATGCAACAACGCCGCACATCGAACAAGGAAACTCTCATCCTTCTGCATCTGAAGATGTTCAGTGAACTGAGACGCCAACGTATACGCACCAAGAGAATGCTCAAAACGAGTATGATGTGCCCCCGGGAAAACGAGATGAGCGAAACCGAGTTGTTTAATATTATAAAGACGCTGAACCTCAAGCGTATCTAACAAATCAACAAACAAACCATCGAATTTGATATTCCCATGAATAGGATCCCGTACTACTTTATACTTCTCAACCATTTTCTCTTTATACGACTAATCACGACATAGTTGATATGTGTTTTGTTATTCCTAGGCTTACTTATTTCTTCATCTAACAAAAAGTAAATTTAATAAGAAACTACGCAATCTCGGATACTTATATCATAGTTACAAAAAAAAATTCATCAGATAATCAATAGAGAATTAAGAAGGGGGTAGAAGAGAATGGAAGCTGTGTTATTCTCCTTAAAAGAATGCGTGAAATGCACACAGACAAAAGAACTACTCACGGATAGAAATGACGTAAAAATCGTCACCTTCCCCCATGACCTCACCCAATGGAATACACAAGAATTGGAACTAGCGAAATCACATGATGTCTTAGAGGACCTCAAAAAAACTGCTCCAATCCTCTGGATTGACGGGAAAAAAACCATAGGGTATCTCCGTATAAAAAAATGGTTGCAAGACGAAAAAAAAATAAACAACAAACTAGCATCAGAACCAAACATTTTTTTAATAGAATAACCTTAAAAACAAACGCTATATAATTATACTAAAAGTCTATTATCATCGATACAAAAAATGAATGAACTCGAAGAAATTCGGAAAAGAAAACGAGAACAATTTTTACACGAAATAACCGGAGGGAAAAAAATGGATGAGAAATGGCCGAATGCACCAGTTGAAGTAAATGATGCAACCATTGATGAAACCATAAAAAAATATCCCACGCTCGTGGTTGATTGCTGGGCTCCATGGTGCGGACCATGCAGGATGATTGGACCAGTCATCGAGGAACTTGCTCATGAAATGCAAGGAAAAATTACCTTTGGTAAACTCAACGTGGATGAAAACCCGCAGACATCAATGAAACACCGAATCATGAGCATACCAACCTTGTTAATATTCAAGAAAGGTGTACTTGTCGATAGACTCGTCGGCGCATTGCCAAAAGATATGCTCAAACAAAAATTAGAAACCTATCACTAAGGCATTTCCCAAAATGAAAAAAAATAAGGAATATCCAATGAACGTAATTTCTTGTTTCACCACCAGTGGTATCGCGCTGCTACTCAGTACCCTCATCATATTATCAGGTTGTGTTGACTCGAATAAAAACAAGACACCTGGATTGAATTTTTCATTTACCACACTTGATGGTGTTGAAAAAACCTTGAGCGACTATTACGGTACCGTCATCATTCTTGATCTCATGGCGGTGCGCTGTAACCCGTGTTGGCAGCAAATCTTCCAACTCGAACAAATCAACAAGAATTATTCGCGTGAAGACGTAAGAATTATTTCAATTGACGTCTGGATCACCTATGGAGAAACACCACAGATGTTACAGGAAAATCTCAGTTTAGCGAGGACATATTTTCAGGTTAATCTCAATTGGACTTTTTGTGTTGACGATACTCAAGGGAGCATAGAAAAAGAATATGCACTAGATGGTGTCCCTTCACTGTATATTCTTGACCGTGAGGGAAATATTTATTATTCCCACATAGGTTACGAACCGTACTCAACTCTAAAAATAAAAATTGATGAACTACTACAAAAATAAAAAAACAAGGAGGCAAAGAGAAATGATGAAGGCCGATATCCAAAAGAAAACACTCTATGTGATATTTTTTTGTTGCACCTTGATATTATCAATAGGAATCTCTGCTGCTGCACAACCATCTTTGGAAACCATCACACTTAGCCCCGAGCACCCTTGGGCGCAATCCACAGTGGTGTTTAATGCGAGCGTCGCTAGCGAGACCACCGTTGATGAAGTCCGGTTCATTCTTCGAGAATGTAATGAAGGTATGTGTTTTAGTGATTCTTTTAATGAGTCGATGAATACTATAGAAACCGGTCTCTATCAAGTCTCACTAGTTTTTAAACACGATGACGCCACATATATCGAATACCAAGTAAAAATTAAAAGTCAAGACCTCTGGTATCCATCCGATATCATTACACTGAATCTTTCAGAAAAACCTGATAATGGCTCGAATGGGACGAATGGGGATAATGGAAACCACCAAAATGGAGATGGCAACGGGCAAAAAACTCCTGGTTTTGAAGGCATTCTTCTCCTCATCGCCATACCCATCTCAATCAGTATCATAAAAAGAAAGCGATATCGATGAAATTACAAGGAAAACGACTCGTTTCTCAGGTTCTCCTTTTTTTCACCGCTAACCTTGGTGCTCTCGGGATAAAAACAGGATTCTGTTATCCTTTTTTTTACTGTCATGCTTGCCCTGCTGCTGATTCCGCATGTCCCCTTCGCGCGTTAGAACAGAGCGTGTACAAACAAAGTTTCACCTGGAGGTTTTTTGTGTATCCTCTGCTCCTCATCGGGTTTATTGGCACCCTCACCGGGCGAGCAGTCTGTGGATGGGCATGCCCAATAGGTTTTTTACAACGGGGAACCGCACGAGTAGCTCGCAAAGTAAAAAAACATCCGTTTTCACAGAAGATAGGTCATCATAAACTGGAACACTACCTTCGTTACACAAAATATGTTCTTCTTATCGGCACGGTTTTTTTTACTTCCTGGGCAATAGGTTTTTATTTTACTGATATCTGCCCTGTTGGCGTACTCACTGGAACCATCCCTGTCCTGATTTTAAACCCAGGGCAGTTCATCCCAAATTATTTCTTCCCAATCGCTCTTGTGATTTTTATTCTATTTCTTGTTTTAATTTTAGTTGTTGAACGTGGATGGTGCCGCTATTTCTGCCCTGTAGGTGCTCTCCTCGCACCGTTCAACAAAATCAGTTTCCTCTACGTTAAAGTTAATGCGGCTGAATGTAAACAATGTAACGTGTGCACCGACGTATGCCCTATGGGGATTGATATCCCGACTATGCATCGGGATCCAGAATGCATCCTCTGTGGTAAATGCGTTACTGCATGCCCAAAAAAATTGATCACATTTTCGAAGGTGTAACAATATGAGAAACATGCTTGTCGTCCAACTCTGCACAATCCTCCTAATCTCAGGAGCATTAGGGGGCATGTTCGTTTTCACGGACGTCTATAACGAAGTGCATTCACGTATCGTCTCGGTTCTCTGTCTCAGCTGTCTGAAACTCCAACCAAAAACCGATAGTGCGTTCACCTTCACCACCGCCAACGGAGAACCCCATCCATCCTTCGTCCTAGAAAACCTAACCACAGGACCCATATTTCTTCATTACAGTGCAGATGTCTGCCGTGCATGCGATATCATGATGCCCATCATCCAAGACTATCTCAATGTAAACTATAGTAAACAAGAGTTCTTCACAAAAACAATCACAATGAAAAACACAAATTTCACCTATATCTACATGAATATCGACCATATCTCTAAAGAAACAAGAGAATCCCTAGATATCTACGATAAAGCCAACAGCTCAGGGGTACCCATGTTCACATTCATTACACTCGGTTACGATGGAGGAATAATCAAACCAAGCTACACCAGCGTCTACGGAGAACAACCCCTCACCCTTATCGATGGACTCACCATAAATATGATAGAAATCTATAAACAAAACCAGGCGGGATACATCCCCCACCACTAAACAACACACTGTTGACAGCTAAACAAAACGTTTTATAAGAAAATCGCAACCACATCAACGCTTGCACTTGACGATTTCCCCTTATTATCATACGCAGTAACCGTAATCGTATGTCTTCGTATCAAATGCTTCACCAAACCGAATTTCCGTACGGTCCATTCATATGGAGCAGTCGTATCATTGGTTTGTACTTTGTCATCAACCGCGAATTCAACCCGAGTAATACTCGCATCACCAAACGCAGAAGCATTCACTGTAATCGTTAACCTACCCATTATAACGGTATTTCTTTGAAATGGGGTGTTGCGTTTCGCATTCCCGAAAATGTTAATCTTCAGTTTCTTCGGATACGCAATCCCCACAGACGGAGGAAGGTTACCACCTTTCACCACCTCAGCTGCATTCGTCGCATCCGCATAATACGCATCAAAAGGATTCTGATCAGATGACTGAGAATACCCCTGATGCTTCTCATTAGAAAAGACGACAGCAAAAATCATGAGGTTCTCAGGATCCAATTGCGATACATCCCAATCCTTGGATTCTGAAATACTATTCCCTGCAAGAACAGTAATCGTTTTATCAATAATATAATCAAGAAAACCGTAGGAATACGAAACACCGTTATAATCATACCATTGCGAGACCTTCTCAGTTAAATACACTTTTAGTCGACCAGTATAGATCGATTGATCACCGTTTGTTACCGTCACCGTTGTTTTGAATTTCTTTGTTGCATTATTGAGCTCTGCTTTGACGGTTACCTGGAGATTTGGGACGTCACGAGACATCGCAGCTGAAATACCGTCTTCATACACACTGGTATCCTTCTTCCCAACAATCACCTGATATCCACCATCAATGTATACCGTTGGATACCCGTAGACGTTGTAGTCTTCCTCAAGTCGTTGCTTCGCTTTCGTGTTTTCATCAGACACCATACTCACATAATAAAACCGATACTCATCAGAACCATACAACTCATGTAAAATAGCAGCAACAGCAGGGCAGTTATTACACCATCCTGCAGTAGCCTCTTCAATAAACACCGTATGTGTATAATCTGGGGTTCCACCACCGGTTTCTACTTTCGTCGTAAAACTCCACACCGGACCCTCAGTAGATGCCCCCTGACTATCCCAGGATATTATTCTCCAATAATATCGTGTATTGTACTGTAACGTCCCTGAGGAATATGATGTCCCGGTTCTATTACTACCCACCTTTGGAGGAAAGGAAGATGTCCCAAAATAAACATCATAGGTCACCGTGTCACCTGAATCAGAATCTCCACCAGTCCAACTCACTGCGGTGGTGACCGAAACACCCGTAGCAGTGTTCCCGGGATTCGGGTTTGAAGGTGTAAGAGGAGGAGTATTCGCAGGTTGTTCAATCGTGGTGAAATTCCAAATGGGTCCCTCACTCGACGCATTATGTGAATCACGAGCGATAACTCGCCAAAAATACACAGTATCATAGAGCAAAATTCCTGGATCATACGTAAAACTTGATTGATTACTACTGACTTCGGGTGGAGAAGACGCTGCCCCGAAAAAGACATCAAAACGAACGGTATCATTGATATCTGGGTCCTCACTAACCCATTCGAGATCAGCGGTAATACTCACCCCGGTTGCACCAGCTGAAGGGGATGGATCCTGTGCCTCACTAGGAGCAATATTATCTTCAATGTTTATGAGGAAAATAGCCGCATATGCGGAAATAATGAGAATACTAATGACTAGTATGGTTAAGATTACTTTAAATGCGGTACGCATAATCTCATAATATTATATGATGTATATATATTTAAATGTAATGATTGTTTATGAAGGAGAAAACAGACTATAAACCAGTTACAACTACATCCGTAAATCACGTATTTTCTTTTTCTCCGCATCAGAAAGAAGACTCTTCGAAGGAATATCCCAGGCACCTAGTGTAGTGTGTAACGGAGTCACGAACGCATCCTGGATCACCGAGCCATCAAGACGAGCTGGAAGAGAAACCCCCATCACTGCAAGCACCGTAGGAACAATATCAACTACAGATGCCCGAACATGAGAATGACTTTTCACTCCGTTCCCATACAGGAACACAATTCCGTTCGGTGCATGATCACCAACCCAATCATAAAAACCTGGTGATGCAAGTACAGGGAGATCCTCTGACTCTGACGATAGTGTAACAATCGTGCCTTTAGGAACCTGTAAAAGCTCCTGAGTTCCATATCCCTCTTCAAGATCCAGAATTAGATCCAACGGAGCATTCACAGCATTCTCACCATATAACTCCTCAAAACGATAAACCTTTTTTACGATCCTTTTCCCCGTTTCAGGATCGATGATAGTAGATAATAAATGAATGATTTCTTCACGAAGACGTTCATACTCCTCCTCAGAAATAACACCGTGTGGACCCTCTCGAATAATACGGACCCCGCGTGAACACACCGAATGATACACCGCTTTCGTCTTAGAAAAATCGATATTCTTTTTTTCACCACTTGAAAGAATCATTCTTCGTCCAAATGAGGAACGAGCGAATTTCTCCATAGGAATAACCCGGAATAGGACTCCACTCAATTTATTAAAAATAGTCATCGTGAGATTCTCAGCACTATAACGAGGATCTGAAAACGTCTTCACATGACCCGTATTAAATAACACATTATTCACATAGAGATATCTCTTCGGAGTATGAAACCCATGATCAGAAACAATCACCACAAAAGCATCAGGGAACGCACCCATGATTTTTTTTAGATATTCATCAACTGTTTTATAACAGGCGAGAATACACGATTTTTTATCCCACAGTAAATGCTGAGCATCATCAATACCACGAAACACCACCATCGCAAAATCCCACTCCTCTCTTCGGAGGAGATTCAACGTTACCGTCCCATGAGACACGGTTGCCCTATTGATCCTGTCCACAAGTTTCTCGGGTGCATACCGCGCATACAGACTCTTCGGTAAATCATCAACAGCCACCTGTTCAAGATCAAAACGACCAAGGTTTCCATCAACAAGATCCTGTTTAATTGATGGTGGAAACGTATACTCCGACTCCTCTGAAGGAGTCAACAAACCAGAAATCATTACCCCATGAATCTTTTCAGGAGGATACGTCCCAGGTACGTTTACCACCATACATTTTTTTTCACAAAAAGACAGATAATTCCAGACCGCGGGGGCCTTTCGATAACCTGTACTCACTAAATTTTTTGATACAGAATCCGTCCTAAAAAAATCATAAATACCATGTTTCCCAGGATTCACACCCGTGACAATAGACACCCACGCAGGAGCACTATAGGGAGGTATAGTAGAACGAAGAACACCCGACGCACCCTGCTTTCGAATCAGATCAAGCTGAGGTAACTCACCGGCATCCATCCATGGTTCTAAAAGATCCAATGTTGCACCGTCAATACCGAACACGATTACTTTCTGCATTTCATTCCTCTGCAACCCGTTGATAACAAATATACCGTTCTATATCTTTATATTGGTATTAAGATTTACGAAACAAAGCATGAATAAAAAAACTAATGGACCATAAACATTTATCCAATAAGATGATATTAGGAGGTTTATGGATTTCAAAGAAAAAGTGGTACTAATCACTGGTGCGACGGGAGGGATAGGATCTGCGATCGCTACTCAACTCTCACAAGAAAAATGCAAACTCGCACTCATCGCTAGAAAAGAAAACCAACTCAGAACACTTACCGATACAATACAAAAAAACAACAGCAACTGCATCTATAAAACCTGTGATAACCGACAACAACACGAAGTTGAAGAAGCAGTTGAATACACAGAAAACCATTTCCAAAAAATCGATGTCGCAATACTCACCGCAGGAATCCTTACACCAAACCCCATCGAAACATTCAACAGCACTATAATCAAAGAATCACTCGAGATTAATTTCTTTGGGACCCTATATTTTATAGAAGCTCTCTTCCCACTTATGAAGAGACAACAATCGGGAACAATCGCTGCACTCTCAACCTTACCAGATAGACGAGGAGTCGCAGGATGGGGAGCATACGGTGCAAGTAAAGCGGCATTAAGCTGGCTCATGGAAAGTATACGCGCTGAGGCAAAACAAAAATACAATATCAATATGATAACCGTAAAACCAGGTTCGGTACAAACCCCAATGATTAAAGGATACCATAGAGTAGGAGCGCTCTCACCAGAAAAAGCAGCAGAATATATCATAAATGGTATAAAAAAAGAGAAAAAAATAATACAATTTCCACTCTCACAAGTACTCATGATCCGACTTACCGACCTTTTTCCACCATTTACCTATGACGCCCTACCCCTAGAACTCCAAAAAGGAGAAGGATACCCGGAAATAAAAGATAACAATTCTTCACAACCCTCTGAAAAAAAATAAGGTGAGTTAACCACTATGAACCCCTTTCTCAATCCATTTATCACCTTACCATTTATAAAAAATTATCTCGCCGATCCAACACGAATCGAAAGATTATCAAAAACACAACTCGAACGATATCGAGATAAAACACTCAGAAAAATAATATCCTACGCAGCAACAGTACCACTCTATTCACAAAAATACAAAGAAGCAAAAATAAACCCGAAACAAATCAAACAAATCACTGATATCACAAAACACCCATTCATATCAAAACAAGACCTCCGAAACAATTACCCGGATAATATCATTCCCCAAAACTATAACAAACAACAAGGACACATTGTTTCCACTGGAGGAACTAGTGGCAAACCCGTATCTATATACACTGATTTTACCACCATGCTTCGCGCCACAGGACCCCTACTCGCACAAATGCACTATTTCAAACTCAACCTCAGAAAAACGCGCATAGCTCATATCGGAAACTTCAATAGATACCGTATCGATGGAGTTATGCAAGAACACTTCTTCCCACAAGTAAAACGAGTATACCACGTAGAAAATTCCTTGAACATCGATGTAAACGAACCAGTAAAAAGCATCATAAACAAACTAAACACCTTCAAACCAGATCTTATTATTAGCTACCCAACACTCTTCCAACACCTCGCATTTTTAAAGAAAAAAGGGTACGGCGAACACATCAATCCTACACTTCTCCAAGTCGGAGGAGACATCCTTGACGACTATATACGACACTATGTCGAAGACGCATTCGGTTGCGATCTATTAAATATCTACCCTTCGGTCGAAGCACAAGCCTGTATCGCATTCGAATGCCATAAACGAAACTGGCATATCCACAAAGATTTCTTCCATATCGAAGCAATAAATGAACATAATGACCTTGTCGCTCCTGGTGAACGAGGACACATTGTTATCTCACGACTCTGGGGAAAAGGCACACCAATTCTCCGTTACACGGGTATGGATGACTGGGTAACCCTCAGCGATGATGAGAAATGCAGCTGCGGGTTACAAAGCCCTATTTTCAAAAAACCTGTTGAAGGACGTATGAGGGCAAATATTGTTCTCCCAAACGGAACCGTATTTCCGCCAGGAGCATTTTGTTTCATAGAACCTGTTTTAAACGATTTAAAAACGTTTAAAATAAAACAATATCAGGTTGTCCAAACAAAGATCAACGAAATAGAAATTCTTCTGGTAATCGATGAAGACCTTCGTACGATCGGTCCTTCATTTGAGGAACTCGCGTCTCGGATAAAAAAAATCTACCAACAAAAAACAGGACCCGAGGTAACAATCACTATTCGGGAAGTCTCTGAAATAAAAAGTGATCCAAAGACGGGTAAACCTGCACCAATCGTTATTTCCTATGTATCCAGAGATGAAGGATATAAACAGTTAAATAAATAAGGGGGATTCTAAGTATCCTTTTCTACTAGCGAAATCGCAAGAGTGTCCTACTATGAACATATTATTCGTTATGCCTCATCCGCACGCACGAAGAAGCGTGTTTTCCCGTTTTACTTATCCGTCTTTAACCTTACAACAACTTGCAGCGATTACACCAAAACAACATGAGGTGAAGATTGTCGATGAACGTTTTGAAAAACTGGATTTCACGAAAAAATACGATGTTGTTGGAATCTCATGTTTAACTTACAATTCATTGAGGGGTTATGAAATCGCAGAGGAATTCCGTAAGCAAGGTGCAAAAATAGTTTTTGGTGGATACCATGCTTCCTTATTACCAGATGAGGCGAAACAGCATGCAGATGCGGTTGTTATTGGTGAAGCAGAGTTGACTTGGCCTGAGGTTCTTCAAGATATTGAAAAAGGGGCGATAAAACCTTTTTACAAAGCAAATCGATTAGTAGAGCCATGGGAGATTATTGCCGCGCGTCATGACATTGGCTCGTATAATCCATTCACAGAAGCAATTCAGGCGTCACGAGGGTGTCCAACAGGGTGTGAGTTTTGTGCGATGCAGGTTGTGGAAGGCCCGCGTTTTCGAGGACGACCTGTTGATCATATCATTAATGAGATGAAATCTATTAAAGCAAAATCAATCTTTTTTGCGGATGCATCCCTGACTATCAACCCCCCGTATACGAAATCGTTGTTTAAAGAAATGAGGCAATTAAACAAATATTTCGAGTGTTTCGGTAATATCAACGTGCTCACCCGTGATGATGAACTCTTAAAGCTTGCACAGGAGGCAGGGGTTTCAACTTGGTATGTTGGTATCGAATCAATCTCACAAGAGAACATCGATGCCGC
The DNA here is from genome assembly GCA_043806635.1 of Methanobacteriota archaeon. Classification (GTDB taxonomy): domain Archaea; phylum Thermoplasmatota; class E2; order DHVEG-1; family DHVEG-1; genus JAZDGT01. Next base: position 11,702 of record JAZDGT010000059.1, on the reverse strand, counting down.
AGGGAAGAGCACCAATAAAGTAGCAGATTATGGAAAAGCGATCCAAAAAATAAAAGATTATGGCATGATGGTGACCGGGTTTTTCATGTTTGGTTTCGATTATGATACCCCTGAAAGCTTTGATAAAACCCTCCAAGCGATCTACAAATGGGATCTTGATGGAGTATCATTTAGTGTTGTCACACCATATCCAGGTACACGGTTGTTTCAACGATTTGAACGAGAAGAGAGAATCACTTGTCGAGACTGGTCACGTTATACAGAAGGAAATCTGAATTACAGATTAGAACATATGACTGAGGAAGAACTTTTAAAAGGAATGAAAAGAATCGCATTAGATTATTATTCTATACAAAGAATAATACAACGAAGTTTCCGTAATAATCATGCGAGTGTGTATCGATTCTTAGCCAAACTTGCAGGGAATATTAGTGTACGAACGTTCTACAAACAAGAAAAACTAAATGGGTAATGACTAACAAAAATCTTATATGATGTGGTTATAATACCGTAGTACAAGGAGTGTTTACGTGCTATGAGAGAGTATATGATCAAACGAGGACATCATGTTGATATTGGAAAACTAGTCACAACGTATTTTGGGGCAAACGGTGATGTTTCTAAGGGACTGAATTTTGAGCTTGAAGGCATAGGAAAAATTAATTTGAAACAGGAAAAAAATTCATTGTTTATTGATATTGTTCCACCAAAAACGGTCTGTGGTGATTTTAGTATTATTCAAAAATGGAATAAATTCCTTTTTGAGGCAACGGGGAAAGATACAAAAGAACGAAAAAAAGATTTCAGTAAAATATAATAATATACGTTTGTAAAAGATTTTTCTTTTTTTTAAAATAATACCTTTACTCTTGAGCATCTAAGTGATTTTACATGTGAGGATATATATTTATAAAGAGCATGATGTTTCATATTTACTGGGGTGTATAAATCACATGAACAACTCTGTCCTTCTTACTAAAGTTATTGAAGGTCTTTTCCATGTTGCTGGACGGAGGACGTTAGTGAGTTTTTCAATCGAGGTTATTAAAACGGTTATAAAGAAGTTAGAATCACAATATGATTTTTTTCGCCATGTTGAAATTGAGGACGCTCTCTATTCTGAAGGGGGAATTCGAGTTACAACAGATCATATTGTTGATGGGGTTGACCCTGTTCGCCTGGGTCAAGCGTTGGATACATTGATTCGTGTTGTGTATATAGATCTCTTAGAATCTGTTGGGGAAGATGTGGGTCTCTTTTTTATTCATGAATTGAAAGAAAAACTTGGGGAACAAGTCGTTGAAGAACTTAGTACCTATGGTTTGAATTTCGATCAAATACAAACAGAACAGCATCAACTGTATCGACAGATGGAGAAAAAACCATTTCGTCGACCTTCTATCGATAAACCTGAGGACCACCGTAAGATTGATTATAATTGGGACACTGTTTCAACATGGAAATATGATAATAATGTATGCCTTTTATATGATGGAAAAGGGACGTTATTGGATACGATTCAGTTAGATCTTATTATTGAGGATTATGTTCGACGAGTAACTGAGTTTAAAGAATCAACACCAAAGACAAGTACCATGGGAAAGGTCACCGAAAAAGAGGAACAATTATTAGATATGTTACGACTCCAAGACATAGATATCGATTCCGCATTGAATTTACTCCAAGTTTCCAAACAAAAGTTAAACGTTATTATTGCGAAGTTACTTCAGATGGAAATGCTTCAATATAGTTCAGATACCGAGGTAAAAATTACAGAGAAAGGAATTCAGTATATTGCTGAGAAACAATTTAGTAAATAAAAAAATGTTTATTGTGTTTATTTTTTTACTTTTTCCCAGTCTTTTTTAAACCGCTCTATCCCGATGTCGGTAAGCGAGTGTTTTATCATTTGTCTGATGACGGCTGGAGGGATTGTTGCGATATGGGCGCCTAATCGTGCTGCTTGTATCACGTGTATTGGGTGGCGGATGCTGGCAACAATTACTTCTGTTTTAATATCATATTTGGTATAAATATCCATGATTTCTTCGATAACTTGCATACCCTCCTGCCCGATATCATCGAGTCGACCAATAAACGGACTGACATACGTCGCACCCGCTTTTGCGGCAAGTAATGCTTGGTTTGCTGAAAAGACAAGAGTGACATTCGTTTTAATATTGTTTTTAGTTAATTGTTTTACCGCTTTTAGACCCTCTGAGGTCATAGGAATTTTTATCGTAATATTTTTCTGATATTTTTGAGGGATTTTTTGAACAAGTTGTTTTGCCTCATTCACCATAGCATCTGCGTGTTCACTGAGTACTTCTAAACTGATTGGTCCATCAACGATCTTGAATATTTCTTCGATAATTTCTTTAAAAGATCTTCCACATTTCGCAACAAGGGTTGGATTTGTGGTGACCCCATCAATAATTCCCCAAGAGGCGAGCTCACGTATTTCATTTAGATCTGCAGTGTCAATGAAGAGTTTCATATCGATCTCAACTCCAAGACGAAGGTAATAGCTTGGTATTGATAACGTTTTTTATAAGAGAATAAACTGATGTTATTCTCCTAGAGATATGAATATATTTAGATATATTTGAAAAAACCAAAACATATATATATTTACGTATACATTACAGACAATGGGATGGGAAAATGCCTCTAACGAGAAAAGCACGAGTGGTCGGAAGTAGCCTTGTTCTCACAATCCCGAGCCAACTCGCAAAAGCACACGACATACAAGATGGAGATGAACTTGAAATAATACCAGAAGGTATCGGTGAATTTCGCATAAAAAAAGCAAAACGACGAATAAAAAAAATATAACATACTCCCTGTAAAAAAAGCTCTAACATACAACCTAAAAGAATATATATACAAGAAGTTCTATTTCCCAACATAAATCAGAAGGGAACACAATGGCAAAAGACAAAAAAGGAGAAGGATTCCACTCCGCAGCTGGACTCATACGGTATTTCGATGCAGAAGAAAAAACCGCGGTGAAAATCAACCCTAAATTAGTCATCGCCTTATGCATCGCCTCCATCATAATTGTCATCGCTGTGGAACTAGCCTGGCCACTCGCCTAAAAATCCACCATAACCAACCGATCCACTCATTTTTTTTAAAAAAGAATTACTAAATAGCTACCGTTTCAGAAACACGATCTGAGCGTCATTTTCATCAATTAAAACAAACCGTGCATCATCATCAGAAAACTGATACTGATAGCGACCAATTAATTCACCCGTATCAGACCATAGACTCATAGTATTATCCTCCACACCCCAAAGGCCACCGTCAGATTCCCACCTAGAAAAAGTTCCATTACTTAAAAAAGTATAAAACATCTGATCGTTAAGATTTTCCCACGTCCCCAAAAACCTATCCCGCTCACTCTCAACAAGACTTTGAGAATGGTGACCAAGACGAATAGCCAAATCCCCCAGACTCCCAAGAAAAAAACATGCCCCCAAAAATAAAACAAGAAGAAGAATCACTGCAGCAAAAATAAAAAGCTTCCTCATACCTTCTTCCGATTAAGAGCATCAATCGTCAATTTTTTTGCGATCTCCAACGCCTGAGGAACACAATCTTTTTTTGGTCCACCACTCTGCGTCATCTTTGACTTCCCACCACCACTCCCACCAAGAATACGACCAATCTCCGGTGCAATCTCTCGCAAATCAATCTGAACATTCTCAGATGCAGCAGAAGTAATCTTATTCCCATCATAGACATGAACCACAAAATCCGGAACCTCAACAATCGCACCAGCAGTCGCTGTCGATTCAGATGCAACAACCACCGTAAGAACCCTCACCCGTGTACCTTTCACAAGTTCCCCCTGTGAACGCAACCGATCCAAATCATCAAAAGACACCTGTTTTTTCTTCTTCTGTATCTGTTTCCATTCCTCAAAAAGGGATTGACACGCGTCAGGGAGATCATGTACAATAACTCGCTCTTTTTTTACTTTCGTCTCCTTCAAAAAACGTTGGATCGTATCGTCTAACTGATCAATAGTCACTGAAAAAATCTTCGCAGCATCCTGCAATTGTTCAGAAATATTTTCCTGAAGTTTAATTGTATACAATGAACTTAACGTTTTCATAATATGCTGAAATAAATCCGTTTCTTTTCCAGAGAAAACATCAGCCATCTTCCCCGCAGCAAAGGTAACCCGGTTCACACCATCCTGAATCCGCTCTGTTTTCACAATACGAATTTTCTCAATTTCATTAATATTATTCAAATGAGTCCCACCACAAGCCTCAACATCAACACCAGGGATGTGAATAACTCGAATAGAATTCCCCGGTGGAACACCGCCTTGATATAACCGAAAACCATACGCTCGTTCTGCGTCATTTCGCTCCATTACTTTTTTCTCCACTGGAGCCCCTTTCGTTATAAGTTCATTACCTAGTCGTTCGATTTCTTTACGCTCCGACTCAGAAATAGATTTATAATGAGCGAAATCAAAACGAGCTTCATTGACCCCAAGCTGCGACCCCGCTTGCCAGATATGCTCACCAAATAATGTACGTAGAGCACCATTCACCACATGAGTACCTGTATGATGTTTCATCAGCGTATACCGATGATCCCAATCAAGCTTCCCATGAACCGTATCCCCGATCTCTAGAGCGCCATCAATATGATGAACAATTGACTCACCACATTTCTCGACCTTTTTCACAGTAAATTGTTTCTTCTTAGAAGTCAACTCTCCGAGATCGCCAGGTTGACCACCACCCTCGGGATAAAACGCAGTTTTATCCAAAATAACTTTCATCCCTTCAGCTGAACGCTGTGCCCAAAGAACCGTTGCTGTAAACTCCTTCGTATAATGATTTTGATAATACAGACGCTCAGTTTTTGGTAAATCACATTCACTCACATCTCCTGTATCCTCTGGTTTCTCATGAGAATGAAGCTCTGCAATCATTGAATCAAAATTTTTAGGGATAACCACGGAAATACCATCGGTTTTCGCTATACGTTGAACAACATCAGGTGGCATACCATGAGTATCATACAAATAGATTAACGCAGGAGTATCAATAGTTCCTTTATCTTTAAGGGTACGTTTAATTAAATTCTCCCCCTTTGCAAGAGTGTCTGAAAAACGCTGAGTCTCGATATTTAAAATCTCATTGATTTGAGATTTCCGTTTCGCTAATGATGGGAAATCACATTTCAACAAATCCAATTGAATATCAACTAACTCTGATAAGGATATTCGTAAATCGAGTTTCTCTAAAAACCGCAAAGACCTCCTAATCATTAATCGAGCAAGATACCCCGCCTTCACATTAGAAGGAACAATACCATCTCCTAACATGAACGCGAGACACTTTGAATGATCAGCAAGAGAATAAATGCTCTGTAAGTCATCTGACGATTTTGTCCTTTTACGTATCCACTCAACAACAGTAGGAAACACTGTTTCATAGACCGTTGGTGTCCCGGTTGTCACCCAGGAAATACGCTCTAAACCATAACCTGTATCAACAATATTTAACGGATTTTGAGAATACTGTTTATTGTTAATCGTTATTGTCCCTTTATCATCCTCTTTCATATTCATAAACACAAGGGTAGCAATCTCTAACCCTCGTGCTAAAACTTCAAGGCAGGGACCAGCGTTACCACCGCCATCCCAGAGTTGCTCTTTATAGTTGATTAATTCCCGAGGGATCTTAATTCGAGTTGCGAAGAACTCATCACAATATTGTACCGTATCTTCCTTCCAATATACTTCATCAGTATTTTTATTAAACGCATGATGTCCTAACATCTCAAACATGGAAAGATGACGTCCACTCCGCCCTATTTCCTCAAGATCATTCAACCGGATACACGGTTGAGATATCACAAGCGGGTTAGCCGGTGGAGGGACCACACCAGAAGTAACATGCGGTTGAAAATCAGCAATCGATGCGATAGTAAGATAAATATCGGAACGCCAACGAGCAATCACTGGACATCGAGGTCCAGTCTCAGGATAACGAAGTCGCGAATGGTTATGGTCCTCGAAAAATGATAAAAAATGTTCACGAACGTCATTAAGAGATAAGCGTTGTTTCCCCAAAGGATTACCAATAAAAGAAAAAGGTACACACGGTTGATCACCACAATGGGTAGATGAAGCATTCAAGGTCCAATAATATGCTTTACAAGAAGGACACTGCTTACGAGTATATCCATTCGTATGAAAAAATTCTAGATCACATTCTTTTTTCAGAAACGAATCCATGGATAACTCACTCTCTGGATTGGTATCAGTATATGGTATAAAATTCTATCTTCGTAGTGCTGTATCAAAGAAACATTTTTATGATATTGACGATATAGGTATCGACAGAAAAAGAAAGGAATAAAATAAAAAATGAACAAATCAGAAGAAAGTACAAATATTAAAACAACCCTTGCAGAAAAAATTGCTGGGGAGATCACACTTAGCCCTAAACCAGGGAAAACGATACGAAAATGGAGAGAAATATTTCAAATATCCCAAACACAACTCGCACAATACCTCAAAGTAACTCCGAGTGTTATCAGCGACTATGAATCAGGCCGAAGAAAATCACCAGGAATACATGTGATAAAAAAAATCATCGAAGCACTCGTACAAATCGACGTAGAAACAAACGATTCACAAATACTTCTTAGGTACCAATCATTCGCGAAAAAAAACGAAGGCATCATCGACATTATCGAATACCCCTTCGGGATTTCCATAAAAGATTTTATCAAAGAAATAGAAGGCACACTCATCACCTCACCCAAAAAAAGCGACCTCGAAAAATCAGTAAACGGATTCACCCTCGTCGACAGCATCAAGGTTATCACGACATTAAACGCGACCAACTATACCCATCTCTACGGATGGAGTACCGATCGAGCCCTTATATTCACCGGAGTACGCTACGGCCGAAGTCCAATGATTGCAATCAGAATCCATCCAGTCAAACCTACAGTAGTCGTCTATCATAAACCGAACGAAATAGATCCCCTTGCAATAAAACTTGCTGAACGTGAAAAAATACCTCTGGTAATCACGATGATATCATTACCACAACTTCGAAAAAAATTAATAACTCTAGGGAGTGAACACCATGCAGGATCTAATGGGACTGTGTAGTATCTGCGGAAGACCCGGAATTCTCCATACCTGCATATTATGTGGATCTCTGGTCTGCACCCATTGTATTGATCAACACTCGGGTGTATGCAATCGATGTAAAATTGATAAACAAAAACAACAAAAATATTTCGTTTTATAAGAGAAACATTTAAAATACATCATATGATAATATAACCCTAGTAGAATTATTATGTATGAAATAAAATCGGAAGATAACAAGTCATACAATTTACAAAAAAAAACGTTTATAATCTGGTTAAAACTTTTTTTTCTCATCGCCATTATCTATACAATCTTTATCGTCATTGTTATACTTGGTATCTACTACCTGAACTTAGGGTATCGATGGATGATTCTCTCAATCGACGAATGGATTACTAGCGGAATTATCTTACTTGGAATCTTAATACTATTTGAGATTATATTCTACGTCATCTCCTCTAAACGGACAACACCATTACAAGAGATTTCACCTGTATCAACGACACCATTGTTCCAGGGGAAACACCTTCATATCTACACGCATCCCCATCATGTTAAAGGAGGGATTTTTAGTCGTACATATATCCAACTCGACGACAACACAGTCATCCAAATCAGAACCCAAATGATCCCAGCAGAACAACTCTGGAAAAAATAAAAAAAAGAAGGTTATTTTTTCAGGATGCCGATCTCTGTAAGTTTTTCAGGCAGATACGTATCCGTAACATAATCGAGCCCATATTTCGCAAGAGCCTGCTGCTCTGATTTCTTACCAAGACTCAACTGAAGTTTAATTTCGTTTTTCCAAAAGGTATCCTGAAAACGAGGATCATCAAGTTCACTTTTTAACGCTGCGATATCTTCAGTAGTTAATGTATCCGTAGGAAGCTTATAATTCTCGATATCAGAGGGGGTTACTCCAAGAAATGAGGAAGCTGGTGTGGCAAGATACTCAGAAATATGAGCAGTTTTAATCGCCCCATACGCGACACTAGCAAAAATACGATAACTCCAGGGATCACAATCAGTGAATACAACAACAGGGTATTTCTTTTCTTCATTTACTCGTTTAATGAATCGCCGTGTTGATCGTGCAGGTTGCCCCTTTAAATGAACAAGTATTGCTCGGTGTGTTGTATCAAATTTATTTTCTACCAAACGATCAAACATACCACCCGTCTCGATCGCAAGAATAAAATCAGCATCAGCATCCTTTATCGTGATCTTCTCAGATTCAACATTATATGGTATCGGATACCCCGCATCACCAACATCATCTTGACAATGAATCTTCTTCTTTTTATTATTACGCGTAACTTCCTCAATAGTTAAATCACCGATAACCGACGCACCGTTCTCCTCAGGACGCAGTTTAAAATCCTCTCGCATACAACTCGTAATCACTTCAAGATCCTCAGCAAGGGAATCAGACTCCTGCTGAGAACCAAATTTCGCCAGATTCCACCCCTCTGAGATATAATACATTTCTCTCAGAGTCGAGGATTTTTTAACCCGGATCATCTCTTTAATGAAATCAACCATATACATGGTCCGCAACAACATATATGCACCATCAAGAGATTTCGCTGATCGTTCGGTTTTATTCCGCCCATATTTCCATACATTCAAACGATCGTCAAATTGAATATTTGACCTCGTCCGAGTCGCCAATTTCAATGCAGGAATATCAGCTTGTAAGAGATCATCATACACTTTCAAAGCAATTCCATCGATCTTCTTAATCACTTCAGAATAATCACGCACCATACCTCTAGTCACCCTCCCATTTATCCGCACCAATCACAAACGCTGGATTGATATCATCAATATACAACTCGTTTTCATCAAAATCTTCTTTATTCAACCCCGCAAGTTCAAATACGATATCCACCTTATTCGCTGACGGAATACCTGGTAACTCCCATTTAATATACCTTGAAGTAATCTTAGCGGGTTTAGGATTTACTGTTCCAACCACAGATTCAGATGGGATTACAGCATATAAGTTAAATTTTTGTGATTTTGCTTTATAATTCACCACCATAATTGTACTTTTTGTGATCACGCCTCCTTCCCGTAATAACGAAGGATCAGTCGATAACTTCGCCTGCACTGACTTAGCAGATACCTTCTCATATTCAATCAAATCCTCAATCCACACGATATCCATAATCCGAGTAATCACCTTATCCAACTTAGGAACAGGTTTACCTAACATAGATGCAGATTTCTTAGCAATCTCTGGAAGAATCCGCGTAATCAAATCAAATTTTTCCCTTGTTTTTACCCGACGAACTTTCTTATTAATATGACTTTGAACTTTTCGTGCACATTCACGAAACGCAAGTTTTACTTCATTTTCAATCTCGGAAATATCCGCTATTGCTTCTTTACTCTCCGAAGTATACGGAATCATAGTCGAAGCGACATGAGTAAGGAAAATCGCTGGACCAATCGGAACCCCTTTACCACTTGGTTGATCAAAACCATACCGTCGCCAATCAATATCTTCAATCGCAGCGGTAGTAATACAATCACCCTGTTGATACAATAAAGGTATACGGTTGGCAAATCGCAATATCTTCACTTGTTTATCCTTTGGGAGATTTCCACCATACACTAAACCTACCTCAACCTGAAATGGGTTACCAGAAAAGACTGCAGCGGGACGCGATGCAGTTATAATAAATTCTGGTGAAATTTCCTGAGTTTCTTGTTTTAAACTCCGCTTTATTAATGTCTCACCAATAGGAGACAAACAATCAGTGGACGGCGCCATAACCTTAACGTTTTTAAACGCTTTTTGTAACGATGATAAATGTTCAAGTTTTAATTTATGCGGATCAAGATTTTTATCTAACATCGCCTTTGTGCACACTGCATTGGTTGTTCGATCTCCCATACTGGTGAATTCTGTTTTCAAGAAAGACGATAATTTACGAGCTTTCGTTTCCTTAGCAAGCTTCATTAAAGTCCCTAATTCTACTCCATAGGGATGTGGACGTATTTCTACACATTTTCGAGGTAATACTTCTGCGGTTCTCTCAAAGATATGTTCCGTTCCTTCAGCTTCGCGATATACAATTCGTGCATGAGGATTAACTATTGATGTTCCTTGTAAATAATCGTATACGAATCGTTTCCCCCGTTTGTAATCCGCGAGAATATACACTTCAACTCGTGTACCCGAAGGTTTTTCCCAATGCACAATGTCTTGACTAACAATTTCTCCACGGTTTCTATTTGTATCAATCGCTAATTCGGTGACTATTGCAGGTCGGTCTGGTTCGATTTTTGAGATGACTTTTGCGTGTTTACCAGTTGTTAATTGCCCATATAATAGAACTGCGGAAATACCAATTCCCTGTTGTCCTCTACTCTGTCGAATAGAGTGAAAACGTGATCCATATAATAGACGACCAAAAATATGGGGGATTTGTTGCTTAATAATACCCGGACCATTATCTTCGATAATGATGCAACATTCACCATCATCTCCATGACTTTTAATCTCTATGAAAAGATCTGGGAGAATACCTGCTTCTTCACAAGCGTCTAATGAATTATCTACTCCTTCTTTAATACTAGTCATTAATGCACGCGTTGTATTCCCAAATCCAAGGATGTGTTTATTTCTCTCAAAAAACTCTGCAACAGAGATTTCTTTCTGCCTTTTTGCTAGTTCAATAGCTACGGGTTCTGCCAAAATTTATCCCTCACATTTGGATAATTATGCATCCGTTACCTGTAATGAAGAAGATAATTATATAATTATTGCATCGGTTTTATATGGAGAAAAAAGGAGTATTTTAATAATTCATCATATATTGTTAAAAATTATGTTAAAAAATTCCATATAACTTTTTGTATTACATAGCCTCATTTTTGTATTACAAATGTAATACAAATGTAATACAACTGTATTACAAACGTAATACAAAAAAAATATTTCTCCTTATAATTATGTATTACAAGTGTATTACAAATGTAAGACAAATGTAATACAAACGTAATACAAATGTATTACAAAAAAATAGAAAGATATATAAATATCATTTGTTGTCGTATTACAACTGTATTACGGTTGTCTTACATAATAAGAAATTATATCTATTGGTTTTGTAATACAAGTGTATTACAACGTAATACAAACGTAATACACAATCAAGAAACATATCTGTAAAATACGTATTACAAACGTAATACAAGTGAGGGAGGAGGTTTGTTACGGTTAAGTCAGTATCTTTCCGTGTAAACGATGAGTTAATCAAATATTTAAATATCTATGCAAAGGAGAATAAAACCGAGTTCATCTCGAAAGCTCTAAAAGAATACATCCAAGGATTACAAGGAGATAAAACACCAGAGTACCGCGATAAAAAAGGATTTTTTGAAGTAAATTTTCTCCAGTCGTATATTGATCAACTAAAAGCTCGTATTACTAGCTTAGAAAATGAAATAGATTATTGGAGAATTGTCAATAAAAAACTTCTAGAAGAATATCAGAAGCATGTAAATGATTCTAATAGACAATTAGGTGATACTTTTAATCGGATAA
>JAZDGT010000058.1:0-2395 GCA_043806635.1 Methanobacteriota archaeon | reverse complement strand
TTGCATCTGAGTTTTTGTTTTTCGGAAGAGATTGATGCCGATGATTCCGGTCATGAACATGAGAGGGAGTACGGGGGATACATAGCGTGTGTAAATAGTGTATTCTCCTTGATAGATGTGGAGTGCGGTGAGGAGTATAAGGAAGACGAGCGAGAGGAATCCATATAATGAAAAGACGAAGAGTTCTTTATTCTGTTCCTTTTGTATTTTTCTCCATCGAATGAAGAGGTAGAGGGTAAAGGTCATGAATATAATGTAGCTCATGATGATGAAATACCCGATCTCGTTGAGGGTGACGGTTATAAAATTGGAGAAATGCGTATAATCTGAAAAAATGAGTGTGATGCTGTTGAGATAGTCTGCTATGGGGTATCCTGTAGTGGATGTTGATCCGTTTAGTAGGATGTACCCGAGCACTGGTATGAAGGGAAGAAAGGTTATGGTATATTTAAGGGAAGAGATGGCTCGATTTTTTAGTAATATATAGAGTAAAACTAATATAAATGCGGTGATCATAGCAACAGCTGTTGCTTTGACGAATACGAGTAGTCCAAGTGAAACACCTAGGAGGAGGCTTAGGATTATGAATTTTTTGTCGCATTTCTTGTAGGTGAAGACTTTTATGATGAGGTAGCAGGAGATGAAGAAGAGTGGGTAAAACACATTTTCGCTGAGGAGAAGGAACGAATGGATGGTGATAATAGGGAGGGTTCCGACGATGAGAGCGGTGGTAAATGAATATCGGTCGTTGACGAATCGTCGCATGATGAAAAACACGGGGAAGAGGATGAATGAGGAGAGGATGCAGTTGGTGAGGAGCATACTGCGGTAGACGAGGTCCATGTTGTTTCCGAGGAGGTATGAGGGGGTGAGGAGGTACGCGTAGCCTGCGGGGTATCCGTGAGCGAATGGGGTGGTTCCGATGATTTGTAGGTTTCCTTGGAAGATTGTTTTGGCGATGACTGCGTATGCTGGTTCATCGTTGTAGACCAATGGGGTTGTTAATACGAGGCTAAGGATGAATTTTACGGTTATTAAGATAAGGAAACTGATGAGAAGATTGGTTATCCAGATGTTTATATTAATGGTGTGTAAAAATGTTTTTTGGAAGAATTTCTGGAGAGACTGCGTTATTGTTTTTCGAAAGAGAGTTAGTATAATTACGAGGATTACGAGAAGAATCAGCATGATGATGCTGAAGATTTGATCAGGTGTTAACCGATTGGTCCACGCTTGTGATACTGGTGATATGATAGTGATTATTGTCTGGTCAAGAGTTTGAGACCCATTATTGTCGGTCACTTCTAAATATGCGGAAAAATCTCCTGTCATGTTATAAGTATACGTGGTTTGACCGGTGGTATTAGATTCCCAGTCGTAGACACCATCGCCGTTGAAATCCCATCGATACTGAATAATGGTTCCATAAGGGTCAAATCCTGTACCGTTGAAAAGAATAGGTTCGCTTACATTTCCTTGTTGATCGGCTCCTGCATATGCCACAGGATACAAATTATCTGGCTCAATGGTTAAGTTCGTCTGCAAGAGGAAAAAATCAGTGTCTCGTGGGTTGTAGATTTTATATCCTCCGATCACGTACTCGTTTTCTTGTGTCTGTATCAATGAATTCCCGATGACGTCGCTATATCCTGAGTAGTTTCGTTCCCATTGCAGGTATCCTTGAGAATCGGTTTTTAGGAGTATTGCATTATAATATAGGATTATTTCTGCGTATCCACTTAGAACATATCCGCCATCAGTGGTTTGGAGAAGAGCACGAGCACTATCACTATCTTTTCCTCCGTACGTACGGCTCCATTGCATCGTTCCGTTCTGATCTGTGTTTACAAGTAAACAATCAAAATCACCCACCCCGACGGAGGATGTTTCTCCAGTAAATGCGTACCCGCCATCGGTGGTTTGAATGACTTTAAATGCTTGTTCAGATCCTGATCCACCATAGGTATGATTCCATTCCATGGTTCCGTTCTGATCTGTTTTAATGAGCCAGCAATCGTTTTGTCCTGATCCAAAAGAATTCGTTACCCCTGCGATTATGAAACCTTGGTTGTCAGTCTGAAGAATAGACCATGCTTTCTCGCTTCTTTCGCCTCCATATGTATGTTTCCATTTAAGATTTCCTAGTGAATCTGTTTTTATAAATAGAATATCGTACTCTCCATTTCCAAACGAACTTGTAAACCCCGTGATTGCATAACCACCATCGGACGTTTGAAGAAACGATGTTGCACGATCTTCTCCTATTCCCCCATAGGTTTTATACCATTCAATTGTACCAGTACTGTTCGTTTTTATGAGGAACATATCGTAGTCATTTTGATCAAATGAATTGGTATAGCCTGCTAATGCGTACCCGCCATCATCTGTTTGAAGA
>JAZDGT010000057.1:0-4394 GCA_043806635.1 Methanobacteriota archaeon | reverse complement strand
ACGAGCAGACTCCCGCTCAGTAGGAATCACAAAATCAAAAATAGATCGCCCAATAACCTCATCACGAGAAAAACCCAGAATCTGACACCACTTCTCATTCACATTCGTAATCAAACCTATTGGGGACAACGTATGATACGGTACCGGAGCAGTTTCATAGAGTTGTTTGAATATCTTCCCCGAGGTTTCTAACGCTATTTCCATCTGTTTTCTTTTCGAGATATCCGTAATTATACCGATAGATCCTCGGATTTTTCCTTCATGGTCTTTTAAAATACTCAGAGAAATCTCAACATCAAAGGGCTGATAATTCTTCTTCAACATTCGTGTTTCTAAATGGTATTGCATCCCTTTTTGTCGAATGTTTTCTGCACGAATTCTTTGCCACTCATCAGGAGGATATAACGAGGCGATAGGTTTCATGAATAAATCCTTATGGTTCAGATTCAGGAGCGTCTCAACATATTTATTCCAAGATATGATACGTTCATCTTTATCAACAAGGGTAATCCCGACCGCTGAGTTTTCAAAAACAGTCTCATAGACTTCTTCGAGATTTTGCAGTTCAACATTCTGTTGATTAGTATTATCGAAAGGGTGAGGAACAGTCTGTTTTTCAGTGTTTTCTTGTGCCTTTTCAAAGGTGGTTACGGTCTGAGATGTATTTTGAGAGGTAGTATATTGAATCTTTTTTTGTTTTTCTTCTTCTCGTAATTGTTTGATAATGTCCGGTTCATTTTTCATGTTCATCTACCTTTCATATAAGAGAGCTGATACTGCTGAGATTTTGGTTTTCGTACAAAACACACATTATACCTGAAAGTTGCAGAACCCATCCTCTATACCAACCTACTAACTTAGTTCATACTATGAATTCACTTATACTATAAAACTTTAATGGAATACCCGATTATGAAATCTTCTCATTCATAACATAAAAACAATACGAAATACAAAAAAAGTGGTTATAATCGTGCATTGTCTTCGATTTTTTTAATAAAGGCGATGTTGGTTTTCCCATCCTCTTTTATCGTATAGTTACTGGGTTCAAGTCCGTATACGTCATTTTGTAAATCCACTAACCGGAAATCAACACCCATCGCTCGAATCAATGAGCAATAATATTCCCCAAGATTATCCTGGAATTCTCGAAGAAAGTAATACCCTGCTTTCTCCCCAAGATTTTTTTTCAAAATATCTGCTAGGCTTTGAATCGCTCTCCCAATTTCCTTTGGGTTTACTTCGTCGATTTCTAATAAAAAATCTATGATGAACGGATCATTATCAAGCGGTTGATAACCAGGTTGATATCCCGCAATAAATTTTTTATCCACGATATCCACATTCTTCAGAAAATTATGTTCTTCTGAGAGTTTTTTTACTAACACTTTTACAGTTAACCATGCGTGAGAGGAAGATGTTTTTGTACTGATGATGTTGACGAATGATTTTAATACATGTTTTAAAACATCGGCGTTGTCTCCACGGGTCATTGTGTTTTTCCTCCTAAGATTCTTTCGATCATCGCTTTTATCTCTGTGATATCAAATGGTTTGGTGATATATCCATCACTGGTGAGTGACCCAAGACCTTTACTGACATCATCTGTTTTCGCTGTCATGAACACGACAGGGATATTCTTCCAAGAAAGATTGTTTCGTAAAGTCGCAAGGACATCCCAACCGTTCATCCCTGGCATCATGATATCAAGGAGGATGATATCAGGGATTTGACCTTTACTTAACAACTGAAAACATTCGTCAGCGTTTTTTGCCACGAAAATCTCGTACCCGCCTTCTAATCGTTCTAATCGTTTTTTCACCAGATAGGTTAAGTCAGGGTTATCATCAACAAGCATGATTTTATTTTTCATGTTATCCTCACTACGGTTCTATATCCGTGATATACTAGATTATTTTTTCTAATAATTTTCACCATACTATGAAGACGTATTTTAGGAAATCATTTTCTATCTGATTTTATGATCATAAATCAACAATCGTGTCAACATATGCTGCAGGGGTAACAAAAGAAATCACACCACTCATCCCATATTCAGGATGAACATTCCCTGAGATGACTTTTCGTGGTTCGATACCAGAGAAACAATCAGTGGTATTCACAATGATCACGACAAGGTCTCGTTCATTTATTGTCGGAGAATCAGCACGGCATGAGGAATCAGCATCCCGTATGACTATGAGACCAAAGCTGCTTGCTGTTAAATTACTTGCGTTAATCGTATCAAATAACCCGTTGGAGACGGTCGAGCTGTAACAAGTGGACGTATAGTTCAAGATGACCATCTTCGATGAATTCGACAGGGAGACATACGTAGTCGTGAGATTAATATCTTCGGAGGCTGCACTTGGGGAAATAAAAATCGCTAACTGAGTGATTTCTGAATTAACCACATATCCACTCACATGGGTCACTTGGACGCCGCTAGAAACCTGTCGTTGTGTCTCTTGACCGGTCTGGAGAGCCTGCTGTTGTAAACTGTTCATTGTTTGAATAAGGACATTAGCAGTTACCCCTGCGACAAGAAGAGCTGCAATGAAGATAATCATTGACCCAACACCAATATCTCCCCAGGAATCCATAAGTAACCGTTTTACGTGGATGATTACCCCCTCACCTCCCAATATAATTATGAATGAGGAAGAAAATTCTTCCTTCAAAAGAAGGAAACACATAAGAGAATAAAAAACCTGTGGTTACAAAAAAAAATATGAGACTAAAAAAAATAAAAAATAAGAGAGGGGTATTGAGAATAGAGAAAAAAAGCACTATTCAATTAAAAAAAAAGGGGGGGGGGTTGAGAAGATAATCTACCCTGTAGATCATCTGTTCTCAATATTCGATCGCAGAGCACTTAATGTATTTTCTTAGCGATCTTATTAGTACAGGTCGTAGACGGTGTCCGTGTACGATGCTGGTGTTCTAAACGCGAAGAACGCTGGTGATCCTTCTTCAGGGATAACTTGTCCCCAGACGTCACACCGTTCTTCAAGACCCCAGAAACATGCGCTCAGATTCACCGTGAGCATGACTTTATCTCCACGGTTAATCACCGGTGTAGCTCCACTGCTAGAACCATCTGCATCCTCAAGTTCAATGACACCAAATTGATACGCGTACAACGAGAAGGCGCTCGTGGCGAACACGCCACTATTCGAAACCGTAGCAGCGTAATCATTCGTCCCGCTATAGTTCAAGATACATTTCGTACTCGTATTCGATATCTCTATTACGGTTGTAGCGAGATCAACATCGAGTGACCCAGCACGAGGTGCAACCGTAATCGTCAGATTATGGATGCGACTCTGGTTATTCCAGACCCCACCAGAGACGATAGCACCACCAATGTTCATCACTCGCGTCCCATATTGTCCCTCGATATCAAGAACATGTAACCCGGTAGCGACTTCTCCTTTGGTCTGCTCACCAGTCTGCATCGCCTGAATCTCCAACCGATTCGCCGTCTGAATCAACACTGCAGCAGCAATACCAGCGACAAGCACCATCGCGATAAACACAATCATCGCACCAACACCAATCGCACCAACATCCTTCCGCTTCAACCAATCCCATATCCTTGTCTTCATGTTTTCTCATCCCTCCTATTATAAATCAAAAACCGTATCGGTGTACGAAGCCGGTGTTCTCAATGTTTTTTATTTAGGCTCGGTTTTTAATTCCTAATTCGCAGTCTTTAGTAGAGGTCGTAGACTGTATCTGTGTATGCTGGGGGTGTTCTAAACGCGAAGAACGCTGGTGATCCTTCTTCAGGGATAACTTGTCCCCAGACGTCACACCGTTCTTCAAGACCCCAGAAACATGCGCTCAGATTAATCGTGAGCATGACTTTGTCTCCACGGTTAATCACCGGTGTAGCTCCACTGCTAGAACCATCTGCATCCTCAAGTTCAATGACACCAAATTGATATGCTGCTAACTCGAATGCACTCGTGGCGAACACACCACCATTTGCGACAGAGGTTGCATAATCAGTCGTACCGCTATAGTTCAGAATAGCTTTTGAAGTTGTGTTCGATATTTCGATCACTGTGGTTGAAAGATCAACATCGAGTGACCCTGCACGAGGCGCAATCGTAATCGTCAGGTTATGAATACGACTATAGGTATATGTTAGATTGTCATAACCAGGATCACTTAAATTCATTGTTCGTTGTCCATATTGTCCCTCGATATCAAGAACATGTAACCCGGTAGCGACTTCTCCTTTGGTCTGCTCACCAGTCTGCATCGCCTGAATCTCCAAACGATTCGCCGTCTGAATCAACACCGCAGCAGCAATACCAGCGACAAGCACCATCGCGATAAACACAATCATCGCACCAACACCAATCGCACCAACATCCTTCCGCTTC
>JAZDGT010000056.1:0-2075 GCA_043806635.1 Methanobacteriota archaeon | reverse complement strand
GACAACACGACAACCGGGTGGCTTGGGCCTTACGTCTCTGGCACCGAGATACACGTCACGCATTCCTGGACTGAAGCGGGAGACTACACCATAAGAGCCATGGCAAAGGACACCATGAACGCAGAAAGCGAGTGGGGTACCATTGACGTCGTCATGCCCATGGAAGTACATCTCGGGAGTGCAACCCAGCAATTCTTCCAGAGCATCCTGCTCGGTCAACGCCTTAGCACTTAAACACTGAAGAAAACAAACCAACCCCCCTCTTTTTTTTTATTTTTTTTTTAGAATGCTCTCATATGTACCGTATGATTATTTTCAAGACAATGAGATATTCTTGACCAAACTAGTCAGAGTCCATACTATCAAGATTTCTTAAATACAAAGACATCCTCGAAGGAAAGGAACAAAGAACGAAGGAGATCATCAACGAAGTACACTCATCATAGTAAAACCATGTTTGTCGTAACAATAAAAACGCCGCATTATCCTCTGTTGAGATGAGAAATCATCCTGAAGGGTGGGCATCAGGATGAGAAGACGGGAATCTGGTATAACGAATCGACTCACGGTCCCTTAGAGAGACACGATCGATAGTTTTTCTGAAGACCCTCCCTACCATGATGACAAGACGAAGGAGCTTTTATGTATGAAATATAAGCAGCTCTACGTAAATCCATATCAATTCAGGATTATTCAAAGATGGGTCCCCTCATAGTTTTTTCATCTGAAATGCCTCTCTATAGTAGCACAAGATACATGCATGAGGAGGAAAAACAGAAGAATAAAAAAAGACTAGGTGGGAATGTAGAGATGAACAGACTGGTTTCAATGGTATGACTTCGTAACATCACCAATGCTATCGGTCCTAACAGATGAGAACAAAAGATAGACCCTGTGTTACTGTTCAAGGTGCTCGTCATAGGTTTTTAGTATTCAACTCCAAAAACCCTCGTATCTCTGATCGATAAAACGAAGAATAGATTCTGTTGACCTAATCGGATATCATTTTTACGAATAGTTCAACTCAGAGTTGGCATGTTTTCTCTCTTCATATGGTGGGTATGGGATAGAGTAGCTTACAGAAATATCATCTCTCATTCTCAACGGGAGACTTTCGAGATATAAAGATCTTCATAATTCGGGTAGCATCATCATTTACATCGATGGAAAACTGACGAAGAATAGATTGTTGAGAAAGCACAGTAAACGCCTCCAGCAGTACGGTTTTTTTACTAGTAAGGTTCGTATGTAATACACAAAAACTATGATAGTAAAGCCAACAACGAGAACATCAGATGAAGACGATGAGGATAGTCCTTTGTTTGATTTGGGATTGTTTCCTCTTGATTGATTTCGGATTTACCTCGATGAATGAGTTTATCAATAGAGAACCTTCAGAACAATATAATATACTCACCAAAAGAAAATGAAAAAATAAAAAAAAGAAAGAAGGTTGTGATGGTTCCTTCTATACTCCGAAGAGATACCGGAGGATCGGGAACGCATTTGGGAACTGTTCGAACAACCAGTGGAGGAACGGGTTGGTGATACCGAAGCTCGTTGGCATTGTAACCTCAAGTGTTGCCCAGTCGCTCTCCGCACCATGTTCGTCTTTCACTTTTACTGACACGTTATAAGTTCCCTTTTCACCCCACGAATGGGTAACCGAGAACGCCTCTCCAGAGTTGTATGGTCCAACCCACCCTGTCGTGGTGCTATCGCCCCAGTCAATGTAACCATAGATTTCGGTATCATCTGGATCGGTTCCGGTGATGGTGTATTTGTATGTGCTACCTGGTTTCCCACTGTCTGGGCCAGTGATTGTCGGTGTGTTTGGTGGCTCGTTGGGGTTATTTAATGTCGTGAAATGCCAGATAGGTCCCTCCTTGGAATTACCGCTTTGATCCCATGCAACAATCTTCCAATAATACATGGTCTCATAATCAAGCGTTCCAGGGTTATAGGTGGTACCGGATTGATTGCTCGATACTTTTGGTGGCGAGCTTGCGGTGCCAAAGTATACATCGTAGGTGATGGTAAGGCCAGGGGAACCGCCTCCGGTCCAACTCACAACT
>JAZDGT010000055.1:0-2374 GCA_043806635.1 Methanobacteriota archaeon | reverse complement strand
GTATGTCCCGCTTTTTTTGTATTCATGCGCAACCGCGATCATATCAGCGACATACGTTCCATTGCCCCCATCACCCCAATCAATCCGGTAGTTGACCAAAGCTACATCTGGATTCTCCCGCGCCAGCTCAAAAAACACCACCTGAACGCTGTAGACGTCTAACTCCTGAATCGATTGAATGAAATTTGTCTTGACGGTAAAATTTTGCAGGGGAGAAACAACCACAGAAGAAACACCGAATACCTCAGATTGTTGTGGAACACTAATAATCGGTTTTTCCTCATAATAGGACAACGTACTCCCTTCAGGGAGGATGCTGGTCTCCCCAGGCGATGTAATGGCGAGACGATCATCGGGAAGCATCACTACTATACTCTCTGCAGGCAATTCAACCATACTTTTGGTCGTACCATTCAGGATGATAGTACTCGTGGTCAGCGCAGGGTCAGCAACAATCGCGGTATAATCCGTGTTTGTGATCCGATCGCTCAGCTGAAGAGAACTCGATGAACTATCAATTGTACCCATATCTGCAGAAGACACAGCAACCGGCGTATCTAAAAAAACACATAACATAAGAGCTGTAGCTACCAATATGAAACCGATATAGTTACTTCTTCTTTCTGAAGAGGAACTTCGTAGGGGCATAGTCCTTCTTTTTTTCTCCGTCATTTATACTTAAGAACCACTCCTTATTTATATGTTTTGAAACAAAGCTTTGATTGTTTATTGAATCTTTTCTTTTGAAAGCTAGAAAGGACATGAGATATTAAAAATAGTAAAAAAGGCAGTATTTCTCTGTCCTAATGAGGAAATTATATATACTATTACTGATAAATAATATAGGGGTAGGAAAAATGGAGGAAAATATCATAAAAAACGGAAAAAAGAATCTCATGGAAAACGACCTTGGTTTTATTCTCTGGAAGCTTGAATCAATCGAAGACTTCCTCCCCTGCTATAAAACCATGATGAAACAAGAACAAGATTAATTATTTTCTTTGAGACAAAATATGCAACAAGGGTAACAAAAAAAGGAAAGGGGGCTACTTGACCCCGAGAACGAAGAATAAGAAGACAAATCCTTTTCCAGTTATCTGATTACCGCCGACGGTCACGGTGATCGTTGTTTTCCCGAATCCGAGGACAGGAAGTTTCTTTGTCGTTGAGGAACCAGGAAGCAGCTGAAGGATGGTACCTGATGATTCATTTGCTTTGAAGAGGATACCACCTTCAAGCGTGATGCTCCAAGGGATACTTGTGTAGGTTGTTGTCCCGTTATTCTTGATGATTATCGAGACGCCGACTCCCCCTTTCATGGTGATGATAAGCGGGAGAGAATGCTGGATGGTAAACAAGCAATTTTTCTCTTGTTCTGCATTCCCGGATCTATCAACTGAATAGAACAATAAGGTGTGTAATCCATCCTCTGAAACAATAAACGGTGCAGCATAGGTTATCCAGTCACCAGTATCGAGTTTATACTTGGTATAATCTACACCAGAATCGTTATCGGTTGCGGTGAGCGTCACGGTCACATTACTCCGATAAACATCGCCGTCCATCTCGCCATCAAGGCTGCAGGTCGTCAGCGGTGGAGTATAATCAGTGACCACATATTTCCAGATAAATTCTGTCCCGGTTCCCCCTAAGATTTCGCAGCCTTTCACTTCATTTCTCCCATCGGTGTCACAATCACCGATAATCAACCCTGCAAGCATGTTTGTAGGACCAGTCAGCGTCGCCTCTTCATAATAGCTTGCACCATCCCATCCGATGACATGGACATTCCCGGTCCCAAAGCAGAACTCAACATTGCCATCGTTATCAGCATCACCAATGGCAACCGATTCAATAACAGGATCCTGACCAGGATACTCACCATGCCAGACTTGAACATATTCAGAACCATCCCATTCAAACAACCATCCCCCTGGTGTCCCCCCATAATTTCCTGTTCCAATTTCAGGGGTGCCGTCTCCATCTACATCACCGACGCCATCGCCAAAGATCGTGACACCGGCAGGATAATTCGTACAGACCGGTACCCCAGTCCATTCCTCGGTTGTTTCATCCCAGTTCAACGCCCATGTTCCCGCAGTAGCATAATTGAGATCTGATACATCAGCGATCACCTCGGTCTTCCCATCCAGGTCAACATCTCCACTCCACACCATAGGAACCGAATACCCAGACCCACTCGGACAGGTCCATGAGGTTTCATAAGAAAACGTGCTGGTCTCTATGTCCCACCCCAGAGCACTGACATGTTTACCCCCGGGATTTGGATCATTTGCGATCAATACTTCTGGATGAGTGTCATCATCATAATCACATGTGTAAATATCGTACACGAAATCTACCCCTGTCCCAT
>JAZDGT010000054.1:0-47323 GCA_043806635.1 Methanobacteriota archaeon | reverse complement strand
ATACATACTTCCTTGAATTAGATTGTTGGCATAATAAATCTCGATCTTCCCCCCGTTTCCGCCATTTCCTCCTTCTCCTCCTCCACCGCATCCGCTCGCAGCATCTCTATATAATGGCCAAGAAGCATAGGGGCCTATCTTAATGCCGTCTTCTCCATTTTGCCCATTTCCGCCAATCGAACCGTTTACCTGTATTACTCCGTAATTATTCATATTATAAGCATAAATCTTGATATAACCTCCTCCCTTTCCTCCAGCACCACCTACGCCACCATCTCCTCCTGCTACTTGTCCTTCCTCTTCGTACATAGGAACGGTATCATACGCACCTCCACCTCCAGCGCCCCCATGTCCACCAGCACCCCCGTATCCTGCACCAGTTTTGAAAGGCGGGTTTCCTGATGTACCATCATCTGAACCACTAGAGGCTTCAACGTAATAGATTCCCACTCCATGTCCACCTTCTCCACCTGATCCTCCGTTTCCCCCTGTGCCTCCTGAGTAGCTATCATCGATCATTCCATTATTGGTCAGGGTACCTGAAACTCTTAATATGTATCCCCTGGTATCAAAAATTACTCCTTGATTTATTGTGAGATTGGTATAGTTTTGATTACAAGGCATTTGATAATTTGATGTTTTTATGTCACTGCCGTTGATCCCATTTCCATAAAGCCAAGAGTCATCAGCTAGTATAAGAGTTCCATTTCCATCGGTTGTCGTGTCAACAAAAGTTCCTTCATTCCACTGGTCTTCTGTGTCAATGATGAGGGAGACTTGTTTATATTCGCAGAAACTCACATTCATTGATTCGTTCTCTGGGTTGGCGACATACACCGAAAGCTCAGGGTTAAGGCAAATATTCGTTGAGCCGTTTGGTGGCGTTGGGTTTGTAGGTGGCCCTGGCTCAACCTGGAGAGCCTCGGACCATATCGTCTGATTATCCAGTACATCTCGTGCCATCACTTGTATAGTGTATACTCCTGGATTTACCCAGATATGTGATGCATAGACGGTTTCGTTGGATTCATAGAACCCAATCCAGTTCGTACTCGTGCCGTCTCCCCAGTCAAACAAATACATAATCTGATCCCCATTAAAGTCATTGGTTATTGTCGAATAGGTGTATGATTCTCCGATGTATTCCGCGTTTGGACCATTGGGTTTGCTGGGGGTGTCTGGTGCAACGTTACACGGTGATGACATGATCGCGAGGTTGATGGTGCTCGCATTACAGTTGTTGAATCTGATGTCGTTCCCATTACAAGTAGTGTTCGTGAAGTTGATTTGGTAGATGTTGAGGTACGAGGAGGAGTTGACAAGAATACCGTAGGATGCGGCGTTGTCGATGAGTGTTTCCCCGATGTGGTTCGTCTCGTTTTCTATCGGATTACTATCGACGATGTATACTCCGATATCGGTGTTGAGGATTTGGCAGTAGTAAACTCGTGCGCATGCGGTATGATTCATCAGAACACCGGTGGTATGGTTTGTGATGATGCAGTCAGTGATATGTGATCGGTTGCAGGCGGTGACTCCTGTTGTGGAGTTGCGTATCGTGAATCCTTCGAGGTGGACGCCGTAGTTGTAATCATAGGTTCGATAAATCTCATTGTCAGTAAGGGGTCGTTCCCAGACGCAGACTTCATCAATGACTCCGTTGAAATAATCTGATTCGGTGTCGCACCCGATATACGCAAGCGAGTCGACACCGACGTCAGTACATGGTGTGGTTCCTGTTGGTTGTCCATCGACATAGATCTGGAGGCTTGTTCCATTGTTGGTGCCGACGAGATTATACCAGTGGTTTGTGGTGAGTTCTTGGGAGGAGACTGCTTTCGTGTCATCAAGCTGGAACACAGGGTTCTTGGTGGTGCAATTGATGTAGAGTTGGTATCCGTACCCGTATTCATCGGTTTGCATGAGCACAGGTGCTATGGTTCCGGTATCGTTTTTCCAGTAGACCCAGGCGGAGACCGTGGCAGCGTCTCCGGTGAGTGCGGGGATGCTGGTGAGGTTGATGGAGCTGTTGATGCCGTTGAAGTCGAATGCGCCATCTCCTTTTTTACTGAACGTGGTCCAGTTGGCATCATGGTTTGTTCCGTTGATTGGTCCACCGGATTTCCCGCCTTGCTGGTATCCTGAGTAATCATAAACAATAGTGGAACCTGAGTAGTTTTCTCCGACTTCGGAGTCGTTGTTGAAGTGGTAGAGGAGGTTGGTGCCGGACATGTTGATGACCCAGTGGAGGATTCCGTAGTTGGGGAGTTCGAAATCATGCGCGTTTGTGAGTAGGACTGATCCGTCGATGATCGTGGTTTGTTTGTTTTCTCCCATGAGGACTTTGGATTTGTTTACTATCAGGTTTTCTTGGTAGGTGCCGTTGTGTACATAAATAATGTCTCGATACGAGGTGTTGGCGAGTGCTTTCTGTATGGTTTTCCATTCGTGTTCATCTGGCTGATCATTGGGGATGCTGTGGTTGACGACTGCGTCGACGACGAGGACGCAGGCTGGTTTTATATGGATGTCTGATCCGCCGTCATCGTCGGTGGCCATAAGCGTGACGGTGTACAGGTTTCCTTTCGCATACGAATGGGTCGCATTCTGATCGTAGGAGGTGTTGCCGTCGCCGAAATTCCAGGTCCAGTTCACGATTGTGCTGTCTGGGTCTGTTGATGTGTCTGTGAAGTTGAGTGGTTCACCTATTTTTATGAAATCGTGTTCAAGGGTGAAGTTTGCGGTGGGGAGTCGGTTGAGGATGGTGATTTCTTTAGTCTTGGTATCTGTTTCTGATAAGGTGGTGTTTTCGATAGTGAGAGCGACGGTGTAGATGCCATCGTCTGTCCATGTTTGGTTCACGTTTGGTCCAGTTTTTGGTGTGCCATTTTCGAATATCCATTCATAAGAGTCGATGGTCACGTTGGTGGTGTTCATGGATTGATCAGTGAAGTAGACAGTGTCGTTGGTATAGGCAACAATGGGTTCGTAGGTGAAGTCTGCAACGAGTGCTTGGGTGTCGACGATACAAGTGGCGTCTGGTCCCGGTGGTATGGATTCAGTGTATGAGCCGCTTGCATTGGTGGTGTTGAATCTGCTCATGAATTCATACTCCCCGCTTCCGTTTGCATCGTTGGCATCGAAAGTGAACTGGTATGGCATACTGTAGATGGAGTCGTATCGTTTCCAGCCCGTCCAAGTTCCAGAATCATTATATCTATAGTAAAGCGAGAGGTTTTGCGTAGTCCATATTTCCCCGTTTTCCTTTCCCACACAACAGTCTATGGTGAACTGATTGTCTTCCTGTAATTCCGGGCTAATATCGACAACTTGCGAACGACCATATACAGGTGGCAAGGAAGTATCAGGGACTTTTCTAGATCCATAAGCGACTTCCCGACGGGCAAACCAATAATTTGTTCCCCATATTAGATCAGAAAATTCTAGTGGTACTCCTTGCGAATCAACGTAGCGAATTAATCCCTTCTTTAGTGTATTATCTGGTATATCTTGCATATTCACGATATGGCCATCAGTCCATACAGGATTTTCTGGATGGACACCACTGAGAATAAGTTTACCGCTATAGTACGGTAGTTCAATAATTGCAGGATGGTCAGCAAGATCTGATTTTATCGGTTGTGATGTCTGATCCCAATCTATAAGAGAATAGGTATCACTGCTATACATATTTGCAAGAGGTGTTGCATCACCACTTATTAATCCATTTAAAAAATTTGAAATAAGATGAATAAGATCAGTCCCAAATCCATCCCATTTCCATGCGGTAATAGCTGTAGATTGATTTTTTTCAAGAAAATTATGCGGAAAATCTGCGAGATCAATCACATCTGTACTTCCCGGTTCTATTGTAAAACTTGGTCCTCCAGCCCAACGAACACTCCAGGTATCCCCAATATAATCACGAAAAAGAGGGCTATCTTTATTTCTTATTACTAAATCAGGGTTTGCTCCTCTAAATCGTTGTGACTGATTTGAAGCGTCAAGCCCAGGGTATTCAATATAAGCCCATGAGGCTACACGTGTTGGATTCGGGTCTTCATTCCATGGAAAAAAACACAAACGCCAACGACCAGATGGCTCTCGATATAAATATTCGCTTATTAAATAAACCCCTGCATACATATGTAATTTAACATTTTGATTATAAATAAATGAATCTCTATTGTAAATAAATTCTGCATCTGTGTAAGGCGATTTATCTGTTTCGAGAGGAAACGAAGCGCCTCCGCAATGCCCAATAAATGTGCCACCATTACGAATATATTCTTCTAAATTATTTTTAATATCCTGGCCAGTATATGGTTTTCTAATTTGTGGATTTAAAGTCCAACAATTTCTGTGTGGAATTGCACACCAAAATTGTTCACTTTGCCCCCCAGCGTTAACATATACATCATAATTATTGAGTCGGCCAGGATACCCTAAATCATCCATATCTGTTTCAAAGGTTTGAAAATTATATGAAGTATTTCCAACGTACCAACAATAATTCCCCAAAGCATTAAACCAAAATTCTGCACACGATGTGTGAAAAATATCATCTTGATTTTGAATTGCGACATTTATAAAAATAGGATTTACTCCAGAATCATCCGCTCTAATGTCGGAAATAATTACAGAAAAATTTATGACAAATAATAAATATATTATGATAAAAGAATATATTTTTTTCATATATTCTCTCCTCCTCCATTTAATATAATATTTTACCTTGTCTATTTTGTTTCCTTAGCCCCAACCATAGTAATATGTCATAATAAAGTTTATAAGAAGAACTATTAGAAGTATAATAAAATCTCCTGGTATCCAACCTAAACTCAATTCTTTTCCTTTCATCAACTGTTGGATTATACCTATCTTCTCACCAGTCGTTGTCGATGTTTTCAACTTCAATACTACGGAATTGATTTCTTTCGGCGACGAAATCGCATGTGCACATACAATATTTGGAAATACCGCTAGTAGTATTATTACGGCAGCCTCCACACTACCCATCTTCACTATTTTTCGCATAACTTCAACTCCCCAATAAATTAAATGAAAGCATCATTATTTAAACTTTGCTATGATAAAACATAGCATTTCATGATAATTATTAAACATACAAATAAGATTAAAACTACACTATAAGGTCTTCAACAACTCTTGAGAATCATGCTTATTTTTTTCTTGGTTTATCCCAATAAAGACTTTTACTTTTATCGCAAACTTCGGCAATGCAAAAATAAATCTCTATTTCTTTGTAAGTAGTGGATTTATAACAATTCTCAAATTTCCGTCTTTAACTTCAATATTCCACTCTAATTGATCTTGTTCTGCTAAGTTGAAATGGCTTACAATTCCTGAAGGGACTGTTGTTCGTAGAGAATCACTTTTAGATGAAGCCTTAGTTAGAGTTGTTTTTTCACCCATAAGTACCATGACAATATAGGTATTTTATTATATAATATTTTCTGCCTTTTAGTATATATAAATTTTTACCTAAAGCTTTAAATATGTATAATATATTACCTAAATTTAGGTAAAAAAGTAGTATAAATATAGCCAAAGTAAGGATTGAGCTTCACTTTGGTTGGAGATCCTTGAATGCAATCAGACAATCGAAATATTTCCAAAGATATCATAGACCTGGAGATTTATAAAACATTCGAGCACTTCAAAGTGGAAAAGAATATTCGGATAGTTGATTTCCTCAAGAAACTCGACATCACCGCATTCAAAGAACATAATTATCGCGGGATTAAATTCTCCTACGAATCACTCTTCAAACTTATCTTGTTTCAAAAACTGAAAGGAATAAAGTTTCATACCGGACTCACCAAATATCTTCGACAGCACAGAAAAGAAGGATGCGCTCTTGGATTTAATACAATTCCGGATCGTAGAATCATTGGATATTTCATCTATCATATTCTTGATAATCAAACAAAAGGTCTGCTAGAATTTACAGCACAAAGAATTGAAGAAATCTCTGAAAAATTTGGTATCCTCCTTGATGTAAAAACATTCCAACCTGAAAAACCAGAAAAAGAAACCAAAGAACGAAATCAGCAGATCCAAAGAAATGACAAAACAAGGGAGATCTGTCGATTGTTCAAGAAACGGTTTGCACCGTTTATCAATCTGAATCTGAAAAACAACACCTTATACAAGAAGCATCAGTTCTTGGATATCCTGATTCATATGGGGATGACTCGTGATTTCGCAGAAAACGGAAGCAAAACTTATAAAGAACTTCGAGGACAGGACAATCCCGATGCGGACACCTTATTATATCACCTGAAAAACTACACGGACACTAAAGATCTTCACCGCATGTTCGCTACGCTCTTTGAGATTGTATGGGAGATGACCAGGAAAATCAACCTATTCGATATTAGAAAACACTACGATGCTGCCATTGATTTTACGGAATGGTATTTCTACGGAGATCGTGGTGCATTGATGGTAATGGGTAAGGAGCCCGATCGTGGGACATCAAAATGTTACAAGTTTGCCACCATTAATATCGTAGAAGCAGGAAAACGATTCACTTTGCTTGCATTGCCTGTTGGTCCTTTTGATACAAAAGAAGAAGTTCTTAGAAAACTCTTAGGCTATGTTCTTGAGCGAATCAAGATACGAAGAGTATATGTTGACCGAGGATTTTGTGATTCCTATTCGATCAAAGTTTTCAACAGTTTACATCTGAAATATCTCATGCCATGTACTCAATATTCAACGGTCAGAGATATGTTAAAAATCACTCCTGCGCCTT
This sequence comes from Methanobacteriota archaeon, assembly GCA_043806635.1. Lineage (GTDB taxonomy): Archaea > Thermoplasmatota > E2 > DHVEG-1 > DHVEG-1 > JAZDGT01. The sequence continues at coordinate 40,542 of JAZDGT010000054.1, read as the reverse complement.
CTGTTATCACCGGTTTTGAGATGAAAGACGTCACCTTCAATTTAGTGATTGTTGAAGAGGAAGAAAATGACGGAGAAATAGTGAAACGAGCCTTTGCTACAAACGAAACGTTCGATGAAAACGATGTAGGTTTAACTGAACGATTATTTCTTCTTTACGGAAAGCGTTGGGGAATCGAAACAAGTTACAGGGTGAAAAAACATTCTTATCTTCCAAAAACGACATCAAAGAATTACCAGATACGGTTGTTTTATTTCATGTTCTCAGTCCTATTATATAACCTGTGGATCCTTGCGGATATCCTGATTTGGCTTGCTCTGTTTGGTGAAATCAAAGAAGATCATCTTATCACTTCAAAATATTTTGGAACCGTGCTCTATACGATTGATCCTGAAGGATAACAAATATGTTCTCCAACTTTTTTTTAAACTTTTTAATTATTGTAAAGTAGATTGCTATCCTCTGTTTTTTGATTTTTTAACATCTTTTTGCCCTGTAAAATCATTATTTTACTCCATATGATGCTCATGAAAATGACTACAACAACTAAATTTATCCAGTTTTATACTCTCCATATCCTACTTTCGGAACTACTGTTCTCGTAGTATCCTTTAAATATGTGTTGTTTATTCCGATTCCTCATGGCAATTTGGCAAGGACAAGCGAAGCGAAGTAAAACAGGGCGACGAATTCGCTATGCTCGAGGGAAACGTAAGTTTGAGATCGGGCGTGAAACCCATTTAACTACTCCAGGGAAAACCAAAGTGAAACAAGTTCGTACCCGTGGTAACAACAGGAAAACACGTATGTTGTATGCTGATATCGCGTATGTGGTGGACCCACAAACAAAACAGACCGTGAAAACAGAGATTATCACGGTGGTGGAGAACCCCGCGAATATCCATTATGTGCGACGTAATATTATGACAAAAGGTGCGATTATTAATACAAAAATCGGCAAAGCTCGTATAACCTCCCGACCTGGTCAAAGTGGGACGATTAACGCGGTGTTATTGCCGAAATAGTTTTGTTGTGAGTTCGTATGGTTTCCAAGGATGAAAAAAAAGTGGTAATCTGGCCGTCGTATTTTGAGAAACCATTATCGCGGGTGATGGGGCGGAAGGTTGCTCGGAAATATGCGAGGGATAAACCTCCTTCTGTTGAGGATATTGCGAAGGCAGCGAAATCCCTTGGTTTTAACCCGGTTATAGAAAAAAATGCTCTCCATCCATCCAGGGTATGGAAAAAAGAGGGACGAGTGTTAATTGAAAAACGTGGTGCAAAACAAAAAGTGTTAGTGCAAATTGCGAACCGGTTATAACTATAATATTTAGATGAAATACCTTCTTTTTTATGTTAATTTTTTGTGAGTTCTCGTATTCTTCCTCGGACCGCGAAAATTTCCATGACCTCTTTCATCTCGTCGAATTCTTGTTTGCTAGTGATTTCGGTTACGATCATCATTTTTTTCTCCATCATCATATGGTTCACGACCTACTTATTTGTTATACTTTGCCATTTATGCTATATAAACCTATTGTGCGATTTTATCAAAATGAAAGAATATAGAAAATGTACTTTTAAAATAAAAGAAACGACATGCCAACACCACACAATAAGAACTATTAAATAAAACATCTATCATTTCCCACCAGAAAAACACTATGGAACAAGAGATCTACGATTACCAAACCATTGAAAAAAAATGGCAACAACAATGGGTTACAGAAAAAATCTACGAAGCACAACAGAAACACAAAAAAAAATTCTTCATCCATTTTGCCTATCCTGGTGTATCCGGATACCTCCATGTCGGCCATATGCGAGGATTTACTTACTGCGACATCATCGCACGATACAAACGAATGACTGGGTACGATGTCCTCTTCCCCGCAGGATTTCACGCTTCCGGAATACCCTCCATTGGTTTTGCGAAAAAAGTACAACGCCATGATACTGATACTATTAAACTACTCAAAGAAAACGACTGCACAGACGCCTTTATCAAAACACTGATCGACCCTGAACAAGTCGTGAAATACTTCAGTAAAGTATACGTTGAAGACTACTGGAAACGCTTCGGTTTTTTCATCGACTACACACGACTCATGACCACGATATCCCCAGGATACAAGAAATTTATCACCTGGCAGTTCCATAAACTCAAGGATCATAATCTTCTCATACAAAAACCACATTTTGCCCCCTACTGCCCAAACTGTGGACCCGTCGCAGTTGATAAATCAGAGACAGATGTCTCCCGAGGAGGCTCATCAGAGGTTCTCGAATTCACCATCATAAAATTCGCCCTTCAAGATGGAACCGTGCTTCCCGCGGCAACATTACGCCCTGAAACCGTTTTTGGTGTGACGAACATGTGGGTGAACCCACACATTGACTACGAAAAAGTACAAGTAAACGATGAAACCTGGATATGCTCACGAGAGTGTATCGAGAAACTCACGTATCAGATGGATAACGTGAAACCCTTACATAAAAAAATATCCGGGAAAACATTGATTGGGAAAACCTGTCATGTCCCTCTCGTGAATCGTGAGGTTCCTATTCTTTCTGGTCCTTTTGCTGATCCGCTAATCGCAACTGGGATAGTGATGTCTGTCCCTGCTCATGCACCATATGATTGGATAGCATTAGTTGAATCAAAAACTAATATTCTTCCGATCACGATCATTGATGTTGCTGGATTTGGTTCGAATCCTGCAAAAGAAGTCTGTGAGCAGCTTGGCATCACGAGTCAACAGGAGACGGAGAAACTGGATGAGGCTACGGAGATCGTGTATAAGAAAGAGTTTCATACCGGGTATTTGAATGAGCAGTGCGGAAAATATTCTGGGATTAAAATCGCTGATATTAAAGACGCGGTGAAAAACGATCTCATCAATGATAACTGTGCTCTTATGATGCGGGAGTTTTCTGAGGAAGTGATCTGTCGTTGTGGTGAACGAGTATTGATTAAACAAATCCCTGATCAATGGTTCATAAAATATAGTGATAAAACGTTAACACATGATTCTTGTGTTCATGCGGCGTCGATGCATATTTATCCTGAGGAGTATAAGCTGGAGATTCCAAAGGTTCTTGAGTGGTTCGATGACCGGGCAGTGATTCGGAAGGGATCTTGGCTTGGGACTGAGTTTCCTTTTAAAAAGGATTGGATCATTGAACCGATTTCTGATTCCACCTTGTATCCCTTGTATTACCTGGTTTCAAATTATGTGAACTGTGGGAAACTTGCTCCTGATGAGATGACGCTTGAGTTTTTTGATTATATATTCCTTGGGAAAGGGAAACCGAAACAGTCGTTGTGGAAGGTGATTAAGTCAGATGTTGATTTTTGGTATCCTGTTGATATTAATCTTGGGGGGAAAGAACATAAGACTGTTCATTTCCCGGTTTTTATCATGAATCATGTCGCGGTCCTTCCGAAAGATAAGTATCCGTTAGGTATTTTTGTGCACTGGTGGGTCACCCAAAAGGGGAAGGAGAAGATTAGTAAATCAAAAGGGGGAGCTGAACCGATTATTAAAGCAGCGACGTTGTATGGTGTTGATGCGATGCGGTTGTATTATGCGCATATTGGTTCTCCTTTTGTTGATGTCGAATGGGATCCCGAGATTGTGCTTCGGTATAAGAATCGTATTATGAGTATTTGGAAGCTTGTTCACCAGCTTCATGATCTGAAAATAGGAGATGATGGTCATCTTGATACGTGGCTGAGAAGTACGGTTAATAGACGGATTCGTAAAAGTCTTGATGCGTTAGAATCCTATGATTTGCGGGTAGCGGCAAACGAGATTTTCTTTGAATTACAGAAAGATATTCAATGGTATCTGAGACGGGGTGGCGGTAATCAAAAACTCTTGCGAACTGTGGTGAAGGATTGGGTCTGTCTTATGACTCCGTTCACACCTCATCTTTCTGAGGAATTATGGCGTTTTATTGGTATGAAAACTTTTGTGTCAAATGTATCTTATCCTTCGTATGATGAGCAGTTGTACTCTGAAGAGTGTGAGGTGGGTGAATACTTGTTATCTCGGGTTATTGATGATGTGAGTGAAATCCTGAAGGTCACGAATATTGCTGCGAAAAGAATTATTCTTTATGTTTCTCCTGCGTGGAAGCGGAGTTTGTATCAGTCTGCTCTTTCGTTATTCATGAGTAATAAACTTGATATGGGGGCTCTGATGAAAACGGCGATGGCTGACCCGGTTTTACGAGTGCGTAGTAAAGAGGTCTCTCAGTATGCTGGTTCGCTTGTTGGAGACGTTAAGAAAATGACTGATGATGATCGAAAGCGATTTCAGGTGGTGCTGGATGAGCAAGACTATTTACGGGGGGCACAATCGTTCTTGGAAAAAACGTTTTCGGCGACCGTGGATATTGTTTGTGCGGATGATGAGAAGAAGTATGATCCTTCAGGTAAAGCACGGTATGCTTCACCATTGCGTCCTGCGATATTTATTGAATAAAAATTTTTTTATTATTTTTTTTTGAGTGTTACTGGTTAAAAAATTGTTGAAGTCGCTCAGGAATGGGGAGGACATATAATCCGAGGATCAGCAGGGTTGTTGTTTTTCGTGTGGGGATATCACCTGGGGTACTCGCGGTGACCGTGATTTCTATTCTTCCTATACCAATGAATGGTCTGGTGCTCACTGATTCGTTCTTGTTGATTCCCAGTGGACCAAAATCATCATCGAATGTTTTGTTCACGAGGCGGAACAAGCCACCTTTTGAGGTGATCGTCCAGGTGACCGTGCTTGCATCTGCGTTCCCCGTGTTCTTTATACTGGTATGGATCCCCCATCCACCTGTAATTGTATCAATAGCAAGAACCGGTTGTGCGATCGGATCATAGATTTTCAGGGTGGGGTCTCCGAAAAAAGTAATCGTATAATAGCACCATCGCATCGCTTGTTCATTGATTCGATAAATGTTGTCTTCTTTGGAGTCCTGATTTGCTACACCAAATCGAGTCATATTCGGATTAGTTGTGCTTTCGCTGAATATAGCATCCCAGAACTCCCTGTTGTAGCGGTGCGAAGGACCATCAGTGCTTCCTCGTACGTACCATCCTTCACGGGAGTTCATGATTGTTGCGAACGCGCCATGATCAGTTTTTACTGTGAGGTATTCAGCAACGCAATCTTGTGCAGGGTCGTCAAACTGACTAGTGTTACATGCTTGCGAGTACATAAAAAAATATTTATTGTTCGTCAGACTTAACACATCGTTACTGGTGAGTTTTGCTACTTGGTTCAGGGATCCATGACCAAGATGATCAATGATATATAACCCGTTATTGATCGAGTTGATCAGATCTGTTTTTGTCCAAGCACCTTCTCGTTCATAGAGGCGGTAAATTGAGAACGTACTTGAAGGAATACCTACCGTTGTATATCCATTATGTGTTGATCCGTCAACGAGTTCATCCAAGGATGAGCCACCCCAAGTAACTGGGTCGTCCCAGAGTTTTTCACCAGCGAGGACGACACGTCCAATATATTTGTTCCCCGAAGCTATTCCCGCGTCGATATACGCAATGGTTTTTGTACAAAAATGTTGTACCTCTTCGAGAGTATTCACTGGTGCTCGTCCGACGTACACTTCTGCTCGGAGATCAACAGAATCGCCGGCTTCACCATAGATACCGTTACCATTTCCATCGAAGTTTCCTTCGAGGCAGCTGTAATAGAGGTCGGAGGGCATATGTTCCTCGACTTCGCCTCCTACCTGCGCATAGAGTCCTTTTACGGGTATCACATCGATGTCTCCACCGAGGAGGACGTATTCGATTCCATCATTTTGATACGCGTTTGTGATAAATAAACGGATTGCTTCTGGTGTATTTCCCCCAACATCAGTTAATGTTTTCACTCGGGTACGGATACCAGTCGCGTTATGTTTCTCTGCGAGAGGGATGAACCCATTTTTTAATCCATCCATCGTAAGAATAAGGAGGTCATAGTTATCTCCCGCTAAAGGAGCAGGCTCTGGTACTTCAAGAAGGGGTTGATTTATTTCATCAGATTGTATTTTTTGTTGTAAAGCGGTGACGTCCTTCTGAAGTCCTCTCAGTAAAGGCTTCCGTGTGTCATCAGGCATGAGGTCAATGATAACCTTTAGTTCAGGATAAAAGAAAAGTTCACCACTTTTAGGGCGGTATTGAACAGGATATAATGTAAGGTCGACAATGTCAAATCCTCGAAAACTGTTCGTACCCACATCCATGAAGAGAGATCCAGGATAGAGCTGATCAGAGGAATAAATAAGCGGATCAGGTTGTGGTTGAGAATCAGATAACGCTTCGACGAAGGTTATCAAGGGTTCACCAGGTTGAAGAAGATAACCTTCCCCAAGACACACGCTTTCTCCTTGAATATGAATCGTTTTCACTTTTGTTTTCAGGGGGAGAGGAATGGATATTCCTTTTATTGGAATACCTGGTTTACCCGGGTCCGCAGAAGTTAATAACCCTGATATTTTGACGTGGTCGTACCCGTTACTAGCTCGCAGTATTGTTGGTTGTTCAAAGGAGAACGAGTAGGTGAGACTAGCGACCGGGTCAAGTATCCTTGCAGAAACAAGATTTACTGGAGCAAACATAGGGATTAAAAGAATACCCGCTATAGTTAACACTAGAAGATGAATAGGAAATGGTATCGTAATTTTTTTCACATTTCTCCCATAGTATGTTTGTCGTAGTAGGTTTATATACTTTTCTATTTTATTTTCTCCTGTAAAATAAAAATAGTTATTTTGTAGAAAAAGGGGTGGTAGTCTCTACGATTTCTGTTTCTTCCATCGTCGGAGACGGAACAGCGCAAGGACTACAAAGAGAACAAACAACACAAGTAAAACGATGAATAACATGAGTGGGAAGAGACTCACACCAACAGAGGTGATTACGACGTCTTGATTCCTCGCTTTATCCTCAGCAATGAGTTTGAATTGATACTGCCCGTTTCCTTCTTCAGCGGTGAATTCCCATGTGAACGGTGCAGCGGTAAGGGTATCACCGAGTTTCTCCCAATCAGTCCAAGAATCGTTATCCTCGGAGTATCGATAATACAGCTGGATCTGTTTTACGCCACTCCCGTTATTGTCAGAGATGGATGCGGTGAGATTAAACGTGTTATCCAGTTGGAGGGTGGTGAACTCCGAGATATCCAGGTTCACTATTGGTGCAGTGGTATCTTTACGGATTTCAAGAGCGGTAGATTGAGTACTAGTATAGGTGTTCCCGCAGATGTCACTGATTTTGAAATAGAGTTCATATGCGGTTCCTTCACTCAGAGCATCCCATTCAGCTAAACCAAGCATCCACGGTGTATTGTAGGTGGCTTGATTCACCTCGGATGCGATAGACTTCCAAGTGGCTTCACCCTGAAGATGATATTCAATAGTATCAAGCTGGTAATCATCTTGGAAGGTAACCGGGATAGTCTTTGATGCATTCACCCAGGGTTCCCCAGGGAAACTTGGCTTCGTTGGGGGATTCGGGTCGAAGATGAAGGTTGCTTCGCCTTCATCAGGGTAGTCCTCACGGTTCTCGGCAACATCGGTTGCGATCGAGGTGATTTCGTACTCACCACTCGTGATGGTAAACGACCAACTATATGGTGAAACGGTATCAGTAGAAAACAACTTCCAGGTAGTGTCACTAACGGAGCGGTAATATAATCCAACGTTTTTCAGGCCACTACCCGTATCACTCGCTGTCGCTGTAATCGTCAATGGTGACGTCGTACATTTCTCAGGGATACTTGCAGCGTTACTTATTTGTGAGGTAGGTTTTACGGTATCGGTCCGTAATTGATGCCATTGAGAGGTGTTGGAGTTCCCAGCAAGATCCTGGATAGAGAACCGTATCCTGGTGACTTCACTGATGTTGGTGCTGAAGGAAACCTTAGAGAGATTTACGCTCATGATCTGCATCTGTGTTGAACCGTTCGTTCCAGTGCATTGCGCTCTTCCAGTGTAGGTTTTTGTTGTCGTTTGACCCTTCAGTTTGTATTCGATGGTATAGTTCGCTGAGCTTACAAGTAATCCTTTCCCCGGGTCGCTGCAGTTAATTGAGCATGTGGGGGTTATTGAGGTGGCCCAACCACTGGATGGTTTAAAACTGCTTTCGTAGATGACAGGTCTTTTTGTGTCTTGAGATGGTAGCATGCGAATAGACCAGTTGTATAATGTTGCGTTCCTGGTACTATTGTCTAAGGTAAACAGTGCCTGTAGTCGTATACTACTATATCCTGAGAGATTCTTTGAGACATTGTTCCCATTTTTTACGTTGCTCACGATTGTTTTCTTTGCTTCATTAAGGATGTTACACTGAATAGTCGCACCTGATGAAGTATATGTTTTTACAGAGAATTTATCCCAAACGTATCCTGTGGGTAAACGAATAGGTATTGAGGTTAGTGTACCAGTTATTACTTCTTCTTCGGCTTCTTGATACCATCCGATACCGTACAAGATCCCGTGTTCATCACTGAAATAGACGAGTCCATTCACCACAATTGGTGACGAGAGTACTGGGGAATTCGCCTCTGTTTGGTTATATCGCCATCCTTCATCTCCGGTTCCATCATCTAATGCGATAAGGACGCCATCTGGTGTCCCGATGTAGATGAGATCCTCAGCATGAGCAGGAGATGATGTGAGGACTTGGGATGAGGTCAGACCTTTTGTATACACTTTTGTTTTCCATTTTTCCTGTCCGGTATTCGTGTTTAATGCATACACATTACCATCAGGGGATGCGACAAAAAGTATGCCGTTGGAAACCGCGGGTGTTGCAACCCCAAGTGCATACGAGTTGAGCATTAAACCACTGATTGAGGCATTCCAGAGTATACTCCCATCGGTGATGTCGACGGCGACAACCTTAACACGAGAACTCACCAGCGGGATGACTGATTCTTTCACCACTGCAAAAACCGTATCACCAGAGATTACCGGGGATGCGTATCCTATCGTACCATCTACCCGGGTCTTCCAGAGAAGCTCTCCCGTGTTACTATCATATGCTAGAAGACTATCATTCCGAGTATTCTCACATCCAACAACAACGACACCATTATCAACTGCGGGGCTTCCAAAGCTTGCTGCTGGAAGTTCACTATCCCAGAGGAGGTTGCCGTTTCCATCCAGAGCGATCAAACGGTTGGTTCCTGATGTTAATGATTCAAGTAAGGAATCATCACCACTCCAGGAGCTAATAAAAATATTACCTTCAGATACGACAGGTGATGCATAGTAACAGATAGGAGAACCGGGATACATGAACTCCCATGCCTGATTATGTGAATTTCGATGAAACGCGATGATTTTATTATCCACTCCACCCGCTGAGGTGTTACCTGTGGCGACGATGATAAGGTTGCTGGTTACCGCTGGTGAATTTTTTATAATCAAGTCAGGGATATCGATCTGATCAATGGGAGAACTGCTATACCCGATTTGGTTCGTTGATACGTTTGCCTTAAACAGATAAAGTGTACGACCGTCTGAGGATGGGATATAGACGACACCGTCAAAAATCACTGGGTTATGGTATCCTCCCCCGACTTGATATGATCCGGATGAATACCAGTTGAGGGTGTTATTATTTACTCCTGGACTTATTGATGATCGGGTGTTCGCTGGGTTCTGCCCCACCATCGGCCAATCATTTGATGAAGTAATCACGGGGATCGCGTACCCGTTTACTATGTTTATATTGGTTTGTTCATCGACGCGTAAATCAGAGTTGAATAGATCAGACCATGTATTCGTTTTCGTTTGCCAGAGGACGCCCCAGTTGTATATTTTTGGGGTGAGTGATGGGTTGGTGGTTGTGAGGTTAGCTTGTATTTTGATGCTTGAAATCTTAGAGAGTAAGGGGATGAGGGATATCGGGGTGGTGGTGAACCCGTTTGTATTCCCGGGGAGTAGGCTGTCGCTGATTCGTGTCCCGTTTGCATAGATAAGGCGATATTTTATTGAGGTTCCAGTAGGGGCATAGTGATCACTGATAAGTCGTTCCCAGCTGAAGAGTTGAGTGGGATGTATCGATGTGGAGGTTGCTGTTCCACTCTGTGCATAGCCTTTTCCATAGGTGGTGACACCAATATAATCTGTTGCGAGTGTACATTGTTTTCCGAGTTCAGCGGATGCAACAACACATAAATCGATGATGCCGTCTTTGTTGATGAAGAGATCACCCGTGTAATCTTGTTCGAGGATGATCATAGATCCATTTGATGAACCGGTGGTTGCTTGTTCCCACCATCCCAGTCTGGTGAGTGGTTGCCAATAATACAGAGCAACGGTTTGTTCGTTTTCTGCGGAACCGCGCCAGGTGACATGCAGCTGCGTTATTGATTCTACGTCTTGGTTTATTTTTATACGAAAATGATGTACGACATTTTTTCTGAGCAGGGATGATTGTGTGGTGATTGCATCGTTATCAATTTTCTTTAATTTTATATATCCTATCACGGACAGTTCCGATTCAAGTGATCGATGGAGCTGTGGGGGTAAGAAAGGCAAGAATATGGGAGTTTTATAGGTGTATGCTTTGTTTTCTGCGATTTGGGTGAAATCATAGGTATGGTTTGTGCTTTCGTTCGCAAGGAGTATCGTTTCTCCTGATATCGTGCAGTGGGTGAGTGTGACATCCCCCGTTGATTCGAAGGCATCAACCCATATGCCATCATTTTGATCCAAGGTAACAGCAGAGGTTACAGGTATGATGCTTGAGAGTAGTAGTATGATTATGAGCAGGAGGGAGTATGGTTTTGTAGTGATTGTGATTTTCCTCATCTCGTCAATCTCCATCAATGAATTGAATATTATTTTTCATATTATATATTTATTTAAATACTTTTGGGATTCTGATGATAATTATTATAGGTTGGAACCTGACAGGGAGTGATCACCATCAGCACTCTTGATATGTTATCTCGCCTCTGTTTAATAAGTTTAAGTTCTCTGCCTCGCCATCACATAGTTTTTTATGGTTTAATGTAGAGGTGTATATCCATCACGTTTGTGCCTGTTGGACCAGTCAGAAGCGTATCGTGAAGTGTAGTAAAAAAAGTATAAGAATTATTCTCTTTTAAAAACGTGGTAGGATCCATGTTTTTTTTCTTCGCACGCTGCAAAGTTACTCCATCAGCAAGGGCACCAGCAGCATCACTATTCCCATCGATTCCATCAGTGGCGAATGCTGCCATTGTTATTTTTGTTCCTGCGATTTCTTCGACGCAGCTGAGGACGAGTTCTTGGTTTCGACCTCCGCTCCCTGATCCTTGCACGGTTACCACTGGTTCACCACCTGCGATGAACACTGTTTTTTTAGGAGATAAACTCTGACGGGCTTTCTCGATGAGATAAGGACCAATCGTTCTCGCTTCTCCAATGACTGAAGTTGATAATAACACGGTATGATAACCAAGTTTTTTTGCTTTCTTCACCACGGCGGTACACGCAGTTTTATTGTTAGCAATAATACAATTATGTACATGTTCGAAGACAGGGTTATCCTTTTTTAATGTTTCCGGAGTCTCTCCTGCAATTCCCTTCTTAATAACCTGCTTCACGGTTTCTGGCACCTTCGACCACAGACCATAGTTTTGGAGGATTTTTTTTGCGTCAGCAAACGTTGAAGCATCTGGGCTTGTCGGACCTGAAGCAATCGATGAAATAGGATCCAGGACGATGTCAGAAATAATCAGGGAAATCATCATCGCTTTGGTATGAGTAGCGAGCAATCCCCCTTTCACAAATGAAAGATGTTTACGAATTGTATTCAGCTCTTCGATATTTGCCCCTGATTTCAAAAGCAAATCAGTCGTTTTTTGAAGATCCGAAAGAGGAATACGTGGCTTACACAATAATGAGGATCCACCACCAGAAATAAGAACAAGTATACAATCACGGGAATCACATTGACCTATGAGAGATAAGATTTTTTCTGTCCCAACGATGCTTCCTTTCGTTGGAAGCGGATGACCACCAAGGATAACCTCGACATGGCCACCCTTGATTTTTGCTGCAGGGTCATTTGTGATCACCACTCCACGCACGCCAGGAACCAAATCAACCACTGCTTGCGCCATCCCCACGCTTGCCTTCCCAAAACCGATGACATAAAGATGATGAAACTGAGACAGATCGATACGTTTCTTGTCACACTTAATTTTTTGACGAGAAATCACTTTTTTTACTACGTTATACGGGTTTACTGCATCAACCGCGGCGATGCACATATCAAGGATATCCTTCCTCATTTTCTGTATCGCTGGTGTCGACCCATTCATGATAAGACGATTATAATTCTTGAACAACATACCACAATCAAATAAATTTTTTTTTTAGTTTATTTACCAAAATCTAGCTGCCGCATAAGATTCTTCCGCATTTTCCTATCACTTGAGAACCCTTGCATCATCCGTTTCGTCATATTATAATATTTCAATAACTCTTTTACATCTTTATTTTCCACACCCGCTCCTCGAGCGATCCGTTTTATACGAGTTGCTCGCACAAGTTCAGGGTTCTCCCGTTCCTGATTCGTCATAGAATCCATTACTACCCGGAATCTTATCAATCGGCGTTGGGTGTCTTCCATGTCAATGTCTTTTACCTTCCCTGACATGCCGAAGGGGAGCATCTCAGCGACTTTTGACAGAGGCCCCATACCAGAGATCATATCCATTTGATCATACATATCGTTCAGGTTAAACTTCCCGGACATGAGTCGTCGAGCAGTCTTCTCAGCATCCTTCCCTTTCAAGCTTTCCTCTGCTCGCTCAAGTAGTGATTTCAGATCACCCATACCCAGCAGTCGAGAGATAAAACCTTTCGGATCAAACGTCTCAAAATCAGCAGCATGTTCACCGGTTCCCACAAACACGATAGGTGCACCGACTTCAGCAGCGGCACTCAAGGCACCGCCTCCTTTTGCGGTTCCATCCAGTTTTGTGAGAATAATTCCGGTAATCCCTATCGCGTCATTGAAGGCTTTCGCTTGGGGACCAGCCTGCTGACCCATAGCAGCATCCATCACCAGGAGTTTTTCGTTCGGTTTTGTTGCTTTAAAAATATCCTTCATTTCATTGATAAGGTCGTCTTCAAGCTTATGTCTCCCCGAAGTATCAACAATGATGACGTCACAGTTTCGTTTAAATTTCTGCATTCCTTCTTCGATGACTTTGACTGCATTTTTCGCTTTTTTATCACCATAAAATGAGACTTCTACGTGTTCTGCTATCTGCTGAAGTTGTTCAAATGCTGCTGGTCGGTGAACATCGCCAGCGATTAAACCGGGTCGTAACCCTTTTTTCTTAAAATATTTCGCAAGCTTCCCGCAGCTGGTCGTCTTCCCTTGACCATACAACCCCACCATCATGATAATCTGTTTTTTTATTGGAAGTTCTCGTGATTCACCAAGAATATGGACAAGTTCATCATACACGATATGGATAACATGTTCTCGATTACTCATTCCAGCTGGTGGTTTTTCCTGGAGCGCACGTTGTTCAATTTTTTTTGATAACTCTAACACTAGTTTTACATTCACATCTGCTTGAAGGAGCGCCCGTTGAATATCACGGACGACTTCTTTCACAAGTTTTGCATCGACATGCACCGCGTTTGCGATTTTTTTAATAGTTTTTTTAAGGGAATCTCCAAGATTTTCAAGGACCATACATATCTTCCTCTGACATAGAAAAAGAAGCATTAAAAGCTATCGTCATAACAAAAAACGTTTATTTCATACAATTTTTAATCACAGGGATAAGGTTTCGGAGGTCTTTTCCTTCTACAATAATGTCGGCTGTTGTACGGACGCACTCGTCTTCTGGATTGAACGCGATACCTGTTCCACATGTTTCGAACATCGGGATATCAAAACACGAGTTTCCGACTGCGATACAGTGATTTAGGGGTATGTTCAACTTGTCCGCAAGGTGTTTTACATTTTTCTCTTTATGCATCAGTTGCACTTGTAATACGCCCTCCCCGGTCAATCGGCCTTCAGGGTCTGTTTTCACTCCATTCGCAAACACATAGTCAATGCCGAGTTCTTTTGCAACTCGTTCTGCGAGAATATCTAAGCCTGCACTGACTATCGCTGTTTTAATATGATGGTCTCGGAGGAATGCGATGCATTCCTTTGCTCCTTCCATGAGGGGAATTGAAGTGAGGATATCGTTGATAGAGTCTATTTTTATGTATTTACCATTTTTTTTCCAGAGGGAAACATCACGTTTGATGAATTCTAAGTCATCGATGTGTCCTTCAAGGTACGCTTTTACTGATCGCTCATTGGATGTACCGAAATAATCATGAATATGTTTCCACGAGCTGAGGATATTAGTAAGGACACCATCCATGTCGAAGAAGACGAGTTTAGTATCATTTTTTTTCAGTTTTGTTTGAGGTGGTTGTGGTTTCTTTTTTCGGTAACAGGTATACGGACACATTCTAGTCATAGGTTTCACGTAGTTATAAAATTATTTGTTATATGATCGTTTTTTTTTGTTTATTGAAAACTGAATTTTTTCCCTGTGATTTTTTCGTATGCTTCCTGGTATTTTTTCGTGGTTTCTTCGATGATATTCTGGGGGAGTTGTGGTGGGGTTGAGTTTTTATCCCATCCCGTAGTCTCAAGGTAGTCTCGGACATATTGTTTGTCGAAGCTTGGTTGTGGTTTCCCAGGTTGATACGAATCAACGGGCCAGAACCGGGATGAATCTGGGGTGAGTGCTTCATCGATGAGGATGATGTGATCATCGATTTTTCCGAATTCGAATTTAGTGTCAGCGATGATGATACCACGTTTTTTGGCGTAGGTGACCGCGGTTTCGTAGATGGACAGGGAGTATTCTTTGAGTTGTTCTGCGGTGTCTGTCCCCACGAGTTTCTTCATTTCTTCGTAAGAGATGTTGATGTCATGGCCTGTTTCTGCTTTGGTTGAAGGGGTGAATAGGGGTTCGGGGAACGGTGCTGATTCTTGTAGTCCTGGGGGGAATTGTATGCCGCAGACTGTTCGATCGGTTTTATAGGATTTCCAGGCAGAGCCTGAGATGTATCCTCGCACGATGCATTCGACGGGGATGACTTGTGTTTTTTTGACGAGCATACTACGGTATTGGAGTATTTGTTCGTATTTTTGGAGTGGTTTTGGGAAATCATGTATTTCTGTTGAGATCATCTGGTTTGGGACGATGTTTTTTGTGTAATCAAACCAGAATTTGGATAATTGGGTGAGGCAGATTCCTTTGGTTGGTATTGGGTTTGGTAGGACATAATCAAAAGCAGATATCCTGTCTGTGGCGACTAAGAGAAGATGGTTTTTATCAACTTCATAGATATCGCGTACTTTTCCTTTGTTGATGGTTTTTAGAGATATTTGTGTATGGATAATGGTATGAGTATTCATGGTATGTCTCCCCTATTGTTTTTTTTTATTGGATGTGTGCTCCTTCTTTCACTTTTTTATGAGCAGTGACCGTATTTTGTTTGTTTTTTAATAGTTTGCCTTTGTAGGTAGCGTGTTGTTGGTTGTTGACGGTCATGGTGATTTGTTTGAACTCGTCGAATTCTACGAGTGGTACTGGTTCTCTGGGTATTCCTTCAACGGTGATTTCTGCACCGGGTTCTGTGTTTTGGATGTGGAGGAGGGAGACGATGCCTTGGCCATCATCTGCAGCGAGGAGCATCCCTTGCGATTCTACTCCTCTGAGTTTCGCGGGTTTGAGGTTGGTGACGACGATGATGGTTTTTCCGAGCATCTCCTCTTTTTGGTAGTAGGGTTTCATGCCGGCGACGATGGTTCGTTTTCCTAGTGCGCCGAGGTCTATTTGGAGGATGTAGAGTTTATCAGCTTGGGGATGGTCGTTGATATCGAGTACTTTTGCTGCTCGTAGATCTAGTTTTGAGAAGGGATCTTGTTCTTGCATGCATTCCGCAAGTGATATTTTCTTAAATAAAGGTGTCGGTTCTTGTATCAGTGTATTTTCCTTTAACTTGAGAAGCGCGTCGTCCCAGGAGGATTCCTGAAGGTTCGTGGTGTGCCCAAGGAGGTTCCAGAGTTGTTGGGATGAGAACGGGAGATATGGGCTTATTAATACGGCTAAGCCTTGTGCGATCGCAAGACACACAAATAAGACGGTGCCGCATCGCTCTTTATCGGTTTTAATGAGACTCCATGGTTGCTCATGGTCGAAATACACGTTCCCGTATTGCGCAAGGTTCATTGCTTCGCGTAGTCCTTGTTTGAATCGACAGTGACTGATTGCTTCGTCGATTCTTCGTTGGGCTTCTTTGATGCGAGCGAAGACCTCTTCGTCTTGTTTCGTGAGTTCTCCTTTTTTCGGGATGCAACCGAAGTTCTTCTGAGTGAATGTGAGGACACGGTGGATAAAATTCCCGTAGGTTCCTACGAGTTCGTCATTGTTTTTCGCGACGAAATCATCCCAGAGCCAGTTCGTATCCTTCTGCTCCGGCATATTAATGGAAAGATAATACCGGATGGGGTCTGGATCAAACTGTTTCAAGATATCGGGAACCCAGATTGCGACGCATCTGCTCTTCGAGAATTGCTCTCCCTGAAGACATAGGTATTCGTTCGCAGGGACGTCATAGGGTAACTGTAAGGAGTCGTCGTATCCCATGAGAATAGACGGCCAGATTAATGTGTGGAATGGGATGTTGTCTTTCGCGAGGAAATAATAGTGTTTCGCTTTGTAGTCTTTCCACCAGTCTTTCCATTTTGTATCATGACCCTGTTGGTGTGCCCATTCCTTACTCGCGGAGAGATACCCGATTACTGCATCAAACCAGACGTAGATACGTTTATCTTCGAATCCGGGGACTGGTATCTCAACCCCCCAGGTTATGTCTCGGGTGATGGCTCGATCGTTTAACCCGTTTTTTATCCAGTTTTGAGTGAATTTTAATACGTTTGATTTCCAATATGTTTTTTTATTCACCCATTTGAGGAGTTGATCCTCAAATCGACTTAACGAAAAAAACAGATGCGTGCTTTGTTGGATACGAGGTGTTCCACCGCAGAGTTTACATTTAACTTTTACGAGCTCCTCTGGGTCAAGGAGTTTACCGCAATTATCGCATTGATCACCTCGTGCATTCTCAAATCCGCAGTGAGGGCAAGTTCCTTCAATGTATCTGTCTGGAAGGGATCGTTGACAGGCGTCGCAAAAGAAGGCATCTACGTTTTTTTCGTAGATGTAGCCTTTTTTATGGAGGCTCAGGAAAATTTCTTGTACCGTTTTTTTGTGATTCTCCGTTGTTGTTCTGGTGAAGAGGTCGAAGGAGATGCCGAGTTGTTTCATGTTTTTCGCGTGTTCAGTATGATAGCGGTCAACGATGACTTGTGGTGATACTTTTTCGTTTTCTGCCGTGATCGTGATTGGTGTGCCGTGTTCGTCACTTCCTGAGACCATGAGGACATCGTTTCCTTTCATCCGGTGATATCGTGCGAAGATATCGGCGGCAAGGTAACATCCTGCTATGTGTCCGAGGTGTAGTGATCCATTCGCGTATGGCCATGCGACACCAATGAAGATTTTCTCCTTCATATTCAACCGTCAGAGTACAATACAAGCATAACATTTAATTGTTCCGTTGAGAACTGCCTGATTTGGAACGATAAAATAGTCATAACTCTATGGGAGAAATCCCATTCTTTTTTCTTTTAATTATTCATGCCTGATCTCGTCATTTTGAGTCTAATGCGTCAAAACCCTATTTGTGAGGTCAAAAGGTAGGGTTTCGTCTCAGATTTATTTTTTCTCCTGTAGACGATTTTTTAAGGATTCCGAGCGAGAAATCCATGACTTTTAAGTCAGGGATGAATCGCCCGGAAAGTTAACGGTAAAATGCCGTTAGGCATTTTTTTCCCCTCGAGGGGAAAGCCACGCAATTTTATTGCGTGGAAGGGGTAACGTTACTCCTGTTGATTAAAAAAAGTCCAGAAACTGAGGTCGGTTTTCCATGCTTAAATTTAAACCTTTCCAATTAGGATTATTAAGTTACTGGAATTATTTGATGTAGAATGACAGAGATTCGATATCGTAAAATCTGCGGAGACGAAATCGAAGAAGATAATCCCACAAACATCTGCTATAGTTGTCAAAGTATATTATCGGATCAGAATATAGGAATGTAAATTACCGATAAAACAGATTTATAAAGAAGAACATTATATGAAAGTGTAATTTGGGGAAGGAAAAAATGGATACTTCAGAAATATATTCATCTGGGATTCTTCAAAAGAATGAAGAGCTAATACATGCTACTTTTGGATCTTTGGTATCTAAAGGTAGTGGAGTCTTTCTAATTACAAATAAAAGAATCCTTTTACTAAAAAGACCTGGTATGTTTTCCAAAGGTTATAGTATATTATTTTTCTTATCACTTGGTGTTATAACTAGTGTTTCGATATCAGGATTTGTTTCAAAAATATTACATGTCCAATCTGGAATGGATATTTATCGTTTTGCTGTTGGTAATCAGCAAGAAACCGAAATTATACGAACGAAATTAATAGCAGCAAAAAAAGAGTTTAAGGAAAAGGAAGACACTAAAACAAAAACTATCCAGGCAAAAACAGTCATTGTTGAAGAAGCTGAAAAAGAAAGTGCGGCTGAAATACTGAAAAAAAGATTAGCACGTGGAGAAATAACCAAAGAAGAATTTCATGATAAAATTCAGAGAACTTAATTATTCTATAAATCGTAATTTGGGAGAGGAAAAATAGTGAAATGCGAAAAATGTGGGAAGAAAATCAATGTTTTTAATTCTTATCGTGTCTATTATCCTGAAACCGATGAAGAAAAAAAATATTGTCAAAAATGTGCAGATATTATTATTAAAGAAATTGAAGAAAAAAAAGTTTTATTAGAAAAAGAGGTTACTGAAAAAAAACAAAAGGAATTAGAAGAAATTATTGCTAAAGCACCAAAAATTAAATGTCCGTATTGTGAAAAATGGTTTCCTAAACTGACAAACGAACAATACCGAGATAGTGCAGAGCTTAATGTCTTGAAATGGGCTTTAGTTCCTGCATGGGGTGTAGTTGGAGCATTAAAAAATAGACCATATATCGAGTGTCCTCATTGTAAGATGAAGATTATGCAGGGGTGAAATTAAAATTTGGGAGAGGAAAAATATGCCGAAGAAAGGAACAAAAAGAGTTAGAGGTCATTCAAGAAGTAAAACATTAATTGATTTTGGAGGAGGGTTTAAAGTTAAGGATGTTACGAGTACAACATATGTAAGACCTCACTTCCGAAAGAAACGTAAATAAGGTAGTGATAGAAATTATGTTCGATACAACATTCGATGATGCAATTAGTATAATCAAAGCTTGGCAACCAAAACAACGATATCCTAACGAACCACAATATAGAGATGACCTTTTGGAATTCTTACGAAACAAATTCGATAGAATAGCTGAATCGTCTTTTGGTATAAGAACAAGACTAAGCATCAAGAAAGAAGATGGAAGAGGACTGTGTGATATTGCAATCGGTAATGCAGTCGGTATCGAAATGAAAAAAGATTTAAAAGGTAAATCGGAAGTCGATAGACTAACGGGTCAGATTGTAAGCTATAAGAAACAGTACGGAGACCTCATTATAGTTCTTATTGGAAAAACTGATGGAGACGCATTAGAAAATCTAAAAGAACAAATATCTTCAATCTTTCGAGATACATCTTTTGGTATGAACAGAGAACCAAGAATTAAGATTATTACTAAGGGAACGAAATCAGAGAATACAAAAGATAAGAAATCAGGAAAAAAACAGGGTAAAAAACCTTATGATCCTTTCAACTTCAATATTCCAGTATTTAAACCACCCAAGATAAATATACCCGAGTTCAAACCACCAAAATACAAATGGTGAACTGATAAGATGAAAAAACAAGTGATAATCATCGGAATCATTGCCTTGCTTTTTTCTATATCATTGAGTGGATGTAATGAACAATCTCCAACTTCGGAAGATGAAACAGAACAACTAATTCTAGGAGTTACTCGAGTTGATTTTAAACCAGATTTTTCTTTGGATTTTATAGATACATACGAAACGGCAGAAACTCAGGATGATATAAATATAATAACCATAGAGGACATTAAGCAACATCAACTTGATTGGGTAGCTGATGCACCCGATATTATAATGGATTTATTGCAGGAAACAAGATTAATAGATTGCAGTAATTCCTTCGAAGCAGTAAAAAATATTTGGGAAACAGTTAGATATTTTGGATCACAATATCCATATCAAGGAAATTTTTCTGAAGCTACATTTAGATCGAGTTGGAGTGAATGGTTAGGTAGACAATATCAAGATGCAATGATTTATTCATTGGCAGATGCTCAATTAAGAAATTGGGATACTGGTAACTGGTCTGAAATCCTATTCTATCCAGTAGGTTATAGGGTATTTCAAAATAATGTTTGGTGTGGAGGGGAGTCTGTTATTACGAGCTTTCCAAATACAGATGGTACTATGACTCCTTATATTACTGATGGGTTTAATTTAGGTTGGAAAAAATACGTGTATAATACGAGTGATGATAATAATATAATATTTGAATTTGAACAAGAAAATACTCATGCTAACGATATCACGACTCCTATCCTCGAGTCTTGTGGTTTGAGGTTCAACTCTAATCCGGGTTATTTTACTATGTATATAGATGGCGAACCAAAAGAAATATATGATTATGAAGAATTTATAAAACAAATCATTAATCATGTTCCGCAGACTTATAAGAATTTTATTTATTTTCCAGCGAACAAAATTAATGATATGAGAGCAAAAATATATGGTGCATATGAAAAAATTGTTGTTCAAGACGACAAAGACTTCAACAATTATAAATTATTAATAAGTAACATTGATAATGATTTTATTTATTATTTTTGCGTGATAGAAGTGTGAGTTTGGAAACGAGGAATCATTTATGGAGAAAGGAAAAACTATATTTGTTATAGGCGGGATAATTGCAACAATATTTGGTGTTTTATCAGGGATTTCATGGATAATTGGATCATCAACAAATACAAATTGGGGTACACTTGGAGGTACTTCAACTTTACTAGCAAATGGTTTCTTAAATATCTGTATTGCCGTAACAATAGGAACAATACTAATCGGTGTACCGTTCCTAATAAAAAAAGAATAACCTTCCAACCTACACCCAAAAAAAGGAAAGATCATGCCCTCTCAATCGGATTGGATAGCATTTCTAATAGAAGAAGCATCCACCTCTAAAGACATAATGATATTTATTACAACAATCGTAATTTCGGTTATAGTTGCTTTTGCATCATTGCCCCTTTCAAACATCTATATAGAGATAGCAAAACTAATTGTAATTTTTCTCCTCTATGCTACATTCTTTATCAGTCTCTCATTGAAATCAAAAGAAAGAAAGGCATATCATGAACTGTTAGAGAAAATTATGACTTGGGAAATAACCACACCCCAAGATATTCTTGCTGAATACAATAAGATTCCAAAAAGAAAGAATAAGATACTTTAATCATGCCTACAACATGACTCCTAAAGATATGTTTTTAAAGAAATAATTACTATAGAGTTGTATTTTAGGGGAGAAAAAGTATGGAAGAAAACATAAAACATACAAATATTGGTATTATCTCACTTGTTTTAGGGATTCTTGGAGTAATACTGATAATGAATTGGTTGAGTATACCTATATGGGGTTTTGTTCCTTTTGTTATAGGAATATTTGCAATAATTACAGGGCGATCTGCAAGGAAACAAGAAGATAAATATGGTGATTACGGATTAATACTTGGTGCTATCGCATTTGCACTTGGTTTAATTCAAGTTATAGCAATACTTATTTACATATACGTTACAACTATGATATGAAGTCAAGAAATCGTTACAACTATGAAAGTCTCCTAGTTCAGTAATATGTATTTTTAACTAAGCTGTATCTTGAGCTTCTCTCATAATAAGGGAACCATTATGCTTTAAGGGAAGAATTCTTCTTATAAGAACCAAGCATAAGCATGTATTGTACCGGGAATTCAAAGCACAATGTTTAAATATAACGCAGACTTTTTGGATTATATAAATAATTGGAAAAATTAGCACCCTTTCATGGAGTGCTGTCCTATTGAGATTTAACTCATTCATACACTTGAACAATGCTCAAATCCTAAGAGTTTACTGGATGATGTTCATTAGAGTCTAGCGAGACAGCTGATTGGTGCTTTTTTTCCGTAGAACTATGAGGTGAAGATACTATGGTAATTGATCCATCAACAACGAAATATATGATTAAGGCACATATTAAGGCAGATGGTATAATCGAAAAATCTGATGTCGTTGGCGCAATTTTTGGTCAAACCGAAGGATTACTTGGTGACGAACTAGATTTACGAGAATTACAACGTTCCGCTCGTGTAGGACGTATAGAGGTCGAGTTAGAATCAAAGAACGGGAAAAGCGAAGGCATGATCACCCTTCCCACATCCTTAGATAAAGTAGAGACCGTGATTATGGCTGCTGCATTTGAAAGTATTGATCGTGTAGGACCCTGTAAAGCAACCATCAGTGTCAGAGAAGTTGAAGATGTTCGTGTGTCGCGACGGAAACAAGTGATCGAACGAGCAAAACAACTCCTGAACGATATCATGGAAAAAAGCAAGGTGGACGGCGAGAGTATCTCGGATAATGTACGACAAGCGATTCAAGTGGAAGAGATCACCAGTTTTGGTCCTGATCATTGCCCTGCAGGTCCAAACATCAGTCAGAGCGACGCGATTATTATTGTTGAGGGCCGTCGAGATGTGTTGAATCTTCTGAAATATGGAATAAAGAATGTGATCGCGGTCGGTGGAACGAATGTACCACGAACCGTTGTTGATCTCACAAAGGAGAAGGTCACCACGGTGTTTGTTGATGGTGATCGCGGTGGCGAACTCATCTTACGGGAGCTACTCCAGGTTGCTGATGTCGATTTTGTTGCTCGTGCCCCTCAGACTCGTGAGGTAGAAGAAATCCCACAAAAACTCATCATGAAGGCCTTAAAGAATAAGATTCCTCGTGAACAATATATGGATATGTTCAATATCAAAATTGATACTGGTGAAAAGAAAGCGACTATAGAGGAGAAACAAGATTCGCAACAACGTTCGCGAAGAGATACCCCTGATCGAGGTGCTGAGCGGAAACAACAAGAGAAAAAAGAAAAAGAAGTTGAAGAAAAAAACAGTGAACCGCAGATTGTAACCCCTGTACAAAAAAATTATGGGGCAATCCTGAAGGAGATTTCTGGTTCATTAAAAGCGGTCTTATTCGATGAGAAGGGTAACGAGTTAACCAAGATACCGGTGCGTGAATTAACTGATGAGATAAAGAAAAATAATACGGTATCATCAATCGTGTTCGATGGCATTATTACGCAGCGATTACTGGATATTGCGAGTAATAAAAACGTGAAAGAGATTGTCGGAATTAAGATTGGAAATGTCGTAAAAATGCCGAAATCGATAAAGATTCTCACAAAAAATGATTTTCAGTAAAAGGATTCCGACGTAATACCATACTATATAGATTGAAGTGTTTCTGTTGACTATAACGTAGAAAGACATAAAAACAGATGGCGGTATTTCGACTCCTTGTTGGTGCTAAGTCCCATGCAGAAAGACGAGCTCATCCAATTACATACATTCTTGTTTCAAGTACGAAGCCATTTAGAGCAAAGTTACAAGCATAACGGATCAGAGTTTTCCGGGTATGAACATTTAGAGATTACTCCTTATCAGGTGCATAAGTCGAAGCGCGAGCATACCCTTGCGGTGTTTACTTTGAGTAAAGGTATTGCTTCGATTTTATCATATAATGATGGCATGCGATTTGAGAAAATTAGTGGTCGTCTTGAGCAGATGGCTGAGCGTTTCATGACTGAGAAAGAAAAAGAGAAAGAACAGATAAATAAAATTTAATGTATTTTTCTTCTCATGAGATATGCGTCTTTATCGTTTTGATAGAATCCTGGTATGGTATCAATAATACTGAAACCATGGTTTTTATAAAAAGAGATTGCAACGGTATTAATGGTTCGTACCTCAAGATCAATTTGTTCGACGTGATAGGGACGTATTTCTTGGAAAAATCTGGTGAGCAGCATACCCCCGATTCCTTTTTTTCGATGCTGTTTTTCTACTGATATCATGAGAATTTTTGCGATATTACCAAGGGTTTTAATGCCGACGAGAAACCCGATGATGTGCTGCTGATGTTCAGCAACAAGGAATCCATCTGGGAAATTTTCGTAAAAGTGATTGAACACCACGGGGTTGTATTGTTCAGGGAGTGTCGTGTAGGCGATTTTTATGACCGCGAACATGTCGTCGGGTTGAAATTTTCTGATGAGCATTATAAAATGTATTTGATGGTGGTTTGGTTTAAATGATTAGCGGTAATTTTAATAATGGTTGTTCTGTTCATGGGTCGCTATTGGGAGTTGAGGTTCTTATGGGTCTTGATGATATTGTGGTGACTCGGACGATTTTTGACCGTTTTTCTCGTGAGTTCAGAGATTGTTTTGAGGTGGATGTTGCGATTGCTGGTGCTGGTCCTGCGGGTCTTGTGGCTGCGAAATATCTGGCGAAGGCGGGGAAGAAAGTAGTGGTGTTTGAGCGGAAGCTTTCTATTGGTGGTGGGATGTGGGGTGGTGGGATGACGTTCCCTGTAATTGTGGTTCAGAAAGCGTCGAAGCATCTTCTTGAGGAGTCTCAGGTTCAGGTCTGTGATGAGGGTGCAGGGTATTTTAGTGCTGATTCTATAGAAGCGATTACAAAGTTATGTGCGTCAGCGATTGATGCGGGTACGCGGGTGTTTAATACGATGTCAGTTGAAGACGTGCTTTTAGATGAAAAAAGACGAGTGAATGGGTTTGTGATTAATTGGACTGCGGTGGAGATGGCTGGGTTACATGTGGATCCCTTGTCTATTCGTGCCCGATATTGTATTGATGCGACAGGTCATGCGGCTGAGGTGTGTACGATTGTTCGGAGGAAAGTTGGATCGTTGAATACGCCAAGTGGTGAGTTGATGAAGGAGCAGTCGATGTGTGCAGAGATTGGTGAGAAAACTGTTGTGGAAAACACTAAGGAAGTGTATCCTGGTTTGTTTGTGTGTGGTATGGGGGCAAACGCGGTGTATGGTGCGCCGAGGATGGGACCTATTTTTGGTGGTATGCTTCTTTCCGGGAAACGAGCAGCAGAGTTAATCCTAAAAAAACTGTAACAAAAATTTTCTTTAAATCCTCAGGATTTATCCTTCTTGTACAGGGACACGCCAGTCTAATCCTGGTGTTCTCATCCCGAGTTTCGGTATTAAGGGGGTTCGTCTTTTATGTTGACTTTTTTTCCGCATCTGATGAATATGTTCAACAGTAGATTTTTTCATTGACAGGATCGCAGCGATGTTTTCTACGGTTCGTTTTTGTTCTAATCCATACAGTATTTTATCTAACGTTTGATAATCCAGTCCAATCTCGTTTTCATCGGTCTGGTTTTTCCAGAGCCCGGCAGTTGGTGGTTTTTTTATAATTTCTGAGGGTATTTTAAGATGTTTTGCGAGAGCATATACTCGTGTCTTATAGAGGTCGCCGATCGGTTGAATATCCACACCACCGTCCCCATATTTTGTGAAATATCCGATGAGTATCTCAGATTTATTAGAGGTCCCGCAGACCAAGCTTTTTGTCATGTTCGCATATTCAAATAATAACGCCATCCTGATTCGTGCCTTAATGTTTGCTAACGCAAATTTATCTGGTTTTAGAAGACACGTAGAACTCATCTGATGAACAAGGGGTGTGATTTCTTTTTCATGACATTTCAGTTTAAACTTTTTCAATAAGAGTGTAATATGTTTTCTATCCTGTAATGGTGTGGTTTCATCGGGGAGGAACAAACAGAACGTATGGGCGGTACCAAGAGTTTGTTGACAGAGTACCGCTACTGTTGCAGAATCGACACCACCTGATAGACCCAGGACGATGTTTTTACACCCTGAATTCTGTACGTATACGCGAATGAAATCTGTGATAACCGTTGCGTCTTCTCCTGGGTTGCTGGGTATCTCGAGGATTAGAGCATCCGGTTTTTTTGTTTGTGATTTTTGTTGTATCATCTTTTTTCCAACTTATTATTACTTCAGGGTAATCCTCCTGTTATGTTGGTGATGAATTCTTGCTGTGTTATGTTAATACGTCTACAAGAGGATTTTCGATTCAATAGTTTTATCAATGATTTCGATGTAAATAGGATTAAGGGTTTCTGTCCGTTTCACTTTGATCTTCCCTTCTTTCTCCAACTGTTGAAGTGCTTTTAATTGAACGAGGGTTTTACTTACTTTATCAGTGATATCCTCTATCGTAGTGGCTTCTCGGTTAATCTCATCAATGAATTTACTATGCCACCATATAACATAATCAGTCGTCATTTGTTTTTCCTCCCTGGACCTACCAATTTGAAACAATATCTTCCTTAAAAACATATCCGAAATAATGTGATGTATAGGTTACGTCCAGGTTTCGACTGATTCTTTTAGTATTTTACCAGCTTCTTGAACAATCGTATCATCAACCGGAGAAAACATAGATCGTGCAATCGCAAAGGGTATTCGTCTCATATAATCACCCATACGAAGATCCCGTCGTAACCGGGTCGCAAAAAATCGTTCTACGATACTATCAACTTCTTCGATATACTGGTCTACTGTTTTTTCTGATGCCGTAATCGTCGGGGTGTAGGTGCGGGCGAGTTTCACCCATTGATCATACAATTCGTGTTTCTCTTTGATTTCCCCCATCCCATAAAATTTTCTACGGAAAAGGTCAAGTCGTTCGTCTCGAGCAATATCTTGAACTTTTACCACAAGAGCACATCGACTAATCAATAATGGGGAAAGACCGATATCGGCGAGTGCGTTTTTACCGAACACCCGCGTTTTCGGGTTTCCAAATGCGATCATGATGAAATGACTCTGAATATTTTGATGTACCTTCGCTGAATGGACGCTACATTTCCCGTTTGAGAGGAGTTCATAACAGTATTCTATGTCGTCCTGAGGGATTTTATCGAATTCATCGATAAGGACGAGTTTATGGTCTGCGTGGGGGAGCGCACCTAGATCACCTGTACCAAGATGACACACAAGTCCTGAACGGGTGGTATTCGCCCCTATATTCACGACATCCCGAAAACGATCTGTAATAATCTCTTTCGCCATAGTTTTACTACTCCCTGGCTCACCGATGATAAGGGAATGCACCGGGTCTTCAAAGGTAGAGAACATGCTAGCGGCGATGACTTTCTTCATGATGTCGTTTCCTTTAATCTCATGAAAAACGTTTTGCCAGAACCCCTGAAACCCTCGTTCTTGTGCGAACTCTTTAATCTGATGTTCAGGGAGGTAAACCCCTTGTCTCTCTCGAAGATCTATTTTTTTTGATTCTAAGAGTTCACGTAACACGTCTGCTTTTCTGATCACTTTATTGAATGAATGGGTTTTTCTAGAGAGTTTTAAAAGGTTCCCGTTTATTTGTAGGGAGGTGTTTCCATGACCACTTGCGAGGACCTCTAACGTGTTCAACACTGCTTTCACGATAGCTCGATCCGTTCTTTGAATAATTACTTCGACATGATTTTCATCGAGGATCTTGATATCTTCGATGTTCTTGTTAGCAAGAATGTTACATGCTCTTTGGATGAGCATTCCACCTTTTGTGCTTCCCATCCCAAGAGAAAGCGGGGTCATCATAATGATTTGTTCTAAGGATGTAATCCCCATATGTTCGAGTTTTTTTCGATCAGAAGGGTTCACCCCGAGGATGCTGAGATCATCTTCTATAGTCATAGCACAGTCCTCAAGGTATTCGTTTCCCCTCATTAAAACATTTAGGTGGTTGGAGTCCTCTGAGTCCGAATGCGGGATAGTGTTTTCATTTGAGGATGTTGTACGACTGATTTGATAGTTCCTGAGGTCACAACAGTCCGAACTTTTACAGGAATAGAAGCGATGGTTTGGATTGCCTGTAACGCATGTATCATCCTAGTTTTTTCTTGATGAGAACATTTCAGTATACCTGCGTTTCCGTTAAACCGGGTAATCCGAAAAAAAATGTTATCCGTGTTATAATGTGTTTGATAGGACTGGATGATGGTAGAAATTAGGGCTGATCGGTCGAGATATACTGGTTTTTCAAGGTAATCAATACGAAAACCAATATATCGATGTCTCTGTGTATGTTTTATAATATCTGATACCTTCCTTTCTTATTACTTCAATATGATATTTTGACGTAAAAATACGATGGATTGAGTAGGCAAGAATGATTTATTCTGATTCGATACGTGGTGCTAGCAAGTAAGTGACATGTCCTTTTTTGTCAGCGATTTCAAAATCCACCTGGATTGGGTTATCAGTTCCCATCTGGATAGTTATCGGGTCATCACTTTTCACTGGTTTAATCATGTTGCTGAAGTAATCAATTGAGAATAAACTTTTATGTTTCCCTGACACGGCTAATTCGAGGAGCATGTCTTTGGTTAATTTCAGGTTAACGGTGTCGGTGTCTCCTTCTGCGTACACCTCAAAGGATTCTTTATCGACGGATAATGTGAGATGATCTGATACTGCTTCTGATGCGCGTACTCCTTGGCTGAGTTCTGATGCTTTGATAATGATTTTTGCGGGGAGCTCGAGGTGAGGTGCTTTTGAGTCAGGCATTCCTGCAGTGTCGATTAACCCCATTTTTCGGACGAGATTCCCGATTTTTATGGTCAAACGGTTCGTGTCTTCATCGTAATCTAACTGGATCATGTCTCCACTGTTTGCAAGCCTCATGATACCGCTAAGTTTATCGAGGTCGATACCGAGTTCCATGTCATCTGCTTTGTATTCTTCGAATGCTTTGTTTTTTACTTCTAGATCGACCATAGCGACATGAGCGGGATCAACTGCTCGTAATGATATTCCTTTGGATGAGATATTGAATTTTGCTTCATTGACGAGTGAAGATGTTACATCAATTATCCCTTTAATGACTTCTGATTTTACTTTTGCACTGAACATATCCTTTGTCCTCCCCAAATAAGTATATTTCACAGAAATAAATACGCTCTCGGTTTATAATGCTGACGGTATTTTTATTAATTCTGTAATAAAACAATAATTTATTTTCGGTTATGTCCTCTTATGATATGTTCACTAACGCATATCCTGCGAAACCGCAGCGGAAGAGGAATCCACGTTTAGCTAGTACTCCCACCCAGGTTGTGTATCCGATGAAGTTGTTTGCATCGATGGAATGGCTGCCGGTATAGATGGTATCATTTCCGGAGATAAAGGAGCGGATATGGGTAGTTGCTCGGGGATCTCTTCGGTATGATGCGTGTATGAAATGGACATCCATCAAGCGGTTGAATGGGGGAAGATTCGGGTATTTCTTGAAGAAGCGTTTCACGGGTATATAGGTTGTGAAATCGTAGATGATACCTCGTCCTCTTGATCGGATGAAGGAAAAGCCGCTGAGATTCCTACCTGATTCAGTGAGGTAGTCGCGAAGTTCAAGGTCTTGGAGGACGTGGTCGATACAACTGTTAAAGAGGGCGTTTTCTATTTCTTCTCCAGTGCATAGTCGTAGTGTTACTGGTATTGGGGTGATAGATCCATCTGGTCCAAATCGGTAGATGTACTCGGTTATTTCTCGTGTTTGTTTCTCAGAGACGATGTCATTATATGTCTCTGTTAAAGGGTTTGCACCGGTTAGAGGTGGTAAACTGATCAGTATTATGAGTATGGTGATACTTATTTTTATCAGATTTTTATTCATGAAGGTGGGTTCCTCCCAGTTTATGAACAATAATATACATTTATATTACTTTATAAATATAAATATTTTTCCTTTCATCAAAACACAAAAACTAGAACAAAACGATATCGAGAAAACTAATGATTTCTTCTCTGTAACCTTAAAAAATAGGAAAAAATGTTATTTGGTGAATTCTGTCCAGAACGCGGGCAACTCCTGCTTCAGTTCGTTTGTCCATTGATCAAAAAAAACCTCGGCATCCATTTTTTGCTGCATCCCACCTATTTTGAGCATGGTTTCACTCCTCTCTTTTTTACTAGTTGAAAGTCTGAACCCCCTTACTCTCTAATAAAAAACCTTACACTGGTACCTTATACCAAACAGATACTACTCGGTATGGTATCAAGTGGGAGAGAGTATTATGTGGTATCTCCTCACATCCTGAATATCAGGGGCGTGCTTCCTCCTAGTATAATATGATGAAATCCGGGGTATGTTTATGTAGCTTTTTCGCAGATGAATACGTAGGTGTGTATGTAGTAGAATCCATGTATCATCATGGCCAAAATACTTTTTTTGAAAAATTGTAAAGATTTAAATGGGTTTGCTTGATTCCTTTTAATTGGATGGGATGCGAATAAAGAAAGAACAACGAGAGGATATGCTTATAATTAGTGTTATAGCAGTTATTCTTCTATTAATGCTCGTCATCAACGCAACCGGAAGTATATGACCATTGATGATGTTTTTCCTCTCCTATTTTTTCTTCTTTTTCTGATCGATTTTTTTCTTAATTAATTTCACGATTTCTTCATAATTATCATGATATTCTGCAACCGTGTTTATCCGCTGTTCACATACACCAACACGAATTTTTGGAATATCCGGATCAGATGCCCCCTCAACAAAAATGCAATCAAAGGACCCAATACGGGAGATAAGATTGATAATCTGAGAAATCTGAAGGGATCTCTTCAGGATAATATCCGTTTCTATAGGTGATACTAATGCGACCACATGTGCACCCGCATGACTATGTTTCCAGGTATCTTTGCCTACAGTATCCATCCCTGTATTCTTATCTGTCTGTTTTATCGTTGCAACCACGTACCCTTCTCGGGTGATTTCTGCAATAAGGCGTTCGATAAGTGTTGTTTTACCTGTTTTAGATGGCCCGTAGAACCCAATACAACACGTAGTCATTGTCGTATACCTTCTGAGATAGTTAATGACTTTTTATAATAAGAAAGTGTAGGACACTGAAAATCCTTCGACGATGATTCTAAAACGATTTGACTCCAACGCATTAATCAGTACTATACACTCGAATATTTAAAAGGCCTCACTTGATATCCCTTTTGGGGCTAAACGAGTATGGATATCGCGATTCTTGGTGCAGGGATGATGGGGCGAGCAATCGCTTTTGATCTGAGTATGTTTTCGAATTTTAAAAAAATCATCATTGGAGACAATGATTCTCGTACTCTTGCGGCTGCTCAGTCATTATTGAAAAAGAGACAAGTTGCTTTCAGATCTCTCAGTGTGGAAAACATCGATGAAGTCAAAGACCTTTTTCAAACTGTTGATGTCGCGATCTCCGCGGTCCCGTACCGGTTTAACTCTCATCTTGCGAAGATTGCGGTGGATACGAAGACGCATTTTCTTGATCTCGGTGGAAATAACACCATTGTTCAGCAAGAACGACAACTGTTTTCCCGTGCTAAAAAAAATAAGGTGACTATTATTCCTGATTCAGGTTTAGCACCAGGTCTTGTATCGATTATTACGCGGGATATTGTTGAGCACATGGATTCGGTTGAGTATGTGAAATTACGGGTGGGTGGGTTACCTTGTCATCCGCAGCCACCATTGAACTATCAGATTGTTTTTTCACCATATGGTCTCATTAATGAATATGTTGAGGATGCTGTGGTTCTTGATCATGGTACGATTATTGAGAAGAAGTCGATGACTGATCTCGAATCTATCCGGTTTCCTCGTCCTTTCGGAATGATGGAAGCGTTTCTTACTTCAGGGGGCTGTTCAACCCTTCCCTACACGTATCGTCATAAAATAGCGTATCTTGATTATAAAACGATTCGCTTTCCAGGTCATTGTGAGAAAATCAAAGCGTTTCTTGATCTCGGTTTAGCAGAAGAGTCATCGTTAAATGTTAAAGGGTGTACGGTTGTTCCTCGTGATGTTTTTGCATCGTTGCTGATGAGTCATGTACCAGTGAGTGGAGAAGATGCTGTGTTGTTGAAGGTGTTCAGTAAAGGTAAACGAGGTAGTAAACAGTTATATCGGGATTACCTTCTGATTGATTATTATGATTCGAAACATGATATCACTGCAATGATGCGAACAACGGGGTATCCGGTTTCTATTACTGCGCAGATGATTGAACGTGGTATGATCCAGGAGCATGGTGTGTTTTGTCCAGAGGAGATTGTTCCTCCTGAACCATTTTTTGCTGAGTTGAAGAAGAGAGGTATTGTTCTTTCTCGAAAAGAGCGGCGTGTTTGATCATGAATACGAAAGAGTTTTTAGATGCGAAAGAAAAAGCGATGAAATCCCTGAATGATGCTTGTAATGATCAGTCTGTGGATGAAGAGATTCTCTCTCTTTTACGGGTATTAAATGGGATAGATGGCTGTTATACGTCGAGTAGTTGTGCGGGGAGGATTGTCGTGTTGGAAATTCCGGAGATTGGGGATAAACGGGGTGCTTCGTTTCTTGGTATTTGGCATCGGGTGATTACGTCTGAGGAGGTGAACGCTGCAGCTTCGAAGGCGACAAAGGGTCTTCTGTGGCTGCTGGCGCAGTCTCCGATTCTTCATGTTGGTGTGCGTTCGTTTGAACTTGCTGATCAATTGGTGAAGTGTGCGGTCTCTTGTGGTTTTAAGAATTCAGCAGTGAAATCTACAGGGAAAAAGATAGTGATTGAGATTGGGAGTACGGAGCGTTTGGATGCACCGATTGGGGAGGATGGAGACCTTTTTTGTGATCAGCGATTTCTTATGTTGTTAGTTGATATTGCGAATACGGTGATAGAGCGTTCTGCTCAGAAGTTGGTTCGTTTTGAGCGGGGTTTAGGAAATATTTAAGTACTCAGAAATCAACGCTTGTAGTGTTGAATTATGGTACAATCGACCAGAAATCATCGGAATGCATTGCATGTTGCAAGTGCTGGTGCGTTTCTGTTGTTTTCGTTGATATCTGTAATGCTTCTTCTGATATGTTTTGTGAATAGTATGGGTGTCGGTTTGTTGTTTTTGTGTGTTTTGTGTATCTCTTTTTTAGGTGTATTATGTACAGGGGTGTTGCTTTTACTTTTAGTTAATCAGTGGCGTGAGGAAAAAATTGTTTCGAAACAAAAAGAGGCAGCAGTGCGGACGTATTATCGGTATAATAAGGTGTTTGATGGGTCGTCAATGGATAATTGATCATTGAGTATTTTTTTTTATTGTATTTGTGGTTAGTCCTTTTTTATATTAAACCCCTTTTTTATTGTATATTTTTTTATGGTTTTTCCTATGTTTTTCTCTATTTGTTTTTCTTGACGTTTCTCTTCGAGTAGATTTCTAATTTTTTTGGATGTTATACTGTCGTATATTATTTTTATATAATATTTAAATTAAAATTACAAAACATTTATATACTATAGAGGATATTATAGTACGTATACAGGGGTTAAAAGTATGAAGCTCATGAAAAGAAAAATATTCGGACTATTAGTTGTAACGCTTGTGTTAGCTACCATCCCACTTATTTCGGCAACGGAAGTTCAACCAGCAGCGATCGGAAAAAAGAAAACGTTTGTCAGTGGATTCATCTTAGCACCACCGCATCCTGCAGTAGGAGGAATGTACAATACTTTCTTCGCTTTTAGCTTACGTGCAGGGCAGATTGGTGGAACCTATCATATCTACCGGTTACAACCGATCTTCGTAAAAGCATCCTATAACTTTCACGGAATCGCTTTGCCTGGACTTATCTTTGGTTGGTTTGATGGTCCTATAGGTTTGATGGGTTAAAAAAATAGTCGCCCTTTCCCCTTTTATTTTTCATTTTTTTTCTTTGTATACCTTAAGCGTGCATATAATTTTTTTTTTTATTGCTAAGGTGACTCTTATATTTTTTTTCTATGCATCAGTTACGAGAGTCCTCTTTAACGTGAAGAAAAGTATCTCTCAGACGAAAAAGAACATTACCGGTTCCGACGTTGTAAAAAATTAGGTAATCCGAGAAGGTATTTTACTCGGGTGATCTCTGACATTCCATACCCTTTTAATTCAACGGTATGATCTGCCCACGTGAAGGTCCCTGTTGCGATACACGGTCCTTCAAACATTCCGGTTCGTGACCACCGCCATACTAACTCACAAGTATTAGTAATGTCGATATCTAATACCAATTTCATCCCATCCTCTTCTGCTTCAACATGCAGACGCGTTGGATACATCATTGATGCAAGATTCGTTGCGCTCTTCATATCAAGATAGTCAACTGTGAATTTAGTGTATTCAACAAGATTTCTATTATTCGGTGAGATAATCAATGCTCCCGCGTAACGGTCTCTTAGGGTACGGAAATTAAATTTCGAGAGGTACATCTCCCATCCATTCTCAAAATGCAGATTCAACCAATCCCACCCTTTCGTAACAGACCGGGGGACAACACCCTCCCAGACGTGATCATGATACCCAGTCCCTGCGACCACGTACTCCTTATTATTCCATGTTACTGTGCCTTCGATAATACACCGAGGGACATAATAATCCCCGGAGAAATACCGAGCGATAGGCAAATTCGAGCTTCGCCCCATCACCCAAACCGGCATGAAATCCGCGGTGAAATTCAAATCCGCACTAAATCCCCCAGTATCATCCACAACATGGATCTCCCAATAGGGATACGCACCAGTTACCTGACTCCCTTCAAAATCGAGGTTTACACCAGGGCCGCTCATTTTCAATGTCCGACGCGGTTTGTTCAGCAACCCGAAATTATAACTTTGTCCCTGATCATCATACAGAATAATAAAGAGATTATCCCGTTTTAAACCCCTGATATCATTCAAACTCATTTTATTAAAACTAATAATCATCGAATGATTCTGCAGATCACTCCCAGGATCATTAAACTCCATGTTAAAATACCACCACTCACGATGACTCAGTTTATGTGGCCCTTCATCAACCGGTAGTAAAATATGTCTTCCCGCATCGATTCCTCGTTCATTCCCTGGTGGAGTTGGTTCTTCTCCTTGGAATTCAACGTCCGATCCAATGTTCTCCACTGGTATACGAGGTTCAACTTCAGGTTTATTCATATTCGAAAACAGTGCATACCCAACTGATGATATAATAATCAGGAGAACAACAAGGATTGCACCGATTTTTTGCATTGATTGATTCCATCTTCCCTTGCTCTCTTGTGAAGAAAGATACTCGGGATCATATTTTTTATACCGTTTCCAATAATAGCTACGGCCACCATACCGCCATAATAACAAAATACCAATAACAAACATGGGCACACAAATCACAAGCGGGAGATAGGTTGTTTGGTCACTAATCTCTCGCACATCAGCAAGATGCCGCGCTTGTGACTCCTCCGTGGTCTGATAGACTAGTTCTGCTGCTTCACCGATGGGGTCGTTGAGTTTTAGATAATTAGTGACAATTCGATATCGTAACGAATCAGGATAATACAGCTTGATAAATTGAGAAAGATGAGCGGAGAGGACTAGATGTCGATAGACATGGATTACATACCCGGTTTTTGAATGAACCGTTAATCGAATGGTCTCATCACAGACATAGGTTTCTCCATGCCAGGTGATTGGTTTGTTAAACACGTCTGATTGCCAGACTGATACCTCGGTGCCGTCTATGACTCCTTCTTTTATTTTTTGCATGGTTCGTACGAGGACAATATTTTCTTTACCGTTTTCTTCGCCATTTGAATCGACCCAACCGACGAGTAAATTATTCGTGGATGGATTAGCAGGAATACCCATACTCCCTGCTTTCACTGTAGTGTATTGGAGATTTGTCATCTGAGGATTAATGGTGTACCATTCGCTTACTTTTTCTTGTCCATTGATAACTGATAAGACGTCTCCGTTTTGGTCGTAGATGACGTCATGTATAAGCATATTATTTGTGGAAGGGTCATAGTGTACGGTATGGATGACTTCTTTCCCTGTAAAATTTTGTTTGATGGGTTCTTGTTGAGCGAATAGTTTGAAGATTTGTGAGGATGCTCTGATTTGGTATTGATCCGTTGAAAAGACGTTGTTTCGTTCCCAATATTGGATGTTGCCTTCGTCATACCAGATATAGTTTTCCGGGAGTGTTGCTGCGTTTACGATTTTGTAGGGGATAAGATAGCCATAGGAGATGGTTCCGAGAAGGAGGAGGAAGATACCTATTGCGATACCGAGGTCTTCATATCGTTTTATTTTTATGAATATTATTGCGAGAAGAATCGGTATGAGTATGGATACAACTATGATGGTGAGTATTGTATCCCAAGGTAATGCATTCCAGGGTACCATGGTGTATTAACTCTCTTTATTTTTTTCTGTAGATGATATTAGAGTTAATATCGAGATTTATTATATATAAATCTTATTATACAACTATTATCAGAAAAGCACGAATTTTCTCCTATAAAAAACACTCAAAATCGCTAACTCTAAAAAAAGTCTTTTCCATCCATTAAACTACTTATAGGGGAAACAGGATTATCCCTCTAAGGTACATCACTATGTCAAAGAATGCTCTCCTACAGGAGCCACGAAAAGAATACGAACAAACAATGAAACGAGCCGTCACAAAAAAAGTAGGAAGTATGACTATTATCGTCACTGAAGACGTGTACGATAAAGCATTAACCGCGTTCAATATCGGTGTTGCCGGCGCTGAACTCGGAATGACCGTTACCATGTTTTTTACTTCCCGTGGCGTCAACATTTTACGGAAATCGTATAAACCTCGTCGAGCGCGTTGGGGAGAAGCACCAATAGCATGGAAAGAAAGCTCTATGAAACGAAGAGGCGGCCCTGTACTCGCAGAATTAATGTATCAAGCGAAAGACATGGGTGTTCGTTTTTATGCTTGTTATACCTCCATGATCTCGATGGGGTTAGACGAACAGATGTTTATCAGCGGTGTGAAGGTGATGCGAATGGTTGAGTTTTTAGAGCTCGCAATAGAAGCCGATACCCATTTTGTGCTTGGATGAAGGGGGGAGTATGAATGGATTTCGAAGCAGTCCTTAATGAACAAGCTAAGATTTTTGATCGGGCGTTAAGCGGAAACCTTTCTCATCATGAACCGAAGATTATCTACGATGCCATCCGGTATATCCCGTTATCTGGGGGGAAACGGCTCCGTCCAATCATGGCCATGCTCTCCTGTGAGGCGGTTGGTGGGGTCCCTGAAAAAACAATCCCCTTCGGAGTCGCATTAGAGTATCTTCATAATTCTACGTTGATCCATGATGATATTATTGATGGGGATAAATGGAGACGTGGGTTACGGACGACTCATGAAAAGTTTGGGTTGCCCCTTGCGATTATCGCTGGTGATGCTTTGATTGGTGAGACGTATCGGATGCTTTCTTTTATGTCACCACCAGAGATGAATGCGGTAACGTTTAAGGAGATCATCCGATCGATTGCTGATGCGGCAAAGAACTTTTATGAGGGCGAAGCCATGGATATCGAGTTTGCTCAGCGGTTCGATGTGACGATTCCTCAGTATATGATTATGATAGAGAAAAAAACTGGGCAGCTCTATTGGTTAGCGGGGAAGGGTGGCGCGTTAATCGGGAAAGGATCGAAACAACAGGTGGAAAACCTCGCGTCGTATGGACTTTTTTTCGGATTGATGTTTCAGATTAAGGATGATTTATTGAATATTTTATCGAATCAAACCATGTTGGGGAAGCAGCATGTGGGGAGTGATATTCTGAATGGGAAGCGGACGTTGATGCTGGTGCATGCGCTGTCTCAGGCTGATAAAAAAGCTAAGAAAATCCTTACCACAATTGTCGGGAAAGAAAAAGCGACTGAGGGTGAGGTCCAAAGTGTTATTGATATTTTTAAAGAATATAGTTCGGTTGAGTATGCGCAACGGAAGCTTCAGGATTTGAAGGAGAAAGCGATAAGTTGCCTGGGGGTGTTAGATGCTTCTGAGAGTAAGGAGTTGTTGCTTGGGCTTGCAGAGTATAGTTTAACGAGGAAATACTAAGAGAAGACCGTATTACTTTTTTTTAGAATATATTATATTTTTTGTGCAACTTCTTTGGCGACTTCAAGGGTTGTATTAGTACCGCCCATGTCGTAGGTTCTGATTTTTCCTTCTTTGATGACTTGCGCGATCGCATTTTCTAGGGAGTGGGCGTGTTTTTTTTCTCCGAGCCATTCCAGCATGAGTTTAACGGTGAGGAGCATCGCCATCGGGTTGACCTTGTACAAGCCTGCGTATTTTGGTGCGGAACCATGGGTTGGTTCGAATACGGCGTAGTTATCCCCGATGTTTGCGCTCGAGGCGAACCCGAGGCCACCGACGAGTTGCGCTGCGAGATCGCTGATGATATCTCCGAACATGTTTGATGAGACGAGGACGTCGTAATCCTGCGGGTTTTTCACGAGCCACATGCACATAGCGTCAACATTGGTTTCCTGGAATTTGATGTCGGGGTATTCTTTGGCGATTTTCCGTGCTTCTTCAAGCATCATCCCACTGGTTTCCCGCAGTACGTTTGGTTTTTCGACGAGGGTGACTGATTTTCGTTTGTTTTTATTAGCGTATTCGAAGGCTTGTCTGGCGATGTTTTGACTTGCTTTTTTAGTGATGATTCTGCAGGAGACTGCGATTTCATCGAGTGGTGTGGATGCGAATGCGTTCATTTTTTTGTGAGTCATTAATGCGTCAAAGACTATTTTTGGGAGTGGTCTGAATTCGACACCAGAATAGAGATCCTCGGTGTTTTCTCTGAAGACGACAAGGTCGATGTCATCTCGGTAGTTGAGTGGGTTACCCGGGTAGGCTTTACAGGGTCTCAGGTTCGTGTGGAGGTTGAATTCCTGACGGAGGCGGACTATAGGGCTTGCGTACGTGATTCCTTTGTTTCGTAACTCGGGGTTAAGTTCTTTTTGTGCATCCTGGTTCGGTTTTGAGGTGATCGCTCCAAATAAGCAGCAATCTGTTTCTCTCAGGAGTTGTTTTGTCCGATCTGGGAGTGGGTTTCCTTCTTTTTTCCAGAAGTCCCATCCTATATCCCCTGGGATATATTCTGCGTTTAGTTGTATAGTGTCAAGGACGATTTTTGCGGCTTCCATGACGTCTTTTCCTATTCCGTCTCCTGGAAGTACGGCGATATGGTATTTGCTCATAGCAGTCGGTAAACCATCATCTATTCATAAAACCTTTTTTCTCGTGTTTCCTAGAGTTAGATTATTTTCTGAGCTCGCCCAGGGTGGTAACTCGTTCGGCGAACGCGTTATGTTTGTGGATTGATTCTTCGCTTTCACTTCTGGCGATGACAAGGACGTCATCAGGGAGATTAGGATAGTTTTTTAGGATGGCGCTGAGCATATCTCTTACGACGTCTTCGACAAATTTTGGTTTTTTGTGAGCAGCAAGGACGAGTTCTGCTTCTTCTTTTCGTTTTAAAATACTATAGGTGGGGCTGCTGAATGCTGATTCGACGATACGAATAAGGTCATCAGCATCGACGATACGGATATCTTGTGGTACTTCAATGATGAGGGTGCCTATATTTCGTTGGTTATGGGTTGGTGCAGGGCATGATGGATTCTGGTTTTCAAGGGTTCGTACAACTTCCATAGCGCACGGACATGCGGTCATACCTAACACTTTTACTCCTATGAGTTTCTTTACTTCGCCGGTGCTTTTTGCACGTGCTTCAGCGACGAGTTTATAGGGTTCTGGTCCTTTTTTGCCTGAGGGGTAGGTGGTTTCAAGAAAATAGTCTGCTTCAGCCCGTACTTCTGAGCAGGTAGCATATTCATGTTTTTCTAGGAGGAGTTGTGCGGTTTTCGCGCAGAATGATTCAAGGTCTGGAACCGGTTTTTGGAGGTTCTGATCGATAATTTCTGTGACTAGCTCAAGGTTTCTGGACATGTGGCTGCCTTTTTGTGATGCAGGGAGATCAACGAATAGGTCTAAGGTGACGACAAGTGGGAGTGTAGGTTCTTTGTTAGGACGTTTTATATGGACTAATTTTTTTACACCGGTAACTCCAACACGGGTGAGTTTAAACTGTGATGGTGAAAGTCGTGATTGAACATCAGGTAAATTGACTGATTGCATAGTTTATTCACAAGGGTAGCGCAATACCGGTGATGATAAAAAACGTTCGCTTTGTACTCAATTTTGCCAAAAAGTAAAATAACCTCCTATTGATTCAGGGCGTACGACAGTGCCGCTGTAGCATAGCCTGGTTGCGCGATTCCTTGGTAAGGAATAGGTCGGGGGTTCAAATCCCTCCAGCGGCTCATTTTACTTTTTTTCTCCTGCTCTGAAAAACAGATTACTCCAACATGTTCGTTATCCAACTCCTAATACTTTACTTTTATGTTTC
>JAZDGT010000053.1:0-7343 GCA_043806635.1 Methanobacteriota archaeon | reverse complement strand
GCAAATAGCTGTCTCGTTCCTTCATCCAGGCAATGTATGCATCCTTCGCCTCATCGCTCATGAAACACAGGGTCTTGCTCTTGCTCTTGGTCGTAGGTTTCGTCTTATCCGGTTTGGTGGGGTCGTACCCTTTGGTGACGCTCAGACTCGCTGGTGACGAGTCCAGATGGACATCTGAGGGGAATAACGCAAGTATCTCCTCGATCCTCCGTCCAGTACTCGCCATCATCAGGAACATCGCACGACCCACCGTGTCGGCATGGGCGAGTACGTTCTTGATATCGTTCTGGTTCGGCACGTAGTTGTCACCTGCTGGTTCCGCCCCACGCAACCGTTGTCTAAAGTTTTCCCAGAACTCCAACTCCTTCAGTTCTTTATTATTGGGCACCATGAATTGTCTTACGCTGTTGAAGTAGGTTGCTCGTGAGAGGAGAGGCCTCCGCTCCTTTTCTTGCAGAAAGTATACTCGTTTGAGATCGTTGTTATATTGTTCGATGTATCCCTCTTTTTGTTGTTCAGTCAGGGATTTCCATGTGCCGTTGGTTGGTATGTACGTTTCCATATCCTTGTTTATGATTTTGAAGTAGCTCTGTATGTTGCATCGGTAGACGCTTCGTGTCTTGGTGGATGTGATCAGCTTGTTCATAAAAAATTCGTTTATCTTATCATCTTTTTCCATGCCATTCACGAAGTACGTATCAGCATACTATTATTTAACTATTTGTGAAGTTAGGCTTTCTTTTCTCAACAAAAGCGGTAACGCCCTCGGTGAAATCCTGAGTTGCTGCAGATTGTGACGCGGTGATGCTTTCTAGTTCAAGATGAGTCACCATATCATTACTCAGACTTTTATTAATCAACATTTTTGCTTTTCCAACCGCGATAGGTGGTAATCTTCGAAACTCAGAGACAACCGTCTCAACAGCGTTATCTAGCTCTTCAAGAGGAACGGTGATGTTGATTATACCAAGACGTTTTCCTTCCTCAGCAGTAAATGTCTTCGAAGTGAGAATATACTCGCATGCTCGATGATACCCGACAAGCTCCGTAAAAAACTGTGTCCCGCACCCTGGCGCAAGACCAATCCCAATAAACGCGGTACAAAGTTTTGCTTCATTCACCGCAATAATAATATCACACGCAAGGGCAAGAGAAAGCCCAGCCCCGAACGCTGCACCATTCACCGCAGCAATCACTGGTT
The DNA here is from genome assembly GCA_043806635.1 of Methanobacteriota archaeon. Lineage (GTDB taxonomy): Archaea > Thermoplasmatota > E2 > DHVEG-1 > DHVEG-1 > JAZDGT01. The sequence goes on along the minus strand of JAZDGT010000053.1, from coordinate 6,142 downwards.
TCTCCATGGTTCTAATAAGGATAACACATTTGTGTATTGCACGGGTGAGATCGCGGAGGAATTGTGGTTTATCCTCAGCAGTATACATTTCTTTGACATCACCACCTCCACAGAACCCTTTACCAGTCCCTTTGATGACGACTGCCTTAATTTCAGATTTTCCACTGATGTGAAGTAAGACATCATGAAGCTCTTTCCCTAGTTGTAAATCAAATGAGTTTAGTCGTTCCGGTCGATTCAGAATGATATAAGCGACATTCTCCTTGATAATCATCTGAAGGGTTTCGTACTTCATAGGTAGTGTGTAAACTATCGCTATATTATAAAGGTTGAGAAAAAATGGGTAAAATACTCGTTTTTTATCTTTTAATTTGGTACTATCTGTTCGTATTCGAGTGCTGTTTTAAAATGCCATATCGGACCAGCCACCTCATGATTATGATCATCGAGAGCGATGATCTGCCAATAATAAAGAGTTGTACCGAGCAACCTATTAGGTGGATCATAACAACATTCTAAGGTAATATTGACTAAACGAAGCATTGACGGATGCGTGCCTAAGTATACAAAATATTTTACAGGATCACCATAGGGATCCCCACCACTCCAAGTAAGATTCGTGTATACATTTACACGGGATGATCCATTCACCGGGTGTGGGTTACTTGGGCTGTTTGGAGGTTTATCCCATCCATTTACTTGAATAAACGGGTATCGATCAATTCCAGAGATAAAATTATATGGATTATCATCGATCCCATCTGGACCAGAGATGTTTTGCCCAGGACCATGATTCTCATCAATAACCCACCAATTATCACTCCAATAGTTTCCACCACAGGGATATCCATTATCCCAGATATAGGTGCCAAAATTATACGCGTTTAAAGAGTTATTAATCAGGTTATTATGATAAATAAACAGAGGATGTCCTGAATACACATTGATGCCGACATCATAATTATTCAATATCGTATTTTCACGAATTGTGGTATTCGTTGAATCATAGAGTATTATACCATCCCAATTTTCTGAAAACATATTCTGTGAAATCATATTCCATTCTGATTGTCCAAGAGATAAACCTACAGAATTTTGTACGATTGTATTCTGTCGGATTAGATTATATGATGCTTTTGTGATGTCGATCCCAGTTATGGTTGCATTGATTATATTTCCATAGATAACATTATTTGATGAATTAATAAGGTTGATTCCAACTGAGTCGATGTGCCAATTACCGATTCCCCGAATCGAGTTATTCCTTATGATATTATATGCGGAAAAAGCAAGCTGAATCCCATGAGATGAGTTCTCTAGGACAAGATTTTGTATCACCATATACGAACAATTTGCTAGGATGACTTGTCCCGCATTACGGGGAACGGTGAGAAAATTAGTATTTTTATAGTAATAAAGCGGTTTACTTCGTACTATATTGTCCACAATCGTGTGTGTGTTCCAATTTTTGAGTCTTGTTTCATAATCATAAAAGATGATACCACGACCTAAAAGAGTAGTATTTTGTATTGTTATATATGTCGATTTTTGGATAAGGATTTCTTGTAAATGCTCGTTAATAATTGTTGTGTAGGTCACGTTAAATAGGTTCACAATTGTCCGTTCTGCGATGAAATTGTTTTGTGTGATTGTTGTGTTTGATGAATCGGTTATTGAGATAGTAAATGTTCCCCAGTCATTCCCTTCAAAAATATTCCTTGTGAGGGTGTGTTGTTGCAGTATGAACGGATATCAATTGGTATCCCTTGGGTGATGTTGATGAGATTATCAGAAATCATGTTTTCTGTAGAATTGACTAGAGTTATCCCAATTAAAGGATTCAGGATGATATTGTTCGATATGATATTCTGTGACGCGTTTTCTAGATAGATAGCATAGTTGATATCACCGGTGATGATATTTCTTTGGATGTCATTATTTCGTGATCGAATATCTATTGCTTTATCGTATGTATCTTGGAGAGTAAAGCCGAATATCGTGACGTTATCTGCACGAATTTGTAATACGGATCCATTGAGTGTTGCATCAATAATTGTGGTGTTTTGATATTGGCCTATGAGTTTTACACTCTTCGTGACGATGACATGTTCATTGTAGAGTTTACTCAGGATTAAAAGGACATCTCCATTCGTTGTGGAGATGTCATCAATTGCATTTTGTATACTGGTGAAACGGTGTGTTGTATTGAGATTTATTATCGTTGAGGATGAATCGTAGGTAAACATGAATGGGTAACGGTCCTGTGCTCCCCCTGGTATCTGATAAGGAGTATCACCGATACCATCAAACAATGGTTCATTTTGGGAAGGACCTCTATAGTTATCTCTACCCGTGTATCCAGACCAGTAATTTCCTCCAGACGGATACTCAGTAGACCACTGATTAATTCCATCATCGTACGCATGACGACTATTGTTGATGAAATTATTATGATACATAGTGTTGTGATTTGAACTGAGATCAATTTTAATCCCAATTTTATTCATGATGATATCATTATTTGATATGACGCAATACGTTGATGACTTCAGGTATATTCCTATGCCATGATTGTTTATTATCTGAGTATTCATAATTGTACTGTTGATACTTCCTTCGATGAAAATTCCATACGAAAACCCGTCCTTTATCGTAAATCCTTTGATGAGGACTGATTGTGTATTCTTTAGATGAAGAACTGCAGGAGGGATATTCTGAGGGGTGTATTGTGATCGTCCGGTTAGAACTGTGGTATTGCGTGAGTGGCCGAGTAAAGAAATATTTTTTTGGATTATGATATCTTCTTTATATTCTCCTGCAGGGACAAGGATAACATGGCCGTCAAGAGTTTCTTGATCGTTGAGGGCATCTTGAATCGTGTTAAAGAGTTCATGAGTATTATTATTAAGGATTCCCACGAGTATGTTTCTTTGTTTCTCATTATCATAAAAATATTCTTCTTCTACACCGGGGATAGAAACGTTCACACCTATCGAATGTATTCCCGCAGAAGGTGTAATGAAGGATATCTCAAGAGTGTGTAGTGTATGTTGTTCAATTTCAGGGATAACCATCTGATTGCTGACTTCACCATCAAGGAATAATCGTACGAGAACATCGTTTTCATCGTTTTGACCAGAGTTAATAATGGTAACATTAACATTCACCCTACTATTTGGCTTCACATGTTCTGCTACGTTCAGTGATGACACTCCAACATTATGGGTTGGATTTGGTAGTTTAAATTCTACTGTTGGATCACCAAAAAACGTTATTTCATAGAAACACCATCGCATTCGTTGTTGATTTATCAGAGGAATAAGATCGGTTTTTGAATCCTGGTTTGCTTTACTGATAACCGTGATGTTTTCTCCGAAAACAGCGTCCCAGAATTGCCTAAGATATTTTTGTGATGGACTATCACTTTGTCCGAGAGTACTCCATCCAAGTCTCGTGTTCCATATCCCCGCAAAAGCTCCATGAGGTGTTTTTACCGTGAAATATTCTGCCATACAATCCTGGTATTGTTCATCGATACCCCAATCAAAAGCACCTGCACTACAGCTTTGAGAGTATACAAAAAAGTTTTTTTCATTATGCAGAGAAAGAACATCATTAACATATAACTTCATGTTGATATTCGCCCATGCATGCCCCTTGTGATTAATAATGTGAACCTCGTTATTTATACGATTTATTAATTCTTGTTTCGGCCAATAATTCCCCTGCCAATCACGATCATATAATGTATCAAAATCATATACACTGAATACATCATTTGGGAGCCCTTCTGTTATGTAACCATATGCGGATGACCCGTTGATGAGATGATCAAGATAGTTTCCTCCCCAGGTGTAGATTGGGGGTCCGGATATTTTCTCTCCAGCAAATACTAGTTTTCTGAAATAATCATCACTGAGATTTCTTGTTATGTAACCGATAGTTTTCTGGACAAAGTAGTCGACATCCTGCAGGGTATCAGTGCATGCGCGACCAATCGCTACTTCTGCTGTGAGGTCAACGTCGCCACCACCTTCTCCATCGTTGGGTTCCCCCCAGCGATTATCCCCATCATTATTATAGGGTCCATTGAGGCAGGCGTAATACACATCAGATGGTCCGGTGATATTGAGATATTCATGCATGATCTCATCATATACTGCCCCGAAATACAGATATGGTGATGGCACAGATGTGTTATCTCCACCGAGGAGTACATATTTGATTCCAGAGTCGTTGTATTCCTTTCGAATAAATGTCCTGATGTTGACGCAGGTCTCGTTATAGTTACTACCAAGTGGGATATCTATTCCCATGAGTTTAATGCGGGTTGGAAGACCTGAGGTATTATGAAAATTCGCGAGGGTTTGATATCCTGAAGAAAGGGTTGCGTTTGTAATGATGAGGAGATCATAAGTATCATCATATTTGGTTGTTACAATATCATCCAGATAAGAATTAATGTTATTAGGGTTATCAACTATCTGTGTTACGTCTTGGATATCCTCAGGTAATCCACGGAATAATGAGTTCGGAGATTCAGTAGGAATCATCTCTATTTCTATAGTGATTTGTGGATAGTAGAAGAGTTCGCCAAGCGCAGGTATAGAATGAACTGAGTATAAACCAAAAAATAATATGTTGAATCCCCGAAAATTTTGAAGTGAAATATCAGTGATTATTTCTTGTGGGAATGTGTTTATTGATTCATAGATTGCTTTATCATGCTTTGGAAACGATACGTCATCTGTAGAAGAAAGTGGTATAGATTCAGCGGTTGGAATGACGGGTAGATGTTGTCCAAGTGTTATTTTTTCGCTAGGATGTATTGTGATTTGTCCTTGTATTTTTTCTTTGGGGAGAAGAACTTGGCATGTTTTTATGGGGAGTTGGGGTTCACCTGGATTACCCGTGTTTGGGTTTTCTTGTTGATTTACTTGGTAGTAGGTGGTGTTGTTTATTGTTATTGGTGTAAGTGTTGGTTGTTCAAAGGTGTATGTTATCGATGTTTTTTCGTTATTGTTTTTTATGGTTGTTTCTTTTTCTAGTACTTGGTTGGTATATGCAGATGAGAGAAGCGGCGAAAAACAAATCGTAAGTAGTATAATTTGAATCGATACTGTAAGTGTTTTTCTGTAATTCATGGGTTCTTCGATTTCCTTGGAATCTTAAGCAGTTATTTATTGCTACTTTGGTATTTATATAATTTTTCTTTTGTTATACGATTCTTCTCTATATAATGGGTATATGGGTCTCTTGCAATAGGATTTGGTTAATGTTATTTTTTGTTCGTAAATTCTATATAGTTTTAAATGGTTCCGTATTCAGTTTATTATTGATGAAATGGACCATTGAGTTTGTAGGTAGGTTTTAGAGATGAATGCAACGGGAGAGATGGTTCGTGTTGAACTCACAGTCTTTGGTGATGTTCAGACGATGAGTTATCGGTATCGGCTTCTTGGAATTGCTGAGGAGAAGCAGATCACGGGGAAGCTATGGAATAAAATTGATAAGACTGTTGGTATCGAGAAGAAACAGGGGAAACCGATTAGTATTATTGCTGAGGGGGATAAAATAGCGATTCAGGAGTTTATTGAACTTATAAATGTTCATCCTCTTACGAAGTCTGAGATTGAGTCATATCAGACGCGGGGTGAATTGATTCCTCCTCAGCCGTTAGCTTCTGTTGAGCGTATTGAGGGGACAGAAAAATTTTTACCATGTATCGGGGAGTTTAAGCAGTTTAAAATCATTATGGATGATCAAGATATTGAGATCGTGAATACGTTAAGGACGAATACGCGATTGATTGATCGTTTTCGAAATGATTTGTTTTATAATTTGCAGATTCTTGATAAAAAATTTAGTAAAATGCTTGATCAAGAAGATACGAGAAAAGGTGTAGATGACGAGGTACCGATTCGTACGAAGGTTTTTGATTTGGAGAATGGAAAAGCATATGGGTATCATATTGAGGTGGGTGCGTCACCATTTCTTTTAATTAAAGCGCGACGGGGATACGTCATGTGTGGGTATTTGAATATGAGTACTGCTGATCGGCATGGTGATGTTGCAGGTCGTATTGTTGGTGTTCGTGATTTTAATGAGGTATTGACTGCGAAGGTGCTTGAGATTTCTGAAA
>JAZDGT010000052.1:0-2863 GCA_043806635.1 Methanobacteriota archaeon | reverse complement strand
AGATAGTTCCGTGTGGAAAATCGATTCCGCTTACACCTCATGCGGTTAATGCAATCCCCACACCAGATAAAGCAGTATATACGTCTGATACTCTGTTCCCTGGTCGTTTATTTTCCGAAGTCGGTGTGTATCAGTTCCGAGGGTATTCAATTCTTGTGCTGATGCTTCATCCAGTTCAATACATCCCTCTCACAGGGGATCTGTTCTATTACCCAACAATGAAAGTGACGGTTACCTTAACAAAAGAAACGTTTGAGAATTCGCTGTACCGGAGTTTTCCTCAAGATAGCAATGACCTACTTACAAAAATTGATAATCCTGCAGTCCGAGGCACTTATCAACAGCTTTTACCATTGAAGATGGTATCTGATCAGTGTGACCTCCTCATTCTGACAACAGATAGTTTGAAAAGTGGTTTTATACCACTCGCAGAACAACACAACGCTACGGGCACCAGGACTATTATTCGAACCCTTTCGGATGTCGGTGGAAATACACCGGAGAACATCAGAGATTATATCAGAACGGTCTATACAACATTGGGGATTCGTTATGTCTTGTTGGGTGGCGATGCAGATGTTGTCCCTGCGAAAATGCTGTGGGTTGAAGGAATGGATGAGAACGTCACTCCGTATGAAACCGATATGCCTGTGGATCTGTATTACGCGTGTCTTGATGGTACCTACAACTACGATGGAGACGAGAAATGGGGCGAGCCACATGATGGAGAGAATGGTAGTGATGTTGATCTCATCGCAGAGGTGTACGTCGGTCGTGCATGTGTGGATAATACAGATGAGGTGGCTAATTTCGTTCAGAAAACGATTGAGTATCTTTTTCTTCCACCAGGTGAAACCTACCTTGGAGATGCCACGTTTGCCGGTGAGTACCTTGGCGACTACGGAATCGCCTCGTTTGGGGGGACCACCCTCAACCAACTTATCAATGGATCAAGCGAAAACGGTTTTACTACCGTTGGAATTCCAGCCAGTTCTTATATCATCGATAAGCTCTACGACGAGAATTACCCTGGTTTTGACCTAAATAATCCCTGGGGTACAGGATGGCCAAAAGAAGAAATAATCAACCGGATTAACAACGGTGTCCATCTGATCAACCATGATGGCCATGCTTATTATGAATATAACATGAGAATGAACACCGGGGATGTCAATGGACTTACCAACAACGACAAGTTCTGTTTCGTGTACTCACAAGGGTGCATGTCAGGTGGATTTGATAATCCTGAAGGCGGGGATTGCATTGCGGAGTATTTCACCGTGAAAAATACCCATGGTGCGTTTGCGGGGATCTGGAACGCGCGGTACGGATATTTCTGGTCCTATAGTACTGATGGCGACTCACAACGATACCACAGGCAGTTCTGGGACGCGGTCTTTGGAGAAAATATAAAAGAAATCGGGCGGGCAAACCATGACTCCAAAGAAGACAACCTCTTCCTGATTCAACGGTCCTGCATGCGCTGGTGTTATTATGAAACAAACCTGTTTGGGGATCCAGCAGTCACATTCTTGAACGCATCAGGCCAGAAGCCTTCGCTCCGCATCAGTGGCGTGAATGGGGGTAGGGGGATTGTTCAAGCATCCATCGTTAACGAAGGGGAGGCACCGGTGAACAATATCCCCTGGAGCATCTCTATTAGTGGTGGACTGTTCGGGTTTATCAACATATCCTCGGAAGGCTCTCTTGCATCACTTACGGTTGGGAATACCACGACCGTACAACAAGACAAGGCTATTTTTGGGTTCGGGAAAATCTCCATCAAGGTGAATCTCAAATACGCAGAGGAGTGGAACGGAATGGGGTTTGTTCTTGGTCCGTTTGTCTTACGTGTCATTCGCATATGCTAGAGAAACCATCAGATTAGAACAGAGGAGATACGATCTCTTTTTTTCCTTTTTTCATCAACCCTACAACATACATTTAGTGAATAAACCATAAAAGAACCAATGTGTTTCACCTCTCCGTCATGGTAGAGAACCTCCTTAAAAAAGCAAAAATAGTCCTTCCGTTCATTGGGCTCATCATTCTTGCGTACATCGTCTACTCACTTGATGTACATAAAATCATTTCTGCATTTCTTTCCATTGATCCGATATTTATCGTGTACGCCCTCATTCTCACGATCCCCCTTCTTTTCATCCGCAACGCTGCATGGCAATTGATCTTAAGAGAACAAAATATAACTGTTGGTTTTTTCTATTCCTTGAAAATCTATCTCATTGGTTTATTCTATGGGAGCATCTCACCAGGATATTTCGGACAGTTGATGAGGGTCCCGTACCTGAAAGAAAAAACCGGGGAGCCATTCGGGAAACTCTTTATCAATACCGTGATTGAGACCTTTGTCCATACATTCTCCCTGTATGGAATGATGATAATCGGAGCACTGCTTGTGGTCGGGACGCTCCCGGAATTACTCCCGATTACGATCGCGTGGATCCTTTGTTTTACCTTTATTGCAGCGTATTTTGTAAAAAGGGAACGTGGCGAAAAACTTTTGAAAATACTCATCAACTATATCATCCCAAATAAGGTGAAAGTCCACTTCAGCGCATTTGTTGACACATTCTACATTGATTTTCCACGCTTTAAAGCGATGATCCTTCCGTATATCCTAGGGATTTTCACCTGGATAATCGTGTTTTCACAAGAATATATGATTCTATTGGGTTTGGGACTTCAGATCCCGTATTTTGCATTCCTCTTACTGTTCCCGATTGCAAACGTAGCCGGTTTTATCCCGATCACGTTTGCTGGGTTAGGAACAAGGGAGTTTACCGCTATTTTTATTTTTACGGCGCTTTTCCCAGTCGCGGGAGAACAGATTCTAGTGTTGTCG
>JAZDGT010000051.1:0-2818 GCA_043806635.1 Methanobacteriota archaeon | reverse complement strand
GAAATATGATTTCCCCTGCTTCACGGGTCGAAGACTGTTTTTCTGAGCGTGTTCCTCTCTCCCAAGGTTTACTTGGTGTTGGATGCCGCAGACGGTGGCACGGTGATACAAAAACGGGAGCAACACAGTGTCACCGTTCTCCGTCAGGATGATATCTGGGTCAATCTGATGAATACGATCAACTGCAGACAGGATCGTGTCAACCTCGTTCTCTTCCGCGATGACCTCGTCGTCGATAACTACCGATGTGATGGGATCATGAAACGAGCGGATCGTTCGGTTCTGGTTTTGTTTCACGTTAAACCGTATCTTCTTAAACAAGGGAATGTCGTAGTCGAGCGCCCATTGCTCGTCATCAAGCAAGAACTGGTTCCCATCCCAGCGCACCCACGCATGACAGAACACACCTCGATCCTGGAGGTACCTGCTGGGGAGGCGGAGATCAACGTTGAACAAGTGATACATATGAAAACCGCCCCAGGAGTCCACGAGTCGCGCTAGCGTATGCAACGCGTCAAGGGTTTTTGGTACCACCTCTAATACCATGAACGATTTTGGTGATCCTAAAACGATTTTCTCCGCGGTACACTGGAGGTATTTTACCTGCGGTAACTCACCCAGGATCTTCGCAGTCTCAGAAAGGTCTTTTGACGTGGAGTACACATAAAAACTGGGTTCATAGTGGTCCTCAACCCGTCTTGTTCTGCCGTTCTTCTGCAGGAGCCAGGTGACGATCACGTTCTTCTGATAATCCGGGTAGACATCAAGGATGTTCCCGCTCAACATACTCTCGGAGTTTCCGTAACGTTTTTTCGTGCTCAACCAGGATCGACATCACGATCGGCTCAAACGGGTTCGGGTTACTGATGTTGCTGCCCGCGGCCGCATGTCGTCGCGCATGGTTCATGAGCTCGTCGAACGCCTCCTGGTCGATGTTTCGGAGCGCGCGTTTGAACTCGTGCCACTCCCAGCCGAAGGATTCAACAACCATGCGAAACGTGGGAACCGTCCGCCCCATATCTCTACACCACCATCTCGAATTCTTCTAGACGTCGCTGCTCTTTGGAGAACCGCACTAGCAGGGTACTCGTCTGCTTCTTCACCAGCTCAATCGAGGTGCACTGGTCACGTTGTTTCATCCGCACAATCTCATCAACCCAGTTGAAGAGTGTTCTGCCAACGCCTCGGTGGGTGGACAGCGGGGTGACATCAAGATTCGTGAGAACCGTAATCAGATGATATCGACGGGTGAGTTCCCGGATTTTTTCTAGATTATGCGTGAGTAACATCTGCGCCTCCTGGGAGGAGACGTCAGGGTCATGATACAGGAGAGGAAACATCCCGATAATCAGTGTTCGTGGGGTTCGCTGTTGTATCATCGGCTCTAGCATCTCATCGATGAGGGTGGAGAGTTGATAGACGGTGAACGCCCGGCTGATCTGCACATGGCGTAACGCCTCTCGTTGATCACGTTCCATCATCCGTGCGTACCGGGCGATCGTATACGGGTCCGCGCACATGCCGCCATCAATATAGATGGTGTCACTCTGGAAGGTGTTGTAGGTGTTGACGCAGAGGTGATTCGGGAGATCACCGATGAGGTCGCTGTTTCCATCAATGAGGGTGAGTTCACCGGCTTTAAAACCTCCGAGTAGTCGATCAAGTTCGCGTATCCCGGAGTATATGATGATATCTGGTCGTAGTATTTGGACGAGCATAGAAGTGGTGGTAGGTTTTTGAATGTTTTGAGATGGGTGATTGATGTTCATCTTGTTTTTTCCTCCCTTAAAAATGGTGTAAGAAATAGGGGATAGCGGTTTTGTGTTAAAAAGCAGCTTTTAGGGTGAATGAAAGTATTAAAAGACTTTGTCTCGAAAGTATTGGTTGCCTCCTGATAGTCTTTACTCGTTCTATTCTTGCCCCAGAGAGCCATATTGACTTTTAAGACAGTGCCGTATTAAAAAATTTAGTATTTAGTAAATCGTTATTGATTTGTTACTAATCTATCGGTTACTACTATTTTTTCGTATCAAGTTTTTATAAAAAAAACTATTCAAACAGGTTTATCGATTTATAGACAACATTTTACTTAGTGTGATCAATTAAAATATTACTGTTAGAAATTAAGGAAATAGTTAAATTTTAAATAAGAGAATTTTTTTATTCAACTAAAAAACTGTATTCGTTAGTACAAATTAATGGATCTTCGTTCTCCCATTTAAAATCAAGAGTAACATTTGATGGGGTTTGATATAAACATAGTTTAAATTTTACCATCGTTTTCTCATCTTCTCCATAACAGGAATCATCTGTTGTTAAACCGGACCAATACAAATTTTCAGTTTCACGATCTAAAAACATCTTTCCTTCAGATCTACATTGTATATTATCATCCCAATATGTTTTTACGAAAAGTACAATGGAATAATTATCCGAGAGATTTTCAATATTCGCATAGATATGCACGTCATCACCACGTTTAGGTTGCTCGGGGACATAATGAATATTATATATTTTTATGTTGTTATACATATAAAAATTTTTGAGGGAGATCATATATAATGATACAATTACAATAAAAACGATGATTAAAATACTTGATAGATAAACGATTCTTTTCTTTAGAAACCCATCCATGTAAAAATTATATAAATGAATTACTCTTAATTCTTTTGGTTACACTTTAAGATTTTTTATTGGTATGCAAAATAGGGATTCAAATAGTTGTTAATAGTTGATACATTCGTTTTGCGTTCTCCAGCATCGCATGATTGTTATTGAAAAAAACATATACCCGTGTAGGTTTCTTCTCTAAAAT
>JAZDGT010000050.1:0-2276 GCA_043806635.1 Methanobacteriota archaeon | reverse complement strand
GAGGTACTACAGAAGTCTTTGGAAACAGAAAAGATCACAGAACACGATGAAACACCGGCTCATGACTCTAATCTCCCAGAATGGCAACCGGTTGAAGAAAAACAACCAGCAGAGCCACCGATGTCTCATGCAAAATCAGCGGTTGATCACATCCCTGAGTTTGAGCGAGTTGATATCCCTGTTACTCCTGAAAAAGTGGAAAAAGCAGTCGAGTGGGAACCATTCCCTGTAAAAGAAGAACCTATTGAAGCACCGGTTGAATTCACAGCCGTAGAATCACCAGAACCACAACTCCAAAAATTGTCAAAGAAACAAGAACGCGAAGCAAAAAAAACACAGAAGAAAAAAGAAAAAGAAGCGAAACGACTGAAGAAGCTCGAACTGAAAAAATTAAAAAGAGAAAAACGAGAAAAAGAACGAGAAGCAAAACGAATCGTCAAAGAACAACAAAAAGTCCAACAAACACCAGAGGAGAAACCCTCGAATTCAGAGCCGATCATAAAGATTGAGTCGCCCCAGATAAAGGTTGATCTCATCGCATTCAAGGGCATCGAAAGCATCGATGATAACATCGCTGAACTGTTATATACGAACGGATATTTTTCCATAGAAAACCTGAAAGATGCAACCGTGGATGATCTTGTTCAAATCCGCGGGATCAAACGGAAACTCGCAAAACAAATTAAAAAAGAAATTGAACAAAAACCAACAATCCCTGAGGAGCTAGAGTTTATTCCCATAAAGCAAAAAAGGGGTGCGAAAAAACCAAAAGAAGAACCGGAAGATACTGCCGAGTGGGAATCGTACCCTGCTGAGGAGATATCTAAAAAACCGTCTCTCCGCCCTGTCTGTACTTATCAGGAATACACTCTTTATAAACGAGAAACAGGTAAACACAGTGGGAAGAAAACAACAATTCATTTCTTCAGTAGAGAAAAACCAGATCTTGGCCACCCTGCCCAGCTACCGGACGGGTATCAAATCGCGGTCAATAAGAAGACCGGAATCCCGTATCTGAAAAAGAAAAAGTAAATTGCGTCTCATAGTGTTTATAAATCCTTTTTCGTATTCGCAAGTTGAGAAGAACCATGAACTGGAACGGGCCATTACAGAAAATTAAAGATTTTCGTTTTGAAATTCCTTCGAGTTATCAAGGCGAGCATAAGAATCTTCATATGAAGACCTCTGCGGTCATCTATGCAAACAATGGAATGATTGAGTCTATTCGTAAGGATAATGCCCTCGAGCAGGTTGCCAATGTGACAATGCTCCCTGGTATTGTCGGGAAATCCCTGGCGATGCCTGATATCCACTGGGGGTATGGGTTTCCGATAGGTGGCGTGGCAGCCATGGATGAGGAAAATGGTGTGATTTCTCCAGGTGGTGTCGGGTACGACATCAACTGTGGTGTACGATTGATGCGAACAAATCTCCATTTCACCGATTTGGATCCACAAAAGATACAGCGTCTTATTGATGAGATGTTTATCAATGTCCCGTCCGGTCTTGGTTCGAAGGCTAAGGTTCATCTGAGCAGAAAGCAACTTGATGATGTTTTAAAACTGGGGGCGAAATGGGCTATCGAGAATGGGTACGGCTGGAAAGAAGACGTGGAGTATCTTGAGGAAAACGGTTGTTTAGAATACGCGGATATTTCAAAAGTCTCCAATGAAGCAAAACAACGTGGTGCCCCTCAACTGGGTTCTCTTGGTGCAGGCAATCATTTTTTAGAGATCCAGAAAGTCGCTGAGATCTATGATCCTGCTGCAGCAAAAGCGTTCGGCATCCAGAATGAAGGCCAAATCATGGTGATGATTCATACGGGTTCCCGTGGGTTTGGTCATCAAGTGTGTACTGATCATCTTCGCGTGCTTGAGCAAGCAGTAAAAAAATATAATATTTGGCTTCCGGACCGTCAGCTTGCCTGCGCCCCGGTTACTTCAAAAGAAGGACAGGATTATTTGAAAGCGATGGCATGTGCCGCAAACTTCGCCTGGTGCAACAGACAGATGATAGTACATTGGATTAGGGAGTCCTTTGAGAAAGTGCTTCGTCAACGTGCTGAGGATCTTAACATGGGCATCGTGTATGATGTCTGCCATAATATCGCAAAACTCGAGGAACATGAAGTCGAAGGAAGAAAACGAAAAGTATATGTTCACCGGAAAGGTGCGACACGCTCGTTCGGGCCGGGAAAACGGGAAGTGCCTCTGAAATACCGTGATATCGGACAACCGGTGTTAATCCCTGGGAATATGGGAACGGAAAGTTACCTG
>JAZDGT010000049.1:0-7245 GCA_043806635.1 Methanobacteriota archaeon | reverse complement strand
TGTTGGAGAACCATAAGGACTAAAGTCACAAATTCTACCTATTTTCCAACCGTGGAGAATATGCAAATGCAGATTAATCAATTCCTAGCGGGACAGACATTTAATTTCAATACGTCCAATTATTTATGTCCCTGACTAATTTATAGAAAAATTTATATATTATGTTATCATATGTTAATATTGGGGTCATTTTTTTATGAACTACTATAGAGTATGTAAAATATGTAGACACCAACTCCAACAAATCCCTGTACGGAGACTCGACCCGATCATCGTCGTGGAACACTATTGCCCACACTGTGATACGTCTGAGACTTCCTACGAGAATGTTGATACGTTATAACCGAACAAAACATCAGAGTATGATTTTGCTCGATAAAACGTAAGACTATCGGGACAAAATGTAAGAGATAGGTTTTTTTATTACATATTGATTATCATCTAGTTTAAAAAACAACATACTCTGCAATATAGATGATGAGAGTTAGGGATATGGATGAACTCGATTATTTAGAAGAAGAACACATAAAAACCCATAAAGAAATTCTTATCCTACTCAAAGAATTAGACGAGTTCGAAGACCATCTTGAACACCCAGAATCACCTGAGCAGATCCCTATTGAAGACGAAACACACCATATCGAAGATGGCCAGGAATTCATTGATGTATCCCCCCCAGAGGAAAAACACGAGGACTCGGTACCAGTTCCTAAACCAGACAAACCAAAAAAGAAAGACTTTCAGTTAATAAAAAAACAAAAGAGAACAAAAGTCCCGAAAGCACTCATTGAGACAAATAAAAAATTCCCTTTTACGAGATTACAGAAAAAACGCGTACCAAAATCAATAATCACTCATCGAAAACTTTTTAGTAGACGACATGAAGGGTTACACGCACTATCAAGTACCTTCACCCTCCATATTGATACAAACGGGAACCTTATCGGATTTACAAATGTAAAAACGAGTACTAAACCAGGAAAAGAACCAGGTAAATTATCTCGAATACTTCATAGGAAAAAGCCTCAAACAGAAGGTGAGACTACCACGACACCACCCCCGAAGGGTTTTATCGGAAAAATAAAGAATATTCTCCCGTTTGGTAAGAAAAATAAAGAAGGATCTCCCACAGAAACATCTGAAGAAACCGGGGGAAAAAACAAATTAAAAAAACTATTCTCACTAAAAAGAAAATCCAAAGAAACAACCGAATAACAGCAAATTTAGTCCTTAAGGGTAATATTTAAATATCCAAGCAGGCTCTTTTTTATACCTGTACACAATAATATAAAAAGGGAGGTTAAAAGCCATGAAGAAAAAAATAATCGTCACCACACTCATCACCTTACTATTGTTAACCATATTCCCCATATTATCTACCTCTGCATATCACTATCAAATCGACACGCAACACACATCCTACACAATACTACCTGATACACAAACGAACGACTCAGAAGCTCAAAACCTATTCATAGAAGAAATACTCGAATCCATCACCATAAACGACCTAATTAGTATACTCAAAAACCAATTACAGAACACCTCACTTGCACACCAACCAACCACCCCACTCCTCCTCCAATCCCTTGACCAAAGCACTCAAACATTCACAGAATTAGGGATATACCCTACCACAAACCTACGAGAAACCCAAACCATCCTCAACACCGAAATCATAAACCAAAATAAGATTAAATATCGACCATTCCTCTTTAACGTCCTTCCTTGGATAACCACGGTGTCAACCATTCTACCCACATATAACATTAACCTCACTGAACTCCCAACACCCCTCGGCAATCTCACCGTCAAATTAGAAGTTTTCATGAAAATAATACCAGTCCTTGATAGAATCACTACCAGACAATTTGGGATCATCACCCCCAGACTCACCCAATCCTCAACTATCTGGCCAGCAATCGGAGGAAGAATCACTGTTTCAGGAATTACTCTCGTGATCATCGCTTTTGGTCCTCGTATTAAATGGACACGAGGAGAATCAACCAACGAACAAAAAACAAAATTCTCCTTAAAATAACAAAAACCAAGCGACTCCTATAACAGTTACCAGGGCATCAATAGATTATTTTAACCGATACACCAGAGTTCTCAATGCTGGATCAATGATATCTGAAGCAATTTTATCCTCCCGTCCAAGCCAGCCTAACGCTTCTTGAACCTCTGAGATACTAATCCGTGCTTGTTGTGCAATAAATAAGACACCAACATTCTCCCAAATGCGCAACACTTTCCAGACTTTCCCCGCATTTTTCCCTATAGGAACCATTAGATCGGTTTCTCCAAGCTGAAACTGCATATCATGTTGACGAATCTTGTTCTCACGAGCAAGCCATCCAACTGCAGTAAAGATATCCTCAGAGCGTAACTGCGTTCTCTCTTCCAAGGTCTTTTCGTTTAAAGACCCTTCCGCATTTAAGGTTCTCCAGAGTTTTCCTGCGTTGAAACCAAAGGTTTCAGTAACCTCATCCATTATGCATACCCCTCATTTCAACACATATGTAAAAATGAGTTAAATACCTTATGCTCAATAATCGAAACCGTTGGAGGAAAAACTATAAGATAACCATTGAGGATTCACCAAAAAAGAATGTGAAAACGATGCCAACTATTCATGAATCAACATATATAGCACCGAGTGCAGTGATTATTGGGGATGTTACCATCGGGAAAAACTGTGGAGTGTTCCCTCATGCCGTTATCCGTGGTGATCAAAATACGATCAAGATTGATGACGATTCAAACGTACAGGATTGTTGTGTCATACATGTTGATACCGAACATAGCGTCTCCATTGGAAAATCTGTATCAATCGGTCATGCAGCAATGATTCATGGGGCAACAATAGAAGATGAGTGTCTGATCGGTATTCATTCCACGGTGTTGAACGGGGCGAAAATCGGTCGTGGTTCAATCATTGGTGCGAATGCGTTAGTCATCGCAGATCTACAGGTCCCTGAAAACAGTCTTGTTCTTGGAGTCCCGGGTAAGGTTGTAAAGCAGGATCAAAACTTTCGTGAGATGATACGAAAGAATGCGGATATCTATAAAAACCTCGCCATGAGACATAAACAAGGATTGTTTTCTGTATATACTGTAAACGAATAATCGTACCCCTGTTCTTAAAAAAAATAAAGAATTGGAAAACAATTTAAATAAATTCTCGATAGCTTGTGATGCAATAACTGAGAAAATTTATTTGGAGGAGGTAATGTACATATGAATGAAATCGTAATCGTATCAGCAGTACGCACTAGTCAAGGCAAATTCGATGGAGGTTTGAAAAGTTTTTCAGCTCCACAACTTGGCGGTGTTGTGATAAAAGAAGCAGTTCAAAGAGCAGGGATACAACACAAAGATGTCGATGAAGTAATCATGGGGAATGTTGTACAAGCCGGCCTGGGCCAGAATGTAGCGCGGCAAGCAGCTATTGCGGCAGGATTACCCTATGAGATTGGAGCGTTTCATGTTGATAAAGTCTGTGGCTCCTCATTAAAAGCAGTAATCCTTGCGGCTCAAGCGATTAAAAGTGAGGATGCACAGTGTATTGTCGCTGGTGGCATGGAGAGTATGACCAATTGTCCGTATCTTCTTGATAAAGCACGGTTCGGGTATCGTCTCTTTGATGGAAAACTGATTGACTCAATGGTACATGATGGATTATGGGACGCGTATAATAATTTCCATATGGGGATGACGGGGGAGATTGTTGCAGAAAAATATAACGTGACACGGAAGGATTGTGACGAGTTTGCTGCTTGGAGTCATCAAAAAGCTGCGAAAGCAAGTGATACGGGGAAGTTTAAGAAAGAAATCGTTCAGGTCCTCATTCCACAGAAGAAAGGCGACCCGATTCGTTTTGAGACTGATGAAGGAATTCGTCGTGATTCCACGGTGGAAAACCTCGCAAAATTAAAACCAGTGTTCAAAGAAGGAGGCGTGGTGACGGCAGGGAATGCGTCGCAGATCACTGATGGTGCATCCGCGGTTGTAGTGATGAGTAAGCAGTATGCAAAAAAACAGGGGGTTAAACCTCTGGCAACGATTAAAGGATATCATACGAATGGGGTTAAACCTGAGTATGTGATGGAGGCGCCAGTTCCCGGGGTGACACAGTTATTAAAAAAGATGAATTTGACTATTGATGATATAGACCTTGTTGAGCATAATGAAGCATTTTCCTCAGCCTCGGTTGCTCTGATGAAGGGGGTTGGTATCCCACGGGAGACGTTTAATGTTCATGGGGGTGCGGTTGCGCTTGGTCATCCTATTGGGAGTAGTGGGTCGCGGATATTAGTGACATTGCTTCACGCGTTACATGAATATAAGAAGACTAGGGGTCTTGCAACGATTTGTCTTGGTGGTGGTCATGCAGTATCCATGATCATTGAAACTGATTAGGAGGAAAAAAAACATGATAAAAAAAATTGGTGTGATTGGTGCGGGAACCATGGGTCATGGGATTGCGCTAGTCGCGGCGAAAACCGGGTTTGATGTAGTCCTTCATGATATCAAAGAGGAGTATGTGAAAAAAGGAATGCAGAGCATGGAGAAGTTCGTTGATAAAAGTATTGAGAAAGGGAAAATGACCCCAGATGAGAAAAAACAGATCTTCTCACACATTAAAGGGACAACGAAACTGGATGAGTTAAAAGACGTTGATTTAGTTATTGAAGCGATTATTGAGGATGTCAAAGTAAAAAAAGAGTTGTATACGAAACTTGATTCTTTATGTAAGAAAGACACTCTTTTTGCGTCGAACACATCAACGATACCGATAACGGATCTTGCGTCTTCAACGAAAAGACCGGAACGCTTTATCGGGATGCATTTCATGAACCCGGTACCATTGATGAAACTTGTGGAAGTAATCCGAGGGTTACGTACCTCTGATGAGACAACGACCGTCATCAAACAGCTTGCTGAGAAGATGGAGAAGATCCCTGTAGAGGTGAATGATGGACCAGGGTTTATTTCGAATCGCGTCTTGTTTGCGATGATCAATGAGGCGATGTTTTGTCTACAGGATGGAACGGGGACGGTGCAATCAATTGATAGTGTGATGAAATTAGGGATGAATCACCCTATGGGTCCGTTAGAGTTAGCGGATCTTATCGGGTTAGATGTCTCCCTTAATATCTTGACCGTGTTGTATGAGGGGTTTAATGATTCGAAGTATCGACCGTGTCCTTTGTTGAAGAAGATGGTGCAAGCTGGGTATCTCGGGAGAAAAACTGGGAAAGGGTTTTATGAGTACCCGCCACGGTGATGACTTATGACGTATAAGACACTGATTATTGAAAAAAAAGAAGGAATCGGTACTATTCGAATTAATCGACCTGCAGTGTTGAATTCTCTTGATAAAGAAACCCTTCATGAATTGATGAAAGCAGTAGATGATTTTGAACAAGATAAAACCATAAGAGTAGCTATTTTGACTGGTGAGGGGAAAGCGTTTATTGCTGGTGCTGACATTAAACAGATGCAGGGGATGACTGCTCTTGAAGCGAAGGAGTTTGCTCAGATCGGTCATCAACTCCTTTTCAAGATTGAGGAGTCTCGGATTCCGTATCTTGCTGCGGTGAATGGGTATGCTCTTGGTGGCGGTTGTGAGGTGATGATGGCGTGTGATATCGTTATCGCCTCCACCCAAGCGAAAATTGGCCAGCCTGAGATAAACCTCGGTATTCACCCTGGGTTTGGTGGGACGCAGCGTTTACCGCGGATTGTGGGGCGTTTAAACGCAAAACAACTCTTACTTACGGGCGAGACGCTGAGTGCTGCAGAAGCGCTACGTATTGGCCTAGTAAATAGGATTGTTGAACCAGATAAACTGAAGGAAGAAACAGAAAAACTTGCGCAGAATATTGCTTTGAAATCATCGGTTCAAACAGGTTTTATTAAGTCTCTTGTCAACAAAGGTTGTGATATTGATTTGCCTTCCGCATGCTCCTTGGAGATCGCCTATTTTGCTTCGAGTTTCTCTACTGAGGATCAAAAGGAGGGCATGAACGCGTTTCTGGAGAAGCGGAAACCTGTTTTTAAGGGGAAATAATTCCTTCCTCTTTTTTGTATAAAATTTTATTTTTTTCTCGAGTTCTCTAATAATGGTAATATTTATATAATAAAATTTATATACTGGCTTGCTCAATATAATATTATGTGAAGGATGGTTATGGATGGGGAAGTAAACCCTTATTTTTCCCATCTCTCCTCACCACCTCCATGCTTCCCCGTCCAAGAATCCTTCACAACACATTACTCTTTTTTCTCAGAATTTAAATACCTACCATAGTATAACCCGTATAATGAAGATTCAACCCGAGTGCGTCCCATGTTTATTAAAACGGATTATCTTTGAAGCAGACCAAACATCAACAGATGAAAAAAAAAGGACACAAGCTATACAAAACGCATGTAAACTTCTTTCAGAGACATATAATCCAAAAAAATCAAGTGCGGAAATTGCAACAAAAATCCATAAAATAGTCTATCAAACCCTCGAGGATAAAGACCCGTATCATCTTCTGAAACAACAAAGTAATCAGATCGCCGTATCACTTCTCCCTAAAGTTGAGGCACTCATTCATAATTCTCAACACCCTCTTAAAACAAGTATGATCTGTTCCATTATAGGAAATATTATGGATTTTGGAATCGCGGGTTCAGGAAAAAATCCTGAAGCATTAAAAGAAGATTTTGATCGTCTATATCAAGAAGGAGTAGGGTATGATGAGTACCCGAAATTAGAGAACATATTAAGAAAAACTCGAAAGATTGTTTTTTTTACTGATAATTGTGGGGAAATTGTTTTTGATAAACTCCTTTGTCGTGAACTAAAAAAGTTTGATTCTTCGTTTTTCATCAGCCTCGTGGTGAAAGGGGAACCGATTATTAGTGATGCGACTCTTGAGGATATCCAGAGTATTCATTTTGAGGAAGTGGTTGATGAAATCATGACGACGGGGTGTTTTGCGATTGGGGTTGATTTTGTTCGCTTACCGCATGAGGTTCGATCGGTGTTGGAGGCGGCTGATCTTATTTTGTGTAAAGGGATGGCAAATTTTGAGGCGTTCTCTGAGACGATGTATCGACCAGTTGCGTATTTATTGAGGTCGAAATGTGGCCCTATAGCTCGTTCTTTGGGGGTACCAAGGGATATGAATGTGATTAAGGTGTTTGAGTAATAGTTTATTTTGTGTTTTCTTCTGGTTTTATCGTATT
>JAZDGT010000048.1:0-4902 GCA_043806635.1 Methanobacteriota archaeon | reverse complement strand
TCTTCGTTATACTTGTTTTACTCGCGACGAGTACCCTCGTTTTTTCGCCTCATGTTCTTGGTAATGATACTTTTACATTAACGTATACTGAGCAGATACTTGCAAGAGAATACGTTTTTTCAGATCCAACCATTGTTGAGGGGAATGATTCTGTTCTTGTTCAGGTTCCTGAGGGGAATCTGAATCGAATTAACCCTGGTAAACCGGTGTTACCGGTGAATCTCACGGTTTGGAATCTCCCTTTTGGGTCACGGATAACTGAGGTTAACTATTCGTATGCGGAACCTGAGGTTTTTAATTTGAGTAAACCTCTTGTTCTTGGCACGCTCCCGTTTGTTGATAGTATTCGGTGGTATGAACCGCAACGGAATAATTCGGTTGTGGTCTCTGGGTTGACCATTGAGTATCCTGATGGTTGGGTTTCGTATCAGACTGGTGGTGGGTTGTTTCAGGGGAATCATACCACGTTTTTGTCTGTGCAGATTTATCCGGTTCGTTATAATGGTGATGAGCAGCAGCTGTTATTTATTCGTAATATGAGTTTGCGGGTCACAGTTCTTGTTCCTGTGGAGTCGTTGCTTCCGGTGGATTCGGTGTATGATCTGCTGATTTTGGCTCCTCGGCGGTTTTCGAATGCATTACAGCCGTTGGTGAGTCATAAAAATCAGCATGGTGTACAGACCAGTTTGGTGACCTTGGAAGAGGTGTATGATCAGATAGCGGGGCAGGGTCGTGATAGCGCGGAGAAGGTGAAGTTGTTCATTAAACAGGCGGTGGAGGAGTCGGGTGTTCGGTATGTGTTGTTGGTTGGTGGAAGGAAGGGGCAAACGTATTCTTGGTATTTCCCGGTGCGGTATAGTCATGTAGTCCCGTATGATGAGCAGGAGTACGCGGAGCAGTCGTTTTTGAGTGATTTGTATTTTGCTGATCTTTATGATGGAGCGGGTGGTTTTTCGAGTTGGGATTCGAATGGGAATGGGGTGTATGGGGAATGGACGAATTCTGCGAGGGATGAGATGGATGTGTTCCCTGATGTGTATCTTGGTCGTCTTCCGTGTTTGAATGCGCGGGAAGTCTCGGTTATGGTTGATAAGATTGTTGCGTATGAGTCTGATGATGGGAAGGAGTGGTTTTCGAGGATGGTGTTTGTTGCGGGTGATTCGTATAATGATACGCATCATTTTAATGAAGGTGAGTTGATCGCTGCGGAGGTTCTGGAGCATATGTTAGGGTTTACGGCGGTGAATGTGTTTGCTTCTGAGCAGGATATTACTCGTGAGTCGGTGAATAGTGCGTTGGATGGTGGGTGTGGGTTTGCGTATTTTTGTGGTCATGGGAATCCGCAGAGTTGGAATACACATTATCCTCCTGATGGGGTGAACTGGTGCACAGGTTATATCACTAATGATATGATTTATCTTAAGAATAAAGAGAAACTTCCCGTGGTTGTCGTCGGCGGTTGCCATAACGGTCAATACGACGTCACCATGCGAAACATCCTCGCTGGGATACGCGAGGAAGGCTTACGCTATTTCAGCACAAAAGGCACCATCGGCAGTTTCTGGTATAACGAATGGATCCCGCGATGCTGGTCCTGGCAGCTTACTGTGAAAAAAGGTGGTGGCGCAATTGCGACCATCTCGAACACGGGACTCGGCACGCATGGCGATGGGGATATCGACCAGAATGGTATCCCTGATTATCTTGAGGTTCTTAATGGGTGGATGGAGATTAGGTTTTTCCAGTTGTATGGTGAACAACATAGAACGGTGCTTGGGGAGAACCATGGTGATACCCTGACGCAGTACCTCCTTCGATTCCTTGGGAACGGGGAGCAGATGGATACGAAGATGGTGCAGCAATGGGCATTATTTGGTGACCCAAGTCTGATGATGGGGTAATATAATAAAAAATATCATCACATGCATTTTTTCATATCATATTTGTTATATTTCCTGAAAAGTAATATTTTTTTTCTTCGTTTCAGTCAACGACAAAATAAAACCATAAAAACCGGTTAAAACATCCGTCACCAGAAACCCAACAAGACTCACCACAAACATACTCTCCGCAGAAACCGCAAACAACGAAGAAAAAATAATAATCGCGGTAAACTCCCGAGTTCCTAACCCTGCGAACGTGATTGGGATAAACCCTGCAGTGTTCGCAATCGGAAACAACACAAGAAACGCGAGAAACGGGATCGGCAACCCCAACGCAAGAACAATGAGATACTCCTGCGCAAACGTGATAACCCAGGTGATACCCCCCAACAGACAAGGAATAATGAGACTACGGATCCTTGGGAAATCCTGATAAAACGTCTCAACGAAACGAGAGACTGGTGTTTTACCACGTTTTGGAATAAAAAAACGTATCATCAAAAAAAAGAAAAAATCCCCCCGTTTTCTACTCAAAAAATACGCAAGAAGCACACCGATAACAATAGTCCAGATAGTAACAATGAGAAAGAGTTCAGGAAAACGCTCGATGAGAAGTATGCCACCGATAAACATCATCAGATATAGGGAGAGGGTATGCAGGGTTGTTTCTAGGAATGTGTTCACAAAGAGTTTCCCATAAGGTTCCCTTGTTTTTTCTTTCATGTAAGGAATACGCATGAGTTGTCCAATGTACCCGGGGGTAACGGTCCCATAAAAATACCCGATAAGGAAGATTTTCAGAGATTGACGAAAGGTGAGACGAATGTGTTGTTGTTTATGAATCATCATCCAAATAACGTTTCTCAACAGAGCGACTGGGATAGTGAGAAGTGCAGCGAATAGGACGTACAGCGGTGGAATAGACGCTAATGTAGTAGTAATTATTTTGATGTCGAGGGTGTAAATGAGGTAGATGAAAAGGATGATACCCAGGAGGGGAAGAATTTTTTTAGCATATTTGAAGAGGTTTTGGCGCATCTGATTCAGTTGAAGGGGTAAAGAAGCAGCATCTTTTTATGGGTTATTCTGCAAAATTATAATGAGAAGATGATGAAAAAAATAGTGTGATGGGAAGGAATTGGGAGAGTAAGGGAATAAGCCTCATCACGGAATGGTTTGAATTCTCCAACTCTCCCCCAAACATGATATCAAAAAATGCTTTATAAATGCTTACATCTCTGAATGCAACAGTAGGTAGCGGAATCTTTTTATATAATAGAGTCACTCTTAATTATTGCCTAGGTTTCAGACCAAAAACCAGGACAAACAGAATAGGGGATGTTTGTAGCTACGATGATGAAAAAAAAACCACGAAAAACAACTCAGCGGAAGAAAGAACTTGACCAGCAGCGTACTGCATGGCGACGACACCATCGAACTCTGAACGGGCGGCTTATTTTATATCCAGAGAAACCTGCTGAGCATATTAACGCTCGGGGGAGTAAGCTGTATAACTGGTTCTGGAACAGGATCCTGCTCGAGGTGGAGCCTCAGGATATTCCGGGTATTATCTCGGGTTTACAGGATCAACTCACGGTTGCACGAGATTTGAAAACGACTCAGATGTATCGGACCATGATTGGTATGGCGGAGGACGCGTATCAACTCAAACGACTCGAAGATATCAAGGATTACGACCCGGAGTTGGTTTTGGGGAAGAAACCAGTGTTCAACTCAGAAACCGGTGTTATTTACAAAGATGGTACCCTGTATACCACTGATTACACAGAAGATGAGAGTGCGATCCTGCTGAGGGATATCGAAGGTGCCATCAAAGATGTTCTCTCATCAGATAGTAACGAGGAAAGCACGATAGAAAACATAAGAACCATGATGTATAAAGATTGGGCGTATATGGAGAAAAAATAGGTTCGCCAACATATAATATAATGAGAGTAGTTCTTAGGAATATTTTTTTTGATGTTTTTTGTATTTTGTAAATACTCTCTATAATGAGGAACGGCACATCCCTCTTTTTTAATGAAAAGGTAGTAATCCGGACTTCTTTTCCATATCCCTCTAATAGTTTTTACCCTGTAGCAACTTCTTTAACAACCTATACATCTAAAAACTTAACATCATGTTTTGTGCCAATGCTTGTCCTTCAATACTGTAGTAACAAAATCTCATTGTTGGTAAGCAAGCTTTTAGTACACTAAATTTTAGATAAACTGCAAGGTATTTGATCCTCATGTTAATCGACAAAGATTTAGGAGGGGATGGTAGGCTTAACCGATGACCAATGGAGAAGTATATAATAGGTATACTTGTTTGTGATTTTGCCACTCAAAGACTGTGCACCAAACTATTTCGTCGAAAGTGATACGACATGATAGAAATAAAAGTACAAAATATTGTTGCGTCTACATCTTTTGCAGACAAGTTAGATCTTGATATAATAGCACAATCGTTTGAAGGAGCTGAGTATGAGCCAGAGCAGTTCCCAGGACTGGTATATCGGTTAAAAAATCCGAAAACCGCTACGCTCCTCTTTAGAAGCGGAAAAGCTAACTGCACTGGTGCAAAAACGATGGAGGATGTAAAGACTTCTATCAAGATAATAGCAGAAAAACTCGAAAAAATGGGTGTAGAAATACATAAAAATCCAGAGATTGTCATCCAGAATATTGTTGCCACATCTGATCTGCACGGAGAACTTAATCTGAGCGAAGTTGCAATATCTCTTGGTTTAGAAAATGTGGAATATGAACCTGAGCAGTTCCCCGGACTTGTGTATCGTATCAAAGAACCCAAAGTGGCTATGCTCTTGTTTGGCTCTGGAAAAATAGTCTGTGCAGGCGCAAGAAAGATAGAGGATGTGTCGTTAGCAGTAGAAAAATTATCAAAGGAGCTTTCTTCGTTAGGACTTCTCCGTAAGTAAAGCCCCTTTTTCTTCTTTTATCTTCTATTCATCAGTTTTTTTATGTTTCTTTTTTGTTAAATAAATTTCAATTGAAGA
>JAZDGT010000047.1:0-2373 GCA_043806635.1 Methanobacteriota archaeon | reverse complement strand
TTCGTAACGCCTCTTCTACGTTCTTTCTCAGTCGCCATACACCGTCTCGTTTCTCAACGATATCTTTGTTTGCGAATTTGTCGACGATTTTCCAGAAATCGGTTTCTTTATAGTTGATGAAGTTAAGGAAATCGGTAAGCATTCTCCGGTCAAGTTTCCAGTCCTCCGCGATGACTTTTTCGACTGCTTCTTTACGCGTCATCATACCGTCTCGGATATAGAGGCTTGCGACCTCGGTGACTCGCTGGTGACCGAACTTCGGGAATTTGAACCAAGTGTGGGTGAGGTATCCAAGAGAGTCGATTTGATCGTACTGTTCAAGGAACCCGTCTCGTTTCCATTCACCGGTGTCATCGAGTGTCTTAAATCCTCGGGTTCTAGCGAACTGCATGTTCGTATACCCGCTCCAGGGGACATAATAACTTAAGAACGTTGGGTTAAGTTTCACTTTTTTTATTTCTGCTTCTGTGGGGAAGATCCCCGGGTTCACATCGTTCATGGTGACTTTCTCATCAAGCCAGACATCCCAGGGGACTGGTTTGACCACGTCGTTGGTGATCTGTTTCATGGCACTTGGGGTTTCCTCCGTGTTGGGTCCTCCATAAAGGAAGTTAGTGTCCTCTCCGTAGATGACCAGAGGGAGGTTCAATTTCACTGCTATCTGCAAGGGGTATGCATAGATTGCTTTATCGAAGTACCAGGTTGGTGACCCGAGTCGTTCTAATGCTTTTCTGAAAAGGTTTTTGCAGATTTTCGGGTTTAGTGACATCACATGGGCGTCGACGCCAAATTCAGTACGGAGGTTCTCCCAGTTATGATGACCGGTCTGTGTCCATGTGAAGTTATCAACACTCACTAACAAGGGATTCATCCCGAGTTTTTCTTTCATGATGTAGGTCTGGTAATAACTGTCCTTTCCACCGCTTGCGGTGATCATACAGTCGTAGTAATTCCCGTTCATCCCTCGGTATTTATCCGCGAGTTTCTCGAGCTCTACCCAGCGTTTCTTCCAATCTGTTTTCTTTACATATTCTGCAGCTTGACATGGATAACAGATGCCTTCGTCGTTAAATTTCATATACGGCCGTGTATCAGGCATGACACATTTTTTACAATATCTCATTTCATCGCCTCACATAATTCTTCAATTTCTTTTTTTGTGAGCTTTCTAATTTTTTTAGCGGGAATGCCGTAGGCTAGAGTATTATCTGGTATATCAGTGTTTACAAAGCTGAATGCACCGATGACCGCGTTTTCGCCAATGGTCACACCAGGCATGACCACAGAATGCGTTCCCACACAGCAATTCTTTTTTAGGATGATGTTCCCTTCTTTATTGTCGATAGTCGAAACCGAATAGAGCGAGCAGTGAGACCCGATCTGTACGTAGTCCCCCATAGTCACCCCCTTTTTTGCGTTGATATAGGTGAACGCGCCGATATCTACAAAGTTGCCTAGTTTGAGGTTCTTGTGATGTTGGCACATCCAATTCCACTGTGTCGTATCGTTTTTATCGAAGGTTGGTTGTTTCCATTTTGTAAATCGTTTCTTGGTCATATGCTTTCAACTCAATACGTGATTTGTTTTTGAATAAGTGTGTCATCAAGCGGAATCTCTTTAAAAATTTTTATCATATGTTGTGCAGCGTTACCATTCCCAAATTGATTCTTACAGGTATGAACCTTCCGTTGGAATTCTTTATTGTGAAGAGCAAAATCGATGGCATTGATAATGCTGTTTTTTTCTGGCGGGACATCAAGGATGTTTGCGGATCGTCCGCGTCCTTGCTGTCGACTTCCGATATTGATCACCGGGATTTTAAACGAAGGTGCCTCGATGATACCACTACTGGAATTCCCGATCATAAGATCAACTGATTTCATGATACTGAGATACTCTTCATGAGGCATATTTTTAAATGCATGAAGATATGGTTTTTCTTCATATATTTTTATTAGATTAATGAATTTTTTCCCGCCTGCATCACAGTTTGGATACAGGAGAATAGTCTGTTCTTTCAACGAATCAAGCGCTAGTAATAATTCTTTGAGTTGAGAGTATCCTCGGTCCTTTAACGTTGTAATCGGATGTTGAACAACCAGAAACGTTTTTTTGTTCGGGTCAAGATGATGTTTTTTGAAGGTTTCTTTCTTTGAAGCTAACTTCGTATACATGATAACATCGAGGGTGAGTGCACCTGTGATGAAAATTCTTTTTTTCTCTTCACCCATCTTTTCTACGCGTTTAGCGTTCGCTTTGGTATGAACAAGGTGGATATGGGCTATTTTTGTAATAGCATGTCGGATAGATTCATCGATGGTCGTGCCGCTGACGTCACCACCGTTGATATGCGCTATCGGTATGTTCAGATAG
>JAZDGT010000046.1:0-15421 GCA_043806635.1 Methanobacteriota archaeon | reverse complement strand
GGGGTAATGACCGGTTTATATCCGATGCAGCTCTAGTTGTTGAACAAATTGAACCTGTATAGAATATGAAAAACTCCACTTGTGACACTACTACTGTGACACCACTTTATGTGACAGTACCCTAAGACAAAAGGTTTATATAGAAGTGCTTATATACTACTTTTTACTTTTAATAGAGTTAAAAGGAGGCAAAATATTATGATGGCTGGAGGACAGCAACCAATAATTATACTAAGAGAAGGCACAAAAAGAGAAAAAGGCAAAGGCGCACAAATGAACAACATTATGGCAGCCCGAGCAATATCTGACGCAGTCAAATCAACACTAGGTCCAAAAGGAATGGACAAGATGCTAGTAGATTCAATGGGTGATGTCGTCATCACCAACGATGGAGCAACCATACTCAAAGAAATCGATGTTGAACATCCCGCGGCAAAAATGATTGTCGAAGTTGCTAAATCCCAAGATGAGGAATGCGGCGACGGAACAACCACCGCAGTGATTCTCACCGGAGAATTACTCAAATACGCTGGGGAACTCCTTGAACAAAACATACACCCAACCGTGATCTGCGCCGGGTATAAACTCGCAGCAGAAAAAGCCATAGAAACGCTGAACAAGATCTCACTATCAATTAAAACCGGAGATAAACCAACGTTGAGAAACATCGCGATCACATCCATGGCCAGCAAAGGCTCAAGCGGATCAAAAGAACTTCTCGCAAACATCGTTGTCGACTCTGTGACCAGTGTTGCAGAAAAAATCGATGGAAAAACGTTCGTTGACTTGGATAACATCCAAATCCAGAAGAAACAAGGCGGCGGAATCCATAGCACTGAAATCATCAAAGGAATCATCCTTGACAAAGAACGAGTCCATGAAGGAATGCCAAAACAAGTCAAAAACGCAAAAATCGCGTTGTTAGACGCAGCATTAGAAGTCAAAAAAACAGAGGTTGACGCAAAAATTGAAATCCGCGACCCTACCCAATTACAAGCCTTCCTCGATGAAGAAGAATCCATGATCCGGAAAATGGTCGAAAAAGTCAAAAAAAGCGGGGCAACCGTCCTTATTTGTCAAAAAGGTATTGATGATCTCGCACAACATTTCCTGGCCAAAGATGGTATTTATTCAGTTCGACGCGCAAAGAAAAGTGACATGGAAAAACTTGCGAAAGCCACAGGCGCAAAAGTCATCGCAAACCTTGATGACCTCAACTTAAAAGATCTTGGGTATGCAGGAAACGTTGAAGAGAAAAAATACGGCGATGACAAAATGACGTTTGTCACCGACTGTAAAAACCCGAAAGCAGTCTCTATCCTTCTCCGAGCCAGCACTGAACATGTCGTTGATGAGTTAGAACGCGCATTACATGATGCACTCTCAGTGGTGAAGCTTGCGTTAGAAGACGGGAAAATGACTGCTGGTGGCGGCTCAGCCGCGACCGCGATTGCAATGGCACTCCGCAGCTACGCACCCTCAGTCGGCGGACGAGAACAAATGGCTATCGACGCATTCGCGAACGCCATCGAGGTTGTCCCCAAAACCCTCTCAGAGAACGCAGGGTTAGACCCCATCGACATGATGCTTGAGGTTCGACAGGCGCACAAGAAAGGCAACAAATACGCTGGTATCGACGTCAACAACGGCAAAATCGCGGACATGATGAAGATCAACGTCATTGAACCACTCCGAATCAGTATACAAGAGATCCAGTCAGCCTCAGAGGCAGCCACGATGATACTCCGAATCGATGATGTCATCGCATCAAAAGGCGGCGGAAGCCCCATGCCACCCGGCGGTCCTGGTGGTATGCCCGGTGGAATGCCTGGCGGAATGGACGACTATTAAGGGGACGTTATTCCCCCTTCCTTTTTCTTTTCACATACGATACAGGGTTTTTGAGGGGAGCTATGACAGCGAAGAAACATAGTGAGAAAAAGAAACCCTCTCAAGATACACGAGAGCACGAGAGTACATCGTTACAGCAGCAGCTCCAAGAAAAACAGGATAAACTCCTGCGTGCGTACGCTGACCTGCAGAACCAACAGAAACGCAGCGAAAAAGAATGGATCGCTAAAGAAGACGAGCTGAAAAAAAAATATCTCACCGAACTCCTGGATGTCTACGAGATCATCCAAAAAGCGTTTCAGGATACTGACCCGAAAACAGGGTTGAAACTTCTCCTACAAAACATGGAGAAATTCTTCGAACATGAACACGTAACATATATTGAATGCACCGGGAAACCCTTCAACCCACAGCTTCATCACGCGATCTCCACCACTGAAAAAAATGATTGCGGTGATGATACGATTGTTGAAGAAATAAAAAAAGGGTATCTTCTCGGTGAAAAACTCTTACGACCATCTCAGGTGGTTGTCGCAAAAAAGAAAGAGACTCCACAATAGGAGGTGTAAAACAACTATGGGAAAAATAGTAGGTATTGATTTAGGAACCACGAACTCAGAAGTCGCCTATGTTGAAGCAGGCAAACCCGTTATTATTAAAAGCGCGGAGGGGCAACCATATTTCCCATCAGTCGTCGCATTCACGAAAGACGGGGAGATGCTGGTTGGTGAATCTGCGAAACGACAAGCAGTCACTAACCCGGAAGGCACGGTTCAACGGATTAAAAGGAAAATGGGTCGTGGAGAAAAAGTGAGTATACGAGGAAAACAGTATACTCCGGAGCAGATCTCCTCGTTTATCCTCCAGAAGATCAAGAAGGATGCCGAGGATTTCCTTGGAGAAAAAATCTCTGAGGCGGTTATTACGGTTCCTGCGTATTTCAACGATGATCAGCGTCAAGCAACCAAGGATGCGGGGAAGATCGCTGGTTTTCATGTGAAACGGATTATTAATGAGCCGACCGCGGCAGCACTCGCCTACGGACTGGATAAAGAGGATGACCAGAAGATTGTCGTCTACGATTTCGGCGGAGGCACCCTTGATGTCACGATCATGGAGGTCGGTGGTGGCGTGTTCGAGGTCCGCTCAACCAGCGGGGATACCCAGCTGGGTGGCTCAGACATGGACCAAGCGCTCGTGGATTACCTCGCGGAGGAATTCAAGAAGAAACACAAGATCGACATCCGGAAAGACCCTGCGGTGCTTCAACGAATTCTTGAGGCAGCGGAGAAAGCAAAAATCGAGCTCTCCTCCACGTTGCAGACAGAGATTAACCTCCCCTACATCACCGTGGTGAATGGTGAGCCGAAACATCTTGAGATAAAACTCACCCGGGCGAAACTCGAGGAGATTATCTCCCCGTTCATTAACCGCTCAGTGGAGCCATGTCGGCAAGCATTACGCGATGCGAAACTGAAACCGGAGGATATTAACCACGTCGTCCTCGTCGGGGGCACAACCCGTATACCGCTCGTGATGAAGAAGGTAGAAGAAATCTTCCATCAGAAACCGAAACGAGAGGTTGACCCGATGGAATGCGTCGCAGTCGGCGCCGCGATCCAAGCAGGAGTACTCTCGGGGGAGATCGACAAAGACATCGTGCTTCTAGATGTGACGCCGTTAACACTCAGCGTCGAAACCCTTGGTAGCGTCGCAACACCCTTAATTGATCGGAACACGACCATACCAACGAAAAAAAGTAAGGTGTTCTCCACCGCAGCAGATAGCCAGACAAGCGTCGAAATCAACATTCTCCAAGGAGAACGACCCATGGCTGCCGATAACAAAAGCCTCGGACGATTCCATCTCGACGGTATCCTCCCAGCACCACGCGGCATCCCGCAAGTAGAAGTCGCCTTCGATATCGACGTGGACGGGATCCTGAACGTCTCCGCGAAAGACCTGGGGACGAAACGGGAGCAATCCATACGAATCACCGGTTCAACCAAACTCTCTGACAGTGAAATAGATCGGATGAAAAAAGAGGCGAAGGAACACGAAGAAGAGGATAAAAAACGTAAAGAGAAAGTCGAGATACGGAACACCGCAGACAGCCTCGTGACCAGTACAGAGAAGATGCTGGAAGAACTGAAAGACAAGTTCACAAAAGAAGATAAAGAGCAGATAGAAGACGGGTTGAAGAAACTCCGTGAAGCACTCACTGGTGATGATACCGAGTTGATTAAAGAAAAAACTGATGAGCTTTCGAAAGCCTTACAAAAAGCATCAACCACGATTTATCAGCAGGCAGCACAGCAATACCAACAAGAAAACCCGCCACCCCCAGGAGCTGAGCAGGGGGAATCCTGGTCAGGTCACCCTGAAGACGAAGACAAAACTATTAACGCAGATTACAAGGTGAAGGACCGGAAGAAAAAGGACGATACGAAAGACTAAGAATAACCCTGTTTTTCTTTTTTTTATTTATTTTTCTTTGAAATCATTAGCAGAATGCAGAGACGTTGGTTTAATGATCATCACCGAGCAGGGGGCATGCCGAAGAACCTCCTCAGAGACGCTTCCGAGTAAGAATTTGTTGTACCCGGTTTTTTCTTTACTCGCCATAATGATCAGATCATTCTCCGTGACATGACTAACGATTTCTTTTGCTGGATCACCCGCAGTCAACCGGGTAGACGCCGTGACCCCGTTCTCCTCCGCAAGTTTTTTTATGTCGCTGAGGAAACGTGCTTTCTCATCCTTAATCTTCTTTTGGAGAAGAGCGGAGACCATGAATTGTTCGGTCTCATCCACGGAGATTATCGACAGTTCAACGTTGAGGATTTTCGCAAAAAACGCTCCTTGTTCTGTTGCGATACGTGACGCTTCTGAATTATCTACCGGTATAACGATTCGAGTGATTTTTTGCATAGTATTCCCCTCTTGTAACCAATCCTCTCATATGAGACATGAATCATCTGTGATTTAAAGATTATGTCACCATCTATTAGTAATCGGTGGTGTCCCCCATCGTTTTCCATGAACAGTTTTTGATATACTTTTTTTGGGTACCACCTGTACAGAACACGGGTACTTAGTGTACAACAAGTCGTTAATAACCAAACCGACAGAATAAGGAGTGAGGAGCATGAAACTATGTTGATGATCGTCGGACAAATCTCAACACCGGAAGAGGCAAAGGAGATTGAATTCATCACGAAATCATTTGTTGTTGCGAACCGAACACGCATACTTGCACAACGCATAAAGGAGAACCAATAAAGGGAGGCAATGAGAAATGAAGATACAGTTAAAGATATGGATCTGGATGTATAACGACCGAATCTACAAAGCGATATGTAACGAAGACGAAGGAACCCTCAGCCTTTTTGATGAGAACGATACACTCCTCATTAAAAGAACAGGTCTCAGTCTGATGCAGATGAGACTTATTGAAGCCACCTTGATTACGAGTGGAGCAAAACGGATCGATGACCATAAAGAACCCTTCACCTACCTCTAAGGATTCTTCCCTCATCGACGACTCTTTTTTTTTAATCCTCCCATCGAGGTTTCACCCAGGACTCCATAAACTGTTTCGTGATCTCAGAACGAGCATTCGAGATATCCGTGATCGTGATAATACCCACGATCGCGTTATTCGAAATCACCGGGAGTTTCTTAATATGATGCTCCTTCATCACCTGAACTGCTTTATCCACCGAGTCAAGCGCATACAGCATCCGAATAGGATGAGACATCACCTCATGAACCAATGTGCTCTGGGGATCACGACGATCACATACCACCCGCTCAATAATATCCCGCTCCGTAAGGATACCCACACAAAAACCGTTGTCCTCAACCACGAGACACCCCACCTTACAATCTCGATACATATTCGCAGCATCAAACACGGTTTTCTTCGCGTTGATCGTCACCACATTCTTCGTCATAATCTCTTTCACAAGCATCCGAAGACTCACCACCTATACGAGTAGGAATGAATACAGCATCAAACATATTAGTGCTTCCCCACCAATACTCATCGGTATTTTCTTATACCCCAACTGACATGTAGAAAACTTGATGGGCACAAAAATCAAAACCAGATACGACATTCTTACAGACATTATTCAAGAAGCAAAACACTACCGCGAAGGATGGTACGCCGCATTCGGACAAGACCGCGAACGCCTCTCCACTGACTGCTACATTTCACACCCAGCTGTCGGAATCTACCTACTCAAAGAATACGAAAAAAACCCGTTTCAACGGATAGGCCTCGGAACAAAACTCGTCCATCACCTCGACGAAGATATCGAACACCGCCTACAGAAACACCACTCAGACTTCGGCATCATCCAAGGAAACTTCCAAAAAATCCTCTGGAACATACGACGAGGAGCCACACCAGAAACGATACTGAACGCAGCAATAAAAGGAGACGACCTCGGCCTCAGCATCCCCGTGAAAGGACAAGCATCACGATCACCAGACACGTTCACCTCATTCCATGAGAATTATGCGTCTCAACAAAAAAACCTTAATAAAAAATTTGAAAAAATGATGGCAGAAGACGGCGCATACAACTCGTACAGCTAAAAAATTTTTTTTATTTGAAATATAACCCTATTTTCCCTGTGGCTTTCGCTCGTTTCTCCTGTAAATCTGTTAAGAGCTTCTCCATACGCTGCGCAGCTTGTTTCTTGCAGGTACCACACATCAACTCTCCCTTTCGACATGACTCATACAAGGCTTTCAACTCGTTATCATCCTCGATCAGATGATAGACGCAGAGCTCATAGATCATGCATTCATCAGGTTTCCCACCAGATTTCTTCTGCTCCTCAAGTGTTACTGCACCACCGGTTTTCGCATTCATGAGTTTCTTCTTCGCCTCTTGTGGTGAATCGGTTAGGAAAATCGCGCTCTCCGGTTTCGAAGATGACATCTTATCCCCCGTCAGACCCGTGATAAACCGATGATACGTTGATGACGGCTGCAGAAACCCGTACCCGCCTAATCCAGGTTCGGTATGTGCGAATGCCTCATCAATACGAGGGATATCTTGTTCTGTCGCATCTTGGATATAGATCGCTTTATACTCATTTATCCGCTTTAAATCAGTAAAATGGAGTTTCATCAACTGTTTTTCTGCATGATCCAAGAGTTTCTCCACATCATGGTCAACCTTCACAAACACCCCGATTCGATTATCTTTCGTCACGGTCACGTTATAGAGACGGTGCGCCTGAGCAATATCTCGGCTGAGGCGGATATGAGG
Source organism: Methanobacteriota archaeon (assembly GCA_043806635.1). Classification (GTDB taxonomy): domain Archaea; phylum Thermoplasmatota; class E2; order DHVEG-1; family DHVEG-1; genus JAZDGT01. The sequence continues at coordinate 8,283 of JAZDGT010000046.1, read as the reverse complement.
ATCTTGATCAACACCTACAGGGACGAGCGTGGGTCGGACTCCACCATATTTCTCTAGTTGAACATGAAGGATATCACCGGTTTGCACCAGAGGAGAAAAAATATGCGCCATATTCGTTGATCCTTCAAATCCGTAGGTAGCAACCATCTGTGACCAATTCACCTTCTTCCCAAGCAGATAAGCGAGGTCTTTCACCTCATCGCGTGTTGATTGGAAATAAATGTGACAACGCTCAGGTTTTAACCCGAGCGCGATATAATTAGCGATATATTCATTCACTGCGAGATCCTTGGTTTCCTGCAGGGTGTACCCACGAGTGGCGAATGCTTCGATATCAGCGACAGCGATGAAGATATCTGCTCCAAGGCTTTGATAATAGATCACTTCGTCGATCACCATTTTATGGCCGAGATGCATCCGTCCTGAAGGCATCAACCCGGTGAGTATTGCCCAAGGTTTTTTGTGAATGATTGCATCATGGATCATCTGGAAATTTCGGTGACCAAAAATAACCCCTCGCCGCAGTAATCGATGAGGATGCGGTAAATCCTTCCAGAGATCCTCCGTGAACTCCTGAATACCAAACTCATCACGAAGCCGCGCATAATCCTGATACGTGGTTGAACTCCATGGATCTATCTTCATACTCAACGTAATCACACAACGGATTGCCTTTCAAAAACTTACCGTTTCGGTATCATGATTTAGCGAGATTATCTTTTAGTTTATGTTATTTTTTTGAATTTAATACAATCCTAATTCTTTCTATTGTTTATTGAGAATACTGCTCATTACACTCCTTATAATTCGTTTTTTGAACGTAATTTTTTGGTCGTTGAGAATTACATTTATAAAGCCCTGACCGTTATAATATACGGGGAGGTCTGGATAAAAAGGTAGAGGCGAGCATCCCATCCGCATCTTTTTCTTTTTTCCAGGCTTCTCCTTTTGAAAATCTTGTTTAAAAAAACAGGTTTTATTAAGGCCTAGATGTTACGTTTTATTAAATACTATTGAAGGAGATGGGGTTCCCATGAAAGAGGATGTGTTCACACAGACTGCTCAAATCAAGAAGATTATTGTGAATGTGTTACATGACATTGATGAGGTACAGCAGAAAATACATTTGTACCCAGAGTTACAGGAGGAGACTCAGAAGTTAGCAGAAGCGAAAGAGATGCTTAATAAGACGACGTTCAATCTTGATGAGATCGAGCATTTGGTTATTGTTAGCGCAGTTGGACGAGTTGAAGATTAAAGTATAATTCTTCATTGGGTTTTCGTGGTTCTCTCAGATGGTTTATCTGAGGATTTTTGTGGGTTTTTCGTATATTGTTTTTATACCCCATGCAAAAACATATAAATATATAAAATAACAATATAAAAATAGAATAGAGACGGTATTCTTAAAATTAACAGTAAGGATGAATAAAAAAATGAGACGGTATACCCCACCAAAACTCCTCATAGTCCTCCTCATACTTCTGCTCATACTCCCACAGATAACCAGAGAAGGAAACGCAGAACCAGAACAACAAACCACCTCCTACACCATGAGTCTCCAACAACAACAAAACCAGATCACCATAGGCTACCAAATCACCGCATTCTCCACGACAACTATCCACATAAACGGAAACGAATACTCACAACTCCTGTTAGACGGTGCAACCGAGACGCTCACCACAGGTCTCCCTAACCTCCCCCACATCACACGAAGCATACTCATCCCAGATAACACCCCCATGAACGCGCAGATAACACACACAGAATACAACACCTACGAAGAAATCAGCATACCCCCATCCAAAGGGAATATCCCCCGGACAATAAACCCCTCCACCGTCCCCTATGAGTTCAACCTCATCTACACCCAAGACACATGGTACCCCGAAAACATCTTAGACATCAGTGAACCCTACAGCATACGTGATTTCGACGGTCAGACGATACATCTCACCCCGTTCCAATATAACCCTATCCAGAAACAACTACGGTTTTACACCGAAATCACCGTAGACCTCACCCCACGCACTACTCCACCTCAGAACAACTACCCGCAACAGAATCAACCAATAGCTGCAGACACTGATTTCATCACCATTTATGAACACCAGTTTCTCAACTTCAACACCTTATATACCCCACTCGAAGAACACGGGAAAATGCTGGTGATTACCTCAAGCGCGTTCTGGTCAACAATGATTCCTTTTGTTCAGTGGAAGAACCAGAAAGGCATCCAAACAGAGATGATTAATGTCTCCGAGATTGGAGGAACAGCAGAAGCGATACGAGATTTCATCGCTCAGTATTACCATAATCATGGCCTCACCTATGTTCTGCTTGTCGGTGATGCATCACAGGTTCCAACAATAACAGCGAATGGGGCATCCTCAGATCCAAGCTATACGTATATCGTCGGTGATGACCATTACCCGGACATATTCATCGGGCGTTTTTCCGCGGAGACCATTGCTGATACGCAGACACAAGTTGAACGAACCCTCGACTACGAGAAAACTCCTCAGATCGGTGCTACCTGGTATCAAAAAGGAACTGGCATCGGATCAAACCAGGGTCCTGGCGATGACAATGAATACGACTGGCAACACATTCGGAATATTCGTACGGACCTTCTCAATTATTTTTACTCCGCAGTTGATGAATTCTATGACGGCTCCCATGGTGGGAATGATGCTGAGGGGAACCCCACCAGTGGCATGATTGCGACTGCGGTCAATGAAGGAAGAGGAATCATTAATTACTGTGGTCATGGAACCCAGACATCATGGAGTACGAGTGGGTTTAACACGGGGAGTATCAGCGGGCTTACGAACGATCATATGCTCCCGTTTATTTTTTCTGTCGCTTGTTTGAACGGGAAATTCGAGACGGGTACCTGTTTCGCTGAGGCATGGCTTCGCGCAACCCATAATAACGAACCAAGTGGTGCGATCGCGACATTCATGTCCTCACGAAGTCAAACGTGGAATCCACCCATGGATGCACAAGATGAAATGATTGATCTCTTGGTGGAATCGTATGGGGAAAATACGAGGAACACCTTTGGGTCTCTCGCTTTCTATGGGTGTATGCATATGAACGACCAGTACGGTTCAGCTGGTTTTATTGAGACGGACGCATGGCATGTGTTTGGTGATCCGTCATTAGCAGTTCGTACTGCTCCACCAGAGGTGTTAACGGTGAGTCATGAGTCGACTATTTCTGCGGGTGCGACAACATTCGAGGTTCATGTCCCAGGCGTGAAAGACGCGCTCTGTGCGCTCTCCCGCGATTTTGTTCTCCTCGGTGTCGGATATACCGATGTTACCGGGGTTGCGACGATACAGCTTTTTCATCCCCTGAGTGGCGCGGAGGACGTTGATCTCGTGGTCACCGCGTATAATCGTATCCCCTATCAGGATTCTCTCGTGGTCACCGGCGGAGGTCAACCCATGACACCCGAACCACCATCCGGACCCAACGAAGGGGATGTGAACCAAGCCATTGTGTTTCAGATACCCGCAGTCACTGACCCTGAGCAGCAGGACGTCTTCTATTACGTTGACTGGGGCGACGGGTTGAACACCAACTGGATCGGCCCCTACCACTCAGGAGAAGGACCCATAGAAGTACGACATCATTGGACACAGCCTGGATACTACGAAATAAAAATAAAAGCGAAAGATATCTTTGACCTCGAAAGCCCCTACTCGGAACCCTTCCTTCTCAATATCGGACAACGACTCGAAATCCTCAGCATCACCGGAGGACTAGGCATAACCGCGACGATACAGAACACGTTACCCGCATCAAAATACGTTGAGTACTCACTTGAGATCATCGGCGGATCACTCCCCGGTTTCCACGTGAACAAATACATGAATGGGACTATATTCCTCTCCACTGGCACCTCCGAACAGATCCATACGAAACCGTTCTTTGCACTCGGCAGAACCAAGATCGTGCTCACCATCAAATCCGCAGATAAACTCCTCACCACAAAAACCATTGAAGGATTCACCCTCTTTTTCTACATCCACCTCAACTAAAAAAACCGTATACCAACAAATGTTTTTCTGAGCCATAACCCATATAAAACAAAAACTGTATAAAACCTACCGCAGACACACATGAACCCTCAAGTACAAAAAATCCTGGAAAAACAACATTACGCAATCATCGGGAACCATTCCGCAGTGAAACTCTGCCATTGGATGAAACAAAGCCTCCTCTACAAAAGAGAATGTTACAAACAATCCTTCTACGGCATCAACTCTCATCGCTGCCTACAAATGACCCCAGCCATCAATCAATGCACCCAGATGTGCCTGTTCTGCTGGCGACTCCAACGATTCACCGAACAACCCTGCGCACCCATCGATGAACCAGAAACCATACTCACCCAGGCATTCGACGCACAACGCAGACTCATCACCGGGTTCAAAGGCGACGACCGCTGCGACCAACAGAAATGGAAAGAAGCGAATCAACCAAACATGGTCGCCTGCTCACTCTCAGGAGAACCAACGCTCTACCCGAAACTCGGAGAATTCTTCGAAGCATGCCACAAAAAAAACATGACCACCTTCCTCGTCACCAACGGAACACAACCCAAAGTCCTAGAAAATCTGGACCCCTTACCCACCCAACTCTACGTCTCCGTCGTCGCCCCAAACAAAGACATCTACAAAAAACTCTGCGTACCATTAATACCAGACGGATGGGAAAAACTCAACCAAACACTCGAACTCCTCCCCTCACTCAACACAAGAACCGTCATCCGCCACACCCTCGTCAACGGATGGAACATGGACGAAAAAACCATCACCCAATTCGCTCACCTCGACAAAAAAGCGTCACCACAATTCATCGAACCAAAAGGCTACGTCCTCGTTGGAGACTCCCGGAATCGTATGACCATCGAAAACATGCCCTCACATAATCATGTCCACGAGTTCGCAGAAAAACTCGCCACAACACTCGGGTACGAACTCGCCATGGAAAAACCGGACTCACTCGTCGTCCTCCTCACAGCTACTCCCAAAAAAATACGAATCAAGGACTAAAAAAACCACGTGATAATAAAAAGAAAAAAAAGAGAAATAATACGTTTTTTAGGCGTATCGACCGCGAAGCTTCCGTCGATCAATCTTCACATCACTCGGCGAAATAATCATCAGATTATTACCAATACCTGCGATATCCCCATTGATATCCGATGTCATTTTTTTGAGATCATTGGTGATCCGTTTCAGGAGGACTTCTTCCTCAGCGATTGGGGAAAAATCAAGGATTAAAACGTTTCCTCCATACACATAATCAGTGAATTCTTTCAGATCTTCATATCGCTGTATTTCTCCAATACGCACAAACATGTGTGCTCTCTGGCCACTGTCCTTTTTCGTATCAACGTATTTCTCAAGATCGATATACCCTGCTGTTAAACCAGTTTTCTTTTCACCAAAAATCTTACTCGTTATTTTCATATGAACACGCTCTTCTCCAAAATTTTAACCCATACTCTAAAATATAATTCTCTTTATAAACGTTTGTTTTTTGCTGGAGGAGGTTTAGGTAAAGGAGAGAAACGTCTACAAAGTAGCATTTCTGTGACATCTCCGCATCCATGTATCGTATGTTCTCTTACTCTATTGTGACGGAGTATAAATTATTTTTTAGTATTATGATAAAAATCCTGGTTTCTTTATCTCGTAACGGTTATCGAGAGTTTCTTCCAGTCGCTTTTTACTCCTTTAAGTGGAGAAAGAGCACCAGTCAGTGTGCCTGCAATGAAATCATTCACAAAAGCATTGACTTCGATAGATTTTTCATCAACAATGATCTGGACTTTCATCAATTTCACCTCACACATATATCCAATATAAACTTATAAGTGAGATTCCTCCTTCGTTGTTACTTTTTTTCCAGTTCTGTTGTTTCCTACGGTATTTTCGTGAGAGTCCAGAGTGGATCGCCGACGTAGTGAAGGTTTTTCACGGCTTTCCCCGTCTTTGTTGTAGTCATGTCTTGTCCAGAGAGTAACGCGATCCCGACTGCAAGTGGTTTTTGATAGGTTTCATCACACACCCAGACGGGGTCGTCGACTTTGATTTCAGGGTCTGCGTCAACAATCCCTGCGGCCATGATGTCTGCCCCGTTCACAATGAATTTCACCGCACCCATATCGACGACGATTTTTTGTTGGGTTAGCTTGTATTTCAAGACGCCACGTAAGGTTAACAGTATCCTCTGTTCATTTCTGAAGAAATCCACATCGTTCTCAATGAATATCACGGTGAATCCTTCTAAATCCCCGGTTTCTATGGAAGCGGTTCGCTCAAAAAAAGTGTGGTGATACGTAGCGGTTAATTCCTGGATAATCTCATTAATTTCTTTGGTTTTCAGTCGATGTCTGTTCTTTATTCGTATCGACATTGTGCGGTGAATCAATGGTGTTGTTTTTAATCTTTACCACACACGTTGAGTATGAGGAACGGTGATATTGAGCCCAAAATACTTATAAACACCCTGGCTATAACGTGGTTCCTAGGGAAGACTTATGGAGAAACCCTTAAAGCTCTTGCATAATAGTCTGAACAGTCGAGTCATTGTTGAACTCAGAAGCGGTGTTGAATATCAGGGAACCCTGGATGGTTATGATGTTCCTCATATGAATCTCGTCCTGAAAAAAGCAGATGAGACACTGAACAAAGAAGTAAGAGCGAAACATGAGACCGTGATTCTTCGAGGAGACAACATCATCTACATCTCACCCTAACACGAGAGAAGGGAGAAATGATTTATGACGAAAGGAACACCATCTAAATCCGGTGGGAAAACAGCTCATATGGCCTGCAGACGCTGCGGTAGGCATGCTTTTCATGTGCAGAAGCGACGCTGTGCGTACTGCGGATTTGGCGAAACCGCGAAAATGAGGAAGTATAACTGGACAAAAAACAAATAAATATGGTTATTTTTCTTTGATACGATTTGTATTCACTGACTTCTTTTGATATTTCTTCAGAGACCACCGCCCTTTTTTCCCCCATAGTGTATGATATACCCGTATTTCCATGTATAAAAAGATACACACTAGGATTACGCTGGTAACGATAGTAAGTGTATTGGATGATATACGGAGGATTTCTAGGGGGATGAAGACATCAATGAATAAGGCTAGAATAAAAAAGAGACTTTGTATAATGTGCTGAGATATTGGGCGAAGTTCTGTTTTTTCAACGTTTTCGCGTCTTTTCTTCGAAACATATGCGATCGTGACTCCTAAAAAACCAGGGTTCGTTTTACGGGTATATGGTACAACTCGCGGGCACATTATTATCCGCAGCCTTGTTTATTATTCTGGTAAATATCGGAGGTTTCTTTTGGGAAACAGGATACAAAATGGTCTTTTTTTATTTCGAGTAACACTGGTTCGACTTGTGAACACTGTAGTTTTCTTTCATCGCATCGGGGATTAAATCGACATCCTGAAGGTGGGTGGATGAGACTGGGAACCTCCCCTTTTAAGAGAGTACGTCTTCCTTTTTGTTCAGGATTCGGAATCGGGATAGCTGATAATAACGCCCGTGTATAGGGATGCAATGGTTCTCGGAAAAGGTCTTTCGTTGGTGCTAATTCAACGATTTTCCCGGCGTACATCACGGCAACTCTATCACTAATGTGTTTTATCACCCCTAAATCATGAGTAATAAATAAAAGAGTGAGCCCGAAATCTTTCTGTAAATCCTTTAATAAATTAATGATCTGAGCTTGAATCGAAACATCCAAAGCGGATACTGGTTCATCAGCAACAATAAACTCTGGGTTCGTCGCAAGAGCCCGAGCGATACCTATCCGCTGTCGTTGCCCACCACTAAACTCGTGAGGATACCTGTTTATTTGATCCGGACTCAACCCCACCTTCTCCATCAACTCAATAATCCTGTTTTCTTTTTCCTCATTCGTCGTAACAATTTCATGAACCTCCAAGGGTTCAGCAATCGTTGCTCCTATCGTCATCCTTGGATCAAGAGAACCAAACGGATCCTGGAAGATAATCATCATCCTTCTCCTATACTCCATCATCTGTTTTGTGTGAGAGAAGTGATATCATGCCCATCAAAATAGATACTCCCTGACGTAGGATTCATCAAACGTAAAATCACCTTACCACACGTAGTTTTTCCACATCCTGATTCACCAACAAGACCAAGAATCTCCTTTTTTTTAATTGAAAAACTCACCGTATCAAGAGCTTTAATCGCATCCTTTTTCTTGAAT
>JAZDGT010000045.1:0-13327 GCA_043806635.1 Methanobacteriota archaeon | reverse complement strand
GAGTTCTGCTCCAGGGATTTTTTCTTTCACCATATGTGCTTGTTTCGCGGTGTACATGCAGCAGACTCGGGAGCAGTACTCATGTCCTTTTTTATCCCGGGAACCAACACATTGGATGAAGACGACTTTTTTTGGTTCTTTGCCGTTGATCTCAATGTGCCCGCTGGTCGGGCCGGACGCTGAGACCAGTCGTTCAAATTCAAGACCTGTAACTACGTTTTGAGATTTCCCATATCCATATTCAGGTTTTTTCAACGGGTCAAAAAGATCAAACCCTGTAGCAACAACAATCGTTCCAACCTCAAACTCAAGGATTTCTTCTTTCTGATTGAAGTTAATCGCGTTTCTCTCACATGCTTCTACACATAATGCATGATCACCACATTTTCCTGTTTTAAGAGAAATACATTTCTCTGGATCGATCGTATACTTTAAGGGAACCGCTTGGGGGAAAGGAACATAAATAGCGCCTCGTTTCCCTTTGTTCACCTCGAATTCATTAAGAATTCTTCCTTTCAACCTGCATGCTTCTGCGCACAGTCCACACCCGACACATTTCTCTTCATCGACGTATCGTGGTTTCTTTCTCACTTTCACTTTGAAATTCCCGATATACCCATCAAGACTCATTACTTCTGAGTACGTGAGCAACTCGATGTTTGAGTTTCTGGCAACATCAACCATTTTTGGGGTGAGGATACATGCTGAACAATCCATGGTCGGGAATGTTTTATCAAGTTGTGCCATTCGCCCACCGATGCTTGGTGTACGTTCGACAAGATACACTTTGAATCCTTTATCCGCAATCTCAAGTGCTGCTTGAATGCCAGCGATACCACCACCAATCACCATTGCTTTTGGTGTTACAGGGACTTCTTTTTTCTCCAATGGTTCCAAGAAAGAGGCACGTGCGACTGCACCAGTGATTAACTGCGTTGCTTTTGCTGTTGCTTTCTCCTTCTCTTGATGCACCCAAGAACATTGTTCTCTGATGTTCACCATTTCAAAACAGTACGGATTCAACCCGGTTTCCTCAAGTACTCGTCTGAATGTAGGCTCATGCATCCGAGGAGAACATGAGGCGACGACGACTCGATCAAGGTGGAGTTCTTTGATGTCTTTTTTTATGAGTTCTTGTCCGGGGTCAGAACACATATATTTATAGAATCGGCTGACCACAACGTTCGGTAAGGTTTTTACATCCTCAACGACTTTCTCGACATCGACCGTATGAGCTATGTTAATACCGCATTCACAGACATACACACCAATTTTCATAGAGTCATCCTGTCCTTCTATTGTTCCCCTTTAATATTTTTTAGCTGTTGATAGGAGAAGACCGGCCCATCTTTACACACATAGAGGTTGCCAATGTTACACCTACCACATTTCCCAATACCGCATTTCATCCGCATTTCAAGGGTAGTAAAAATCTGGTTTTCTGTAAACCCTAACTTTAACAGGTTTTGAATAACATATTTAATCATAATGGGTGGGCCACAGGTGACCGCGATTGCGTTCTTCGAGGAAGGTTTCACCCTTAGGAGGTTATCTGGTACAAACCCGACAAACTCACCCCATCCATCCTCTTTTACATCGATGGAGAGACAGGTGTTCGTATCTTGACATGTTTTTAGCTCAGAGAACTCTTTCGTATAGCAGAGATCTTTAGATGTCCGTGCTCCATAGAGGATATCTATTTTCCCATAGTTTTTCCTGTTATCAACCACATATTTTATCAGTGAACGAAGTGGTGCTTGTCCAATACCGCCGCCAATGAACACCAGGTTTTTTCCTTTCCATCCTTCAACATCAAAATGATTCCCATATGGTCCTCTGACACCTACGACATCACCAGGTTCACATTCATGCAACGCAGTGGTCACTTTTCCTAATTTCATGACGCTGACTTCAATGAAGTTTTTTTGGGTAGGAGATGAAGAAATCGCAAAGAAACATTCGCCTTTGCCGAAGAGACTGACCATGACACATTGGCCAGGTAAAAACGTAAAATTGTCTTTGATCTTTTCATCTTGGAAGCTGAGTCTGAATGTTTTAATCGCTCGTTTCCCACCCACCTCTTCACAAATAGTATCAATGGTTGCTAACCTTGGTTGATACGGGTTCTCCTTCATGGTTTCACCCCCTCTGTTTTCGTTACAACATCAATGATATCGATATTAACAGGACAGTTGTCGATACATCTTCCACATCCCACGCAGGCGATCACCTGGTGGTTTTTCGGGTAATAGTTGTACTTATGATACACCCGGTTACGTATCCGGTTCATCCTCTCCGGTCGAGGGTTATGTCCTGATGCATGCAATGTATATTCTGATCTCATACAGGAATCCCACACCCGTATCCGAGCACCCTTATCAGAGGTGGTTTCATCATGGATATCGAAACAGTGACACGTCGGACAAAGATACGTGCACACTCCACATCCAAGACATTTCATCGCAATGCTTTTCCAATACGGAGCGTCAAAGATAGTATCTAGCTTCTTCACTAGAACGTCGACATCTTTTATTTTCAGATGGCGGGCGATGGCATCCGTTGCTTGTTTTTCTACATCTTTTTTCTTTTTCTCATCTTTTTCTGTCACAGGTGCGAATAACTTTTTCGTGGTTTCTACGAGGTGTTTTCCTTTTTCACTTTGTACTTCAACGTAGTATTTTTCACCAAGGTCTGTGAGTAAGATATCCAGATGTTCAGGTGACGTGGGGCTATCATTCAAGGAGGTGCAGAAGCAGTTCACTTCTGGTTGTGTACAACTCAATCCAACCAGAACAGTGTTCTTCCGTTTGGTGAGATAGTACGGATCCTCATAGTCACCTTTAAAAACATGATCAAGGATCGCAAGACTTTTTGCGTCACAGGGGCGAATCCCAAGAATAACTGTTTTTGTATCCGGGGTATCAGAGGGAGTGACTGTGATGTTCTTGCCTTGAGTGAACTTGAACAATGTCTCGGTTTGCTGAAACAAAAGTGCTTTCGGTGGGACTGTTGAGTTTGAAAACGTCAGGCGCATCTCCGATGGCGATGTGATACGCTGAAAGATTGTTATCCCGTCATTGTCGCACGGAGCGAACACCTGATAGGCGGGGATGATTTTATTTATCCATTCATTGAATTTCTCTTTTGGTAATACGAGTTTCTCCATAGCATTTCACCCTTACAGTATTGTTTCCTCCGTATCATCTGGTTTAAACATGGCTAACAAGGGTTTTTCCTCAGGGTTTACACCTGCCATGTACTGGAACAATTCTTTGACGTCTTTCTCAATTTTTTTATTCAGTTTGGTGAGCGGAATCCCCATGGGACAGGCACGTTCACATTCACCACACCCGCTGCATCTTCCAGCGAGATGGTAAGCGCGGATGATGTTCCACACCGCGTTTTCTGAGGGATTGACCGTACGTCGAATCCACTGAGGATCAAGTTGATCAACAATACATTCTTTACAGTAACACAACGGGCAGGCATTCCGACAAGCATAACAGCGGATGCAGCGTTCGAATTGTTTACTCCAAAAATCCCATTTCTCTTTCAGTGCTTTTTTCTCCAGTGTTTTGATCTCCTTGTATTCCTCTTTTTTCGTACTTTTTATTGCATCACCAAGAAGGATATCGGAAATAACTGGCGTTGGATATTCGCATTGTTTACATTTTTCAAACAAGAGTTCTTCTTTCGGAATTTTATGGGTCTTCTCGTTGATAGTGATCACGAAATTGTTTCCTTCTTCTTTCACATCAACTGGTTGAACTTGATGAGAAAATTTCTCATTGATCTTCTTCAGATCAATAATCCCGGTACACGGGACACCAATGATGACGAGACTGTCCCGTTTCAACCCTTGCTCCTGAATAATTTGGACAACTGCTCGTGCATCACATCCTTTCACCACTAACCCGATCTTGCGGGTATCCTCTTTTTCGCCTTTTCGAAGCGGTGGTTTTTCCTCAAGCATAAGGTAGACTGCTAAATTGTTGGCACATAACGGAGAAAAAATAAATCGCTCGGCTTCATCAGGAGTGAATGCAAAAAGAGGAGTTGTCTGAAACCCATAGGTTCCTCTTTCATACCCGATTACGTATTTCACGTCATCCCGAGCAACCAGTTTCTTTGCTTCATCTTTGAGTTGCTTTTCGTTCACCATGTGTTTTCCCTCTTTAGTTGTTGGATTGGTCCAAGTTTTTGTATCTCGTCGGTCACTTCTTGTACTACTTCTGCGAATTTTTTCCCTTCAGATGCAGATACCCATGTCATTCGAACCCTTCGAGGATCGATCCCTACATACTCGAGTAATTCTCGCAATATCGCGTACCGTCGTCTCGCCAAGTAATTTCCGCGTTCGTAATGACAGTCCCCGGGGTGACATCCACCGATCAGTACGCCATCAGCTCCTTGTTGGAGTGCATTGATGACAAAGATAGGGTTGATTCTCCCTGAGCACATGACTCTGATTACTTTCAGGTTTGGTGGATATTGTATTCTGCTGGTTCCTGCGAGATCAGCCCCTGCATAGGAGCACCAGTTGCAGAGAAACCCGATAATGTTCGGCTCAAACTCTTTCTCCATCTTTTTTTTCACCTCAATCTTTTTTATGTGTTCATGCGATCCTGCTTTTTTCCTTGTGAGACTTGTTTTCCGTTCGTGATCTCCACAAGGGTCATTTCCACGGCCTTTGGGACAGCCGCGGTGATTACTTCACTTAAGTATTCTCCAAATTCACAGGGCATTTCAGATAGTGAGATGCCGATGATAATAATCTCTTGTGGAATGTGTTCCTCTCCTAGTTTTTTAGCGAGAGTTATTGCTTCGGTAAGCGAGACATCATGAGGATTACAGGAGTGGATGGTTGAGATATCAGTGAGACGATATCGTTTCACCTCACCGGTTCGTCCCGTGTTGGTTTTTACCGCGTCAATGATGATTGCTTTATCGTACCCAAGGATAAGATCAAGGAGATTCATTCCACCGGTGGGTGCTTCCTCAACAGTAACCTCTGGGTTTTTCATGCAATGTTTCACTTGCTGTGCCACGTGTATTCCTACACCATCATCAGAGAGAATCGGGTTTCCTACCCCAATTACGATCGTTTTCATTCTTAGAAGCCTCTATAGATTTTGTCTAAATGTTTTATACAGTTTTTTCTCATTTGTATAAATGTTGACCTCAAGTGGCATGCCGCCAGGGAGGGTATGTGTTGCACAGGCGAAACATGGGTCGTAGGCGCGGAACGCCATTTCCACCATGTTTAAAATCCCGTTGTCAACTTTTCCTTTCTTGATCACACCTTTCGCTGCATCCCGGATTGACATAGAAATGGCACCGGAATTGTTCGTAGTTGCCACAATAAGGTTTGCTTTCTCGATTAACCCTTTTTTATCAAGTTTATAATGATGGATTAACGTTCCTCGTGCTGCTTCGATAACACCGACTCCTTCCCCGGGTTCACCAACTGGATTACGAATATGTTGGGAGGTGATCTCTGAGTCTTTCGTTAGCTCCATGACGCGTTCCGTGGCATTTAAGAGTTCGATGAGACGTGCCCAGTGGTATGCAAGTGTCGAGTTTATCGCTTTGCCACCGAGTGTTTCAAACATCCGCTTGTATTCTTTATCGGCCAGGGGTGTCGCCATTCCTTCAGCTGCGTTGAGACGTCCGAGAGGACCAACACGGTATATCCCGCTGTCTTTACCGTCTTTCAGTCCCTGCCATCCAATTTTTTTCAGGTAAGGAAATTTAATATACGACCATTCTTCGACGTGTTCTACGATGTGTTGAAAGTAGTCTTTTCCTTCGAATTTCTCTATTTCATTTCCTTTCTGATCGGTAACCCGGATTTTCCCATCGTAGAAGTTCACCTTGTTGTTTTTATCCACTAACCCCATGTTGTACGTCGCAAGTTTATACGGGTCGCTGAGAATAAGATCAACATACACTTTGTTCTTTAACACAATATCATCGAACAACTTCAAGGAGAATTTGGCGAATTCAATACATGATTTCGTCATCGTCTCGATTTCTTTTACCTCCTCTTTGGATAACGCTTTGGACACCCCGCCGGGAAGTCCACAGACAGGGTGCGTTGCTTTTCCCCCAAGGATCGCGGTCATTTTTTGGCCATATGCCCGATGTTTAATGACTTCTTTCCCGATTTCCACCCCTGCTTTTTCAATCACACCAATGATGTTACGTTTCGCAGGAGGAGCGTCAGGACCAACCACGAAATCCGGTCCACCAAGGTAGTAGAAATGAAGGATGTGATCGTAGATGTAATATGCATTGTACATGAGCTCTCGCAGTTTCTTCGCTGCAGATGGTGGTTCTACATGAAACGCTGCGTCAAGGGCTTTTGTCGCAGCGAAATGGTGAGCAACAGGACAGACTCCACAGATACGTGAAGTAATCTGCGGCATATCCTCTGCTCGCCGTCCCTGCGCGAACCGCTCGAACCCGCGGAGCTCGGGTATTTGCAGGTACGCGTTCTCCACATCCCCCTGTGCATCAAGGAAAATGCTGATTTTCCCATGTCCCTCTAAACGAGTAATCGGGTCAATAGTTATCGTCTTCATTTCATCACCTTCCTATTCACAAGAGCGGTGGGAAGCGTATATTTGTAAAACGTTCCGACCACATCCACCACTTGATCAATCAGTTTTTGTACGTCTTCATCACTCATTTTCTCTTCGCCCTCCAGACCAAGGATGGAGGCGAGTGCCGAGATCATTTTTGCACCCTGGTCGAGGGAATTCGGCGTTGGGCCACCACATCCCGTACATGGCATATTTGCATCCAAACATCGTGCTTTGCATCCCCCGCGTGTTGCGGGCCCCATGCAGATGATTTCTTGTTCAAGGAGGCATTTATCTTCAATCTTCTCTACTTCGTATACGCGTTTGATTGCTTTGATTTTCTTTTCAGATTTTTCAAACTTACATTCGTCACACACTGATTTCAGGGGAGCAAGCACTGTTCCTTTCGGCGGGAGCTTGTTTGTTGCAATCGCAGTGACTGCATTGAGGATAAGATCCGTCGGAGGTGGGCATCCTGGGAGATAGTAATCAACATCAACGACCTGATTTAGGCTTTTCACGGTATCATAAAACTCGGGGAGTGTGAGGGTTCCTTCTTTCACGTTCACCGAGGTCTTCGGGGTGATTTTTTTTGGATTTTCGGTGGAGGGATTATCAAGGTACGCCACCCGAAACACTTCTTCTCGGTTTGCGACGTTCGCAAGTCCTGGGATTCCACCATGGACGGCACAGGCACCGAACGCAACCAGTACTTTTGCTTTCTTGCGGAGGAGTTTTGCTAAATGTTCCTGTTCTGATGTTCGAATAGATCCATTGAAAAAACATACATCGATACTATTATCCTCCATGGCCTCTACATCTTTATATTTTATATCAATGGCAACAGGCCAAAAGAGGATATCCACAATAGCAATAACATCCAAAATTTTTTCATCGATATCAAGCACTGCTATCTCACATCCACCGCAACTTGCCGCCCAGTAAAATGCAAATTGCAGTTTCTTGTTTTTCACAGATTCTTTCTTTGTTTCTTTTTTCTCTTTCGTCATACACTCACCATTTCTAATTCTCTATCGAATGATTCTATTTCTCAAAGACTCCCTTTTTCTTTAACAAAATTAGTGGATCTACCATATGGTCTTCAAATCCACATAATTTCAGATCTAAGCCTAATGCGACAGCGATCAATTGCGTGTAATAGAAAACAGGTATTTGTTTGTAACTGTCGAACAGTTTCTCCGCTTCCTTACCCCGCACATCAAGGTTAAATCGACAGAGTGGACAGGAAAGGACGATTGCATCACTATCTCTTTCTAAAGCAAAGTTCGTAATCCGATGTGCCCGTTTGGCAACTAACTCTTTGTTCTCCACGGTATGATATGAACCGCAGCATTCAATTTTAAAGGGGTTATCAACAACCTCTGCCCCAAGCGCTATAAGAAGTTTTGAGAGTATTGTTGGTTCTTCTGCGTCATCAATTGCGACTTCCCGTGGACGAAGTAACATACATCCATAGTAGGGCATGACTTTGATACCCTTGAGCGGATGTTTTACCATTTTTTTCAAAACGTCAAACCCTACTTCATCTCGTAAAAACTCGAGGAAATGAAGCACTTTCACGGTTCCTTTGTAATCATTTTCAGTATCCATAAACGCGTTTAAGGTGGTCAGGTTATCAGGACGTGTTTGTACTCGGAGATTGGTTTGTTTCAGAGTGTTACAGCACATATCGCAAAGAGTGACAACCTTCTCTTCCCCAGCATCTTCTACATGGATTAAGTTTCGTAATGAAGCTAGATGATGCATGAGATCATCGTCAGTGAGAGATGAAACAACACCGCAACAATTCCAGTTTTCCATTTCTTTCATTTCATGACCTAGGGCAGTCATAATTGCAAATGCTGATTTTTCCAGGTTTTTTGCCGATGTTTTCAGGGTACATCCTGGGTAATATAACAATTTCATCTCATTACCTTTTTTTTCTCCATTTCTTATTTTTCGTCATATAAATTATCCTACATTCTTTCTGAATAAACTCACAAATGCGAGTTGAGGAATCAATTTTTTTTCCTGTTTCGATATCATTAGAAGATCTGTTTTGTCAATATTTTTCCGTAAAATGATTTGACGTAAGGCTTCCATGATTTTTGTGAGATTTAAATCTCTTGGGCACCTCTCCGCACACGTGTAACAAGAAGCACAAAGCCATATTGTTTTTGAATTGAGTACTTCTATTTTATCGAGAACAACATGTCGTATCACCTCATCTGGCGCGATATCCATATCGTCAATAAATGGGCATCCAGCCGAGCATGTTCCGCATTGGTAACAACCGAAGAGGTTTTCTCCACTGAGCTCTTCTACTTCTCGTGCTAGTTCTCCTTTTTTAAATTTTAATGCAGCAAGATTCATATCACCATCTGAGTTTCTATTCATGCAGCCACCTCTTTTTCAAGGAGAGATGTGATCATCACCAGGATTTGATTATTTTTGTATCCTTTTTGTTCAATCGCTGAGGAAAGACAAGCACCTGCACATGCACCACACCCTTTACAGAGAGCTCTATTGACTTCTGCAACAACACGTGTTGTGTCTTTCAGATGTGGTTTCATCTTAATTGCAGAGTATGCACATACTGTTTCACAGATGCCACACCCTCTGCAGAGATCTTCAATTACCTCTGCGACAATACCTTCACCTTTCATCCTCTCTTGCATGATGGGAATTGCAGCACGAGATGCAGCTCCTTCTGCTTGAGCAATAGAATCAACAAGATTTTTCGGGTAATGTGCAGCACCACAGAGATACACCCCGGAGGTGGAAAAATCTAATGGCTTAATTTTCGCATGAGATTCGATGAAGAAACCAGCAGAATCAACAGGGATTTTCAACATGTTTTTCAATTTCTCGGTCATCACTTCCCCTTCGGTATTAATTGTTAACACCACAAGATCGGCTTGTATTGCTATTTCTTCTCTTGAAATATCATCAAAAACCTTCACCGTCATTGGCCCATCTTGAGGTTGTTTCTTATCCAGAATAACCTCAGGTTTTTTTTCACTGGCGTATCGAATAGCGGTGACATGATGTTTTTCTAAAACTTCAGAGTAGTACTCCTCTTCTTCTTTCCCAAAAACTCGCACATCTCTATAAAGGATATACACTTTGGAATCTGGATACTTTTGACTGATCATCTTCGCATTTTTTATTGATACCCCACAACCAACCCGACAGCAATACGGTCGTTCTTCATCCATTGCACCAACGCAATTAATAAACACAACAGTCTTTGGTTTCTTTTCAAGACGATTATGTTTAATCTTCTCCTCTAACTCTGTTTGCGACAGGACATTCTTGTTTTTTCTATACTGATACCCTTCTTTCAGATCGATTTCTCTGAAACCAGTTGCAACGATAATCGTACCAAAATCTACCTCGTTCTCCTTATTTTTCTGTCGTATCTTCCCTTTGAAATTCCCGATATATCCTTCAATAGTCACCAGCTCAGATTCAGTCATCACAGTGATGAGTGTATTTTCATTGACTTTTTTGATCAAGGGATTGATGATCTCATCTGTTTTAGTATCAGAAGGAAACATCGAATACAGATGGTTCATTCTCCCCCCAAGCTGAGGTTCTTTTTCTAAAAGAATTGATTTGATACCCATATCAGCAAGTGCAATCGCAGCCTTCATCCCTGAAACACCGCCCCCGATGACAAGAGTACTCGGATAAATCGAAAATTCTTCTTCACTAAGTCTTTCGAGATAACGTACCTTAGCGACCGAAGCTTTCACTAAATCGATTGCTTTTTTTGTCGCTGCATTCCAATCAGAAGAATGAACCCAGGAACACTGGTTCCGAATGTTTGGCATTTCAAAAAGATATTTATTCAACCCTGCCTCCATGAGTGTGTCTTGAAACAGACCGCCATGGGTACGTGGAGAACACGCCGCTACAACAATTCTATTCAAATGTTTTTCTTTAATCAACTCTTTGATTTTTTTACTAATGTCTTCTGAACAGGCGAACATTACATGATCAGCAAAAACAACATTAGGTAGTTTCTTTGTCGCCTCTGTCACCTTTTCGACATCAAGATAACCAGCGATGTTTTTTCCACAATGACAAATGAACACTCCGATACGAGGTTTTTCCATGGAAACATCTCGTTCTGGAGGGAATTCTCTCCTGATATGTCTCTCTCTGTCTTTTATTGAAACAACCGCTTTTGCGGCTGCGCCACTCGCCATGGAGACACTATCAGGGATATCCTTTGGACCTTGAATGCATCCTGCAAGAAAAACACCATCACGTGTTGACTGAATAGGATTCGTGAGTAGTGACTCTTGTTTGAAAAACCCGTTGTCATCAACGTTGATACCAAGGATTTTTCCAAGTTTTTTATTACCTTGAGACGGTATGATTGCTGTGGACAACACCAACAGATCCACAGTGTTTTCTTCTATCTTCCCAGTTAACGTGTCTTTATATCGGATAGTGAGACTTTTGTCTTTATTTTCATAGACTGATGCAGGTCGTCCTCTGATATAATTTACACCAAGTTTTTTTGCACGATCATAATACTGCTGAAAATCCTTCCCGTACGCTCGTATGTCCATATAATAGATATTAATATTAATATCAGGATTTGCCTCCTTTGTTATAGATGCTTCTTTGGTGGCATACATGCAGCAGACGCGAGAGCAGTATGGATAACCGAGTTGAGTGCTCCGTGACCCAACACATTGGATCCAAGCAACTGTCTTTGGTTTTTTCCCATCGGAGAGACGCAGCACCTTTCCGCTTGTTGGACCAAAGGAAGATAACATTCGCTCAAATTGCATTGCAGTGATGACATTTTCATATTTTCCATATCCGTATTCTTTCCGCATCTCCAGCGGTTCAAAGACTTCAAACCCGGTGGCGATAATGACGCTTCCCGCGTGAACCTCAATTTCTTCTGATTTCTCAAGGAAGGATATCGCCCCTGGTTCACAGACGCGATCACAGGCGCCACAGCCCACACAATGCTCATAGTCGATGGTGTATACGATAGGAACTGCCTGGGGGAACTCGATGTAGATCGCCTTCCGGGTTGAGATCTTTTCATCAAAGAGGTTTACAACATCTACCGGGCAGACCTCAGTGCAGTCGTCACACCCTGTGCATTTATCCGGATCAACATACTTACTCTTCTTCCATATCTGTGCAGTGAAATCACCAGGTTCGCCTTTTAAGAAGTTGATTTCAGCGTAGGTGATCAGCTTAATATTTGGATGACGGGAGAGCTCCACCATTTTCGGTGCAGCTGTACAAATAGAACAATCATTTGTCGGGAATGTCTTATCAAGTTTCACCATCGCTCCACCGATCGTCGAGGTTTTATCTATAATAACGACACGGTACCCTTTATCAGCGATGTCTAACGCAGCTTGCATCCCGGAGATCCCTGCGCCAATGATAAGGACATCTCCGTTGATGACGCGTTTTTTCTTTCGTTCTATTCGCCCAGCAATCATGTTGATAGTTGTTTCCGGTATTGTCATTGATCGCTTTTGAACAATTGCCTCTGGTTCTTCTAAAAAATAATCATCCTGCAGCGGGATTCCTAGATCTTCGTGTTTTTTCTGATTATAATTCTGCGACGGCATTTTTCCCTGCCTCAAACCCTTTTTCAAAGGCGTTGATGTTCAGCTCCTTAAAACGACTTGGTACGCTATCAATCACTGATTTTTTTACAGCCTCATGATCTAACAGTGTGAAGATTGCGGTGGTCGCTCCTACCATGACAATATTAGTGACAATTTTGTTTCCAAGCTCTAGTGCAATTTTTTGACCTTGTATTTTGTACACTGGTCTGCCGATGTCATGTTTTTTTACCAGGTCAGGATCGATGATAATCATGGTATCTTTTCGGGCATCCACCCTATATGTGTCGAAAGATTCTTGTGACATCGCGACGAAGAGGTCAACACCGGTTGGTCGAGGGTATCCAATCTTTTCATCTGAGATGATAACTTCTGATCGGGCTGCACCACCGCGCGCCTCAGGGCCATAGGACTGACTCTGCACCGCGTTGTAGTTCATGTACACTGATGCTGCTTTCCCAATGATTACACCAGCGAGGATGACTCCTTGCCCGCCGAATCCACAGATCCTAATTTCTTTTTTCATTCTTTCTTCACACTCCCCCTTATTTCTTTGCTGGTTTGCTCCCTTTGTCGTTAATTCTTTCAAGAAGCTTATGATACTCAGTAAAAAACTCTGATTTCTCGATGTTTTGAAACACCCCAACCTGTATCATCTGTTTTACTTGGTTTTTCTCTTCCTCGCTTCCGTATGTCATTGTCTTCTCGTACTCTTCAATAAGGATGGTGTTGTTCTCATACCACTCCCATTGTTTCTTGATGTCGCCGAGTTTATTATACCGCCCATATTCTGTGGGACATGGCGCAAGGAACTCCAACAACGAAAATCCTTTCTTCTGGATGCCTTCTTTAACTGATTTAATCGGCTGATACGGATGGAACACCGGCCATCGTGCCACGTACGCTGCACCAAGTGCTTTTGCTAATGCACAGATATCAAATGGGTGTTCAATATTTCCATACGGGGCAGTAGTCGCAATACTTCCCACAGGAGCAGTTGGGGCGAGTTGTCCACCAGTCATCCCATAAATGAAGTTATTTATCAGGATCACCGTCATATCAATGTTCCTCCGAGCAGCATGGATGAAATGATTCCCACCAATGCCTGTACAATCACCGTCGCCAGTGAAT
>JAZDGT010000044.1:0-65817 GCA_043806635.1 Methanobacteriota archaeon | reverse complement strand
AAACGGCGATTTGGTGAATACCTTTTCAGTCTAAAGGCTCGATTTCGGCGGATCGAAGTATGGTTGCGAACTATCCTGTGGAATGTACTTATCTACCCGAGGTGAGAATAATTACACAAAGCATGAAACATCGACATCTTAATACAGGACTACATGATTTCGGTTTCTCAATGGATACTGAGAAAATCATCGCCGAACTCTCAATAAATGAAAAAAAAGTTCTTCTTGCTCTTAAAAAACTGAAAGGACGAGCAACACCAGACCAGATACGAGTAACCGAAAGATTTCATCAGAATGTAGAAATCATGAACGCTGCCTCCTGGCTCCAATCAAAAAAACTCGTCTCCATAGAAGAAGATATCACCATTGTATACTCCTTAGGAAAGGAAGGAAAACGGTACATCGAACAAGGACTCCCAGAGAGACGAGCACTCCAAATACTCTCCAAACAAAACGGCACCGCCTCCATAAAAGACCTCTCCAAAACCTTACAACCTACTGAAATACCAATAGCAATCGGATGGCTCAAAACAAAAAACTGGGCAACCATAAAAAAAGAAAACAACACCACAACATTCACCATCACCGAACACGGCAAAAAAGCACTACAAAAAGAAGATGAAGACGAACAACTCCTCATCCATCTTAATAAGGACCCGAACCAACACATAGAAAAAACAAAAATGGCCGCCTTACTATCAAGAAAAAACATTATCAAAGAAAAAGAACTCATCACCAGCACCATTGTACTCACTGAACACGGGAAAAAAATTCTTCAAAAAGAAATCGAAATCAGTGAAGAAATCTCCCAACTCACCACAGCACTTATCAAAACTGGTGCATGGAAAACACAGACCATCCGCCCCTATGACATCCACGCATTTGCCCCAGCAGTCTACGGCGGAAAACCTCACCCATTAGTCCATCTTATCTCAGAGATCAGGCAGATATTCCTCCAAATGGGTTTCGAAGAAATCGAAGGAGACTACGTTGAATCCTGTTTCTGGGATATGGATGTCCTCTTCATCCCGCAGGATCATCCCGCCCGTGAAATGCAAGACACCCTCTACTGTAAAAAACCAAATCGTATCCCAAACCATGACAAACAACTGCTAGAAAAAGTTGCTGCAGTCCATGAAAACGGTGGAACAACATCCTCCACTGGATGGCGATACAAGTTCTCAAAAACAGAAGGAGAAAAAACCCTCCTCCGAACCCATACCACCGTGAACACCATCCGATATCTCTATGAGCACCCTGAACCACCCTGTAAAGTGTTTTCCATAGGACGCGTGTTCAGAAAAGAAAACATTGATCCCACTCACCTACCAGAGTTTTACCAAATCGAAGGAATAGTCCATGAGACGAATACTAATTTTCGACAACTCGTTGGTATCCTGAAAGAATTCTACAAACGTATAGGGTTTGAAAAAATCAGACTCCGCCCTTCATACTACCCCTACACGGAACCAAGTATGGATGTTGAAGTCTATTGGAATAATAAATGGATGGAGCTTGGGGGAAGCGGCATATTCAGACCAGAAGTAACCGAACCAGTTGGTGTAAAAAACCCGGTACTCGCCTGGGGTCTTGGTCTCGAACGCCTCGCCATGTTACGATACGGATTAACGGATATGCGTCGTTTATACATCAGCGACCTTGAATGGATACAAAAAACACCCTTACTCTAACCACAGGAATAGCACCCTATTTTTTTAGCACTATAATTAATAGATGAAAAATTCTTTCTATGTACCCAATTTTTTTTAAAAAATATACAATATCTTACACTAGTAAAAATTATAAAAAATGATAACTATTGT
Source organism: Methanobacteriota archaeon (assembly GCA_043806635.1). Classification (GTDB taxonomy): domain Archaea; phylum Thermoplasmatota; class E2; order DHVEG-1; family DHVEG-1; genus JAZDGT01. The sequence goes on along the minus strand of JAZDGT010000044.1, from coordinate 63,994 downwards.
AAACAAACATTTATATATTAAAAAACTAGATATAAGTAGCAGGTAGTCCTGAAATGCATACACCCAAAACAGTACAAGCGATTATAGTTATTCTTATCCTTCTTCTAGGTTCATTCTCATCGCTCTTCATCACAACCCCAGTCACCGCAGCAACAGCAGAAAAAACCGTCTTATATTTTACTGATTACGATCCACTCTTCTCCGAAAACATAGACGACCTCGGAAACGTGATCATGGATACCATCATACCAACAAAAACCAATGACTCCTACTGGCCACCACGACTCTTCGTCAAAGACGGCTTAATCCCCAACATTAACTCAGAACGATGGCTCTCCTGGTTCGAACTCTGGGTCACCTTCAAATTCCTTGATGTCTTACCCGATGAATTCGAAGAATTTGGAGAGATCCCTCCCGAGTTCCAAAGCTTTCTCGACATTTACAACCCCTTCAAAGTCCACGAAAGCTACACCTACACTGGGGAAACCCCAGTTGAACTCAACGGAGAAATCATCTTCGACTTATTTTTCTCCTCTAAATCCCGATTAATCAATCGGGATACCGTAAAAATCAGCGTTGCAAAAAGCTCATTCTTACTCCCCGAAGAAATCTCAAACACAACCCTCACTATAAAACCAACACTTATACCTCGAAGAATCAAACCCTATACCGTCACCCTAGACCTCTCAAATGAACACATCATAGTAGCTCCACAAGAAACCCTCGTCTTCACCATCGAAATGATACCAAGCGAACGAGTAATTGGACGACTACTCACCCGGCTCTCAGAACGCGGCTTTGAAGAAAAAGCCAAAACAATCGGAGAAAAATTCGCTGATTTCCTTAGTAACCGACGCATCGAAAAACTCAAAGACATCGGTGACACCATCAATGAATTCATCAATATGAGCGACATGTTCGCATCAGAAGGAGTAAATCTCAGTCTTGCAGACCTCGCCGAGTTTACCGATGCCATGCTCGGATCATCCTTCGTATTTGGTTCCAATACCCACCCCGCAAAAGTCACTGTGCCGCTCCTCATGCCATCCACGCAACTAGAAAACACAGTCACTTACTATCTCCATGCAGATCAAACAATGGATGCCGATCAGCCAACCGCAGATGAATCTCAACGTAATAACATCTCCACCGATCCCCTCATCTGGTCTGGTCCAAACTTTGAACGCAATAAAATCATTAACTCCGCTGAAGCAACCATTTATCTTGATTATCGAAGCTTGGTCAACCTACGCAAAATAACCTTAAAAGCCACAGTATATGATGACGATAAAGAGATCGCATCCGATACCCTTATACTAAACAGAACAAGAATCCTAGACCTGATACAGAAACAGCAATCTGTCACCTCCTTCTCGTTTACTGATCTCAACTATGAACTCTGGAATAATCACGAAGTCCGTTTAGGTATCTCATTTGAAAATGAGACAAGACTTGGTCTACGAAAACTCTATATCGTCTATGATTCCAGTGAATCCCCTTCATCGCTTCAACTAAATCTGAAAGAGACAACAAACATTGATGCAACGATATCCAGTGACCCAACTACAGAAGCCATAGTCCCCGGAGGAAGCGTCCAGTATACCCTCAATATCACGAGCAAATATTCTGATACAATACAAATCAAAGAACAGACTAAGAAGAAAAAAGGGACCTGGGAGATCACGGTTACACCAGAATCAGTTCAAATCCCCGCAAACGGATACCACGTTATCCATGTCTACGTGAATTCTTCAGAGAACACGAAAGACGCCTACGGCAACTACATCGACCTCACCATAAACGTAACCGGTAAAACAGGGAAAATAGAAAAAACCTCCTCAGTCACCATCTCCGAAGACGCCATACAGTATGACATCCAATTGAGACTAATGAATGACACTGAACTCACCATTAAAAAGGGAGAAAATCAGACCTACACCTTTAAAGTAAAAAATAATAATACTGGTGCCATCGATGACGTTGATACCTATCGAATCACCATAATCTCAGAACACAACTGGGGTCTTACTCACGAAGAGATACTCTCTGACGTTCGCGTCAGCAGAGAAAAATCAGTGAAGGTTACTGTGTTTGTCCCTGAAAACACTACCGTGTCCTCTGATCAGATTCATTTTACTGCAACCTCACAAACAAATACTGATACGACCGCGACTATCAACATGACTGTGCAAGTACGCGGAGAAGGAATCCTTGAAGCAATAGCAGGGTTGTTCACATCAGCAGCGGAGATGCTCGGGCTCGACGAAATCTTCGGCTCATTTGCACCCGTAGCCCTAGCGGTTCTTATCCTGGTTATCTTTATATTCATTATACTCATCATTCTTGCGCTTATGATGACTTCACGGTCTGTAACCCTCCTCTGTGATGATCGTGTGAAGGAGACATACTCAACGGGGGATGCGCAGTTTCTTGTTACCTTACAGAATCCAACGAAGAAACCTCGGACCTATGAGCTCTACGCAGCAGTTATTCCGATGTCTCCAAGTTGGGATGTTAGTCTTGACACGCATCGTGTTCTCATAGAACCCGGACAGTCAACACAGATAACACTACTCGTGAGACCTGTTACTCAACTGAGTACAAACACATGGACTGAGGTAAAACTATCCGTAAACACCCTTGGAAAACAGAAACATACTGATCTTCATTTTATGGTTACCGCTGTGAAAGGGAAACCTCATCTTAGAATCACTCAGGTGTATCATTGGCCTCAAACTTTTAATGCAGGCGATAAAATTATCACTTCTTTTAAAATAGAAAATCAAAGCTCGATTCCAGCACGAAATCTTACTATCGTACTTGCAGTAAACGGGGAAGAAAAAAATAAGGTGATTAACCTCACTGTTCCAGGTCATGGATACGCAGAGGTTACCATACCCTGGCTTGCTGTGAAAGGAAAGAACGAAATAACGTTGCATCTCCAAGAACAATAACTATTTATCAGGGTTCTATATCTCGAATGGTGGTGTACTTCTCGTGACAGAAGATGGTGCGAAGAAAAAAGAAGAATTCGAACAACTGAGAAACTCAGAAAAAAAGTTTCAAGCGTTAATTCAAAAAAGAAACGAGTTAAACGACGCCGCACGTGTTATCCGTGAAGAACGAGATATGGTCAACAACAAACGAATAGAACTTAGAGAATTCATGGATAAAAACAAAGTAGAGCGAGATAAACTCGTCAAACAGATGAAAAAACACAAAGAATTGCGCAATCAAATGCAGCAACAAGCAAAAGAGCTAATCGAGAAGAAACGAAAAAAGAAAGGTGATTTTGTTCGCAACCTACCGTTGAGGGTTGAGGAGCTCAAAGCGGATGTCCAAATGATGGAGTATCGACAAGAAACCACTCCGATGAGTACTCGTAAGGAGAACGATCTCGTAAAAAAAATCAAAGAGAAACGGCGAGAATACAATCAAGTCCAGAAACAGCTTGACCAGCAGCACACTATCGAAATTGATCTCTCTGATACTGATAAAGCGATTACTGAATTATTTAAGAAAGCAGATGAGGAACATGCTCTCGTACAAAAATTTTATTCTGAGAGTCAGAAGAAACATGATGAGTATATTAAACTTGTACAGGAAATCGCTACCTTAATTAATGAATCGAATAAAAAGCATCAGCAATTTCTTGATGTACGAACTGAAGCGCAGCAGAATCATGATAAAGCGATGGAGATGCGTTCGAAAATCCTTTCCATAAAAAATGATCGTCGATCCCGTTTTATAGAAGACAAAGAAATTCTGAAACAACAAAATCTCCAGGCAAGGAAATCAGTATTGGATAAAGACAAACTGGAGAAACATGCTGATGAATCAGTGGATGAACTCAAAAAAGGGCGGAAGATTTCGTTAACCGGATAATAAACAGTATAGTCGACATTTGACGAATAACGAACAAGCACTTTTATATAGGCTTTTTTTCTTCTCTTTCTCAAACGAGGTAGGGTTGCACTATGAAGAGCATAGGTATTGTGAGTTATGGAGCGAACATCCCTCGATATCGAATTAAGGCTGAGGAGATAGCATCGGTTTGGGGTAAAGACGGGAAAGCAATCAGTAGCGGGTTAGGTATTTTTGAGAAATCGGTTCCTTCGATCGATCAGGATACTGCGACGATTAGTGTCGAGGCTGCGCGTGGGGCGCTAAGGCGCTGTACGGTGAATCCTCAGGATATTGGCGCGATATATATTGGGAGTGAATCTCATCCGTATGCGGTGAAGCCGACGGGGACTATTGTTGCTGAGGCGATTGGGGCGACACCTAATGTGATGGTTGCTGATTACGAGTTTGCGTGTAAAGCTGGGACTGCAGCGATTCAGACCTGTACTGCTCTGGTGAAAGCAGGGATGGTTCTTTATGGTTTAGCGATTGGTGCGGATACCTCGCAGGCTGCTCCTGGTGATGCGTTAGAGTATTCTGCCGCAGCAGGAGGCGCAGCATTTATCATTGGGAAAGAGAACGTGATTGCAGAGATTAATCATACGTGTTCTTTTACGACGGATACACCGGATTTCTGGCGGCGGGCGGAGAGGAAATATCCTTCGCATGGTGGACGGTTTACTGGAGCACCCGCATATTTCAAGCATATCACAGAGTGTGCGATGAATCTTATGGGGATGGCGAAGACAAAACCAGAGGATTATGATTATGCGGTGTTTCATCAGCCGAATGGGAAATTTCCCGTGAATGTGGCTGAGAAACTCGGTTTCTCATATGATCAGATTAAGCAAGGGTTGATGGTCCCCTTTATTGGTAATACGTATTCTGGTGCAGCGATGATTGGTCTCGCCTCGGTGCTGGATGTAGCGAAATCGGGTGATCGGATCTTTGTCACGAGTTATGGATCTGGTGCAGGGAGTGATGGATTTGATATCACAGTTACTGATGCGATTACGAAGTTGATGAGGAAGAATGCTCCTTCTATTGCCGAGTTGGTTGCACAGAAGCAATATATTGATTATGGGACGTATGCGAAGTTTACTGATTTGTTGTATTGGGAGTGATGAAGACGATGAGAGATGTTGCGGTTATTGGTGTTGGGTTGACGAAGTTTGGTGAGTTGTGGGATAAGTCGTTTCGTCATTTGATTGCTGAGGCGGGGTCGAAAGCGATTCTTGATGCGAAAATCGAGGGGAAAGATATTGATGCGTTGTATGTCGGGTCGATGAGTTCAGGTCGTTTTATTGGTCAGGAACATGTGGGTGCTTTAGTAGCTGATGCCTCTGGGTTTGCATATGCGCATATACCAGCGACTCGTGTGGAGGGTGCATGTGCTTCTGGTGGTCTTGCGGTTCGACAAGGTTATCTTTCTATTGCTTCAGGTGTGAATGATGTCGTGATTGTGGGTGGTATTGAGAAGATGAATGATGTCGGGGGGACGTCAGCGACGGAGACACTCGCAACCGCAGCGGATCAAGAGTGGGAAGCCTTTTTTGGTGCGACGTTCCCGGGGATTTACGCGATGATTGCGACGAGACATATGTATGAGTATGGGACGACCCGTGAGCAGCTTGCTCAGGTTGCGGTGAAGAATCATGCGAATGGTGCATTGAATCCCTATGCACAGTATCAACGGGAAATTTCTCTGGAATCCGTATTGAAATCGACGATGGTTGCGTACCCGCTTGGGTTAATGGATTGTTCTCCAGTGAGTGATGGAGCTGCCTCGATCGTGTTATGCGCAGCAGAGAAAGCAAAAAAATATACGGATAAACCCGTGAAGATTATTGGGTCTGGACAAGCATCTGATACGTTAGCGTTGCATGCTCGGCGGGATATCTGTACGTTGGATGCAACAGTGTATGCGGCGAAGAAGGCGTACAAACAAGCAGATATTACCCCAAAGGATGTGAGTTTCGCTGAGGTCCATGATTGTTTCACGATCGCGGAGATTTGTGCGATTGAGGATTTAGGGTTTGTGAAAAAAGGAGATGGTGGAAAAGCCATCGATAATAATATTACTCCGTTACAGGGGTCATTACCGGTGAATACGAGTGGTGGGTTAAAAGCAAAAGGCCACCCGGTGGGTGCTACCGGTGTTGCTCAGATTGTTGAAGTCACACTTCAGCTTCGCGGTGATGCAGAGAAACGTCAGGTCCCTAATGCGAAGATCGGGTTAGCACATAATGTTGGTGGATCTGGAGCAACGTGTACGGTTCATATTCTGGAGGCGATGTAACCATGGGCGAAGCAGTCGCACGGTTCTGGAGGGAGATCCCACAACGATACAATTTTATCGGGAATACTTGTGGATCATGTAATCGCATTTTCTTCCCCCCAAGGGAAGCCTGCCCGTATTGCCGTAGGAAGAGTATGGGGAAGATGAATGAGATCGCGTTAATGGGGAAAGGAGAAGTGGTGTCATATACGATTATCCATGTTGCTCCTGAGGATTTCGAAGAACAAGTTCCCTACCCGATTGCGATCATCAAACTGGAAGAAGGTCCTCAGATTACTGCACAGATTGTCGACTGTGATATTACTGATGTCCATATCGGCATGAAAGTTGAAAGCACATTCAGGAGAATACAAGAAGAAGGGTACACAGGTGCTATTTATTACGGGTATAAATTCAAAAAAGCAGGAACTTGAACAACAATGGATAAGCACCGAATGATGAGTGAACCATGATTATCGAGTCGATAGTACTGTATATCTTTTACATCCTTATTCCGATACTTGCCATATATCTCGGGTATTTGATTATCACGAAAGCGTTCAACGAGATGGGGTTTACTTCTTTAGAGGCTATCATCATCGTGTTCGGGTCATTCCTCCTTGGGTCAGGACTCATTGATCGATACGTCGGGTTCCCTTTTGCGAATATCCCCTTGTTTATGTATCAGAACTGGCAGGTTGGTATGAACACAGGGGGTGCAGTAATCCCGTTACTCCTTAGTGCATTTCTCATCATTAAACACAAACTCCCTCTTACCAAAATACTTCTGGGGGTAGTCCTTGTCGCTGGTATCACCTACCTTGTCACGTATCCGGATCCTGAAAAAGGAATCGTCTCCGTGTTTCCTCTCTGGCTTTTACCCGTAATTTTCGCAAGCATCTCCTCGATTTTTTTACTATGGAAGACAAAACGGAATGCAGCCCCTGTCGCGTATATTACAGGAACTATAGGGGTGTTACTCGGTGCCGATCTCCTTCATCTCTTTGCCCTACTTTCAATAGAAATTAAAACAACACAAAAAGCGGTGATCGGAGGTGCGAATATTTTCGATATGATATTCCTCACGGGAATACTCGCAGTCCTTCTCGATGGTATCTTCCTCTTTAATAAAAAGAAAAAGAAACAAGAATAACCATTTTTTTTTTATTCCTTCTTTTTCTCCTTATTATGATGACCGTATTTTATTCCCCAGGGTGCCCACATAGCACCAAGGATTCCCCCAATAATCAAGAACGCTACTACAAAAATTATTAGATTATGATACCATAGATATGGTTGAGCAAGATACCAGAACCAATAAATAAGAAAAACAAACACTGCGACTACAAAAAATCCGGACACCCACACCCTCCAAGAAAACCCGTGAGTCTTCCACATCTTTTGTTCTTCCTCAGTTCGATGTCGTAAACCCCAAATCGACCACGGAATCCCTAAGATTCCCACAATCACCAAAAGCGAGAACAATACAATGGCGACATTCTTCTCCCAATTATACATACCCGCATAGAAAAAGAACCAGACTAGAAGGAAAACAAGCCAGGCTACACCCACGATAATCGATAACGAAACTCTCCATCCAAGACCCTGCGTCGAATGCTCCTCAGCACAACAAGAGTTTTCTTCCTTACTTTCTTCCATACTCACCTAACCTCCCAATTACTTTCAGTAACGGAAACCGATTTCTTCTATATAAAATCTCTACTTATACAAACTTTATTAGTCGTTAACAGTGGAAATAAAACTCATAATCTAGATCTGTAATCTCTCCCATGTACCGATGCCACTCACGTTTTATTCTGAATAAACAACTCCGCTCCATCTTTCCCGATAGCATCCATAAGCACCGTATCCTGTTTAAACTCCTCCAACGCCTCCATAAGATTCGTCGGTAACCGTTTGATACCATGCTGTTTAATATCTTCATCCGTCATCTTATAAATATTCTTCATGATAGGATCATAGGAAATTTTTTTCTTAATACTATCAAGACCTGCACGATACGGATTCATATCAACATCATATAAATTCGCCCGGATCAACGCCTCACCAGGCATATGAGGTAACGGAAGAAACGTATCAGGATCAGGTAACGCAATCATATCTGATTTCTCAACTTTCCTGAACCCGATTGAGGATCCATCAAAACGTGAACCCTTTTTCAACAAATCATCCTTCAAAAACCGCTCTGCAGGAACACGAAATACTCGAAGGACACCCATCAAATCAGTAAAATGAATCTGGATCCATTGTATCTTCTTCGTCTCAATGATTTTTTTTTTATTTGTTGCTGATTCATCGGATTCTAGGTAAGATTGGGGATTATAAATTACTTATGGAGATAGGTATTTTAAACACTGATACCGTACTAGACTGACTTCCATGAAAAAGATCATCCCCTGGTTACATGAAAGCTCATACATTGCACCATTGTCCCCCGCATGTCGCATGTGTGCTAAAGGATCAAAAATGGTGATACTCGTCACAGGATTATGTTCAACCCATTGTTATTATTGTCCACTAAGTTTTAAGAAAGCCGGAACCGATAGAATCTATGCTGATGAATGGGAACTCGAAAACGAAGAAGATACACAGAAACTCATCCAAGAAGCACAATACATCGATGCAACCGGTGCGGGTATTACTGGTGGAGATCCACTCCTTGTTTGGAGACGAGTACAAACCTATATCACCTTATTGAAAGATGTTTTTGGTTCACAATTCCATATCCATCTCTACACCTCAGGACTAGAACAATCAGATCATATCATTGACCTCATCAATGCAGGTCTTGATGAAATTAGATTCCATCCATTACCAACATATTGGACGAAGATGAATAGAAATCCAATAACGAACGCAATACAACACGTGCTTCAGACCTCAGCTGATGTCGCCATAGAAATCCCAGTTATTCCAACAAAAGAAAAAGAAATACTTGCTCTCATCACCTGGGCTGAAACACAGGGTATCCAATGGGTTAATCTTAATGAACTTGAGTTTTCTGAACGGAACTGTGATGTATTCATCACCCGCGGATATACCATGAAAAATGAGATTTCTGCAGCAGTACGAGGTAGTCAAAAGACAGCACTACATGTGTTGCAGGACATTAAACAAAAAAACTATGATATCGGTGTTCACTATTGTTCGGTCTCGTTTAAAGATGGAGTACAGCTCAGAAATCGAATCAGACGACGAGCAATAAACATCGCGCAACCGTATGAGGTGATTAGTGATGATGGTACTCTCATCAGAGGAGAAATTCTTCACACTCAGTTCAGCATGTTACAAAAATTATTTCTCACTTTGAAAAAAGAGGAAAAAATCCCTGCTCGATACCTATTTTTTGATGGTAAACGGAAACGGATCACTATTGGTGGATGGTTTCTTGAAAAACTCGCGGAAAAACTGAAGAGACAAGGTTACCTGTGTTATCTGGTGGAGGAGTATCCTACTGCGGATCGATTGGAAGTAGAGCGAACACTTCTATAAAATATCCTTATTATGGTTTTTTTGAGGATACCGTTTTTCTACTTTGTTTCGTACATACATTAGATGATAAATCTGAATAGAACCGGTATTGTGAAAGATTACATAAGGTTATCGACAATATTTATATAAAAAAAAGAATAATAAAAATAGACTCAGGGTTTCCAATAACTATGTAATAACTTTTTTAGATCATTCACAAGCAACTCCACTTGTTTAACATTTGGATCTTCTATAGCAGGTTCTTTTTCGATGTCTTCTCTTCCTATTAAGGCACAAAATATATTATAATAAGAGCGAAGACATGAATCACTGTTGTACCCGCCACCCAATAACACGAGCAATTTCCGAGACGTTTCCTGAGAGAGACCTGTGACTCGCTTCGCTAAATCATAATAGTCTTGGTATACAAGTTTTAAATCGGCAAGCGGATCAGTATGGTGCGTATCAACACCAGCCTGGTATACAATGAGTTCTGGTTTGAACTCTCTCGTTAGCCATGGGACGATTTCATCGAATGCTTTTCGATAACATATTCCACTGGTACCTGGTGGAAATGGGAGGTTCACCGTGAACCCTTCACCTTCATCCCGCCCTATCGATTCGAGTGATCCAGTCCCAGGATACAAGGTTCTCCCATCCTGATGAAACGAGATATTCAGAACCGTTGGGTCACTATAATAGATATCCTGTGTCCCGTTTCCATGATGCACATCTAAATCGATGATTTCGAAACGTTTAACCTTATATTTTTCTCGGAGATACTCGATAGTGACTGCGATATCATTAAAAAAACAAAACCCAGAGGAATGAGCACTACTTGCATGATGAAAACCACCCAAAGGATTCACCGCACATACAAACTTTTTAAACAGTTGTTCCCCCGCTTGTATACTTCCGCCTGTTGAAAGACATGCATACTCGTAGATACCTTTCGGTGCAGGAGTATCTTGTGATAGCCATCCACCAGTCATACTCAGTTGTTTCACATGAGTAACATATTGTAGGTCATGGGCTCGTAGAAGATCAGTTTCTGTCGCTTTCTCCGGAGTAATAACCGTGCATTGTCTTATAATATTTTTTTTTTCTAAAAATTCCATTGTTTTACGCGGCTTATCCCTAATAAGTGGATGATCAGTACCAAGATCATATTTATTATAATCATCATGATACGTTACTGCGATCATGCGAGGACCGCACAATAGTTTTTACTCTAAAAACCTTTTTATAGATGGCCTCTATTCCACCTTCTACATTCCTTATCCGAAAAGAAGGAATAATAAATGCCACAGGAGGCTAAGAATAAATGCCGATGTATGTACGATTTCAAACAACAAAAGAACTACAAGATTTAGCCTATGAATTGGTAGAAAAAGCTCGAGACAACGGGAAAATAAGCAAAGGAACAAACGAGGCAACCAAACAAGTAGAACGAGGACAAGCAAAACTCGTGGTCATGGCTGAAGATGTTACTCCTGAGGAAATATTGGCTCACATGCCGATTCTCTGTGAAGAAAAAAACATTCCTTACACTTATGTTCCAAGTAAAGAACAACTGGGGAGTGCCGCAGGGTTAACCGTTGGAACATCAGCTATCGCTATCGTCAATCCTGGAAAAGACAAAGAAGGAATCGATAATCTGGTGAAAAAACTCGAGACCGTAAAAAAACAGGGTTAACTACATGATTGAAGGAATTCCTTGTGAGGTTGTTGAAGTCCTTGAACGCACTGGGATGGCTGGTGAGGCATCTCAAGTGAAAGTCCGTGTGTTAGATGGTCGCGATAAAGGAAAAATCATCACACGAAATGTAATCGGACCTGTTCGCCTTGGTGATATCCTCATGCTTTTAGAGACACAACGAGAAGCAAAAAAACTAGGTGGAGCGCGATAGAGAGAGGGATACCGGTATGGTCGAAAGAAGGACGTGTACATTTTGTGGGAACGAAATCGAGCCGGGGACTGGGAAAATGTATATACGGAAAGACGGAACCGTCCTCTATTTTTGTAAGAATAAATGCCAAAAGAACATGTTACAATTAAAAAGGATACCTCGAAAAGTGAGATGGACAAAACACGCGTCAAAAGAATGATGCTTGCATAGATGGGGAACAATGCACATTCAATTACCGTATGGAAAAATCTTTTTACCTGTCGAAATTCCTGATCAAAACATCCTTGATGTCGTTCTTCCAAAGGAGATAATACAACCAGAGCGTATGGAGTCACTCATCCATGGCGCATTACGTGATCCACTTGGTTCTGATCGTCTGGAGGATATCGCAAAACCTGGTGATCAGGTGGCGATCGTTGTTGACGATTACACGCGCCCGTGTCCAACGCAGCAGATGCTTCCTCCTGTTCTTGATCTTCTTCGAACCGCTGATGTTGATGATACGGATGTGTTGATCATAGTCGGGTGTGGGTCTCATACACCACCAACGTCTGAACAAATCAAAGATATTGTTGGTGAGCGGATCGCGCGAACCTATCAGGTTCTTTCTAATGATGCGTATCAGGGTGATCATGTCGCTGTAGGAACGACGAAACGAGGGAACACTGTTGAGGTACTCCGAACGTATATTGATGCGGATATCAAAATTCTTCTTGGAGATATCGGATACCATCCTTTTGCAGGATATAGTGGAACCAGAAAAAGCATCCTCCCCGGGATCGCCTCATTCAAAACGATTCAACGAAACCATAAACTCATGTTTGAAGCGAACGCACACGCTGGTGTCCTCAAGGACAACCCGATTCATCATGAGATGAACGAGGCGATGCATTTCGCGGGGTGTGATTTCGCGTTCAACGTCGTCCTGAATTCGTTTCATCGCATTGTCGGTGCGTGGACAGGAAAACCAGAGGCAGTCCTTGACGTGGGAGCAAAACTCGTAGATTCCATGTACAAAAAAGAGGTCACCGAGCCTGCAGATATCGCTATAGTTTCCGCAGGAGGGTACCCCCACGATATCGACCTATACCACGCGCATAAGGCGTTACAAATGACACTACCACTCATGAAAAAACAAGGAGTAATTGTGTTCATCGCAGAATGTATCCAGGGTGTAGGGAACCAGATTTTCGATGAATGGATGCATACCCACCACACAGCCACGGAGATCAAATCCGCGTTACAGAAAGAATTCGTTCTCGGTGCACATCGAGCATATTACCATTATGATGCTGTTGAACATCATCCCATATTTTTAGTATCATCCTTAGACAAAAAAGAAGTCGAAACCATCTACCATGTTACCCCTGCACAAACCCCGCAGGAAGCATTAGAGAACACAATCTCATTAAAAGGAAAAGACGCACGAATCCGAGTCATACCACAAGGATGCACCACCCTCATAACCAAAAAACAATAAAATATACAATCAAACACAAATTTTTTTTTTTAACTCCACCCTTGACTTATCCCATTCTAACTAAACAGTTTTTCTTTTCTTAAATAAAAGAAGAACACAAATCAATACTCCGCACACACCACACAATACCAGGATTGGCCATGAAAACGCCAACACCCGTTCGTCACTTTCCCGAATAGGAACAAGAGAATCATTCGGAGAAACAACAACTGTATGAGTCGTTAAACCAAGTTGGTCATCCCCATCATATATTGTGACTGTAGCCTGGTAAACCCCAGGTTCTGCATACCAATGAAGAGATTGCATCTCATTCCCGATCCCCCCATCGCCAAACTCCCACACAAACGATAGATTTCCCAATGATTCCTCATAATCATCAATGGAAACCGTAAACACAATAACTTGTTGAGCAAACACATTATCAGGAATATGAATCACGAGTTTTGGTTCCACCTTAGGAGCTGCTGGTACATGCTGAATCAATACCATACAAACGTCAGACCAGTCACTGACTGCCCCATCAACATCTTTCGCTTTCACCCGCACCAGATAACTTCCTTCTACTGACCAGTAATGTGAAAGTGAAACGCTTTCCCCCGACTCAACCGCGTTCGTCCAGTTACTGGTAGTGTTATCCCCCCAGTCAAACAAGTATTGAATCATCTGATTCTCAGGGTCGGTTGTATTCGCCGAATACGTGTAATTAACGTACAGGTATCCAGTTTGTGTTCCCAGGGGTGTTACTGGGTTATTCGGTGGTGTGTTCGGTGGAGGAGACGGTGGTGGAGGAGTATAACTACCACCACTAGGTATAGACGGTTCTTCTTCGGTGGTGAACCACCATGAATAATTCGTCCATTGTCCGCTTCCATTATCAGTTACATTCACAAAGCAGTAATACGTGGTATCATACTGTAAACCGGTGATGGTACACGTTTTATTCCCACTCGTATCATTACTCATAGAATTGTTACCGATATCTGGGTTGGTCCAGATCGACCAATTAATGTGATCATCATCAGAATCGATTATGGTAATAGTGAGTGATGATGTACTTCGAGCTACATTGGTTGATTCATTTGAGGGGGTTTCATTTGAGAGAAGTGGCGGGAGGTTCGCTCGTGTCATAAAAACGTATGTTGCATTCGTCCAGTTTTCACCGTCGGTACAGTTCACCGACCACCAGTACGTTGTTGAATAATTATTGAAGAGTGTTGTATTCTGATGATAATTATTGTTTATGAGGCTTATATTATAACCCATACTAGACCATTGCCCTGAACTATTTGTCCACATCGACACATTTACAGAGTCCCCGTCAAGGTCGGACACCATAATAGAAAGAACAGGGTTACGAGATTCATTTACTGAGTAGTTTTGTGGAGATTCATTCGAAAATCTTGGTACACAGTTTATCGTTATGTTACTCGTTGAAGCGTTTTCTATGCTCCATACCATGTCTTCTTCATCCCAACACCATGCTTGATAATAATACGTAACACCAGTTACGAGATCGTGATCATCATAATACTCTCCGGAATCGTTGTATACGAGTAATCCTGTACCTCGGTTCCAAAGTTGAGTTGTGGCTCGTTCAATATATGTTTGAGTCGCGTTGGTTCCTAGTGACCAAGTTAGATTTATCTGTGTTTTGTTATAGGTTACTGCGATAAAGTTCTCTGGTGGAGTCGCACTATGCAGTGGTCGTGTTCTCAAAGAATATGTTTCATTCGTCCATCCACTGTTTCCTGCGATGTCGTGGACATGAACACTCCACCAATAGGATGTGTTATAATTCAAGAAATCATAGTCTTGGGCGTAGGTACCGTTATATTGGGAACTGTTAAATCCGATGTCCTCCCATGAACCCGAAGCGTTGGTGAGAAACGTGATATTCATGAGATCTCCTTCGTAATCAGACACCGAGATACCGATTATGTGATCTCCAACTGAAAGATTCGTTGTCCCATTTGTTGGGGTTTCATTACTCAATGAGCAAGGAACGATTTCAGGGACGATTGATTTCAACGTCTGTGCAGGATCCCCAAAGAAGTGGGAGCTGTACCAGTTATAGCACCATGCGTAATGCCATCCGGGGATGTCAACATACGCAGACATTTCATCTTGCGCATAGGCGTGTGCTGCTCCGATCTGCCAGTGTTCCATGGAGGTGTTGAAGAGGTAATGCCAGAATTTCCTTTGGAGAAACTGGTTTGGTCCATTCGTGTTCACGGAACTCGCCCATCCATATCCGGTGTTCCAGATTAACCCAAATGCACCGTTATTTGCATTCATGCAGGTGAGTGTTTTTTCCGTGGTATCCCCTTCAGTGAATCGCCCTGCAAGGCATTGTTGCGAATGCGCAAAAAAATATTTTGTATTGGCTAACGAGTTGAGTTGCGCATTTGACATGTCTAATGCGGTCGTGGGTGATCCATGGCCGATATGGTTGATGAGACACGCGTTATTATTGTTGATGACCGTGATATAGTCGCTGGGTATACTTGCTCCCCAGTCGTAATATTTCCGGGTTGAGATGTTAAATGTAGTGTCTGGGTTGTCGGTGTTCCATTCTTTAAATCCGATGCATTGATAGAAGTTCGGGTCGGTTCCATTACGGACTTCTTCCATATATTCTGCAGAGGTTGATTGGAAACCAAGATTTCCACCGAGGAAAACGGTTTTGTTCACAAACACTGTGTCAACAAAGAGATCATACCAGATGATTTTCTGAATAAAATTGGATAATTGTTCTGCGGTGCAAACAGTCATGCGTCCGATGTAGACTTCTCCGTAGGGGTCGTTCACTCCGCTGTTTCGTCCGCCACCCCAACAGTTATGCACTATGTCTCTCCAGTCTCCATCGAGATGACTATAGTAGAGATCACAGGGCATCGTGTAGTAGTCATCACTGTTTTCAAAAGAGGTATACTCGGTGAATATACGTGCGGGTACAATCTGGTTTGCGGGTGTGTCAGTATCCCAATCCCCACCAAGGACCACGTATTGTGTCTCCCAGTTTTGATACGCGTCTTTGATGAACTCGCGGATATGGGCTGCGGTATCATTAAACAACGCAGTCTCGTTCCAATACGTAGGCCATTGATCAATGGTTTCGGTTGTTATTTTCGTGGTATTATAACCATTAAGCGTATGTCGATGGGTGAGGAGATCTGACCAGT
The DNA here is from genome assembly GCA_043806635.1 of Methanobacteriota archaeon. Classification (GTDB taxonomy): domain Archaea; phylum Thermoplasmatota; class E2; order DHVEG-1; family DHVEG-1; genus JAZDGT01. Next base: position 47,749 of record JAZDGT010000044.1, on the reverse strand, counting down.
TATAGGTTTCTCCAGTGGTGTCGTTGAGTGCGTCATTGGTGATAATTACGTATTCGTAGGTGTCTTCGGGGTTGCATAATCCGCTTGGTACTGTTAAGAACGTGTATTCTGGTTCTGTCTGATAGCTTTGGATTATATCTGGATTAATAACGAGGTTTTGAATGATCTTGGTATCCTCCTGGCTATTACGAAGAAGAGTATGGGTCTGGTCTTGTTCATCTTCCGCAAGGTCTATGGTGATGTCGAGTTGTGGAAAATAATAGAGTTGATTGGTACCTGGGATATATTGTATGGGATGAAGGATAAGGCTGAGTATTTGGTATCCTCGACAGTACCCGATCTCTTTTTGTTCATAGAGGTTTTCAAAAATAGGGGTTGTTGAGTTATAGACCTTGGTGTTCATCATGAGTGGTTCATCGGTTTCTGGTGTGTTTGTTGTGATCAGGTCTTGTTGGGGGATGATCGGTTTTTTTTCGATATCTGAGGAGAGATCTGTGTAGGTAGGATATGAAACAGTTATCTCGGTGGGGGTCTTTCCTGCGGGGATAAGGATTTGTATTGGACGAAGTGGAAGTGCAGGGTGTCCTGGGTCGTTTTGTGAGAGGCAGTCTTTTATTTCGATTTGAGTGAATGTTTTATCGTCTATGGTTACTTCTGTGAGTTGTGGTTGAGAAAATCTGATGGTATAGGAAAGCATTGCGTGTTGTTGTGTTGCTGTGGTGAGGAGAATAGCGTGAAAAAGCGGAGTTGATGAAAACAAGCAGAGTACAAGGAATATAGACCATATAGTTTGGATATTCTTTACTCTTTTTTTCATTCTTTTTTCGCCTTTCTTTCGGTACCATCTCTTATGCAACAAAATGATGCATGGTAATTATTACCATGTATAATGTTCCCAAATGACATTATATAAAGATTTGTTGGAAAAACGCCAAAATGGAAAACTAACACAAGAATCTCTACAAAAGAACATCATACAAAAATCAAAATGAATAAAAGAAATAAATTCATCCTTATATCGATTACAATTCTTTTAAGAAAAAAACAATGCCTAAAAAAAGATTTCACGACAAAACACAACAACATCTTTCTTAGGCTGTTGAAAAATTAATTGAGCCCTCCCATGTTTCATTTTGTTTGGATGCACAAAATGAAAAACCATAGGAGGGTTAGTCTCAGAAAGGTTTTGTCAAATATTAATCTTTCAGAAGCCGAAGATATACTCAAAAACAGCTACAAATATACACCATGTAAACCTGGTAGACCACCACTCTCACCCACAGGGATGTTCCTGTCATTCATCCTGATGTTCCTCAGGATGGAATCCTACCGAGATTACCAAGCATTCCTAGAAAAAAACAGTTTTGGAGACGGCAACTTAACTTCAAACAACCCCCAGATATTGGAAGTTTCACCAATTTTCTCAAACGAATCGGCGTAAAAACGTTTGAACAACTGTTCACGGCTGTTGTTCAACAACTCCTTGACAAGGAGTTTCTGAATATTCACACTATTGCACAGGATGGTTCCATCCTTGAAGGAAACCAAGATGATAGCGAAGGTGAATGGGGATGGGACCACATCAACGAACAATACATCTACGGATACAAAATCCACGTTGATGTAGATGCCAATGCAGAACTACCCGTCGCACTCACCATCACTCGTGCGAATACGCACGACTCAACCCAGTTTCAACACTTATACACCACAGTAAAATCCTATAACACCCGGTTTCCAACCCGGTATTTTCTTGGGGATAAAGCCTTTGACTCCTCTAAGATCAGAACCATGTTGCTCAAAGACAGAGTCACCCCTATTATCAAAATAGCAAAAACCCGGATAAAACCCAGGTACCCACCATGGTTCCGAACACACTACCGGAAAAGAACCGCTGTCGAACGGTTCTTCTCCCGGCTCAAAGAATTCCTTGACCTCAAAAAACTTCAGATCTACGGGAGAGGGACCGTTCAACTCTACGCCTATCTGATTTGCATTGGCATGCTGTTGATCGGGTACATTAACCACGTGCTTGGATATTCACCCCGCAGCATCAAAACATTCCTACGAACGTGCACCTAACACGTTCGTAACAACAAAGGATGGTTGTTCTTCTCTTTTTGGAGAGATAACCAGGTTAATATTGGAGAAAAATAGAGCGACAAACACGTTTTTACAACCATGAAAGACGTTACAAACATCAGAATCTACTATAAACATTAAACATTTTAATCATCTGTTTAGAAAAATTCAACTGACTTCAGAATTTTTCAACAGGCTAAACATCTTTCTTTTAAACGAAAAGTATTTATCCTATTTTTGAATTACCTACATAACAACATGCATAATTAGATTGGATGTACTCATTCGTTCATATTTTCAGTTCTGAGTATACCAGAAATTATGCGATAAACGGTGATGAGGATGCAAAAACAAAACATAACAAGAAATATAAGTAGAATAGGCAGAAAAAGTATCGCACTCTATCTGATAATATTACTCGTGATAACATCATTTGTCAGTCTAGTACCACAAGTCATAGCAGACGATTCTAACGTTTTTATTACCACATATCTGTATGATGGTAATTTAATACAAACCACTGAGTTTAATGATCGTACAGATGTCATTGTCAATGTCACCGTTGTTGATAATATGACCGGCGATCCTCCCATTGGATTGTACTTTGTGAAGGCGCTGAACGAGATGACCGGTGAATGGATTATGGTAAACGTGACTGATAATCAAAGCATCGGTATCCCAAATACTCCAAACGATGGTATGTATTGGGGTCGCTTCCAGATCAATAGCACACATCCCACCCAGAATGCATCGATGCCCATGGATCTCGCATACTTACAATCGAATCACATGGACATCATTAATATTTCTGAGATACCTGAGAGTCCTTTAGACGGCGATTCTGAGATTGCGTACACAATTATTGTAGCAAATTTCACAGGTCCGATGAATAATCCACCAAATATGCCTTCAAACCCGAACCCGGCACCAAGTGTAATGGATGTTCCTATTCATACCAACCTGAGTTGGGATTGTACCGACCCTGACCCTGGTGACACCCTCACTTTTGACGTCTACTTCGGAACATCACCATTCCCCCCAAAGAACGTATCAAACCAATCAGCATTCACCTTCAATCCCATCTTTCTCGATTACAATACTAAATATTACTGGAAAATCGTCGCATGGGATAATCATAGTGCATCAACAATTAGTCCAATATGGAATTTCACTACTGAACAAGAAGAAATACCCCCTAGTGGAAATGGTACTGTCTGCGGATTCGTGAAAGATCAGAACCAAACCGGCATCGAAGGAGCATTAGTCATATTAGTTGGGAGTCAGAATTTTTCAGTATCCACCAGTTCAAATGGTTATTATTTTTTCAACCACAATGTTTCTGTTGGTCATTATACTCCAATGGCAAACGTTGACGGGCACCCACCAATAGTCGAACCAGACTTCGATCTCGCGAACAATCAAACACGGTGGGTCAATTTCACATTACAAGCAGGTCCTGGTCAAAACCAAACCGGTAACAGTACAATCAAAGGATACGTCAAAGAACAAGGAACCAATGATTCCATCCCTAATGCAAGAGTCAATGTACAAAACAATCAAACCTTTGAAACAGTCCAAACAAACGGAGAAGGATTCTACATCTTTGATCACAACATCACAAGCGGAATATACAATATTACCGCAAGCAAAGACGGAGTGTTTGACCCGTTTACTTTTAATAACATCGCTGTCGAGGATAACCGCACCATATGGCAGAATTTTTCAGTCGAAGTCCAAGGTGGCGAATCATACGAGATGATAAACTTCAGCGGAGTCGTCTATCAAGATATGACTCCTAATCTTGCTGTCGAAGGAGTGAATATTACTGTGGAAACTCAAGGGAATCCTTTTGATGTTCTTGGTTGGTCATTAAGCGATGATGAAGGAGAGTTCCTGATTCAGGTTATTCCAAATGCATCCGCGGTTCAAGGTGGAAATAGCATGGTTACCATCCGTCTCCAAAAAATTAGTTATGAAGAGAGGACGAATTCGTTTTCCTTACAAGATTTATATCATTGGGCGGAAGAAGAACAGGTGCAGGAGTTCCGTATCCGTAAACTCTGGAATATCACCTGTACGATTATCGGGACAGTGTATAATGAAACCACAACACCGCTAGAAGACGCACAGATTTTCGCTCGAGGTGATGAGTATTTCGAAAACCAGAGCATATCTGATTCCGAAGGAAACTTCTCTGTAGGTGTCATCACGGGTATGATTGAGATATGGGTGTGGAAGAACGGGTATTTCCAAAATGTCACAGAACTTGAAATCACTGAGTTAGATAACGTTATTGATCTTGGTGATATCCATCTTGAAACGATTCCGCCCTATTCTGCACATATTTCAGGAACAGTCACCTGTAATGCGCAACCGCTTCCAAATATTGAGTTGATGGTATACGATCCCGAGCATCCTTTTGACCAAAAACAAGGTATGCCTCCACGAACCAATGCAACAGGATGTTTCAATATCTCAACCTATCCTGGTCAGTTTTACCTCGTTACCCTCGCGGAGATTATCGGGATGCGAATGAACGGACCACCCCTGGGAATTGGTGGGTACGTGAATCAGGTTATCGATGTTGTTGTTGCGGAAGATGAAACATTTATTGTTGACATCGAATTAACTGAATCTGAACCTGATGAAATTCTCGTGAATATGAACCTTTCTTCTTGGAATATGTCAACACTGATGATGGTACGGACCGTACTGGGGAATGCAGAAGTGGTCCGCGTGATAGCTGATACTGATCTAAACGGTGTAGTTTCAGCGGAAGAAGCTGCGATAGTCATTGAGGATGTTACTGATGCGTTATCGAATACGATGATGTACTCAGAAATCGGTATGTTCATATCATTCCCATTTAGTATTAGCGTTGATGGAGTAGATTTTACCTCAGAATCAGTCGTTATCGAAGCCTCGGGGTTAAACGGATCCGCTTCGAATTCTACTGATCCTATTATTTTCTACGTGAATGGAACCTACGTTTTGGAAAGTCAGATTAATCAGTCAATGGCGTTCCACAGTGTTAAAACGCATGCGTATTATGCGAATCCTGCGTTCACCCAAACTTTTACCCTTATCTACCCTGATAGTTTTACTGTCAGAAATGCACGACAAGAATTAATTTCATTCGAAGGTCTTGGGACCTCAACCGCAATCTTTACCGCTGTAGAAGACCCAAATCTTCTGGATACAACGTTTTATGAGCCTGTCTTTATGTTTGTCGGCACTAGTAATGCAACCGCGTGGTTTAATGAATCATATGTCTATGAAACAGTTATCGACACCGATGGTGATGGGAAATATAATTTCTTAAAAAGAAAAGTCAAATTCTACACATCTCGATCGGGTATATTTGAACTTGATGGTAGACTGCGAACCATGGCTGGCGAAGATATCGACCAGTATACCGTGAATCAAAATTACAGCAGCGGTTCGAAAACCGCTGAATTCTGGTTTGAAGGAGAGAAAATCTATAAAATGCATGAAAATGGGCCGTATCGAACTGTCATCGACCTCTTCTTTTCGATTGATGGAACTGAATACTGGTTTGATACGATTAACCAATCAACAAGTAATTACTCATACACTGCTTTTGATAGTCCACCCATTTATTTCACAGGAACGATCACCGATTACGGATCAGATACAAATGATAACGGGTTATACGAATATTTGATCTTTGACGTTGAAGTTGATGTTGGTGAAGCCGATTACTATGAGTTCGAAGGAGATGTGGGCATCACTGAGGGTGGTCCTGGTGTTGATCAACATATAGCTCATATCCAGAAATCAACCACTTTTTCGATGACTGGAATACAAACGATTTCATTAAATGTTGAAGGTTATCAGATCTATAACAAAGGAGTGAATAGCTCATTATGGTTTAGTGTACGGGTGCGTACTCCCCAATATGGTCAGCTGGATTCAGTTGAGTATATGACTGACACCTATTATTACGAACAATTCGAGTTGCCACCGCCAGAGAATTCTTCGATACGAGGGAATGTTACCGATATCTATGGAAACCCTGTATCAGCAATGATAACGTTACGTGATCGGAACACCTGGAGCGAGAATTCAACCACAACCAATGGAACCGGGTGGTATCGTATCGATTCAACAGCGGGTTCATTTGAGATGGAGATATGGTGTACTGATCCTGGTGCGAATTTGGATAACCGCTGGGAGTATGTGACTCTTGATGAGGATGAAATTCTCATTCGTGATATTACGATGTTGCCGTATTGGCATATGACGGAGCGGCTTGACATGTGGATGGAGAATTGTCAGTACGCTGCTGGGGATCCTGTTAATATTACTATAGCAGCGCAAGGTACACCACTACCCTATTCACTGTGTACACTCTTTATTTATCGAGAGGTTAATGTCGAAGGATTTTACAGCAGGATCTTTGTTGAGGAACATGAGAATCAGACTGATGAAAATGGATACGTAACCTTTTCGATAGATACCTCAGGATTTGACAACGGTGACTATATCTTTGAGGCAGCGTTATATAACGAAACGCAACAACGTGTCTGTCGCGATGACCGATGGGTTCAGATTAACTCGTTATTCCTTAACTTTGAGATCGATAAAAGCAGATATCGACCCGGGAGTAATGGTACGGGAACCTATTCGTTTACATACGCAGGGAATCAGAGTTATGTGCAAGACGGAAGCTTCGAATGGATGATCTTGTACTATGATTGGATGGGGGAACACACCGTAACCAGTGGTACGTTTACTAGTGGAATAGGACATGGAACGTTCACATTCACCATCCCAGCAACAATTAACCCGGCGTATTGGTACGATATACGACTTATTGCCACAAAAGATGATAATGAAATACGAACACAACGTAGTTTTGGAATAGCCACGGGGACATCAATAGAATCAGTCACTGATAGTGCGGTTGGTGAACCCGGGAACTATGTAGGATTAGTAGTAAACGTCACCATTAATGTAACCACAGCTGGTACCTATCGAATAAGCGGTGGGTTAAACGACGAGAACTGGTGGTGGATCGCCGGTGATGACAACGAATCCTATGTATCTGCAGGTTTACGAACCCTGCAGCTCTACTTTGATGGTCAACAGATCCGTAGTAACGGGAGAGATCCATATTCTGTGTGGATTGGGTTGTACCGGGCTGGAGAATGGAACGAGTTAGACAGCCTCCAATATACCCTCTCTCAAGAATACAACTATGAAGATTTCATGCGACCCGCTGTTGCGTTCGAACGACAACTCGGTTTTACGATAACCCCGATTGGACCCGTTGATAACTACGACTCGTTAAATATTACCTGTGCAATTAATTCGACAACCACAGGGAATTACTCTGTTAATGGGGATTTACATTATCGTGAATATCAACAAGGAGGCTGGTGGCTTCACCACCCGGTTGCATGGGCGAACAAAGATGTCGAAATCAATGAAACCAATGTGAACACCACCATTGAAGTCACCTTATCCTTCAGAGGAAGTGAGATATATGGGAGTATGCAACCCAGCCCCTGGAACATCAACCTTAACCTCCAACAGCGAGTGAATGAATGGCAATGGGAATGGATAGAAGGTTGGGATCCAGAAACAGAGATCAATTATACCTATAACCAGTTCACCGCACCCGTAGCATATATCGGCCAGATTATCGATAACGGGCCGGATCCGAATGGAGACCTCAGGATAACAACACAAGTGAACGTCTCCAATGGATCAGTAGGGAACTACGAAATCAATGCGCAACTCTTTAGTAGCCAAGAACAAGGTCATATGTGGATATCACAAGAATGGAACCAAACACATCTAGAGAATGGAACTAATAACGTAACTATTATTTTCTCAGGGGAATCCATCTACAGCGCAGGATACAATGGTCCATACCGTGTTGGAGTAGAATTACGGCAAACCGATCCCTGGCAATGGCTCGGATACCGCGAAGAAGACACCGACGCGTGGAATTACACTGATTTCTCACAACCCGGTGCACTGTTTACAGGCGAACATACAGACGCAGGATACGATGAAGACGAAGACGGTTTCTATGATTACCTCAGAATCACTGCGCCAATTAATTTCTCCGAGACAGACAGATACGAAGTATCAGGAGAACTCTACAAACAAGTCGGATACCAACGTGAATGGATCACCTGGTCACACACTGAATTCCAGATCAATGAAACCGGAGAAGAAAACGTCACCATTGATTTCAGCGGATACGAGATACGTAACCGCGGATTAGACGGTGAATATGGTGTCACCCTTAGGTTACGAGTCCCTGATCAGGGAATAGAACTCGGACAATTAGAGTTTACCGCCGATACGTACTACTATTATACTGATTTTGAACTTCCTGCAGTGAGTTTCTCAGAAGATTCTCCCACAAACGAATCACTTAGTGATGATGGATCATATCTCAATTTCACCCTAGTAATAAACTCCTCGGAGGTTGGACAATATCATGTTGAAGCGGATTTACATAAAGTTATCAACATGGGTGGATGGCAGCAATGGATTTGGTTAACCCATACCGGTCAGGACGTCACGATATCTGAGACAGGAACCACCGAAGTTGTACTCTCCTTTGATACCGCAACAATACAACAATCAGGATACGATGGACCATACATGGTTAACTTCCGACTCATGGACGAGAACTGGATGATGATTGACTCAATTGACGAACACGAAACCGAACCTTATGACCTGGGAGAATTCGCCCCTGCTCCCGTTGAATTCACGGGTGAGTACTACGACTATCTCTCTCCACCAACAAACGCACAATATGTGAAAGTCAACATAAGCCTCGAGGTAAACGAATCGGGGAATTATCATATCGACGGATGTCTTCATAAACAAATTAACTGGAACTGGAACCACTTAGCAGGAAACGGAATGGATCTCTATCTACAAGCAAGTAACAATACACAAAACATCACCTTACAATTTGATGTCGTCGAGATCTGTAACAATATTCAAAGTCAAGGATTGGAAGGTGTCTTTGATGGAGGATCTACACTGGATCTCGAGGTATGGCTACGTCGATCTGGACAATGGCAAGATCTTGACCATATCAGTGGGACCTCCTACAACACGTATACTACTGCTGATTTCTCCAACACCGCAGTCAGTATCGGATCAGTCGCTCATAATGGATATAGTGTAAGTGGCGGAGAAGGCACACCCCCCTATGATTTCTTAAATATCACAGTTCTCGTGAACTTCACGGTCGCTGGTAACTATGAAGTCTGGTGTGATCTCTCCAAACAGGCTCAACCAAATTGGTATTGGCTTGGATGGACCAACGAATTTGTCACGATAACCGCGACAGATCTCATCGATGGCTACGAAGTTGAAGAAATCCCCCTCCAATTCAACGGAGAGCAAATTAGTTCATCAGAACAAAATTCACCCTATCGCTACCACTTCGAGATACAAGATCGAGGATCCGGCCAACGAGTTGCGATGCGTGAAGCAGAAATCAGCGGATATTCCTACACAGATTTTGTTGGTTCTGCAGTAGTGTTTGACGATGCGTCTATCATTGATACCGCTGTTGATTCTGATGACTCTGGTGAAGAATATGATTATCTCCAAATTGACCTAAACATCACCTCATCTGAAGAAAAAGACGTTGTCATCTCTGCTGACCTCCATAAAGAACAGCAAGGAGGGTGGCAATGGATAGAATGGACACAAATATGGGAAACCGTCGATGCTGGAACTAACTCCGTAACTCTAACCTTTAATGGCGAATCTATCTACAATAGTGGTGTAAATGGCCCCTATCAAATCCGCTTAGAACTGAGAGATGCTAACACCTGGAGCCTCCTTGATACCATTGGAAGCTACGATACCGGATCTTACATGTACACGAACTTCCAACAACCCGGTGCATCGATGGATGAAAACGGTATCACCGACATAGGAAATGATTCCAATAGCAATGGATACTACGATACCTTAGACATCACCATACCTGTATCAGTGAGCACAGAAGGTGACTACGAGATCTCTGGTGACCTCCATCAAGATATCGGTGGATGGTATTGGCTCGGATGGGAATCCACAGGATTAATGACCCTTCCAGAAGGAACATCAAACATCACCCTACAATTTGATGGAATACAAATCCGGTCAGCAGCAGTCAACGGACCATATCAGGCACACATCGAATTACGTGACGATTCCTGGAATCAATTAGATCGAGTCGATCGCTACATGACCGCACAATACTCCTATACAGAATTCGAACAAGCAGGGATACAAATCGTTGATAACGATACCTGCCCGTTTGATCAGGGTATCGGCACACCTGGATCATATGATTACCTCGAACTCAATATCACTCTAAACTGTAGCGCAGGAGGTGCGGGTCATACGTATTGGCTTGGTGCTGATCTCCATAAGGAATCCAGATGGCAATGGCAATGGATTGACTTCCAAAATATTGAATTCACCGCGGTAGAAGGAGAACAATATAAGATCCTCTCTTTCCCTGGTGAACTAATCAGCGGTAGCGGGTTAGATGGTCCCTACCAAATCCGTATAGAACTTCGAGATACTACAACCTGGACAACCCAGGACATGATCAATCGATATGAAACCCAAGGATACAGTTATACTGATTTCAAAGAACCATCCGTGTTCTTCGTTGAAGACCTGATGGAGGACTGGGGGAACGATACTGATGATGCTGATACGAAGTATAACTTCTTAGATCTTAACGTTACCATTAATTGTAGTCAAGCAGGAAGGTACTGGATTCATGGTAATCTACATTATCAGTCAGGGTGGATGTGGTATCCGATATCTTGGGAAGGAGAGGAAATCACTCTCGATGACTCAGGTGAACAACAAGTGAAACTACAATTTAGTGGCGAGCAGATCTATGGTAGTGGGTTAGATGGCCCATATAAAATCCGCCTTGAACTCAATAATATCACAACCTGGATGCGATACGATGTCATCGAACAATACCAGACTGAAGATTATTCCTACACTGACTTCCAGAGTCCTTCGATTGAATTCGTGGAAGACTCTCAGTCGCCATCAGATCAAGGAGTGGGAACCGCGGGCTCCTATACCTATTTACTTGTCAATGTCACTATGAATTCGACCACAGGAGGAACCTACTGGCTTGGTGCTGACCTCCATAAACGCGTGGGATACAACTGGATACCGATAACCTGGCAAAGCCAAGAGATAACCCATACTGGAAGTGGAGATGAAACCTTCTCAATCCTCTTCGAAGGTTCAATCATTCGTAATAGCGGATACGACGGCCCCTATGAACTCCGTTTAGAACTTCGCGATCCAACCACATGGAACCTTTTAGACATGATTGACGATTATCAAACTGAGAGCTACGATAACACCGATTTCCAAGGAGCCGGCATCGAACTAGTCTCAATGACGAATGGTGCTGCGGATACCATCGTAAGCGGTAACCTCCAACTGAATATTACCGTTAACTCATCAGCGATTGGTACGTATGAACTCCGTAGTATGGTCTACAAACAAGAACAATACAACTGGTGGTACATTGTCTCGAGTTCTCAACAAATCACCGTTGATGACTCTGGAGATCAACAATTCTCTCTCACATTTGATGGCGAAGAAATATACAACCGCGGAATAAACGGACCCTATCAAATCCGTATCGAACTCTGGAGAACCGGAACATGGACGATGATCGATAGCATCGATCCCTACCAAACAAACACCTACAGTTTTACTGATTTCACATCATCACAAGCAGGCATCAATGAAACCGAAACCGAGGATTATGCAACGGAAACCTATCTCCAAGTCAATGTAACCACAAACTCGGCAACAAGTACACAATATCAAGTAAGCGGATGGCTCTGTGGCGAGAACTGGGAATACATTGCATGGAATGAACAGACTCAAACCATACAAGGATATAATCAGACATTCACGTTACAATTTGATGGGAGTATCATCAATAACAGCCACATCAACCCGGATAAAGTTTATATTGAGATGAGAAGAACAAGTGACGGACGACTGATTGATTCAAATGCGACCGTGTTACAAGGATCCTACGATTACAATGATTTCTCCTCAGGGGTTGAAATTGATGTATCCTCCGTTGATTCGGATGTATGGGATGCAGATGGTGACCTTGAATACGACACGTTAAATGTTACGCTGACCATTGATTTTACGACCGAGGGATCATATGCGATCATCGCTGGTTTAACAAACCAGACTGGTACATGGATCACTGGTGCATCAACTAATGGCTCATACTCAGGACCAACAGTGATTTCATTAGTCTTTAACGGACTGGATATCTATGCAAAAGCACGAGATGGACCATATGTTGTGTCGTTTATCTCCGTCGTACAAGCGGGTGTTGGAGAAATCGCCCGAGTAAATAATGTTCATACCACCGATGCCTATGCATACACTGCTTTCCAACATCCTGATGCAGCAGCACACTTCACAGGAACCTACAGCGGGTATGCGAGTAATGTTGATGGAGATGATGAGTACGAATATCTGATCATTAATGTAGCCGTTGATATTGGTGTTGAGGGTGATTACGATTTCTACGGCGACCTCTATGCAGATGGTGGAGACGTCTGGGTCGATGGAGACGACGCTTCCGCAAACCTTGAGACAGGAGTTCAAATCATTCAACTGAAATTTGAAGGCGACGCCATCTACTCCTCATTAACCGACGGACCTTACATTCTTGGTTATGTCCGAGTAAGCGCTGATATCGATGGTTCACCATTGGTCCTTGATTCCGCAAGTAATGTCTTTACCATAACAGCATATGAGTATACCGATTTTGAATCTGAACCAGTTGAACCTTTAGCCCCTCCCGAAAATGTGCAATCGATATCGGTGTCTAATGATCCGTTTAGTCCAAATGCTGATAGCTATAAAGATACAACATCAGTAACAGTCACCGCTGACGCCTCACAAACCTTATACCTCAATATATACAACAGTGAAAACGATATCAAACGAACAGGACTTGCTCTCTCAGGGGTCGGTACCACATACACCGCAACATGGAATGGGAAAGATGATAGTAACACTGTGGTTACTGATGACACCTATCGGATAAAAGTCTCCACGGGGTCGTATGGTGATCCTTCTAATGAAGCAACAGAGACTACAACAGTAGTGGTTGATAATACCGCACCAACCGGAGCCACCGTGACCATAAACAATGGTGATAGCTTCGCGAACTCAACAAGTGCCACGTTGACCCTCACTGGAACAGATGTTTCGAATAAAAAAATGCGGTTTAAAAACAGTGTCGGTGATTGGAGTGACTGGGAAGATTATCAAACCTCCAAATCTTGGACGTTATACGCAGTTGATGGCGTACGAACCGTCTACTATCAAGTAAAAGATGTTGCAGGAAACACCGCGACCGCAGTATCTGATACCGTCACCCTTGATACCGTAAAACCCACTGATGTCTCCGTAACAATATCAGGAAGTGGAGATACACCAACAACCCACTCGAATAGTGTCAGTGTCACCCTCGCCATCTCAGCATCTGATGCCACCAGCGGACTCTACCAAATGATGCTATCAAATGATATCACCTTCACAGGCCAATCCTGGGAAACCTACTCAACATCCAAATCATGGACGCTCACATCAGGAGACGGTGTTAAAACTGTGTACCTGAAAGTAAAAGACTACGCAGGGTTAATCGCCGATGTTGTTTCTGATAACATCACATTAGACACCACCGCACCAACCAGTCTAACCGTCTCGATCGCATCAGGACAAACCTACACCAACTCCACAACCGTTACTGTCTCAGTCTCAGCCACCGGAGCCGCAAAAATGCGGTTCAGCCGCAACGGCACCACTTACACAACATATGAGACGTACGCAACCTCAAAAACCTGGACGTTAGTCTCAGGTGATGGAACAAAAACCGTCTACTTCCAAGCCAAAGATACCGCAGGAAATACCGCAACCGCAGTCACCGATACCATTATTCTAGATACAACTGCACCAACGTTTTCATCAATCACCAGCACAGGACTCTCACAAACCGGTGCAACAATCACCTGGACAACCAGTGAAGTAGCGGATAGTCAAGTCCAATACGGACTAAGCACATCCTATGGATCCAACAGCACCCTTGATACAAGTGATGTCACCAGTCATTCAGTCTCGTTAACCAGTCTCACACCAGGGACTACCTACCATTACCGCGTGAAATCACGAGACCAAGCAGACAACCTCGGTACATCAACAGACTACACCTTTGCTACCACTTCAGGCACTGATACGACACCACCCAACGCGATCACTGGGCTCACCGTTAGAGATAAAACCAATGCAGAAAAAACCCTTACTTTATCCTGGACACAATCAAGCGCGACAGATTTCTCAGCCTATAAAATCTACCGCAGAACAAGCTCATTTACCAACGTCACCGCATCAGGCGTCCAACTCCTCACAACAATAACAGAGAAAACAACAACCACCTACGATGATACCTCAGCAACAGATGATACCACCTTCTACTACGCGGTCACTGCCATCGACACCGCTTCACCACCAAACGAGAATAAAACCGTGACTAGTGTATCAGGAATGTCCTATGATGATAAAAAACCCGCCACAACTGATAATATTCCCACAGGTTGGCAACGATCAGCAGTCACTGTCACCCTCACCGCGGTTGATAACGGGAAAGGCGTGAACAAAACCTATTACACCACAGATGGAACCAACCCAACGAACACATCGAATCAAAACAGAACACAATACACATCACCATTCACTATCGGTGGCGATAACGATCTTGGTGATGACACCTACACGATTATGTACTACTCCTACGACAAAAACACGACACCCAATATTGAAAGCACCCATACAAAAACACTCAAAGTAGACACAGTTGCGCCAATTACCTCAATTAGCCGTTCACCAACAGGAACAGGATGGAAAAACACCGCAGTCACCATCACCCTCTCCGCAACCGATGACACTAGTGGGGTCTACAAAATCCGATACACAACAGATGGGTCAAGCCCCACCAACTCATCAACACAATACACCACTCCACTCCTCTTCAGCGCGCAAGGAAACACCACACTAAAATATCGCGCAAAAGACAACGCGACAAACACAGAAACACCAAATACCGCATATATCAAAATCGATACCTCAGCACCCACCTCAAGCATCACCGCGCTCTCAACCTACAGCACCACACCCTTCGACGTCTCCTGGGCTGCATCAGACACCTACAGTGGCGTCAAAAATGTGACAATCCAAATCAAGAACGGTACCGGTGGAACATGGACGAACTACACCACCAGTACCTCATCAAGCGGAACCCTCATCTATAACGGAGCAGTTGGATCCACCTACTACTTCCGCTCTATCGCGAAAGACAACGTATCCAATACAGAAACCGCATCAACCTACGATACCTACACCACCATTGTCACCAGCGCACCCACCGTTGACATCGCTTCACCAACAGATGATGATGGCGACGGATGGATCTACGTGAAAGACACCGTAACCATCACCGGAAACGCAACCGACACCAACTTCAACAAATACTGGCTGAACTACTCCGCAGATGAAATCACCTGGACGACCATCACTTCTTCAACCTCAGCAGTTGAAAATGATACTCTTGGGAGCTGGAACACCTCCGCACTTGACGACGGCAACTACACCCTGAATCTCACCGCAAGAAACATTGGAGGCGTCAGAAACTGGATCACTCTAGACGTCACCGTGGATAACACCCTACCAGAACTCTCCTCCATCAGCTCTGGTACTCCCACCGCAAGCTCAGCAACGATCACCTGGACAACAGATGAAGACGCAAACAGCACCGTTGAATACGGACTCACCGACTCCTACGGATCAACAAGCACGAGTTCAACCTACACAACCTCCCACTCCCGATCCCTGACCAGCCTCTCCGCAAGTACCACCTATCATTACCGCGTCATCTCTTATGATAAAGCAGGGAACCAGAACACCTCTTCAGATGATACCTTCACCACCGCTGCCTCAGAATCACCACCACCATCAGGACCTGGTCCAGAACCACCAGTAACTGGAGGAGATACTCCACCAACCATCTCTGGCATCTCCCATACACCCACAACAATTACGAGTAACAACTACGTTACTATCTATGCAACCGTCACCGATAACTACCTCGTCTCCTTAGTCACACTCTACTGGAACGATGGATCAAACCACTCCAGAGCAATGACTAAAGGAACCGGCAATGATTACGTGACAGAAATCGGTCCGTTCCTTGATGGCATCACCGTGAACTATTGGATCATCGCACAAGACAATGCATCACAAACCACCCGATCAGCAACCTACAGCTTCACCGTCGTAGACGGCACAGGACCAACCATCACCAACCTCCACCCAACAGCAGGAACAACAACCAATGATAGAACACCGACCATACAAGCAACCTACACTGACCCCAGTGGGATCAAAGCAGGATCCATAACCATCCGCGTCGATGGAACCAATGTCACCTCATCAGCAACCATAACCCTAGCACAAGTCACCTACACCCCCACTATCCCCATGAGCTACACAACACACACCATAACCGTCACCGTATCAGACACATATAATAACCAAGCAACAAAAACCTGGACCTTCACAGTACAAGAAGAAATCACGAAAATCAACGAGACCATCGAAAACCTCACCAAAGGAGATACACAATTCATTTCCCTAGAACACACCGCAACTGGTATCGACTCCATAGAAATCACCGCAGCAGGGAACCTCATCGACGTCACCATCTCTGTCGAAAGTCTCACAGAACTACCCAAAGGAATCCTAGAGCCCACAGCAAATGTCTATTGCTACCTCACCATCGAAACCACTGCTGAGGAAGGAAGCATCGAAACATTTACCATCACCTTCAAAGTAGAACAAGAATGGTTCACTGAACACGACATCGATAAAACCAATATTGTCCTCATGCGATACCACAACAACCAATGGGAACAACTCGAAACCACCATAGTCAATGAAGACGACATGTACGTCTACTACAAAGCAGTTACAACTGGCCTCTCAACCTTTGCGATCGCCGCGCAACAACCCCCTATACTACCAACAATACAACTCCCGTTTACCCTCATCGCAGTGATACTCGGCGCAATACTTGCCATTATCATCGTTATTGTTGTTCTCTTCAAAGCCGGGTTCATTTACATCGACGAAAAACCGAAAGACCCACAAAAAACCAAAGACGACAAAAAAGAGAATACATACCAAAAACCGCCAACAGACCTCGGGAAACTATAATTTTCTCTCTTTTTCCCCTTTTTTTTCTTATTTTCTAAAGGAGAAATAAACAAGAATTGTACAACAAGTTTTAAATAATATCACTAGTATATAATAACATATAAATATTAGGGATCGAGCGAGAATTATGTTTAGACTACCTGGTAAACTCCTCAGTATTTTACTCGTACTAGGGTTATTCAGTACAGGAGTAACAACCGTGTTTGCTGATGATTGGCCGATGTTTCGACATGATCCTCAACATACTGGGTATTCACCAACGCAAGGACCAAGTATGACACAAATCCTCTGGAATACCACGATTTCCCCTGTCGTTTCATCATCTCCAGCCTTTGGTCTCGGTCGCCTATACATCGGCTCTGAAGACGGGTACTTATATTGTTTTGATGCAGATCCTTCAGAGGGAACCCCTGAAGGGATCCCTGATCTAGCGGGTGCAAGCTGTGATCTTATCTGGAAATTCCATACCGGGGGTGCGATTCGGTCGTCTCCTGCTTTTTATGATGGACGAATGTATTTTGGATCCTCTGATGGGAAAGTGTATTGTATTTATGCTTGTATTGGGACTGAAATATGGAATTATTCCACGGGTTCCCCAGTAAGTTCTTCTCCAACAGTTGTTGATGGAAGAATCTATATCGGTTCTGAGAATGGGAAGGTCTACTGTTTGAATGCGGAGACCGGTGCTCATAACTGGGAGTATCTTACAGGTGGACCAGTACGTTCTTCACCCGCGGTGGTAAACGATCGAGTGTTTATTGGTTCTGATGATCATCAGGTGTACTGTTTATTTGCTTCGAATGGGTCACGGGTTTGGCGGTATATGACTGGGGGTAACGTAGGGTCTTCGCCTACAGTAGTTGCCGATCGAGTCTATGTTGGATCTGAGGATTATCGAATATATAGTTTGAATGCGACAACGGGATTAGTAAATTGGTCGTATCGCACGGATGGTCGAGTGTTTTCTTCACCTGCGGTTTTTAACGGGAAGCTCTATATTGGTTCGGATGATGCGAAACTGTATTGTTTTTTTGCATCAAATGGGTCTGGTATTTGGAAGAATGAGACCGAGAGTGGTATCCGCTCATCTCCAGCAGTTGCTGATGGGAAAGTCTATGTTGGATCCGATGACCGATACGTGTATTGTTATAATATCATGGATGGCAGCATGATTTGGAGATATGCGATGGATAGTGCCCCGGTGAGCTGTTCACCTGCGGTCTCGAACCTTCGCGTCTTCGTTGCTGCGGAGAATGGGCATCTGGTTTGTATCCGGAATCATAATCCTCCGAATGTTCCTGAGATGCCTCGTGGACCGACTGCGGGGTTAATCGGGGAGACGTATCGGTATCATACAAAAACGAGTGACCCCGAACTTGATCAGATTTATTATAAGTTCAATTGGGGTGATGGGAATGAGAGTGGCTGGCGTGGACCGTTTGGTCAGCTGGACACCGTGAATACGACTTATAAATGGAAAAGCGAAGGCACCTATAATATCACGGTGAAGGCGAAGGATCATTATGGGTATGAGAGCGACTGGTCGATTCCCTTGACGGTTCATATGATGATTTTATCGGTTGATCATCTCCGTGGTGGCCTTGGTTTTCATGCGGAGATTAATAATCTTGGAACTCGGAAGATCTGGGATATTTACTGGAACATTTCTATTAATGGTGGTAGGATTCTTAATCCTGTGAACTCGTATTATGACGGAGACATCGAACAGCTCGCGAGTGGCGAGACCGTGCCGATCCGCACTGGACCATTTTTTGAACTCGGTAAAATACGGATTACTGTGACGATCTCTGATAAAGACCATGAA
This sequence comes from Methanobacteriota archaeon, assembly GCA_043806635.1. Lineage (GTDB taxonomy): Archaea > Thermoplasmatota > E2 > DHVEG-1 > DHVEG-1 > JAZDGT01. Next base: position 28,497 of record JAZDGT010000044.1, on the reverse strand, counting down.
AACGCGATGAAACAAACTGTGAATGCGTTCGCGTTTGGATATATATTATTTGTTTTACCTTGGTAAAAAGTAATTGTCATCAATTTTTTTTACTGAGATTTTATATACCACTGATTGAATTGCTATATTATAATATGATTTTAAAGGGGGGAATACTGAAGCATGACACAGGTTGATATGAAACTCGTGGAGATAGAAAAACCTGAGGAGATGAATTTTATTCTTGGGCAGACGCATTTCATTAAATCCGTAGAGGATTTGTATGAGGTGATGGTAAGTTCTGTACCCCAAGGTAAATTTGGTGTTGCTTTCTGTGAGGCAAGTGGTGCATGTAAAATCCGCAGTGAAGGTAACGACCCCGTACTTAAGAAACTCGCAGAGTTAAATGCCCAGAATATTGGCGCAGGACATTCTTTTATTATCTTCATGAAAGAGTGTTATCCATTGAATGTGCTGAACGCGATTAAACAGCTACCTGAGGTGTGTTCTATTTTCTGTGCCACTGCAAATCCGACAAAAGTTGTTCTCGTTGAGTTATCTATAGGGGAGGAGAAAGGTCGTGGTATTCTTGGCGTGGTTGATGGGTATATACCCAAAGGAGTAGAAACCAAAGAAGAGATTGCCTGGCGGAAGAAGTTTTTACGAGATATACACTATAAGCTGTAATCACGATTTTACTCGTTACTTTTACCCCTACAATAAAAGAAAAAAAGGGTACAGTTTGTTCGAAATTACTGTAGTAGCGTACTTTTGTTTTGAATATGGATTTCCTGAAGGGCACCATTCTGCTTGTTGAGGATTACGGTGAAGATAACGCTGTTGTTACCGAAAGTAACTGTACAGGTGTCGCGCTTATAGAGCGGTTTTCCGATAGGATTCGCTGCTTCGAATGTTTCCCCGATAGGGTCGTAGCGAAGCACTTTGAATGCTTCATCGAATGCAACACGTGTTACAATGGTATCTGCGGTAGTTTTCATTCCTCTCTTGTTCTGTTGGGCAACGAGTTCTGCTTCATGTACCGAGAACCCTTGGGGTGTCTCTGCTAGGGTCAGGTCAAGTCCGGATGTTTCTGGAATAGGTTGGTCTCTCGGTGGATCAGTGATTACTAAGAACTTGTTATAATAGAGATCACCGGTAATCGTAATTCTCTGAAAATAGGCGTTCGTGAAGTACTGTGCAGTGACGTAGGTATTCCCGCCGATTCCTCCTTGCTGTGGATCGTTGAGCCAAAACCCGTGGATCGTAACTGGGCCGGTGATGAGTTCATGGTCACCGGGGTTAGTAGTGTCCCACATGCTTCGGTTCGTATGTATCCCTCGAAGTACCATCCATTTATCGTAGGTTCCACTTGTGGGAACAGCAATCGGAACATGCCAGGGATGACCAGTTTTTGGAACGTCGACAGATCTGAAATCATTAGCACCACTGATATTGTAATCAAGCCAGATCACTGCATCCCGGAGCGCATCCATTGCTTGGTCTCGGGCTGAGGGTGCGAAGAAGTATCCGTAGATCCACCCGTTTCCGAAGTCATCAATCTCTGTATTTAATCCGTTGCAGAGTTCGCTCCCGTTGATAGTATCATCGGCTCCTTTGTATTGGTTGAACAGGGTTTGTTCATTGTAGACGCTCGGTGGCCTCTCAGGGTTTATAGTACTGTTCCACATCAGGTAGTCCATCATCTGTTTCATCACCATCGCGCCGGTATTAACCTCTGAAACGTAAAATGGAAACCTCTTCAGATCTCGGTAATGAATATCGAGAGTAAGATTCAGACGAATAAATCCTCTTACGATATCTTCTCCTGTTATTTCGTACTCTGTAACGTTAATACAGTCAGTGATGTCCTTAGCGATAAATCGAAGATGCTCACCGATAGTGATATCTTCTCCTACTGCAACCATAAGACGATAGTAATTATCTATTATACCCGCGTTAAGTTTCTTACCAGTATTTAGGTTGGTGATCTCAACAGAAAGAAGGGTTGGTATAGTATCCTCGTACGAACAGAACCCTTCGATATAATATCCCCAGGGTTCCATTAAGGGATAATGATCCTGGTTATTCTCTCCCTCAATGGGGTATGGGCTATCACAGATATTATCGGGACCAGGAATATTTTGATTGGGACCATGAAAATGATCACTGCCATCAAAATCATTCCAGTGATTACCACAATAGGGATAGCTGTCATTCCAGATATTAGTTGTTCCTGGGGAGCATGATGTTTGTATTGCGTTACTGATAAAGTTGTTGTGATAAATGAAATTATTATTACTATCAATAATATGTATCCCATTTGAGCTGCTGTATGCGATGATATTTTCTATGATGATGTTGTTGTCTGAGTATATTAAAGATATACCGAAAAAATTATTTGTGATCTGGTTCTGTACCATCGTTGTGTTATTTGAATAACTCGACAATATACCCGAACCCTCAATCATTCCAATATTTGAGTCGATGATATTGGAAAAAATAGTTGTATTAACACAATAATCAAGGAAAACACCGTTGATTCCATTTCGAATAGTAAACCCTGTGATGATGACATTATCAGCTGCAACAATGATCACCGTACCAAGTTGACCACCGTCGATAATGGTTCTTTCGTTATTCTCCCCCTGTAAACAAAGAGTCTTTGGTATATACAGATTCTCGATATATGTACCGTTGTAGATGAGCACAGTACCGTTTACTTCTACTCTGTTGATTCCATCCTGTATCGTATCAAAATGGTTGATTTGCCATCCACTTGTTGAGCTGTTATAATCATCATCGACATAAATCGTTTTTAAAGACCAACTATCGCCTTGTTCTTCACCTTGACCAAGGTTATACGACCAGATAATCGTCTCGTAGGTGAAACTGATTTCCTCTACATGTTGATCGCTGGTATCCCACTCATATTTTATTATACTATATTGTCCTCCGTCATCTACAGGATTTTTTAGGGATACTCCTTTGTTATATATCCCTTTTTGTTCCATCAATCGTGAGTAGAGATAGGGGCTAGCCTTGTCATACGTCTTCATTATCACTATTTTCGCATTCTGTAAAGTTATCGTATAGTACTGTTGCCAGACAGCTTTTACATTTCCTGGATCCCTTCGATACCAATTCAGGGTTATAGTTAATGACTCATTTTGACAGAGCGCTTGCCATAGCATCGGGCTTGATTTATCAAGCAGTTTGAGAACACATAGTGGTTCATGGTATCTCGTTCCTGTAGGATTCCCAGTACCGTTGTTATAAGCAAGACCCACCTCATGATCCAAAGCCTCAATCAAGATAGTACCATTATGACCTTCTCCTTCGATCAGTCCTTGATTCTGCCCTAAAATAATCATTTCGACTGATGTTTCAACAATCGGAGCTAGTGTATCGGATCTACTATCACTGAACAAATATCGACCTACAAAAGATGTATCCCCAAGTACAACCGCAATTCCTACTAAAAGTCCAAAGATCACGACTACAATCAGAATGTTCGAGGTTAATGGTTTTTTTCGTATGATGTGTTCCATAGGTGAAACACTACCTCTTATTTTCCTTTCTCTATTTGGGAGGTAGTGCCTGGTTCCAATTGTCTCCGTATGTTCCACCAACACCTAGATTATATGACCACTCGATCTCCTCGTAGGTAAATGTGATTTCCTCAAGATGTCTGTAGTTACCACTTACTTGTTCCATAGGCATATCATTCCCCCCCGCTAGAACAGATTCTCCAAATGAGGATCCCGTATCGTATGTCCAATCGATTTTTAGATAGTTATTGTTAAATCCAAAAAGCTTCGGACTTGAAGCATCATATTCTTTATAGATTACTATTCTCGCATTTTGTAATGTTATAGTATAGTATTGCTGCCAGCTTTCTTTCATATTTGTAGGATCAATTCGGTACCAACTTAGTGTGATCGTCAAAGGTTCCTCTTGGCACAATGCTTGATAGAGTTGGGGGGTTGCTTTATCGATCTCTTTTGTTATTGTAATAGGCTTGTGTTGACGTTGTTCTGAGGGTGAGGGTAATCCGGTATCGTTTTCATACGGGACACTGATTTCGTGATAAAAGGAGTTAACTTCTATCCAGCCTTGGTGTCCTTCTCCTTCTATTACTCCTTGTGTCTGTCCTTCTATGAGCATTTCAATTGAGGTTTCAGTTACTGTTGCATCTCCTTCTTGAAACATTGGTACACCATCGCCGCCTTTCGCGGCAAATGTTTTCATACCCAATGCGACAGCAAAACTAGCTGTGAGTAGCGTAATCACCAGCATAACACATATTTTCTTTATTGCTTCTTTTTGCATAAGTTTATAGCCTCCTAAAGGATGCAATACACTAGCACGATTTAAATTTTTTGCTTATCAATACCAATCAACACATTTTATACGAATTTATATGATAAATTTTTCCTTTATATTAATATTATATAAATAATTTGTTACATTAAAAAAAATTGCGATATACTAAAAAAATCTCGGTTTTTCGTTATAGTAATATCAATGCCCATATTTCCCTATAAGCGGAACAAACACGCAACCACCATACTCTGTTCGAAGAATCTTCGATCCCTTTTTTTCAAGCAACTCTAACATACAATAAAAACTCCCAACTGGAATCAGGAGTTTTCCACCATCTTTTAACTGCTCAATTAGAGGTGGTGGTATCTGTGGAGAAGCACACGTCACATAAATACAATCATATGGAGCATACTCAGAAAGTCCTTCTGAGCCATCGCCAACGAGGACAATAACGTTTTGTAAATTTGCAACTTTCAAATTTTTTCGTGCTCGATCCGCAAGAACCGGATATCGCTCAATCGTATATATTTTCCCTATCTCTCCTACTAGTTGTGAGACAATAGCAGCATGATATCCCGATCCAGCGCCAATCTCTAAAACCGTCTGCCCGTCTTGGATATCGAGTGCTTCACACATGATAGCAACCATATGGGGAGCAGAAATTGTCTGACCTTCACCAATCTCTAATGGAGTATCTACATATGCAAAAGATTTTATGCTATCTGGGACAAAAACCTCTCGAGGAACTTGGAGAAACGCTTGTTTTACCCTATCGGTTTTTATATATCCTTCATTAACAAGTTTTTGCACAAGCTGCTCTCGTTCTTGTACAAATCTGTTCATTTAAACAAACCCATAGTGTCCCCTGTATATATCTTCTACCATTTGGTTTTTATATCAAGAATAGATTTCAAGCATTCTCTATGAAGAAACGAGCCGTTATCGCTCTTGGTGGGAACGCACTCATAAAAAAAGGGCAAAAAGGGACTATTTACGAACAATTCGCAAATACTCGAGAGAGTTGCGTCTCCATTGTTGAGATGATTAAAGCAGGGTGGGACGTCGTTATCACCCATGGGAATGGACCTCAGGTTGGTGCCATCTTCCTTCAGAATGAGGCTGCAAAAGCCATCACACCTGCTATGCCTTTAGGTATCTGTGTAGCGGAAAGCGAAGGCCTTATTGGTTACATGATTCAGCAATGTCTTTCAAACGCATTAAAAAAAGAAAACATCGAGAGGCCTGTCGTCGCCCTCATCACCCAAGTAATAGTTGATCGTAATGATACATCATTAACTAATCCGTCGAAACCTATTGGACCATATTATTCTGAGGATGATGCAGTCAGGATGCTGAAGGAAGGTTACGTTATGACTCGTCTACCTCGAGGATGGCGTATGCTTGCCCCGTCACCTGACCCAAAACGAATCGTTGAAGGCGATGTTATTATGAAACTCCTTGATGATGGAGTGATCGTGATTTCTTCTGGCGGTGGTGGGATGCCGGTCATCGAAAAAGAAGGATGGGGACTTGACGGTTTAGAAGCGGTTGTTGATAAGGACCTTGCAGCAGAACGAATCGCAGAAGCCATCACCGCAGATGTTCTCTTAATTCTCACCGATGTTGAACACGTGTATCTTCACTATAATACTCCTCAACAACAAGCAATTCATACGATTTCTCTTCAAGAAATAAAAAAGCATTACCAAGATGGGCAATTCCCCACTGGAAGCATGGGACCAAAAATTCTTGCGGCGATACGATTCTTAGAATTCGGTGGCAAAAAAGTCGTCATCTCAAACATCCAAAAAGGTTGGGCTGCCCTCAACGGAGAAACAGGAACCTCAATAGTGAAAAAATAGTCTTTTTTTTCACCGAACATGGGTAGATAACTCTCAATGATGCGTCTTTTTTATAAAGCACGTCACGATTCCTGGTGACAAGCACTATGGATTACTCTTCAATTGAAAAGCAGATAAAAGACATCGAAGACGAGATATTCAAAACACAGAAAAACAAGAATACCGAACATCATATTGGTAAACTCAAAGCCAAGATCGCTCGATTACAAGAGGAAGTAGAGAAACGAAAAAGCTCTGGGGCAAAAATCAAAGGATTCGCTGTGAAAAAATCCGGTGATGCTACCGTTGGAATCGTTGGATTCCCCAGTATCGGAAAAAGCACGTTACTCAATCAATTGACTGGCGCGTCAAGCAAAGTCGGTGATTACGATTTTACTACCTTGCAGACCGTACCGGGGATGATGAAATATAAGGGCGCAGAAATCCAACTTCTTGATTTACCTGGTCTGATAGAAGGAGCTTCGAAAGGAAAAGGTCGTGGTCGAGAGGTTATTGCTGCGGTCCGAAACGTTGACTTATTGATGTTAATGATTGATCCGTATCAGTGGAAACGATTCGACCCTATTCTACAGGAACTTGTTTTGGCAGGGTTGCGATTAAACCAGAAGCAACCGAATGTTGTTATCAGAAAAACCAACCATGGGGGTATCACAGTTAGCTCTACTATCTCCCTCACAAAGATGGATGATCTGATGATTAAAACCATAGCCTCAGAGTTCTTGATCAATGGATCAGTGACCATTCGTGAAGATATCACGGAGGATCAACTCATTGATGTTTTCTCTGTGAACCGGGAGTATGTCCCAGCTATTGTTATAATGAATAAAATAGACCTTGCTGAAGAAAAACTTGTTGAAGAAACCAAACGATATCTACAGCACAAAGGTTGGACTGTTATTACTATCTCAGCAAAAAACCGTGCTAACCTCGAAGAGTTAAAAGAAGCGATTTTTACGCACTTAAGACTCATACGTATCTATCTCAAACCTGTAGGGAAACAACCTGATTATCAAGAACCCTTGATTTTCAAGGAGGATGCAACAGTGGAGGACGTCTGTAAACGACTCCATAGAGAGTTCAAAAGAAAATTCCGATATGCACATATCTGGGGTCCTTCTGCAAAACATGTAGGACAAAAAGTAGGACTGGAACATCGATTAAAAGATACTGATGTAGTCACCATCCTAATTACTAGATCATAGCAATATCTTATTTCTTTTTAAGAAGGTCTTTTACAGTGTTCATAATATGCTTTTCATTAAGCTTATATTTCTCTAAAAGATCTTTTGGATCCCCGGATTCACAAAAAATATCTTGGATCCCCATCCTATGGAATTTTCCACTATATCCATTCTCCACAAGAGTCTCAGCAACAGCGCTCCCTAATCCCCCAATCACTGAATGTTCCTCAACAGTAATAATTACATTGGTTTTCTGTGCACATTTCATCACAAGTCTGCTGTCTAACGGTTTAATGGTAAACATATCAACAACACGAGCACTCACACCGTCTTTTTTAAGTTGTTCTTGTGCATTAAGCGCAGGCTCCACCATCGTGCCACATGCAATAATACTCACATCCTCACCATCACCAGATAACAATCCTTTCCCGAGTTGAATATCCCTCATTTCCTCAGGCGTATAGATCACAGGAGCATTATCCCGGCCAACCCGCGCATACATCGGGCCTTGGGTGGTAGCCATAAGCTCCACAATCTTTCTCGTCTGCGTCGCATCACTCGGAGCCAACACGGTCATATTCGGAAGCACCCGCATCAACGCGAGATCCTCAATCATCTGATGACTCGCACCGTCTTTCCCGACACTCACCCCACCATGAGTTGCAAAAATCTTCACATTCGCCCGGGAATACGCGACATCCATCCGTATCTGATCATACACGCGACCCGTCGCAAACACCGCAAACGTACTCACAAACGGGATTTTTCCACATGATGCTAACCCTGCCGCTGCAGAAATCATATTCGCCTCAGCAATCCCCATCTCAAAAAAACGATCCGGGTATTTCTTCCCGAACATAATCGTTTTTGTCGACTTCGATAAATCAGCATCCAGAACCACAAGATTAGGATATTTCTCTCCCAGTTTTACCAGGGTTTCCCCATACGCGTTCCGAGGATTCATAAGCTCTCTTGTCACTATGACTCCTCCAGTTTTTTTTGCATCGCGTTCAGTTCTTCCATCGCGAGTTTATACTCCATCTCATTCGGGGGAACCCCATGAAAGTCCACGTTATTCTCCATAAACGAAACCCCTTTCCCCTTAACCGTATCTAAAATAATCATCGAAGGTTGTCGTTTATGATCATCCGCTTCTTGTAACGCGTCAAGAATCAACCGGATATCATGTCCATCAACCTCAAGCACATTCCACCCAAAAGCACTCCATCGATCCCGCACTGATTCCAGTCGTAACACCTCTTCAGTATTCCCATCAATCTGCAGAAAATTACGATCAAGAAGCGCTGTAATCCTATCGAGTTTATAATGAGCTGCTACTGCAGCTGCCTCCCAGATTTGCCCCTCATTCGTTTCTCCATCTCCAAGCATCGCATACACGTTATAATCCTTAGCATCCAGTCGACCAGCAAGCGCAACACCAACAGCGAACGATAACCCATGACCCAGAGAACCTGTTGACGCCTCAACACCTGGAGTCTGATAACACACGGGATGACCCTGTAACATACAATTCACTTGACGCAGACGATTCAACTCGTTCACTGTGAAATACCCTGACTCCGCTAACACTGCATATAACGCTGGAGCCGCATGCCCCTTACTCAGGATAAATCGATCCCGGTCAGGGTCTTTCGGGTTCTTCGGGTTATGATGCATATGAGCAAAATATAGTGCGACTAACGCATCAACCGCAGAAAGAGAACCACCAGGATGACCTGACGCAGCACGATACAACATCTCAATGATGTGCTTCCGGATTTTTACTGCAGTGATATTCAACGCATGGATAGCTGTATCATCAACTGTTTTCACAGATGCCCCTCCCACATAATTAGAATAAAGGGTACTTTCGCCCGTATACTTTTCATAGATAATAATACTTTTTGTAACCAAAAAAAACCCTGGAGACACCTACGAACATAATATTGACTACTACTCGAAGAAAACAAAATCATCCTATCAGAAACCTCCCCCTCTTTACAACCATTAACGAGTACTACTCTTCTTCTTTTTCCTATGAAATCGACTCATGCTATACAGATCCTCATAAATCTGCGGTCGAATATCCCGTAACACTGGACGATTCAACCGAGCAACATCTAACAATGTCAAATCAAGATCACACGTTACAATACTCTCCTTAAAATATGGGGCCTTCACTACTAATTTACCCAACGGATCATAAACCTGCGAACCACCCCAAAACACCAAATCATCTTGCGTACCTACCAAGTTCACGTAGACCATAAACACCGTGTTTTCCACAGCTCTAGCAGGAATCAACGTTTCAAAAAAAACTCGGGTGGTAGAAGGAGTCGCCGATAAACAAATCAATACATCAGCACCCTGTAACGAGAGCGCCTTGGCAACCTCCGGGAAAAAAAGATCATAACAAATAAACACTCCGATTTTCCCCCATGGTGTTGAAAACACGGGGAGTTCTTCTCCTTCATCAAAAAAAATTTTTTCTTCAAAAGGACCGAAATTCGGTAAAAACCATTTTTTGTAATACTCCACAGTACCATCCGCCTGAACAAGTATGGCTGCGTTATAATTAACCCCCTTGATTTTTTCGTCTCGAAGAGGCATACCAAACAGTATACTACAGTGTCGTTCTCTAGTTATTCGCTTTATTTTTTTTATTGATGGTCCATCAAGTGGTTCAGCTAATGTTCTCAGTTCATCTTTACAGTGATAGCCACTCAAAAATAATTCACCGAAAACATACAGATCAGCAGAGGTTTTTTTAATGGAATTCTCAATAATTCGTATATTTGCTAAAGGGTCAGCGATTTTTGGTCTGGCGGTAATCAACGCTAGTTTCATACGGTAAACCTTACCTGCGGGGGTATTCAATATAGATGATATAATGTTTATTGAATCCGTATTTTTTTGTGAAATAAATGAAAAATACACCTAAAACAGAGAAAAGTTTATATACTATGAGTAACAAAGGTGTACCAGTAGATGACACTCCGGGAGGGTATATATGACACTCATTACTGTATATCAATTATCTAAAGCAATTGAAAACGCACTTGAAATAGAGTATAGTGAAGCAAAAGATTATGCGAATATCGTCATGGATTTTTTTGGGTTCGAGGATCGTATTATTGATAATGTGTTAACCTCTGAAGAACGACAACTCTTTTATCGATTACAAAAGGCGGGAATTATTTCTGCAGAGAGAGAGGATGCAGTACTCCCAAGTGGTTGTCCATGGCGTATTCATTATTGGCGTCTTGAAAAAGACACAATTGTACATTTTACTAAAAATAAAAAGTTACTTACACGCACTGCTATGCGTCTTGAAAAAACGATACAGAGATCGATCTATGAGGACCTTTATTCAACTGTACCGTTAGATTTATGGTCTACAAGAAAAATAGTGGATTCATAAAAAAATAAAACTTTTTTTTTATGGTTATTCTTCAAAATTTTTAAGTAGAGGGAACATATTGCATCGTGTTATCAACTATGAAATCAGATCTTGAGATCGCACGCTCTGTGACGCCGTACCCTATTCAAGAAATCGCGAAACGTGCAGGAATTAATGAACAAGAGCTTACGTTATCTGGTAATGTAAAGGCTAAGGTGTCTCTTGATATCCTGAATAGGCTTGAAGGAAAAAAGCTTGGGAAACTTATTTTGGTGACCACTATTAATCCTACTCCTGCTGGTGAAGGGAAAACAACAGTGACGATTGGGCTTGCTCAGGCTCTTTCTCGTCTTGGGAAAAAAACGATGCTTGCTATCCGGGAGCCTTCTCTTGGTCCTATTATGGGGAAGAAAGGGGGTGCGACTGGTGGAGGTTTTTCACAAGTACTTCCTATGGAGGATATTAACCTTCATTTTACGGGGGATATGTACGCGATTACATGTGCGCATAATCTGTTAGCGAGTTTGTTGGATAACCATCTTCATTATGGTGATAAATATCATATTGATCCTCGGTATATTGTGTGGCCTCGAGTAATGGATATTAGTGATCGGGCGTTACGGAAGGTTGTGGTGGGTCTTGGTGGTCCGACTGATGGTGTTCCGCATGAGGTGGAGTTTGCGATTACTCCTGCGTCTGAGATTATGGCGATTTTGTGTTTGTCGAAGAATCTGAAGGATTTGAAGGAGCGTCTCGCGCGAGTGATTGTCGCGTATACCTATGATAATGAGCCGGTGACCGCGCAGGATTTGAAAGCGGTTGGTGCGATGGCAGTTCTTCTGAAGGATGCTATTAAGCCGAATCTTGTGCAGACGCTTGAGGGTGTTCCCGCGTTTGTGCATGGTGGTCCGTTCGCGAATATCGCGCATGGGACGAATAGTCTCGTCGCAACCATGATGGGGTTGAAGCTTTCTGATTATTTTGTGACTGAGGCAGGGTTCGGGTCTGATCTTGGTGCGGAAAAGTTTTTTGATATCGTGTGTCGAATTGGTAATCTCACTCCTGATGCGGTGGTTCTTGTGGTGAGTATTCGCGCGTTAAAACATCATGGCTCTGGAACAGATAGTGCTGCGATTCAACGAGGTCTCTTAAATCTTGAGAAGCATTTGGAGAATATCCAGCTTTTTGGCGTCCCGGTTATTGTCGCAGTGAATCGTTTCCCTGGTGATAAGAACCCTGAGATTGATCTTGTTGAGAAGTATTGCGTATCGAAGCAGGTTCCTGTTGCGGTTGTTGATGTCTGGAAACAGGGTGGTGAGGGCGGTATTGAGCTTGGGGGGAAACTCGTGAGTCTTATTCATAATACTCCGTCTCAGTTTCATTTTTTATATGATCTTGATCTTCCGGTGAAGAAGAAAATTGAGGTTATTGCTAAGAATATTTATGGTGCTGATCGTGTGGTGTATACGGTGACTGCGGAGCAAGATTTGAAGCTGTGTCAGGAGCTGCAGTTAGATGGTCTTCCTATTTGTATTGCGAAAACCGCGTATTCCCTTTCTGATGACCCGAAGGTGTTGGGGCGACCGAAGGATTTCAAGATCACGGTTCGGGAGATCAAGTTCTCTGCAGGAGCGGGTTTTCTGGTACCAATGACTGGTAAGATTACGACGATGCCTGGTCTCCCCCGTACTCCGAGTTCAGAGAACATGGATATTGATGATGACGGGAATATTATTGGATTGTTTTAAGACGAATTTTTTCGTTAGTTTATAAGATGAGATTCTTCTACGAAACCAGAGCATTTTATATATCCCCTTATCATATCACTGTGGTGGGGAGAAGGCTATGGCTATTGATTCGGATGTGGATATCGAATCGTTCATCGATGAGATGCTTGATACTCTGAGTTCTGATGCTGAGAAAAAGGTGAATCGTGAAGAGCTTGAGAAAGAGCTTCGTAAGTTTTTAGAGTATGGTGTCCCGTTAGAGCATGCTAGACAAACGTTGTTGAAGAAGTTTGGTGGTGATACGAAAACCGTTACTCCTGTGTCATCAGAGCGTGTTTTAATTGTTGATTTACAACCTGGTCTTCCGAATGTACATCTCCTCTGCAGAGTACTCAATGTAAACCAGAGAGAGATTACTGCTCGAGGGGAGAAACGGAAGATTTTCTATGGGATCCTCGGGGACGAAAGTGGGACGATGAGTTTTACTGCTTGGAAGGATTTCAATTTAGAAAAAGGCACTGTCGTCGAGATTGCGAATGCGTATACGCGTGAATGGCAAAGCGCAGTTCAGATTAATCTTGGTGATCGAACCGTTGTTGAAAAAACCGATGAAGAGAAACTCCCGGAGACGAGTTACGTACCAAAAGAGTATAAAGTGAACGAGTTACGAGCAGGTCTTGGTTCGATTGAAGTAATTAGCAGGATTCTTGACGTCACGGTACGAGAAGTCGAAGTGAATCAGGTAAAAAAATCTGTGTTTTCTGGGATGATTGGCGATGAGACTGGTAAAGCACAGTTTACCTCATGGCATGATTTTCATCTGAAAACTGGTGACGTCGTGAAAATCTCCGGAGGCTACGTAAAAACCTGGAAGGGTGTTCCACAGCTTACTTTTGATGAAAAAGCAACCGTGGAAAAACTTGATGCAAATCTTATCTCGAAAAAGGATGTGACGACACAACAGCTTTCGTTACATGATCTTGTTGAAAAACGCGGAGCGCTCGACGTCCTGGTAGAAGGAACCGTCATAGAGATTCGTGATGGATCTGGTGTAATTCTCCGATGCCCTGAATGTAAACGAGTTCTTCAAGATTCAAATTGTTCAACACATGGAACCGTAAACGGGGAGATTGATTTCCGCGTGAAACTCATACTTGATGATGGAACAGGTACGGTGACAAGTACGATTGGACGGGAAACAACCGAACAACTCCTAGGAAAAACCCTTGACGAGTGGAAACAAATCGCGAATCAAAATGAGGGGAATACCTTGGTGATACGGGAGCTGTACTCATTGTTGTTTGGGCATCGTCTCACCCTTCAAGGGAACGCGCTTGGGGATCAATATGGAACGACCATTATCGCGAAACAAGTCCGATTCGCTGATTTCGATATCGCATCAGAATCTGAGAGACTGCTTCATGAACTGGAGGAGTTCCAATGATGAAACGAGAACCTGCATGGCGCGTATTCGCAGGGGAATATAACGATGCGACCGTTGAAATAAAAGGCTCCGGTGAAAAAACCCCCTCGTATCTGATTACACCGTTAGGTGCGAAGATTAACCGTGTATTCATCATTGGTGTACTCACTGATGTTGAAAATGTGAAGGAGGGTGGTGAACTCCTTCGTGCGCACCTCTCTGACCCCACGGGGGTATTCACGTTGTACTCTGGGCAATATCAACCAGAAGCAACCACAAATTTATCCCACATCGATGTACCAGCATTCGTCGCTGTCATCGGTAAAGCCCGTACGTACACTCCTGAAGGTGGAGAACTGTACGTCTCTATTCGCCCTGAGATCGTCTATGAAGTAACTGCTGAGATACGTGACCGATGGATCGTGGAAACCGGGTTACAAACTAAGGAACGAATCAGTGCCATCCTTGAAGGAAAGAAAATGAATCCCCCGAACGCGTATGATTTACGGAAACTCGGCTATAGTAAAATATTATCTGAAGGTGTCGTCACCGCATTAAAACAATACCCAACTATTGATATCCGTAAATATGTAACCTCGGTACAGGAATCCCTTCAATACCTCTACCCCAAACGAGAAAAACCAAAAGAAATAAAAAAACCAAAAAAAACAGAGAAAAAAGAAACACCCATAGAAAACAAACCAGTAGAAAAAGAAAAGAAACGAAAAAAAGAAGAACCTCCAACAGAAGAACCATCAGCGGATGAACCTGAAACAGAAGATGCCGAAAAATCTGTTCTACGAATTATCCATGAGCTCGAAGGTGAGAATGGAGCAGCCTGGGATGAGATCATGAAAAAATGTAAAAAAACAGGGTTATCTGAAGAACAAATCGAAGAAGCTCTTACCGCACTCATGGATAAAGGACTTATTTATGAGCCAGTCCTAGGCACGATTAAAACCACCTAACCCCCCCTTTTTTGTTAAGTGGTTAATCCTTCATCTTATCTTCCCCACCCTCAAATAACAGTTGAATCGTGTTATACACATCCTCCACACCGAAAAATTTCTCCTTCGAAGTCGGAATCAACTGGGTATGACCCCCGAACTCCCTCATCAACTGAATAAGACCTTCACTCATCTGTTGATACACACTAGGTTCTTCAGCAATCACCGCACCATATAACTCCTCAGAGTCACATGACCATTTCTCAATAGATTCTAACTCTTCATCTGTTAACAAATCAGTTTTTGTTAAAATATTAATCTGCGATTGATTCAACCGAAAATTCGTCGTTAACGACAACAATAATTGTGTTGCGAATCCCGATGCTGATTTGGCTAACGCGGGATCAATAAGATAACAAATCACTGATTTCTCAGGATGAAGTAACTTCACTGTGTATTTTCCTGCTTCTCGAAAAACAAATAACTCCAATTGACCCGGGGTATCCATCAGAATATAATCTGATTTAAACGATTCAATACTCTCTTTTACATCATCCATATTCAACGCAATCATGTCCGCACACGCGATCTGAGCACCATTTGGTCCCAGCTCATACGACTCCATCACCTCCTTCAACGAAATCCAATCACGGATATCTACATCAGGAGTATATGGGAGTTTTTCTGCACCCGGATCAAGATTCACTAAAACGGTGTCTAACCCTCGAAGCTTAAACCAACTACTCATCGTCGCCACCAGCGTTGATTTCCCTGAACCCGCCGTCCCTATAAAATACGCAAAAATTCCTTCGGTCATTTTCTCTCACGAATCCTATTCATATGACGAACTCGTTTTTCAAGTAATGGTTTCGTCCCCACATCATGCCTGATAAAAATATGATCACCTTTCACATGAGAAAGCCCTTGTTCACAGAGACGCTCAGCAGCATCAACATCATCAGCAATACCAACAATCGCAAGAGAACGAGACGACAACGTCACAATATCACTATCTTTCTTATTCACCGAAGCATAAAACAATTTCGCCCCAACTTTCGTAATCGCCGACTCATCAACCTGGATTTTTTCACCAACCATGCTTTTCACACCGTACCCCTCAGGAACCACGTATTTACACACCGTCGATTTTCTCTCAACTTCTAAAGGATTTTCACTGAGCTTACCCTCAAGCATCGCAGTGCATAACTCGACATAATCATTTTGTAGCAACGGTAATACATTCATTGCTTCTGGGTCGCCAAACCGAGCGTTAAACTCAATCACTTTCACACCATCTTTCGTCAGGATAAATTGACCATAAATAGGACCAATATACGGGTTTCCTTCCCGATTTAAGGCATGGATGACCTGCTGTAAAATCCGGGTTCCACTATCATACTCTTTCTGGGACAAAAACGGAAGCAGCCCATTCATACACGAATACGATCCCATACCTCCTGTATTCGGCCCAAAATCGTCAGGCAATAACCGTTTATGATCCTGAACCGCAGGTAATGTACGAATTCGAGAACCATCAGAAAACGCCTGCAACGTAAACTCCTCGCCTTCAAGTTTTTCTTCCAACAAGACTTTTGCAGCACCACCAATCTTCTTCTCAATAACCTCTTTCACATACGCTAATGCTTCATCAGCACCATTGAAATGATCACCAGCGACTCGAACACCTTTCCCTCCAGTTAGCCCAATAGGTTTTATAACAACATTGGATTCCAATGAATCAATAAACTCTTTTGCTTTCTTAACATCGATAACACTTTCACAGTGCACCTGACCCGGTATCTTATGGTTTTTTAGAAGCGCACGCATCCATTCTTTATCGGTTTCAATCCGTGCAGCAGCCTGCGTTGGTGCACAGACCTTGATACCTTTATTTTGTAACGCATCAACTAAACCAGCTTCCAGAGGAGCTTCTGGTCCAATAAGAATGAGATCAATCTTCTCCTGGTCCGCAAATTCGACGACGCGATCCACCTGTGTTTCTTTTTCAATCACATGTTTCGTAGCAAGTCGTTCTATCCCAGGATTCAGGTTACTCATCACTGAATATAATGTTGCGTCTTTTGATCGAGCAACCGCATCGCATATCGCATGTTCTCGAGCACCACCACCAACAACTAATACTTTCATGGTTCAACCTCTACTCCATAATGTCGTTGTTACGATACATCTAATGTTGTTTCTCTTTTAAGATATCACTCACACTGAGTAACGGAATAAATTGTATTCCCAAGTTGTTCATTTTCTCTTGGGTTCCACTCTCTCGATCAACCACACAAACAACGGTGTCAACAAGGGCTTTGTTCTCCCGCAGAATATTAATAGTCTTGACTACTGATCCGCCGCTTGTCGTCACATCCTCAACAATCAGCACATGTTTATCAGTCACGTCTCCCCCCTCGATTTGTTTTCCAGTTCCGTGCTCCCTTTTTTCCTTTCGAATAATCACATAAGGGATACCAGTTTCTAACGAGAGCGCAACCACAAGAGGGACCGCACCAAGCTCCATACCTGCGAGCACATCATATCCTTCGGTATATTCCGACATGGCTTCTCCAATTTTTTTAAGAATATCTGGGTTTGTACTCGCTTTTTTTATATCAATATAGTAGTCACTTGTTGCCCCTGAGGTGAGAATAAAATGTCCAAACTGTATCGCTTTACATTCCTTAAGAAGATGGATAAGTTCTTCCTTCTTCATCTTGAAATCCCCACCGGTAAATAGAGTTGAATGATTTATACCTTTACATAACACCCAATAGAAAAAACATATGCTAGTAAAAACCGGCAAAACCGGGCCTAGAGAGAGATGCCACCGGCAGGCGCCAAACGCCCCCAGCGCTCTCACCAGAACAGACGAGACACCAAAGTCCCCATCGGCTCTCTCTAAGCATGATATTATCTGTCATTATTTCTATATAAATCTTTCGTGACAAAATGTCAAACTGTACAAAAAATATCTCCACAAGTAAATATGATTTATGAAAATGAAGGACAGAAGAAAAAAGAAACTTATTTATTTTTTTGTTGACTGGCAAGAAAACGTGCTCGTTGACCAACCACAACAAGTTTTGCAATAAAAGTTATCTCGTTGACTTCTTCCTGACTCGAGACTTGCCCGACAATCAACATAGTTATCAATTGATTCTTACTGTTTTATGCTAATAAAGCCTTGTTGTACATCTAGTACCCGCGTTCTGTACAAATGGTACCGGAAAGAGCTCGTAACTGTCTTATCTCCTATTTGTCTGGATTTTGTATTAGAGATAAATTGAAAAAATATAGATGAGTAATACGACAATCGGGACGCAGACGATAGTCGTCCAAGTGATAGCATGGGCTGTAATTTTTTTATCAATCCCATACGGAACCAGAAACATATTCGTGCTTGTAATAGGCAGTATTGAATTGATCATGATCACAGAAAACCATTCTTTTGGTATGATCTGCAAGAGTAATAAAGGGAATAAAACGATAACCGTAAGAAGCGGGGTAAGTATAACGGTGAGGAAAAAAATATTTCGTACTCCTCCCCAATGATCATCACTTTTCTTTTGTTTATGAACATTAAACAATTTCTTCATCTCATCTACTTTCAGATCATGGGGATGAATCCCAGTCCCGACATAGTAGAGTGCAGCAGGAATGGTAAGCGACGTGAAGAAGTCAAAAACAATACCAAAATCCCCCAAATTTCTTGGGGTGATATCTGTCATGCCATGAATCAGAATAGCAGCTGCAGCAAAACAAAGAAGATACCAAGGGAATACGCGAAGGTACCAGGGTAACGCATGATGTACGGGGTCCTTATCCGATGTTTTCATGTCTTTCTTATAGAAATAGGAGAGAATATAGGGGATGAACGCAAAGAGGAAGATTGCTCCAACACTCATATAGATTGCAGCGGGAATCCACCATTCGGATATCGCAAGCATGGCTCCGCCGACAAACGCTGAACTTCGCCCCTGATTGGTTAACACAGTTTTTAGGAAATAGTTCTTCGTTTCTTTTGGTTGATGCATTTTTTTTAATTTATATACTGCGAAAAAATAAGCAAGGATATACATGAAAGAAAACACGATAACACATACTGCGGTAAATTCTAGTTCTTTCTGACCGAAATCAACACTCAGAAATATTTTAAACAGTAATAGTGGTACAAAAAAATAGAGGAGAATAAGTCCGATTTTTTTCATCACCATATTTATTTTTTCTTCATCGAAAAACCGGGAAAGCAGCAGTGTTACGAGAAAACCAATTAGTATCCAGGGAAGAGTCCAAAGACCTTTAATATAGGGAAGAACTGCTTCTAAAAATTCGATCATTACTCGTCTCCTCTTTTTTTTCGTGAATAGGTTATCGTTCAATGACTCTCTTTGCTTTTCCTGTACTCCGAGGTAAGGTTTTTGGTGGTAGAGTATTTACAGGGATGTTTAAATTCAAAATACGGTAAATGGCAGCTTCAATTTGTTTTTCGAGTTCATCAAGGTGTCCTTCTTTGTATCGTTCCTCAGATGGTTCTACTTCAACAGATAATACAATTTTATCCTCTTTTTTCGTTTTGACTATTTGGTAATTATCACTCACTCCGCTGACGTTCATAAGGGCTGCTTCGATCTGTGATGGAAAAACGATGACCCCTTTTACTTTCATCATGTCATCGCTTCTTCCTTTTATTCGTGATTGAATCGGCAAGGTACGTCCACAATCACACAGCTCTTCACTAAAAGATGCCAGATCTCGAGTCCGAAATCGAAGAGCAGGAAACGCTTCTTTCGTCAGTGTGGTAAACACGAGTTCCCCCTCTTCATCAGGTCCGAGGGTTTCTCCTGTCTGAGGATCGATTATCTCCGGGAGGAAATGATCTGCGTTTATGTGCAGTTTTTTCTGTTCGCATTCTGAGACAACACCAGGCCCGATCAATTCAGTCAAACCATAGTGTTCATGAGCAATGATTCCCCATCGTTTCTCTATTGTTGTTCTCATTTCTTGACTCCAGGATTCTGCACCAAAATGCCCAAGGCGTAGTTTAAAATCTTTTTGTGGATCTAACCCATTTTCCTCAGCGACTTCAGCAATATGCAATGAATAGGAGGGAGTACACGCAAGAGCAGTCGTCCCGAAATCCTTCATCACATCTATCTGCCGCTCTGTGTTTCCAGAACTGATCGTGATAACCATTGCCCCAATTTTCTGGGCACCTTTTTCAAACCCATGCGCACCCGTGAACAACCCATAGCCATACGAATTCTGTAGAATATCGTTTTTCCGAAGCCCATTCGCCCAGAGGGAACGAGCCATGACTTCACCCCATAATTCCACATCGTTCCTTGTATATGGACCAACAACTGGTTTTCCTGTTGTCCCTGAGGATGCATGAACCTCTACGACATCATCAAGAGGAGTACACACCAACCCAAAAGGGTAATATTTTCTCAAATCTTGTTTTGTTAAAAACGGGAGTTTTTCAATATCTTTCAATGTATGGAGATCTTCGGGGTTTATTTTTCTCTCTTTGAAGTTAGTATGATAGAATTTGTTGGTTTTATAGATGTAATGAACCAGTTTTTTTAACCGCTGAAGTTGTAATTCTTTTAATTTATTCAATGGTAATGTTTCAATGGTTGAATCCCAAAATGTATCAGACATGAAAAACCTCTTTCACTGTTCGCCATGAATAAATTATCATGATATAATGATTTTGTAAAAATAAGAAATATATTATACTGGGAAAATGTTTCAGCGGTTTATTATAAAACAATGAATTGAATAATTCATTCGGGGGAGAAAAAAACATGAGCTTTATATTTGGTATGGATCCAGTAGTGTTTACTGCGTGGATAGGGACAATCTTAGCAGCGATACTCTGTATTGTATATGGGGTGTATTATCAGTTTCTAAAAAAAACCGATGAAAAACCCGTACCCAAGCGACCAACGAAAAAAGATCAGGAAACGGAGGAGGGAGAGTAAATGGATATCATCTTTTTTGCTTTTTTCATGGTGTTGTTTTCACTCATGTTTATTGTTCTTGGATATTTTGGGTATAAGAAAACAAAAACCGCTGAGGACTACTATGTCGCCGGGAGAAAAATGGGGGCTCTTGTTATCGCGTTTTCTTATGGTGCAACATTTATTAGTGCTGTTGCGTTGATCGGTTTTTCTGGTATCGCATCGGTCTATGGGCATTCGATTCTCTGGCTGTCTTTTCTTAACATATTTGTTGGTATTCTCATCGCGTTTGTTGTCTATGGTTTTCGTACACGAAAAATGGGTCTTTCATTGAATGCTATGACGTTACCTGAGATTCTTGGAAACAGGTTTAATTCAAGAAAACTACAGATGACTTCAGGGTTAATTATCGCTGTGTTTATGGTAGCGTATACCTCGGCTGTTTTTCTTGCGATATCTTCATTGTTTCAGGTCACCTTCGGGATTCCTTATGAAGTCTGTGTCATTATTTTTACCATAATCGTTGGGGCTTATCTCTTGGTGGGTGGTTTATATGCGGTGATGTGGACTCATGCGATTCAGGGTGTCCTGATGCTTGTCGGTATGCTTATTCTTACGATTGGTATTTATGCGATGCTTGGAGGAGTTATTCCAGCTCATGAGGCTGCTGCAAGTTTAACCCCTGAGATCCTCACAAGTATTGGGAGCCCTGCTGCGACACAAGCTCCAAATGGATTAACCTCTATGCCACCCTTTTTATCAAAACCGTTCATGATGATTTTAACCCTTATCTTTGGTGTGGGTATTGGTGTTCTTGCTCAGCCTCAGCTGATAACGAGATATCTTACGGCAAAAAATGAGAAAGCATTACGTCTCGCAATACCCTATGGGGGGATATTCATATTGATTATGACCTTCGCTGCGTTCAGTATTGGTCCCTTGTGTAACGTGTTGATGGTGAATAATGGGATTATGTACCCGACGAAGATTGTTGCGGGTGTCGCTGTGGCGAATCCAGATGCTGTTGTTCCCGTGATAGTTAACCAGTTATTCCCCCAGTGGTTTGTTGTCTTATTCCTTTTTGCTATACTTGCAGCGGCGATGTCCACGGCGAGTGCACTATTCCATACCGCAGGTTGTTCCATTGGAAGAGATGTCTATGAGAAGGGAATGAAAAAAGGGTTGTCCGGTGAAAAATCAATAAAAGTGACACGTTTTGCTACCATTATTGTTGTTGGTGCGACATTAGTCATCTCTCTTTCCCCCCCTGATCGAGTCGCGTTTATCACCTCGTTTTTCTTTGGGTTGATGGCGTGTACGTTCCTTGCACCCTACACGTTTATGCTGTATTGGCGCAAAACAAGTAGAGCCGGTGCATGGGCGGGGATGCTCGGAGGGTTTATTTTCACTATGCTCTGGTACATCCTGATCTATTTTAAAACCGCGCCAACAATTCTTGGATCCTCACTGGTTAGTGAATACACTATCAACATGTTAGATCCTATTTTCATAGGGCTTCCGTTATCGTTTTTCCTCACATATCTCTTCAGCGTTCTGAAAAAACAGGATAAAAAAGAACAACAGACTGTGAAAGAAGCGTTCCAAAGTATTTAGGAAAAAAGGGTGTATTCTCCTTAATATGCTCTCCATGTATGATTGCATTTCGTACAGGTATAAATACGTGTCTCCGGTTCATCACTACTTCGCGTTTGACGTAACACCCAGTATGCTTCTCGATTATTACATTTCGGACATGCAGCGCGTGTTTTCGGTAAAATATCGATTTTCCCTTCTAAAACTACCATTTCTTTTTCTTTCTGTTTTGAAACAACAATGTTTTTTCCTTTTTTCTTCTGTGTATATCCACATCGTTGACAGACGAAGTCATCATCTTTCGGAAACAGTAATGATTTACATTTCGGACAGAACATATTTTTTTCACATCTCCAAGGATTGTTTTTGTAGGGCATCATTGATGATTGTTGCGTGATCAAATGATAACTCCGGTAAATCATCGATGTTAAAAAACTTTACATCACCTGCGTCATCACCAGATGTAAGAGTACCGTTGATTTGTTCTAAAAGATAGACAACGGTTATTGTATGTCCTCGTGGGTCTCGCTTTGGGTCAGAATACACCCCTAGTACCTTCTTCACTCGTGTTTTCAAACCGGTTTCTTCCAAGACTTCTCGAACAACTGCTTCTTCTGTGGTCTCCCCATATTCTATAAAACCACCAGGAAGTGCCCACCTCCCTTGGAATGGGGGGTTTTTTCTTCTAATTAACAACACACGATTTGACTCATAAATGAAACCATCAACGGTGACTCTTGGGATTCTCTCAACCATATGAAACACCCAATCCTTCTCGCGGTATTTAACCGTTCACTCTATGAGTTAATATAACTGATTTTGTATTTCCCATTCTTGGTTCTATGGATGAAAAATTTCGTGTCTTATCAACCGTCAGTTTCTATCATGCGATAACTGATGGCCCTCTTGCGGTTATGTCCATTCTTTTCCCGATTTTTAAAACAGTATACTCTTTGACATATACTCAAGTTGGAATTATTACTGGTGGAGGATTATTTATCACCCTCATCGCTCAACTCCTTATCGGGAGAGCCGCTGATGGGAAAAACACTCGATCCCTCCTCTCCCTAGGAGTTTTTCTGACGAGTATTTCCCTTCTTTTTCTCGCACAAAGCATCGATTTTTATACGCTTATGATCTTTATTTTTTTCCTGCGTTTTTCTACGAGTTTTTTTCATCCAATCGGTATCGGCTGGATCTCACGGATTTTTAAAAAAAACCGTTTAGATTGGGCGATGGGTATCCAAAGCGGAGCAGCAGATATATGTTCCTTCATCGCGGTCGCAACCACTCTGTCACTCTCTCAGACATTAAGTATTGATTTTACTCTGTATCTCTGGGCAATCATAGGAGTATTCGGATTATTTTTCGGTTTATCATTAACAAGACGACTTGATCCGCATCTGCTCTCCATCCCTCAAAAAAAACAGAGGCAGACTTTCCGGGATGCGTACTCAGAAAGTATTCATTTTTTGAAACGAATAAAACGGATAATCCCTGCATTCATGATCAGTGGGTCAGCATGGGGAGTTATCATAAGTTATTACCCCCTTCTTCTACAGGAACGGACGACGATTCCCTTACCGATGATTGGTTTCATTGTCGCAATCTGGATTGGTATCGGCGGAACCGCATCGATCTTTTATGGGAGAATAAACACCATTCTTGGAAGAAGAACCGTTGTTATATATTCTTATTTCATCTTAGGAATAATGGGGATACTTCTCACTCAATTCACCCATATCCTCATCCTTATTATGATCATGGTTTGCTTAGGTATCTCCGTGTTTTTAACATATCCTGCATTATTTTCCTATGTGTCAGAAATCACGCATGAATCCGTTGAAGGAAGAACATTCGGTATCACGTTTACCCTTCAAACAGGTGGAGGTGCTCTCGGTCTTTTTCTCAGTGGTGTTATCTCTGATCTGTATGGTATTTCAGTCCCATTTATAATACTCGGAGTTCTCTCGCTTCTTCTCACGTTTTCCCTTCTCCTTTATCCAAATAAACCTCTAGTTCACCCCTTATAAATAAGCGTACTATACAAGTAATCTGAAATTTGCTGGCGAAAACGACTGTTGTTCTCCCACAAATCTTATAAATACTGCGCTCTTTCACTACTCTTCGCATATCCTGGAGAATACCCCTTATGGCTAGGAGAATAAAAAAAACAAATCCGATGTTACTCTCACTCATAGAGGAGTTAAAAAAAGCATCATATGAACAGAAAGTTCCTCTGTGGAAAGATATCGCAGTACGGTTAGAAAAACCATTACGGAATTGGCCGGTGGTGAATCTCACAAAAATAGAACGCTATGTTAGCGAAAAAGAGACTGCGCTTATACCCGGGAAAGTCCTTTCTGCGGGTACGCTTACGAAAAAAGTAACGATAGCAGCGTGGTCGTTTTCTGAGAAATCAGTAGAGAAGATAAAAAAAGCTGGTGGAAAACACCTGACTTTAGAAGAATTAATGAAGAAGAACCCGACAGGGAAAAATATACGGATAGTGGGATAACTATGGTTGTAGTGATTAATGCAGATGGTGCCGTGCTTGGTCGACTGGGAACGCAGGTAGCGAAACGGTTATTGAACGGTGAAGAGATCGCAGTGGTGAACTCAGAAAAAGCGATTATCACGGGAAAAAAATCCCTTATAAAATCGCAGTATCTTGAAAAAAGAAATATGGGAACGTATCGGAAAGGTCCGTTTTTCCCACGGATGCCTGATGCTATGCTGAAACGGACGATTCGAGGGATGATACCGTATCAATCCTCTCATGGAAGAACAGCATTTAAACGATTGAAATGTTATATTGGCGTTCCGAAAGAGTTCGAAGGACAGACTTTAGAGACGGTCAAGGTCGCACAGAAACAACCTGTTGAATATATTACCGTTGAAGAATTGACAAGATATTTAGGAGCACGATTCTAATATGGCAAAAAAACTTGTGAACACCTCGGGGAAGCGAAAGACGGCGATTGCGAAAGCAACCGTTCAGAAGGGTATCGGTCGTATCAGGATAAATAAAAAACCAGTGGAGTTGTATGAACCTGAGATTGCGCGTTGGCGTATCGTTGAACCATTACAGATCGCAGATGCATATGCTGATAAGGTTGATATCGATGTATGTGTTCAAGGTGGCGGGTACATGAGTCAAGCAAATGCAGTGCGTACCGCGATTGCACGAGGTTTAGTTGAGTTTACTGGAGACGCGGGATTGAAAGCGTCTTTTTTAAGTTATGATCGAGGTTTATTAGTCAATGATTCTCGTATTAAAGAGTCGAAAAAACCTCTGGGTCGAGGGGCGAGAAAGAAAAGACAGAAATCATATAGGTGATGTGTGTGATTATACCCGTTAGATGTTTTACCTGTGGGAAAGTGATCGGTCAATTATATGAAGACTATAAGAAACGATATGATGTCTATCGTAAGGCGGTGGATGCTGGTCAGAAACCTCCGGAGACACCGCAGCAGATATTAGATAACTTGGGTTTGGATCGGTATTGTTGCCGTCGGATGATTCTGTCTCATGTTGATTTGTTGAAGGATGCCGCACCGTACGAATAACCTTGTATTCTTTCAGATAGGAAAAAAAAATAAATCGTTATTCTTTTTTTTTGTTTTTTTTAAAATAGGGAGGGTTGGGGGGTTAGTTTTTTTTTAGCCTTGTCTTTATAAATCTTTTTTCATGGTTTTGAAGACTTGTTTATAGATATTTATGACGATCATTGCGAAGAGTCCTGCGACAAAGCCGATGAGTATGATGGCTATGGCAGGCATGCGTTTATCGTCCTCCCACCAACGGTTGATCAGAAAGGGTTTTTAGGGCGTTGTTTTGGTACGTGTTGTTCACCTTTTGAGGTAAGACCCAATATTGATATTTACTATCATGATACTATTTGTCATTACTGGTTTATATAGTTTTCTTAAAAAAATGACGAAATGTCAAAATAGCCACAATACCAATCACATGAAAAAAAATATTCCTATACTTCCATTGAAATCGAAAAGCATATAATCTACCTCATTATTATTGCCTATTGGGTGATGGCAGATGCAAAAAACCTTATTTGATTTCTTCGATATCGACCTCGACACTAAGAAGCAAAAACAATAACACTACTCGGTATCTAATATAAAAACATATATCTTTTTTTACTCGTTAAAAGATACAGAAACCACACTCAGAGTTTAGCCGCCCTATTCTCCCACAATCTCCAGAGAGAGACACAGAGCACAACCGTAAAAATGAGAAAACACGCAATCGCAATATACAGCAATACCGGATCTTGATACACCGCATGAAGTACTCCTTCTGATTTATCCACCACGTACCTCATACCTGGTATGGTAGAATCAAAAACAGTATCGTCAGTTTGAATAGCAGACAGATTCTTACTAAGAGGGATCGAAGACGCTCTCTCAGCCATTGCACTTTTTCCATCATTAATAAAACTCAGGATTTTTTGAAGATTTTCAGGTAGAACCAGCGGAACACCTGAACCTGCTGAAGGCGCATAAGAATAGTTTGTAAGATATTGTGTATCTGCCTCATTCATCAGCAATGTATCCTGCCCTACGCTGAAAATATCGTATCGAATATTCGTAAACGTCCCTTTCACATACGCAATCAACTGCAGTATTCCTACCCATAACACAACAAACGTTGTAGTAAACAACACAACAATACGAGTATTCTCTGGATGAAGCAGACTCTCCCCTTTCCATGTGAGACGATAATACACCCATTTATGCCCTTCGCGCTCCTGTCGTTTCACCAATCCTGCCTCATTCAACTTCGATAAATGCTCATGCAGTGTGGCTTTATTCAACGACGTTGAACGCATAATATCATTTAAACTCAGTTTTTTTCCATCTAGAACTTTGAGGATCTCTAACCGGGTATCTGAAGCAAGCGCTCTGAAGGTTTCTCGATCAAGGGTAATTTTTGTCATACTTCTCGGTATATAGACTTATCTCTTGTTTTATTTAAATACTGTTTGTTTTTGTTCGGAATCTCCCGAACAACTCTTTTTTCCTTGTATTTGACCATTTAGCCGGTAAGAAATTCGTCAAATATTTTTCTAAGCGTTTTTCCGTGCGGTGATAAAGAAATTGTCCGGTGAATTCCGTGAACATAGGTTAACGCATTGTATGCGCTCAATATGGAATCCTGCTCGGTGGACATCTTTGACAAATTCCCGTTTACTATATAAATGATAGAATCTGGGTATATTCAATCGTTGTTGTTTCCAATGAATTATAATATCTCCGAATTCGTCATTCTTTTTTCGTAGAAACCATTGTTTAATAAAATATTTTTTATATGCCTCTTGCCAACGTGACCAGACGCTGATGAATACTATCCCTTGAGGTTTTAATATTCTGTGTACTTCTTTCAATGAACCTATTCGTTGTTCTCTTCCTTGAATTGTGTGTATCGCAGCAATATAAAGTACCGCATCAAGACTATCATTTTTGAGAGGGAGTGCGGTGAGATTTCCTTGGAGGTATTCAACATTGGATAATTTTTTTTCTCTTGTTTTTTTACGTGTTATTTGGAGGAATTTTCTTGAGATGTCTATTCCGATGATTTGTCTACAGTACTGCGCACAGGGGAGGAGGTGCCTGCCATTGCCGCATCCGATATCTGCGACTAGTGCATTTTTTGGGAGTGTTTCGATGAAATCTAGGCATTGTTTCCATGGTTTTTTTCTTGTTTTATCGAAACTTTCGGCGATAGCATCCCATGTATGTTCTGGTCGGTATTGCGGTGGTGGCGTCATAATATCGTTTCCTTTGGTATCATTTTCTGATTCTATAAAAATTTATCCTTGGTGTGTTTAGATGGTCCTGTTTTTTTTCTGATTTTATTTTATGTACATTTTTGTACTTTAATGCATTTTTTTATCTTAAAACATTAAACCTGTTAAATGGAGCTTTTAGTGTTTGTATAGATGTATTTTGGTTCAAAACTCGTATTTTTTGCATAAAGTATTTATATTTGAAGCTATAGATAATATTGTAACAAAATTTGGGGGGTATGATAAAGACATGAAACATAAACTCTACCTGTACGCAATAACCATC